>NZ_JAUEPD010000013.1:0-121287 GCF_030403525.1 Pseudomonas sp. WAC2
TCGGCGTACCGGATAACAACCCGCGCTGGAACATCCTGATGGACAATATGCTGGCCTACCTGAAAGAGAATTGCGTACCGGCGTCCTACTGGGCGGCAGGTCCGGGTTGGGGCAACTATTTCATGTCAGTTGAGCCGGTAAATGGGCAGGATCGCCCGCAGTGGCCGACGCTCAAGAAATACATGGATAACACCAGCTGTACGGAAATAGGCCCGAAGAAGGCAGGCGCCTCCACGACGCCAACGCCATCCAACCCGTCTGTGGGTACAACTCCGGTTGCGACCACACCGTCTACGGGTACTGGCTCTTCCACAGCACCGTCGACTTCGGTACCACCGGCAGCAACTCCAGTAACCACCACACCTGTTGCTGGAGCAGACGGTGCAGTTAGTAGCGTAATCAACAACTTTACTAACGCCGATTGGCTCAATGGTGTTTATCGCAAGAAAGCCGGTTTCTCGATCCCTGCTACGGCCGCTAATAAGGCTGCCTTCATAGTAGGTGCTTCGGTGCGACTTGCTAACGGAGAGGTCAGAAAGATCTCTGCTGTCCAGATCGGTACCAATATGGCGGTGTACCTGGAAGGCGCTCCGGTAAATGGATCAATCGTAGGCTATCCTAATAAGCTGGCGTTGGTATCGGCAGTACTCGCCACAAGCCCGATCAATGACTTTACCAATGCTGACTGGCTCAACGGCGTGTACCGCAAGAAGGCTGGCTTCTCGATTCCTGGCACCTCAACCAACCAGGCGGCATTCAAGGTAGGAAAATCTGTACGCCTTGCCAATGGCGAGGTTCGCAAGATTACCTATGTCCAGGCCGGTAAAAACCTTGGGGTTTATCTCGAGGGCGCTCCGGTAAATGGATCGACCGTAGGTTATCCCAAGACATTGGCGGCGCTAGCCAACTAATCGGAGCTATGCATCCAGAGCCTCTTTCGCCAAGAGGCTCTGGAACTTAATCGTTGTCCTGCATAGCAATTGATTCGGTTCATCATAAGTCCTTGAAACATAATGAAAGCATTTATAAGCGTAATAATCAGGCATCCTTGTAGTTACTGTCTTTAATGAACCAACACGTTCATAAAATCAGTTAAATGAATCCGCTATTGAATGCTTTTATAGAATGGCTGCTGAGCGAGCCCAAGCGAACCAGTGATTGGGACTGGTTAGGTGATCTGGAAGCACGTAGCGCTGAAGAGGAGCGTGACGATACAGATGTTACGTTTTAAGCATATTGAGGCGTTATCGGTATGCTTCATTTTCTGCAGCTTGCCGCCGTGTTAAAAGCCTTTATCCGCTTAATATAACGTTAGCCACCTCCTCCCCATGATGCGATCCGTGAGAGGAAAGCTGCCTCAAGCTTAAAGCTTCTGCTTTAGCGGATAACGCCCTTTCTTTTCGACCGATAAGGTTTGATATACAGAGAAGCCTTATCCTTACAACCGAACACCCGCCTTGTCATGGAATGAAAACCAAGCGCTCTTTACTAGCAGGCAACTGGCTAACAACTGGAAGGAGCGGAGCATACTTTTGCTGGAACGGTAATCCAGAGACAGCAGGCAGCACGAAGCCCTGCATTATCCGGCAAACGTCGTTATGATTGCTTTTGCTTAGATAACCCTTCTCACTTGACCACTCTTCATCAGGCGAAGCCAACTTCCTTCGTTAAGATCTCTCCTTCTTCAGATCACGCCGGTTTTCTGACGGGCCCAGCGCCAAGCGTATCAATCACCATTGCAATTGGCGCCTATCGGCCATAAGTGATCGTTCGGAGGATGATGCTCGGAAAAGCATCGTTGCAATGCTATTAAAGTAGCCAGGCAAGCAATCAGACTTGCCAGGTAGTTGGACTATGGAAACGAGTGATCGCCCCGTGAAACCTGACAATGTGGTTCATGAGTACACGTCTGCATTAGTACTGGGCATTCGCTTCGTCTGTGTATTGGCGCTGTCTGCAATGATTGCCGGTAAGCTTTCCAGGCTTATGGGTACTGACAATGTTGTTGTTTATTTCCTGGTATTTATTGCGCTGGTCGTGCTTTTGAACAAGATTCTGGAAAGCCTGTTTGCGCGCCGCAAGTTGGTGCCGGAAGAGGAATGAAATCTACATTACTGCTTCCTATACGATCGGCACCATTGATCGCTAACGCGGTTAGCGATCGCACTTCATGGTATCGCTTGCACAAAGGAGCAAAAACGGAATCCGTCATCGCTCTATGATTGTCTATGCTGCATAACCAGACGCCCCACGGATCTCGCAGCCATGACAACAATTCCCTCCAACAAGGCAGCCGTACTGGCTCAAGCGCTTATTCGCAACCTGAACAATGCGTCGCTGACGCATGAAACCTACAGCCCTTTGTTTGAAAGTCAGAGCGGCAGCCTTTCTGAAGGAACGGCTGCACAAAAGCTTAGTTTTTCGCTGGATATCGTTCCGCCAGGCAAGCGCTCATGTCCCTATCACTTTCACCATGCTCAGGAAGAGGCATTTCTCATTCTGGAAGGCACAGGTACGCTGCGGGTGGCAGGCGAGTATGTGCCGATACAGGCCGGCGATGTGCTTTTTATTCCTGCCGGTCCTGACTATCCACATCAGATCATCAATACGTCTCACGCTGAGTTGAAATACCTATCAATCAGCACGAAAGAGTCGCCCGAAGTCGTGGAGTATCCAGATTCGGGTAAGTACCTTACGACTGCCAGTGCCAAGGGAATCAAGGCGTTTCGCGCCCTACAGAGGACCGAGGCCAACTTGGACTATTGGGAAGGTGAAATCTGAAGACGGCTGTGTTCTGGAGGCCTCTCTATGCCCGAGGTTATGTCGTTAGAGAGGCATTGCTTGCTGCCGTGACCTGTATGGGCGTGCGCTTTTTCCATTTCCAGCCAGCAGCCATCCTGCTACAGGCACGGTCGTTATAGAACGCCGTTCTGCTGATACGGCAGCGCTTCACGCTCAACAGCGCCCTACCGTGTATACCTCCGGGCGCGCCTAAGCCAGGGATGTGTCATGCAGGCGGCTCTTGAGCCATCCGAGGGTAAAAGACGGCAATGGCAAACGACTTTGAAAGTCGTCTCCCTGGCCAGGAGTCTCACCTGAGTAAACTGTATACGTCCAAAGGTTGTCAACGAAACGATAATCGCGTTCACTACCCTGATCTATCGTCAGGGGCAGCCGTGAAGTACGCCTCGCTTCAAGGTATAACTCATGATGCGTACACTCGAGAATGATCTTTCCATCATCGCTAGAATCAGTGCTGTTGGCGTTATTCTCAAGGTCATATCTGAAAGCACCCTTCTTCGTTTTGTCGCAATCGCACGGGTAACTGAAGATTCCTGGACAACCTGTGCCGTATTGGACCTGATCGGCTTTGGGCTCAAGGTAGGCGATCCTCTGGATGTCACCACAACACTGTGCCGCGAAGTCCATGCAAGCCAGGACTCGATCCTGATCAATAACGCCAGTGCAGATACGCGCTACTGCAGCCACCCAACCCCCAAGCAGTATGGTTTTGAAAGTTATATCTCGGTTCCCATCTTCCGGCGCGATGGCAGTTTCTTCGGCACGTTGTGCGCACTAAATCCAGAGCCCGCGAATCTGGACGAGACGAAAACCTTGGCAATGATGAGTTCGTTTACTCATCTGCTTTCGCTGGAAATAGAAACCCAGGAAAACCTTATCGAAACCGAAAGCAAGCTGCTTGATGAAAAGCTGACGGCCAATCCCGAGAGCATTTTCTTGCCCTGGTTGGCCATGATCTGCGCAATCCACTGTTCTCCATTTGTGCGGGTGCACAGCGGCTGCTGAAAACACCGCGCGAGGATCAGGAGCGCTCGCTGGTCGAACTGATCCACTCTTCTGCCCAGCGAGCCCTACGAATGGTGGAAGACATCTTTGATTTCTCCAGAGGACAGCTGGGTAACGGCATCCCGCTAGCCAAGGAGGAGCGCGGCAACCTGGAACTGCACCTTCGGCAGGTCGTCAATGAGCTACAGGCAACCTACCCTGATCGCTACATTGAAAGCGCGGTAAATACATTGGGGACGGTCTATTGCGATTGCGACCGCCTGGCGCAGCTTCTGTCGAACCTGACAGCCAACGCCATTCAGCACGGCAATCCGCAAAGCCCTATTCTGATCCGTGCAGAGGTGGAGAATGGTTTACTGACGCTATCCGTCCATAACGATGGCGAGCCTCTTTCTGAAAACATCCTGTCCGGCCTGTTCCAACCGTATTGGCGTGCCAGCCGAACGACGCTTCAGACCAACCTGCAACAGGGGCTGGGTATCGGGCTGTACATCGTCAATGAAATTGCCCGCTCCCATGGTGGCCATATGAAGGTAAATTCCAACCGAGACAGCGGGACGGTATTCACCTCACCATGCCAGTAAATCGCTAGCAAGCAAGCGCTCTAGCATCGCCTTTCGAGCCGAATGGTAGGAACATCGGCGGTGCTGTACCTGTCGAAGTGAAAACAACGACAGCATGGTTTTATGACAGTGAACGCCTTGAAATACCGCCTTGCCTCGCTCGATCCACCCGTCAAGTACACACTTGAGAGTCGCGGCGATGTATTTGTCATTACGCTCATCGACCCGCGAACGCCTGCCAAGGTTGAGCGGAGCCTGCTTAATCGTCATGCCGCGAATCAGGAACTCATGAACACCATCATTGAAGATGCCATCCATGAGCTCCGTCGCAAAAGTTCTGCCGTTGCACGGGATCTATAAGCGCAACCGCTTACGAGCAAGCGAACGGTAACGATTCTGTCCTCGTTTTAGTACCCAACGGTAAACCGGTTGCGGAGATGCCTGCCTTGCTCCAGTTCGTCAACCATGGCGATTGCATAATCTTCGAATGAAATGTGGCTCCGTCCCTTCTGATCTACCAGCAGGCTGTCTTCACCCAGTCGAAACGCCCCAGTGCGTGGCCCATGTACGAATTCGGCCGAGGGCGAAAGAAATGTCCAGTCAAGCGCTGGCTCCCTTTGTAACCGCTCGAGAAAGAGCGCACCCGCCGAAGCCTCTGGCTTGTATTCCGCTGGGAAATCAGGCGTATCGATTACTCTGACTCCGGGTGCCACCTCAAGGCTTCCCGCGCCACCCACTACCAGATAACGTCTGACCCCAGCCTTTTTTACCGCTGAGATAAGAGTTTCCGGGTTGCTGCTGGTAAACATGACGGCACTGATAACGGCGTCATGACCCTTTAGGACACCCGTCAATTCAGCTTCGTTATTCGCATCGACCGCTACCGGTAGTACGCCTGCTGCCTTTTTTATACGAGAGGCATTTCTGGCAATTGCAGTCACTTGATGCCCTCGCTTCACTAACTCATCCTGAATGCACGAGCCGGCATTTCCTGACGCGCCAATTAATGCAACCTTCATGTATAGTCTCCTTCCGTTAGTTAGTAACTTTCGGAAACCACGTTAATTGGCGCGGTACGTTCCGACAAGAACGCACTTTTTTCTCACTTGGTTACCCTGAGGTGACTGCCAATGAATCAAGCGGCTCTGGCACCCGACACATTTAGCGCTGACTGTCCAACCCGACGGATACTGGATCGAATTGCAGATAAGTGGACGGTGCTGATACTCGATCTTCTGCTGGAAAGCCCCCTACGGTTCAATGAGCTATTGCGCCGAATCGGCGGGCTTTCCCAGAAGATGTTATCGCAGACATTGAAAACGCTCGAGCGGGACGGTCTGGTCTTGCGTACGGCATTTCCCACCGTTCCGGTCACCGTGGAATACCGGATCACCGAGCTGGGCGTTACCCTCGCCGAGACGCTCAAGCCACTTCGGTTGTGGGCAGAGGCAAATATGGAGGCGATCGATCAGGCCCAACTGCGCTACGACAGCACGCCTCGGTAAACCAAGGCGTGCTGCACGTTACTTCGCACGCGCCAGACAGCGCTGGTAGCGCTCCTCGACACGCTTGGCAAACCAGGCGGTGGTTAGTTTGCGGGTAATCTTGGGGCTTTCGAGCGTAATGCCTGGCAATATGGCCCGAGGTAGCGATTTACCCGCTTTCTTCTCAGCCAGCTCGAAAACGCGGGTGTACAATTTGGATTCCTCGAAATCGAGTGTTTCTCCTTTTTCAAGCGCACGTCGTATGGCCAGTTCACTCATGTCCAGTCGTTTGCCCAGCTTACGGACGGCCAGTTCGGTTGCACTCGGCTCCAGTGAGCCATAGCGGATCAGATCGCCGTCCAGCGCAAGAGAAACGCCTGTCAGACTGCTCACTGCCCGCTGAAACGCAGCATTACGGCTCGAATACCAACCGGCATTGTAATCGGCAAATCGGTAGATCTGTTGGGTGTAGCTGACCGGATAGCCAAGCAGGTGTGCCGTCCCGAAATAGACACCGCCGCGTCGGGTAAAGACCTCGTTACGGATCGATCCGTCAATCGTATAGGGATAACCTCTGGATTGGCGCTCAGCGAACGCTACGCTGACCTGCATCGGCCCGCCAGTTTCAACAGGGTTGAAGCTGCCAAAGAGTGTCTTGCCCAGCGGAACCATGCCAATGAAGTCATCAAAGATATCGCTCAGCTCTTTTTCGGTATGCGCCGCAGCAAGTCGCTCGTTATAGGTTTTGCCGTTGGGTGACCGTAGGCTTAATGCGGTACGGACCAGAAAGGCCGGTATATGCAACTTGCCGGCGCGGCGATCGATTTCCTTTTTCGCAATCGAGCCCATGCCTGGCACTCGAGGGTTTGCCTGAAACGTGGACTCCTGCTCAGTCACCGCCAATACGGAACAGATGTTTTCGGTCGTTGGAGGAATTTTTTGCGCATCGAACGCCGTATAAATATCCCTGGCCCAGCCCTGGCGCTCAGACACACTACCAGGCATGAGCCTGACAATCCTGGCTTGTACTTCAGTTGGGCTGGGCGCAGTTACCTGCTGCGGAGAGTGTGTTCCACATCCTGCCAGCATCAATAGGGCTGTAAGTCCAAGAGCGTACCGGCCATAGCGTAAACCGCTATCCAGGCCCCTGGAAATGGAGTGGAATGATACAAGGAACGTGGCCACCGTGGGTGTGAGACGGAGGGTCTGCAAGGATTATGGTTCCCGTGTCGAGGTGAGATGCGTGTGAGACCTGCCCCCTATCGAAAGAATTCCACCTCGATAGCAAACGTAACGGCCTGCCTCATCCTATCGGATATCGGCCTGAACAGCTGAGATCCGGATTGCCAGAGGGCCCATCCATTTTTAAGTTGTCATACTGCTGTCTATACTCTCGCCTCAATAACAACAACAGCCGGAGTCGCACCTTGAATATTCTGAAATCTCTCGTGCTTTGCGGGATCAGCCTTGCCGCAACGGCAAATGCCCAGGCCCAGTCAGCTTCCGCTCCCATTACGGCCGACGCACTTCCCGGCAATTACCTGCTGCTCAAACAGAAGATGACCTATCCAGATAGCTGGCTGTCAGGTCATTACAAGCACTTTTCAAAATGGCGTACCCATGCCCAAACGCTACTGCGCGAGGCGTTGCTAACGCCAGATTCAAAGCGTGCCTTCAACGCTCAGGTTATTGATCAGCAGCAGCGTTCAGGCTACAGCGCTCAGAAGATCAGGTTCACGCTGACTGATGAAAGTCGTGTCAACGCTTTGCTTCTCTTGCCTGATACGCCCGGCCCTCATCCCGCGGTGCTAATGCTGCATGACCATGGGGCGCGCTTTGATATTGGCAAAGAGAAGATGGTCAAACCATGGGGTGATCAAACAGTATCTGCTTCCGCGCAGCAGTGGGCCGACAAATATTTCTCTGGCCGCTTTCCTGGCGATGAGCTGGCCAAGCGGGGCTATGTTGTGCTTTCGGTCGATGCCCTTGGTTGGGGTGAGCGCGGCCCGGTGACATACGAACAGCAACAGGCGCTTGCCAGCAATTTCTTCAACCTAGGACGTTCTCTTGCTGGAACAATGGCCTATGAGGACATGCGCTCGGTTGATTTTCTGGCAACGCTTCCGATGGTCGACGCACGTCGCATCGGCGTTGTCGGGTTCTCCATGGGGGCCTTTCGCGCTTGGCAGTTAGCAGCCCTTTCAGACAAGGTTGCGGCAACTGCTGCCATTTCCTGGTTTGGGACTTACCAAGGCCTGATGACGCCGGGGAATAACACATTACGCGGCCAGTCATCGTACTACATGCTGCATCCAGGCATACCGGCCCGGCTCGATATTCCAGACGTTGCCGGAATTGCTGCACCCCGTCCGTTGTTGCTTTTCAACGGTGGAAAGGACACGCTGTTCCCTTCAGAAACGGTCGAAGCAGCTTACGCCAAGGTGCACCGCATCTGGCGTTCTCAACAGGCCGAGCTGAATCTCACCACACAGCTGTGGCCCGAACTTGGCCACGTGTTTGTGCAGGAGCAACAGGAAGCCGCTTTTGTCTGGCTTGATCAGTGGCTCAAGCCACGTTGATAGAGAAGGAACGATAGGCATGAAGCTTGACACGATTGCCATTGGCGTCCTGGCGCTGGGCCTGACTGGGTGTGGGACCCTCAATACGGTGTTCCAAGACGATGCGACTACCAGCTACAAGCTCAGGCAGCAGAAAACCTATTGCGAGTCCATAAGCCGGGTCTATAGCGGCGTGGCGTACGATTTCTGCTCACTCAACGCTCCGCCCGTTATCTATCCCCCACCTCAGGAAAAACATGCTGTTCCACTGATTGCGGTAGATATGGCGCTTTCTGGTGTGTTGGATACGTTGGTATTGCCTTACACGATCTATCAGCAGAACAAATACGGCAGTATGGAAATCAAGGGCCAGAAATAGTTTCTCCTTTTCCTTGCAGCCAGTAGTACCCGCTCGTAAGCGTTCGGATCTGCACTCGGTTAACCAGGTGTAATCGAGTACAGATGCTTACAGCGTGAACTATGAATCGACCGAAGAACGGCCCAGGGCCAGAATACTGCACGGGGGCGCAGTCAGCAGTGACTCGGCAAAACTTCCCAGCCAGGGCAAGGGATGGTGCTCCGTACGACCAACTACCAACACATCCACCTCATCACGGCTGCAATAGTTGATCACTGCAGCAATGGGCTGCAATCGCCTCCACATAATCAAACATGACCAGGTGCAATGCCGCTCGGCTGGTTTGCGCCAGCGCCTGGGCACGCTTAAAGGCAGCAGTCCGCTAACAGCTGTTGTCCACCACAAGAAGGAGGCGTTGATAGCGATTCATGCCGCGGCTCTTTGGGGCTCTCCCCTACCTGATGCCACTATCGTCATACGCCTGTAAAGCCAAGGCTTGATACATATCAAGGAAATGAAGCAGACCTGCATGTTGCAGGACACCATAAGTCACGGCACGTGATGTCACCCAGGTAGAAGGTGTTTCTCAGCCTGCCCCCAGTTATGGAGATCGGCAACGCCGATTATCCATACGTCGCCAGGTTTCGCATATGACGCAAAGGAGTGCTTAGCTTGGAGGTACGTTCAAGTGGGGCCTACGGAAGTGACTGACAATGGTCCAGGCTACCGCGCTCCGCTCAAACGACAGTCTGTAGTACAGCACGTCGGTTACCTACGTAACCAAGGCCATGATCGCTGGCGGTGAAATAAGGCTGAAATGAAAAGAGCGGTATGTATACAGCACGCACAAGCCTTGATGTAAATCAGTACCAGACGCTCTACATGAGCGTAACTATGGACGAAACCTTACATGGTCCCTGCCCATGAACATACTTATCAAACAGTCACCAGCCCACTCCCTGCTCCAGCTCATGATTCACGGCTGCGATCTACAAGCCGGAACAATGTTGGCCCAGGAGCGCCAGCATGAGCAGTCAGGCCCCGTTCGCCTGTCCAGACATTTGAGACAGGGCTCCACTGCTTTTTTGGATCTTTATCAAAAGCGTTAATCGCTGTCAGGTGAATGTGTCATCCCTTGTGCTTACGCAACAGCTCGCATCAAGCACGAGGGATGGCACCCGTTTCAACGGACTGGATCAGTAGTACCAGTCGCCTTTTCAAGCTGCACCTGTTTTTGCGTACCCAGCAGAAAAGCCGCTTTTTCGGCAAAACTGGTGTGGATATGCAAGGCATTGGCTGGATTACGAAACAATTGATGAGTCATGGCGCTACCCTCTTTAACTGGTGGGCTCTTCAAGGAAGAGACAGGTTCACCATAGGCAGCGCAGGAACAGGCTAGAAATGTTTTGTAGCACTAGTCATCATCAGCCAAATCGATAATCGGAGAAACAGATTCCTTTTCAAGGGCTTAGCCGCTATCAACATGGCCCTCTCGATTTGGTCGTATACCAGAGTACACGACTAACTCCTCGTGTGATCGCAACATAAGAGAGCCTTGATGACTCATCGGCCATCGCCTGATCATAGGTGTTCTGAAAAAAACCAGACGCTCTATACAATGCGTTGCGCAGCGGATGTGGTAACGCACCGGCTCCGTCGTCCACAACAATGGCTACTTCAGCCTGCAATCCCTTCGCCCGGTGAATGGTATAGCAGCGAACAGGTAGCGCCTTGTCGAGATGGCTTTGAAGGGTCTTGAGCGTCTCATTGCGTCGGCTCAACACCAACACCGCGGTCCGCTCCGAAGAGTTTCGACTTGCAGCGTGGGCGCACTGAGCCTCGATCTCCTTTACCACTTCCGGCAGGCGACTCTTGAAATCGAACCGTGTAACCGCCTGCACGCCATGATCACCTCGCTTGACGGTCCTGGCGGCCTGGCAGGTCTTCTCCTGCTTGAATACTACGCCAGCCAATACTTTCTCAGCGTCCCGAATAATGGGTTCCACGGAGCGATAGTTGGTAGCCAGCGTCAGAACGGTACTTTTTCTGTTTCGTCCCTGGCTTGGAAAATGACGGTCGAAGTTCATGAAGAGTTCGGGAGAGCTTCCTCGCCAGCCATAAATGGATTGCCAGTCATCCCCTATCGCCATAAGACTGATTGCCCGCTTCTGACGGGCCAGATATCCATGGACGGCTTGCAGCCACAATACGATCTGTGGGGAGATGTCCTGAAATTCATCGATCAGCAGATGACTGAAGGGCATCAGCATTTCCGGACGGATACTCCGATCGTTTCGATTGAGCCGATCGGTAAGCTCCTGAAACGCACGGTTGAACGTCAGCAGGCCCCTCTCTTTCAGGCAGGCTTCAAACGTTTTCCAGAAGAGCCCCAGGGCCTCGATAAAGATCTGCTCGCGAACGGAACACTGCAAGTTATCGCTTTGCAGACGATCTACCCGTAGTCCCAGGCTTTCGATAAAGCCCGTCTGAATGTAGAACGCCTCAAAAAGCGGAACCGCTACGAACTCGCCCTCCAGCTTGAACGGCTTGAGTGGAGCGGGCCTGTTTCCTTCGCTTTCATCGCTTTCGTTAGCGATATTCAACAGCTTGTCGACCTTCCTCTTGAACGCCGGGACGTCTGAATAGGCACGCTGGTAGGCCTGTTTGAGCAGGTCCAACTGCACAGGATGAAGACGGCCGCCTGTCAATGGATTGTCCAGCTCGGTAGCCGATGCCTTGCGATCGGACAGCTGCTCAAACCATACCGGCGCACCTAATGCGTCCTTGGCGAGCGTACCCATCGCCGAATGAAAGGTCCGTACGCAGCTGCGCGCCTGCTCAGCCGAAAACGAGAACTTCCAGAAGGACAATACCTTGATAAGCTGCTCGCGCAGCTGCGCGCAGGAGTCGTTAGTAAACGATATGACTGTGAGCTGTTCGGGCTTGATATCCAGATGGCACAGCATGAAGACTACGCGCAGCACCAGCGTAGTGGACTTGCCCGACCCTGCACCTGCAAAGATGCGCGTAGCCGGGCTGCGGCTGACAATCATACCCCACTGCTCGTCTGACGGCGCTCGGATCACTCCCGCTTTGACGGCTTCGGCTACGCGCTCATGCATCGCCTGAACGTGCTGCTCGGTTATAGACAGTAACGCGGGCCCATAGAGTCCTTCCGTGGTAGCTCTATGGGCCTTGGGCTCAGACTCCAGAGGCTTCTTGGCTCGTCCGCTCGGCTTCGTCGATCGCTTGGTCGCAGTCGCACTCTTGCTTTGAGCTTTTTTAGCCGTGGGAGCCGGCTTGCCACGCTTTGGAGAACCTTTTGCACCGATTTCAGGCTTTTTGCGTGGGTTGACTTTCTGGGTGGGCTTACGGGTGACCATGGACTTGAGTTTATTGGTCAGCAACGAGCCCGCCTGCTTGCTTGGCTTGGGATGAGACAGCGGGCCATCACCATTGCTCTGCAGGTATTCCGTGGTACGTGGAAAATAGTTCGATAACGCCCCTGCCAGGTAGCGTTTAACAGCAGACAGCATGTGGATTCTATCCGGTTGAAACTCACCCTCAATGATACGGCGTTTTGGCTCGTTGTGCTGGATAGATAATCAGGGGAATGCTCAGTGTGGCTGCAACGAGCAGAAGTAAACTACCGGCAGCCAAGCACCCTTTTGAAAAACCATGCACCATTACAGAGCACACCTGTGCACAGTCGGTGCGCATTTCATTACCAACATCTTTCTCAGGCGTAACAATGGTTTAGCGACTGTTACCAAATGTATACAGGCTTAATGATATCGAAACTGCCCTGATTTTATGCATTTACGCCATAAATATATGTGTAACGGACAAACATAAACCTGACTAATCAGTCATGTTTCCTTGGGTACAGCTTCTGCATAGAGCCCTGCGACGGGCGTGAAATCCTGGAACTGTTTCCATGGATCTCCATGCCGTTAAACGGCCTGCTTGGTTGCCTTGGCCCTGTCTCGATACGCCATTCGAGAAGTGAGCAAAGCGCAATAGAAGCAGAAACCCATTTTATTCAAATTGACTCGGCGAGACAGGTTTCTAAGCCATGGGCCTAGTACGTCTCGATTGAGGGAGAGCAAATAGGTAAGCGTTGCGTTAATAGTCCTGGCAGAGCGTATAGCGCCGCGCCGCGGACATTTTCCTTCTGCCTGTCAGCAGGAAAAGCACTATGGGGCGTTTCACTCGAACTCCTATAAAAATCATAAGGAAAGCAGATGTCTACTTTGTACCGCGCCGGTTTTACCCTTTCGCTACTTGCACTTTCGCTTGCAGCTCAGGCTCAGTCTCCGGCCCCTGATGACCCTAGTTACATTAATGAGGTCCAGAGCCTTCCCAATGTGCAGAAGCCGGTCAAAGGCCAGGCAGGCGCCAAGGGATTCTTTGGAGACGATACGCTAACGCTGACCACGCGGAACTTTGCTGCTCGGGAGATCGGGCAAGACCGTTTCGGTTTCACCTATCCCAAGAACGGCTCCCGTCACTTCACTCATACTCGTAATACCTGGGTTCAGGGCACAGCGCTCAAATACAGCTCCGGTTATACGCAAGGTACCGTGGGGTTCGGTATCGATGTTGCCGGGTTCAATGCCATCAACCTGGAGCGAGGCAAGGGACGAATCGGTGGTGGCGGCAACCGTACGCTGGCAGACAGTGACGGTCATGGCCACGATGAATGGTCAAAGCTAGGGGTAGCTGATGTCCGTTTGCGTGTGTCCAATACCGAGCTTAAGGTCGGTCGCTTTCTGATTGATACACCCGTGGTCAGCTATAACGACAACCGCGCTCTGCCCTCCAGCTTTACCGGTTTCGGGATCGTCAGCGATGAATGGGACAACCTGTCGCTTCAAGCCGGCAGCTTCCGCCGTGCCAGTCCGCGAACCGGTGCAGGCGATGAGAAATTCACGACCGAATACGGTACACGCGAAGTCATTGGTGATCATTTGAGTTACCTGGGCGGTAACTACAAGCCACTGGACGGATTCGAGATCAGCCTCTACGGCGCACAGTTTGAAGACGTCTGGAACCAGTATTACTTGGGATTGAGCAAGACCGGCGGTGATATCAAGACGTTTGGCTGGAAAGCTGCATTCAATGGCTATCGTACCCTCGATCAAGGCGATGCGAAGGCTGGCAATATAAACAATACTGCCTGGAGCATGGCGCTTACCGGCAGCCATCAGGCTCACAGCCTGACGTTCGTGTATCAGCAGATTGAAGGAAACGAGTACTTCGACTATGCCCATGAGACCGCTGCGATCTACTTGGGCAACTCAATGTTTTCGGACTATAACGGGCCAAACGAGAAGTCCGCCCAGGTCCGGTACGAGACCGACTGGAGCTACTTCGGTGTTCCGGGCCTGACAACGGGCATCTGGTACGTTAAGGGCTGGGACATCGACGGTACGCATTACAATCCCGGCAGTGGCAATTACGCTAACTATGCCGAAGTACTACAACAGGACGGGGAAACCCACCACGAACTCGGGCTGGTCGGCACATACCAGGTCCAGTCCGGCCGGATCAAGGACAGCAAGTTCCGCCTGATGCTGACCCGTCACAAGGCTAGCCAGAATCAGGTAGACGGCAGCTTCAAGGAGATCCGCCTCGTTTCCACATTGCCATTCAACTTCCTGTAATACCGAAGGACGCGCTTCGGCGCGTCCTTTCTCACCCTGCTGGTCCATAGCAAATTGTAATAGTTTCGCTTTACGCAAATGTCTATCGCCCGGTTAAGCTCTAGGCTTTCCACTCTATCCAAGGTGTTATGAACACGTCCTCCGAACCTCCCAGTCGACGCTTCCCTTCCATATCGAGCAGCCCTGCTCAGCGTCACGTTGCCACTTCCTTACGCCCTTTCTGTTTACCTCACAACGCCCTCTCGTTGCCACGGTGCCTGCTTGATCATCCCATCGCGCACACCGACGCTGTACACGTTCGGCTATTCAACTTCCAACAGATAGAGGCCTGATCCACATGGAATGGATTGCTGATCCCACCGCGTGGCTGGGGCTCGCCACGCTGATCGTGCTTGAGCTGGTCCTAGGCATCGATAACCTGGTGTTTATTGCCATTCTGGCAGACAAACTGCCGCCTCACTTACGTGACCGCGCCCGCATCATCGGCCTGTCGCTGGCGATGCTGATGCGTCTGGGTCTGCTGGCCGGCATTTCGTGGCTGGTAACCCTTACCGCTCCGTTGCTCGAGGTATTTGGCAAGAGCTTTTCCGGGCGCGATCTCATTATGCTGTTTGGCGGTATTTTCCTGCTCTTCAAAGCCACGATGGAATTGCATGAGCGCCTTGAAGGACATGTCGTTCAGGCACGAAACAGTAAAACCTACGCGGCTTTCTGGCCTATCGTCGCTCAGATCGTGGTGCTGGACGCGGTCTTCTCGCTGGATTCCGTGATTACCGCGGTCGGCATGGTCGACCATCTCTCCATCATGATGATCGCGGTGATCGTCTCGATCGGGGTAATGATCGTTGCGAGCAAGCCTCTGACCCATTTCGTCAATGCACATCCTACCGTCATCATGCTGTGCCTGGGTTTCTTGATGATGATCGGTTTGAGCCTGACCGCCGATGGTTTGGGCTTTCATATTCCGAAGGGCTACCTGTATGCCGCGATTGGCTTCTCGATTCTGATCGAGCTGCTCAATCAGATCGCACGCCTGCGACGTCGTAAGAAGCTGCACGGAAACCATCCCTTGAGGGAACGCACGGCATATGCGGTCATGCGCCTGTTGGGCGGGCGTAAGTTTGAAACGGACGAGGTGGATGACGAGATCACCGACCTGCTGGATGATGACCATGATCAAAGCGTCTTCCATCGCCAGGAACGCATTATGATCAGCAGTGTATTGAACCTGTCCGAACGGCCGATTCGCAGCCTCATGACGGTACGCTCCGATGTGGACTACATTGACCTTGCCAATACAGATGAGCACAATCGCCAGCGTCTGATGGACTCCCCTCACTCACGCCTGCCGGTCATACGAGACGGTAAAGTTGATGAGCCGCTGGGATTCATTCATAAGAAAGACCTGCTTCGTGAGTTGCTGGCAGGACACGATGTAGCATTCGATAGCGCTGTTCATGTCCCTATCGTATTGCCAGAAACCTGCGGGGCCTTGCATGCATTGGAGCAGCTTCGCCATGCTTCGACGCACATCGCGTTTGTAGTCAACGAATTCGGTGATTTCGTAGGTGTGCTGACCATTACCGATATGCTTGAGGCCATTGCAGGTGATCTTCCAGACGCCAGCGAAATGGAAGTGCCCGATATCCGCAAGGACAAGGACGGCTTTATCGTCAGTGGTGGACTCCCGCTGGATGTTCTCAGGCAGCGCCTGGGCTTTCAGGCCAAGGCTACTCAGGACTATCAGACGCTGGCCGGCCTCGTCATGAGCCTGCTGGATCGGTTGCCTGTCAAAGGTGATCGCGTGGAATGGCTAGATTGGAGTCTCACCGTGACCGACATTGACGAGCGACGCGTTAGCCGCGTTTATCTTCGCAAGCGATAAGGCCACTGACAGGGCTCTTGGAAAAGGCGGCTTCACGCCGCCTTTTCTGTTCGCCCGCATTTGCTCGTTCCCCTCATAAAGTCGCAACGTTTTGTCAAACTTGTCAGTTGAGACGCTGCAGGAAAGGACTTAACGTAATCAGCGTGACGCCGGGCCCCTCTGACGGTACTTGCCGCCATGTCGGAGTCACAGCTGGTACAACTTCGACTGTAAGGAGGGGCTCATGAACACCCTAGAAGCGTTTCTGTTCGCCGATTTTCTTGGTACGGCCACGTGGTTGTGGCTCGCATTTCTGGCTGTCGTCATCACCCTGCTCACGCTTGATCTTGGGGTTCTGCATCGTGACAATCACGAGATAGGGATCAAGGAAAGTCTATTCCTCTCGGCAGGCTATATCAGCATGGGCCTGTTGTTTGCCGTATGGGTATGGTTCCAGAAAGGCGGTGACGCCAGCATGGACTACCTGACCGGCTTTCTAATCGAAAAATCGCTCTCGATGGACAACGTATTCGTCATGGCGATCATCTTCAGCTTTCTTGGCATTCCTCGTCAGTATCAGCACAAGGTGTTGTTCTGGGGAATCATGGGTGTAATCGTCCTCCGTGCACTTATGATTGGCCTGGGCGCAGCCCTTATCCATCAGTTCAGCTGGATCCTTTATGTGTTCGGGGTGTTTCTTGTCGTCACCGGCATAAAAATGCTGTTCGCCAAGGTGGATGAAGCTCCAAATCTGGAAGATAACGTCCTGGTCAAGTTCTTGCGCAGGCGGATGCGCGTTACGAATGAGCTGCACGAGCAGCACTTCTTTGTAAAGAAACCCAATGCTGCCGGCCACACAGTCTGGTGGGCAACACCGTTGTTCCTCGCGTTGATCCTGATTGAGTGTGCTGATCTGGTGTTTGCGGTGGACAGCGTACCGGCGATCTTCTCGATCACACAGGATCCGTTCATTGTCTACACCTCGAATATCTTTGCGATCCTGGGTTTGCGTGCACTCTACTTTGCGCTGGCTGCCCTGATTCATCGCTTCGCCTACCTCAAGTATGCGCTGGCGTTGGTTCTGGTGTTCATCGGGAGCAAGATCTTCCTGGTGGGCATCATTGGCAAAATACCTGCTGCGTTGTCATTGAGTGTAACGCTGGGCTTGCTGGCGGGTGGCGTACTGGTATCACTCTGGAAAACCCGGTCAACGGAACCTGCCAAGATCGAGCGCCCCAACGCTGAGCACTGATCAGGTTAATGCTCAAGCCCTGGCGCCTTACTCGCCAGGGCTTCTGCTTTACCAATGCCACCAATAGGCGTGCGTGTTTGTCTTTGCCTGGCAGATTGGAAGCCATGATGTCAGTGCAAACTGACAAACGAATGGCTTAGGTAGGGGAGCCGGTGCAGGCTGAGGTACTGGCGCGGGCTCAGGTACGGGCTGCGGTTGTGGAGCCGGTACTGGCTGTGGAATAGGCACGGGCTTTGGTTGAGGTTGCGGCTCAGGCCTGGGTTGGGGCACGGGCGGAGTTGGGCTTGCCGCTTTTTGTGGCCCAATAGACACACACGAATTACTAGTCTCCACGTATTTACGCAAGATCGGCCATTGGATGCGGTCCTTGCCGTCAACAGGCTCCACACTCAATACATAGTCGTCACCCCATCCTGGCCCGGCAGCCCAGACAGAAGCTGGGATACAATTTTCAGCGAGGTACTTGAGGGTATTGTCGAGCGCAGGTAACCAGGCAGGATTATTGTTTGGAACGCCGATTTCTCCCAGATAGCCTTTCTTGTTATTGGCTTTCAACCACTCTACAAACGGCCTGACCCGATTGACACCAACCATAGGATCATTCATCCCAGCATCCCGAGGATTGGTGTAAGTGCCAGAGTTGTTGTCGTCCAGGTAGGTATGCGCTGAATAAAGAATCTTGTCGGCCGGATCCTTGACGGAGAGCAGGCCTGCACTTGAAGACGACGACCATAGCCAGGCACTAGAGAAGTTTTCACCTTCCACCAATATGTAATGGGTATTATCGATGCGGCGAATACCATCGATACCCGCCTGCATGATGGACGCCACCGTACCCGACGTCGCATAGGGTTCATTCATCACGTCATAGGCGAACAAGGCAGGATGACTTCCCCATGTCATCGCCATTCGATACGTGACATCACGAAAAGCGTCTAGCGGGACGTTTCGACTGCCAATCAGCTGATTCTTGTACCGTGCAAAGTTATGCAGGTCCAGAATAACCCGCATATTGTATTTGTGGGCGTAGCCCAGCATCTGGGTTACAAGCGCGGCATAGGTTGGATCAAACGATGCGTAGGTGGTTTTCTGCAGACGTTCCCACAGGATGGGGAAGCGAATGGTCTTGATGCCCTTTGCGCTCCACGCCTTGAAATACTGCTCCGTAGGAAAGATGTAGTTAACGCCATTAGCGCCCGGCAGCACCTCGGCTGCAAAACTTGCACCCGACATGTTCAGGCTTACCAGGTCGATGCCTGCTTCGGCCGTTGACAACGCGGATAACAATCCAGCAGCCAGCACTACCTTTATGGCGGCCACGGCAAAACCTCGGGGCTTTAAGATCGCACCCTTCATAGCAGCTTCCTTGCATGAGTTGATGTATCCCTTCCCGCCTCTGTGTAAACAGAATGCGGAGGTAAAGGCCTCTCCAGCGCAGCGCAGGAAGGCCAGGAAGAACTATACGCGCTACGTTTGAAATCAAAGTGATAGCAGCGTCATAGTTATTTAGCTTTCACGATCTGCCTCATGAGATTTGACGCAATCTTGTGCGCCAGATGTACTTTTGGGTTCAGGCGAAGCCCGCCTAGAAGATTGATCACACCTCCATGTGCGACATTCTCTGAATCGCGTATCGATGATCCAGAACCCCAGACCGGTCGTGAATAGCGTTCCAATGGGAAGGAGGGAAACATCCCATTCAGCGTTACACCAAGCCAAAAGTGCAACGCGCAGCTAGGAGAGCTACTGGTTACAATGGCGGGAAAAGCAACGTACATGATTGATCTTTCCTAATATGGACGGAAAGATACAGGCACACGCCTACGAACCCTTCTAGACAGGGTTCTTAGGCATCATTAGCCCAAGAGCAGTTAAAGGAGAAATACCATCTCCTGTACACCAGTTTAACTACCCGCTGCGCATGAGCGTAGCGTATGGGCTGGAATCAGCCTGTCACCCATTCAGCCACAATGCGCGCCGCATCGGCCAGTACGTCATTGCGCGCTTCCGCCTGCTGGTTTTCAAGAGCGGAATAGAGAGCCAGCACAACGGGTGCACGGCGAGGCGGCCAGAGGATAGCCACGTCGTTGGCCGAGCCGTAATCACCCGTACCTGTCTTATCGCCTACCTGCCAGCCAGCCGGTACCCCGGCCCGGATACGCTTGCCACCTGTGGTATTGCCTTTCAACCACGCCTGCAACTGATGCTGTTTATCCGCAGCCAGCATGTCACCCAATGCCAGACGTTGCAGGCTCATTGCCATGGCCTGAGGGGTACTCGTATCACGAGGATCTCCCGGAATAGCCGAATTGAGTTCGGTTTCCCACCGATCGAGGCGAAAATGCGTATCGCCTATCGAACGGGCAAATGCGGTGACCGCTTCAGGGCCCCCCAGCTTTTTCATGAGCACATTGGCCGCGGTGTTATCACTGTACTGAATGCCTGCGGCGCACAATTCGGCAACGGTCATCCCAGTGGAAACGTGCTTTTCCGTCACGGGAGAGTATGTGACCAGATCGGCCCGGGTGTACGTGAGCCGCTCTTCGAGGAGCCCCGGTTCGTCTTGGCTTCGGGCGAGAAACGCTGAGGCGAGCATGACCTTGAACGTGCTGTTCATGGCAAACCGCTCATTGGCGCGATAGCCCAACTGTGCTCCATTTGCGGTATCGATGGCGCATACCCCAAGCCGTCCGTTCAGCTTCTGCTCCAACTTAGCCAGCCGATCTTGAAAGGAAGCATCATCCCGATTAGCGCCAGCCAGCGTACCTAGCGAATAAGACGCAGACACCACAGCGCTAGCCAATAAAAACGTTCGGCGGTTCAGGATGACATTCATGGCGCGGGCTCGTAATCGACTATGTAGTAAAACGGTGCAAGCGTAGCGCTGATGGAAGTCGGCTTACCAGCACAAGGGCTCTCAGGATGTTTGCACAATTCGCAGTTTTCGTGCTCAGGCTCAGTGAACCCCACGTTGAAGTAGCAGCCTAGACGGTTTCGTCTAGGCTTGGGGTATCTGTATCAGACGTGGCATTGCCATACTGGCCGTGCAGTAGCGGACGTCGGACGACCATTTCGTTCTTTTGTGACTTGAGGAGATCGCATGAAAATCACTGTTTTCAGCGCCCAGCCCTACGATCAGCGGTTTCTTGACGAAGCCAATAGACACCATTTCGCCCATCACAACTTCGAGTTCACCTATCAAAATGTCCCGCTCTCGCTTCAAACCGTTGCGCTCGCGCAGGGCAGCGACGCCATTTGTACCTTCGTCAACGATCAACTCGATGCGCCTGTTCTCGAAACACTCAAGGAATATGGGGTCAATGCGATTCTCCTGCGTTGTGCAGGTTTCAATAATGTAGACCTCGACGCTGCCGAGCGACTAGGACTCTTTGTTGCGCGTGTCCCTGCCTATTCACCCGAAGCAGTAGCCGAGCACACCATTGCGCTTATCCTTACGCTTAACCGGCATACGCATCGGGCTTATAACCGCGTCCGCGAAGGTAATTTCATGCTGGAGGGGCTGCTGGGGTTTACGCTGCATGGCAAAACGGTTGGGGTTATCGGCACCGGCAAAATCGGTTTGGCGACGGCCCGCATCCTGAAAGGATTTGGCTGTCGCCTGCTGGGATACGATCCCATGCCTGCGCCTGAATTCAAGACGCTTGGGGATTTCGTTGACCTCGACATGCTACTGGCACAATCGGACATCGTGACGTTGCACTGCCCCTTGATGGACGCAACCCGCCACATCATCAATGAACGCACCTTGGCCGAGATGAAGCCCGGCGCCATGCTCGTTAATACCTCCCGCGGCGGACTGGTGGACACGGCCGCTGTTATAGAGGCACTGAAGAGCCGCCAGTTAGGCGCCCTGGCCATTGATGTGTATGAGCAGGAAAGTTTCCTCTTCTTCCATGATCGCTCATCCGACATCATTGATGACGATGTCTTCCAGCGGCTGATGACCTTTCCCAATGTAATTGTGACTGGACACCAGGGCTTCTTTACCGTCGAAGCGCTACGCGAGATTTCCGAGGTGACACTCCGTAACCTGGAATGCCTGGTGAACGGGACAGCATGCTCCAATGTGCTGATCAATAGGGATCCGGCCGGCCGCTAAGGGAGCCCCGTCATGTGGCAACAACTATACGACCCGCTTGGTAACGCCTATCTCTCGGCTTTGGTGGCCGCTGTTCCTATCTTGTTCTTTCTGGCAGCACTGACGCTTCTCAAGTTGAAAGGGCTGACCGCCTCCCTGTTGACCCTGGGCATTGCCGTGGTCTCCTCTCTGTTTCTGTTCGGCATGCCCCTTGGCAAAATCCTGAGCGCCGCACTGTTGGGCATTGCCAACGGTTTATGGCCGATTGGCTATATCGTGCTGATGGCGGTGTGGCTTTACAAACTGGCAGTCAAGAGCGGCAAGTTTGATGTCATCCGTGGCAGTATTGCCACCATTTCTGAAGATCAACGCATTCAGGTCATCTTGATTGCGTTCTGCTTTGGTGGTTTTCTCGAGGGTGCTGCAGGCTTTGGTGTACCTATTGCCATCTGCGCGGCGCTTCTGGTCGAGTTGGGTTTCAAGCCGCTCAAGGCTGCCATGCTGTGCCTGCTGGCCAATGCTGCGGCCGGCGCCTATGGCGCCATCGGAATCCCGGTAATCGTTGGCGCGCAACAGGGCTCTGTGCCGCTGGATGACATGGCGCTGATGATGATCGCCATTGTTCAGCCAGCCACCCTGCTTATTCCGACGCTCTTGATCCTAGTACTGGATGGGTTGCGTGGCATCCGTGAAACCTGGCCGGTCCTTTTGTTGATCGGCGTGCTATTCAGTGGTCTGCAGACGCTTACGCTGTATCTGCTAGGACCGGAGCTGGTGGATATCATCGCTCCGCTTGTATCCATGGGGGCCCTTGCGCTATTCATGCAGGTCTGGCAGCCCAGGCGTATCTATCGCGAGTCTGACGCACCGCCACGCTCTACACAGCGTTGGTCTCTGATGCAGGTTCTGGCAGCCTGGTCGCCTTTTTATATTCTGACCGGAATCGTGCTGCTGTGGAGCCTGCCCGCATTCAAATCGCTGTTTGCAGCGCAGGGCCCGCTGGCGGCCAGCGTGCTCAAATTGAATGCCCCGTTTCTTCATCAGCAGATCGAAGAAATTCCACCAATTGCCGCTGTAGCTCATACCTTACCCGCTACCTGGAGCGTTGCGCTAATCAGCGCGCCGGGAACAGCCATTCTACTTTCAGTACTGTTAACCACACTGCTTTCTCCTACGCTTTCATGGCAGGGTGCAGGCGAGCAGTTGAAGCAGACCATAAAAGAGCTGTGGCGTCCCTTGATCATGATCTGCCTCATCATGGGTGTTGCCTATATCGCCAATTTTTCAGGTGCCTCTTCTACCATCGGGCTTGCCTTGGCAGAAACCGGACGCATCTTTCCACTGCTTTCTCCTGCTATCGGCTGGCTGGGCGTTTTTATCACCGGCTCGGTGGTCAACAACAACACGCTATTTGCCCATCTGCAATCCGTGACAGCGCTTCAGATTGGCACCAGTCAGGCACTGCTTGTCGCCGCCAATACCAGCGGCGGCGTGATGGCCAAACTGATTTCACCGCAATCGATCGCCATTGCCGCAGCCGCCGTGGATCAGGTAGGCGCTGAATCTTCGATTATGAGAATGGTGCTTCAGTACAGCCTGGCATTGTTGGCGTATGTTTGCGTCTGGACATTCATACTGTCGCTGCTGATTTGACGGTTACATCATCAACCAGCAGCGTTGAAACGTTAGTGATCATTTCTGCAGGAGTTTGCTCATGTTCGTGCCCGGCCGCATCGAAGTCGATCAGGTTGCCAATGGATACCTTCCTGCCATGCATTTGCTGCTGGAATATACGGTCGACCCTGTTTCCTCAAACCAGCATGCTCACTTTCACCTCTCAGGTCACGTGGGCCAACGTGCGGTAGAAGAAAAGTTTTCCATGCACCGAGACGAAGCCTATAACTTCCTGGCGGAAATTGATCATCGCCTGCGCCGCTATGGTGTGCCTCTACCCAAGGCGAGCGTCTTTACGCATCACGAGGATTACGACCAGATGTTTGAAGATTTAAGAGAAAAACTGCATACCCAGCCGGGAGACCCCATAGATCTCGACCGGTTGGTAGGTGGTGAGTAGCTATCAGGGAGCGTTTAACAGCTCCAGCTTTATCGCCTGTGCGAGTCGATGCCTGCCTGAGCTCTAGAACTCAGGCGCATGAGGCGGACTTTTATTACTGCTTGATACGCTCAAGAATCTGATTGGTCGTTGCGATGGCTTGCTTGTTGTTCTTTTCAACATCTTCACGAATCAACATAGCCAGAACGGTCAGAATGGAGGACCGGCAGATCTGAGACATCTCGCCTGACTCTTCCATCAGCAGGCGATAGAGAATCGATGAGGCAAGCTTACGGTCATAGGGTGGCAGTGAGTCGCTGCTGGCTAAAAGGGTAAGCTCTTCATTAAGCACGGCGTAGGCGTCCATTCGGCATATCCATAATGTTGAGCCTGGGCGCGGCTCTGATAAAAATGCCCTGAAAGTGAAGATCCTGACGATGGATCCCCGTACGCGAGCTTTGAGACACGACGTTTAAAAGAGTTTAGTGCCAGCTGTCGCTTCCATAGGCCATTGATGAGATTAGTCGACTCCGTCTCAATCAGTTCAGGAAATCGCATCCCTTCTTTCCGCTGACAGACGGCGGTCTGCTCCAGTAATGACTGCGTCAAGATGCAGGACCCGATTTGACTGCACGTCGTCAAAGCAGCTGCAAGAATTACCTGACTATTGAGCCTGAAAGGACCTAGCCATGGATGTTTTCGAGAAAGCGGCACTCTTCAAGAAGCTTCATACGTATGATCAACCGCTGATCCTGCCCAATCCATGGGATGCCGGTAGCGCCCGCATATTGAGCCGGCTTGGCTTCGAGGCCTTGGCAACGACCAGCGCAGGATTGGCCTTCAGCCTGGGGCGCCAGGATGCGCGCGGGAGCCTTTCCCGTGATTGCGTGTTGGCCAATGCGGAAAGTATCGTTCTGGCAACCGACCTGCCGGTCAGCGCAGACCTGGAAAACGGCTTTGGTGACTCGCCAGAAGCAGTGAGCGAAACGATACAGCGGGCGGCTGAAATAGGACTGGCAGGCGGCTCGATCGAGGATGCCACCGGCAACGCAAGCTCACCGCTCTACGACTTCAACCATGCGGTGGAGCGTATCGCGGCTGCAGCTGAAGCCGTGAAGGAGCTGGGTTACCCTTTCATGCTGGTCGCACGTGCTGAGACCCATACCTGTGGTGGTGCAAGCCTCGATGATACGGTGCGGCGTCTCCAAGCCTACGAAGCAGCAGGAGCAGATGTCTTGTATGCGCCCGGGTTGCCTGATCTGGAAGCCATACGGCTGGTTTGCGAGTCCGTATCCAAGCCAGTCAATGTTGTGATGGGCCTGTCTGGAGCGAACTATAGCGTGAGTGAGCTGGCCGAAGCGGGAGTCAAACGGATAAGTCTGGGTAGCTCATTGGCGCGAGCGGCATGGAGTGGATTTATCGCAGCGGCATTGGAAGCTCGCGACGAAGGCACATTCGGCTTTGCCGAAAGCGCCGTTTCTTTCGCAGAAATCAACAGCTGGATGAACAGAGACGGAGAGTAAAACGCATCATCCTACTGAAGGTACCTCATTGCTTCCAGGCTGGCCCATCAACTGCCCAACCAGGGCACGTGCCAGCTTGAGGCATTCGAGGGCCGCCTGTTCCAGCGTTTCCTGACCGGAAAAAGAGGAAGCATCAATCAGCGTCATGGCAGCATCAAGCATCTGAGCCTGATTGGAAAACTCGTTTCTCAGCTCTGTATCTGAAAGATCAGTCATTAAATTGGCGTCTGTCGCTTGACCATCTGCACGTCCATCATTAGACGCGTGCTCCCTCAGGATCAGATTGATGAACGCATATTCATCCTTTGTAAGATCAAAAGCGCTACCCTCCTGCTGTGCAGCAGGATTTAGCAATCTGTCCGCCGTGCCTGTATAACGTGTTTTCATGATTGATCGTGATGAACTACATCTGAATGTTCAGTATCAATTCGCTCGACCAGTGTTATTGACAAGTCATTAAGCACATGATCCACCTGTTATACGTATCGGTTATCGAGGCGTTAACTTAAGGGCAGCAAGATAAAAGCAACAGTTGTGCCAGTTGGCAACAGCTATGTTTGAGCGGAGAGCAGCCTCCTTACCTAAATGCCTCTAACGCATAGTCAACAAAACTGCGGAGTTTGAGTGAGCGATAACGGTCCTGGGAATAGACTAGGTGCATGGGTCTGCTGGGCAATTGATAATGGTCCAGCAGCTTGACCAACCTGCCCTGCTGCAGATCTTGCCACACGAGGACGTTAGGTAGCATAACGATCCCGATCCCACTGAGCGCGGCCTGCCGAAGCCCCTGGGCACTATTGACTATGACACGGCCACTGATATCGATGGAAACCTCGCCTTCCGGTCCGCTCAAGCACCAACGCTTTTCGGTCCATCGCCACTCCGTGCCGGCAGGATAGGCGAAGGACAAGCATTCGTGGTGGGAAAGCTCTTCCGGCCGCTCTGGGTAACCATGCCGCTGTAGATACTCAGGCGATGCACATATCGTCAGGCCATAGTCCATCAGTGGTCGGGCAATGAGCCGTGACGCATCCAGCGTGCCCAGGCGAATGGCGACATCGAAACCCTCCTCAACCAGATCGACCACTCGATCCGTTAATACCACGTCGAGCCTGATTTCTGGGTACTGGGCCAGATAGTCTGCCAAGACAGGCATCAGGCATTCCGAGCCAAACGTGGGCGGTGCCGTGAGACGTAAGACTCCATGAGGGTTAGCCTGCGCCTGCTCAGCCAGACGCTCCGAATCGGCTACGAGACCCAGCACCTCGACGCAACGCTGATAATAGACCGACCCGAACTCTGTCAGGCTTTGCCGCCGAGTAGTCCTGCGCAAAAGACTCATGCCGAGGCGCTTCTCCAACGCGCGGAGATGGTTGCCGACCATCGTAGTGGACAACCCACACTGTTCACCTGCTGCAGTCATGCTGCCACTTTCGACTACACGTACAAACACCGTCATGGCTTGATAAAGATCCATTTTAAAGCCTGGATTCAAAGTGATAGAACAATCATAGCGTTTATCTCATATTGCTACATAAAGATACTCAAGCCTTCTCTAATAGGAGGCTTTATGACAGCTATCTCTTCAACCTCTACCTTCGGATTTGACCAGACGTCTGCGTTTACAGGCTCATCCCTGCCCTTGATGCAGACATATAGCCCGTTGACGGTCAGCTTTGTAAGGGGCAAGGGAACGCGAGTTTGGGATCAGCAAGGAATTGAATATCTAGATGCTATTGCGGGTGTTGCAGTAACCAATATCGGTCACTCTCACCCGCGGATTACCCAAGTCATTCAGGAGCAGGCCGACCTGCTGATGCACACCTCCAATCACTACAGCATTACCTGGCAGCACGAGTTGGCCGAGCGTCTGACACAACTTACGGGTATGCAGCGCGTGTTCTTTGGCAATTCGGGCTCGGAGGCCAACGAGGCCGCTTTTAAACTTGCCCGTCGGTATGCTCAGCATAAAGGCGTCTTAACACCTAAGGTGGTCGTGATGGAAAATGCATTTCATGGGCGTTCATTCGCCATGATATCCGCCAGCGATAGCCCTAGTGTTCGCAACGGCTTCGGGCCGTTGATCAACGACTTTGTCAGGATACCGTTTGGTGACTTGGACGCACTTGACGCCGTAACCCAACGGTATGGTGACCAGATTGTAGCATTGCTGGTTGAGCCCATTCAGGGAGAAGCCGGCGTGATAGCGCCACCCGTGGGTTACCTTACCGCGTTACGTACGCATTGCACGCGCAACGGCTGGTTGCTCATGCTGGATGAAATTCAGAGTGGCATGGGTCGTACAGGTGCCTGGTTCGCCTATCAACATGAAGGCATCCAACCCGACGTCGTTACAATCGCCAAGGCGCTTGCCAATGGCTTACCTATTGGCGCTTGCCTGGCAGCCGGCATTGCTGCCGATCTTTTCACACCAGGAAGCCATGGCAGTACCTTTGGTGGAAATCCGCTCGTATGCCGAGTGGGATGTGCTGTGCTGGATGTTATCGAGGAAGAAGGCTTGGTCCTGCATGCGGCACAACGGGGTACACAGCTCAAGGACCGCCTCGAGAACCGCTTGAGCCACCTCACACAGGTTCAGGCAATACGCGGCCATGGTCTCCTGCTGGGCATTCAGTTGAATAAGCCCTGCCGATCATTGATGCAACGGGCGCTTGACCGGCATCGCCTGCTAATCAATGTCACGCGGGAAAATACTATTCGCCTGTTACCGCCATTGATCATCAGCGAAGCGGAAGTCGACACGCTTGCGGACGCCATACACGATCTGATTAGCCAGGAGTGGTAATCATGGATATCTGTCTTGACGACAAGACGGCGCTGGTCACGGGTGCAAGCGCTGGTATAGGGGCTGGTATTACAAAGCTATTGGCTGCCGAGGGTGTCAACCTCGTTCTGCTTGCCAGGGATACGGAGCGGTTGCAGGCCGTTGCTTGTGAGGCGTCCATGCTGGGCGCCCCTACCGTAAAGCTTCTTACAGGGGACTTGGCTGACGAAGATGCGTTACACAGTGTGCTTGAAGCGATCGAAGGCAGCGTCATTGATATTCTGGTCAATGCCGCAGGCGCCTCGCGTCCTGTCGCATTGAGGGCAAGCGAAGAGGAGTGGCGCCAAGCCTTTCTGCTCAATTTCATTGCAGCCCGGCGGCTGACTCATGCCGTACTTCCCGCTATGCAGAACAGACGTTGGGGTCGGATCATTTCAATCAGCGGGTCCATGGAGCCGCGCAGCTTGAACGCGGCGAGCGCAGCCAAGGGTGCCCTGCATCTCTGGTCGAAGGGACTGTCCTGTGAGGTCGCCGTGCAAGGCATTACCGTCAACTGTATTGCCCCGGGTCGAATCCATAGCAGGCAGGTCATGACCCAGCTGCACCCTTCTGCTGAAGCCAGGGCCGACTTCGTTCAGCGTCATATTCCGGCCGGTTATTTTGGCGAGCCTGAAGACGTTGCTGCATTGGTCGCGTTTCTCGCCTCACCACTGGCACGCTACATCACCGGCGCGGTTATTCCGGTAGATGGCGGTATGCATTATTTTGCACACTGACATACGAACCTTATCTGATTTTATTTCCAGAGGGTCCAGAAAGGCTTCGTTGCCCCTGCCACGCAGCCGCTCGACTCAAACCGGGATGCGAGTCAGCTACCCTAAATGGAAAGGCGATCGGTGCTGGACCAGACTGACCGCCAAGGTAGCACCTAGCGAGGCTGTAAACGCCAGCTATGAGACTCGAACTGAACGGCAGGCTTAAAACGCATCACGATTGCCATCAGCACCACAATACCGAATGCCATCAGCAGCCATGCCTGGGAAAGATTGGTTGAGTGTTCTCGTATCAACCCCGCCAGGAAGGGCATACCGCTGGCAATGATGTAACCGCCCCCCTGTACGAACCCCATCAACGCGCCAGCGCCTTTGGCATCGCTGATGTGATCCATAGTCACGATCAGGGAGAGCGGAAACAGTGCGCCGATTCCGATACCGAGCAATACGGCGGCGGGAATGGCCATTGACAAGGGCGCGATCACGAGTCCTGCCAACCCCGCCAATATCAGCAGCAACATACCTAATAACGGAACACGCCGATCAGGAAAGCGGCCGATGAACATTGATACGGAAAGCCCTGCAGCTACTTCCGTTAGCGTCAGTGCGCCGAGCAGATAGCCGCTGTCAGCTGCAGACCACCCCAACTGGACATAGAACGGCGGGAGCCAGGCGAGTACCAATGTATACGCACCAGTACCGATACCAAAAGCCGCCATCAGCAACCAGGCTCTACCGGCACCCAACGGGAGCCGGACGGGCACGGTGGCGGTCGGTGCAGTTTCATGTGAGGCAGTCTGCCTCCACGCCAGCGCACCCAGGACTGCAGGAACGGACCACAGGGCAAAAGTGATTTCCCAATTACCGGTGATCTGTGTCAGCGGCGACGCTGACGCTGCAGCAAGCGCGGCCCCACCCATGATACCGGTGGTGTAAAGGCCCATCAGCATACCTACACGGGTAGGAAAATGACGTTTGATATAAGCGGGCAGTAGCGCCTGTACCAACGCGATACCCAGCCCTGCAAGCATGGCCGTCAGGACAAGCCCGGTTGTCGAAGGCAGCAGCCAGCGTAATACACCTGCAAACGCAATCGCCACTACGCCAGCCATAACCCCTTTATATTTCCCCAAAAGCACCTGAAGCCGTGAACCAAACAAGGCACCCACGCCCATTGCGAATACGGGCAATGTCGTCAGCAGACCTGCCGAAGCATTGGTAAGCCCAGTCGTATGCTGGATTTCATCGAGCAATGGTCCAATCGCAGCCAGGATGGGCCTTAGGTTAAGGCTGACCAGCATCAGGGCCAACACTACTGGCCAGGTTCTACAGGTGTGGTTCGAGGCAGTCATGCACAACTCCTTTTTGATTGTCTGGATTGACCTCTCTATAATTACCTTAATGCAAAGTATCTTAACGTCAAGATATTAGGATGAAATATGACTGATCGAGCCCTGCTTGCTGCTCAGCAGTGGAAAACCCAACGGCCGGATATAGACCCCTTCCCTATGCAGGTCCTGGGGAGATTTGGCGAGCTTGCCCAGCTGATTACGCGGGATTACATCAACCCCTTCTTTGCCCGCTATGAATTGCATCCGGGCGAGTTTGATGTATTGGCCACCCTGCGGCGCTCGGGAGAGCCATTTGCACTGACGCCAACGGCGCTTTATGAGGCGGCAATGATCTCTTCAGGTGGCATGACCAACCGCCTGGATCGTCTGGAGCGCGCCGAATTGATAGAACGGCGCAAACACCCCTCTGACCGCCGCGGTACATTGGTCGCCTTGACAGACAAAGGGCGAATGCTGATCAATGAGATGCTGGCGCCACATGTTGAAAACGAGCGCCAGGTATTGGCTGCACTGACCGACGCAGAACAGCATCAACTCGATCAGCTCCTGGGCAAGCTGATCGCAGGCCTTTCGAAGGGTGTGTAATACAGAAGGTCATTAAATAAAAAGAAAACTGTCTATGCCGCTTCGCTGTTCTCTCGGCTACAGTCATGTCACGTCACATGCTGTGACCTGCGTCGCTCGGACGGTTCCGGGCGCTTACGTCTATCGAGGAAAACATGGCTGACTCCAGCTCCATGCGTCGCTTCACGCGTATTGATCGTCTCCCCCCTTACGTTTTCAACATTACCGCTGAACTCAAGCTGGCCGCTCGCCGCCGTGGCGAGGACATCATCGACCTGAGCATGGGTAATCCGGACGGCGCCACACCGCCTCACATTGTAGAAAAGCTGTGCCAGGTCGCCCAGCGTGAAGACACTCACGGCTACTCCAGCTCTAAAGGCATCCCTCGCCTGCGCCGCGCCATCTCGCGCTGGTATCAGGATCGTTATTCAGTCGAAATTGATCCGGAGTCCGAAGCCATCGTCACGATTGGGTCAAAGGAAGGTCTCGCCCATCTTATGCTGGCAACCCTGGACGCCGGCGACACGGTACTGGTACCCAACCCCAGCTATCCGATTCATATCTATGGTGCTGTTATTGCAGGTGCCCAGGTACGCTCCGTACCGCTGGTACCGGGTATGGATTTTTTTGCCGAGCTTGAGCGGGCTATTCGCGAAAGTATTCCCAAGCCAAAGATGATGATCCTGGGGTTTCCATCCAATCCCACGGCTCAATGCGTTGAGCTTGAGTTTTTCGAGCGCGTCATCGCCCTGGCCAAGCAATACAACGTTCTGGTCGTTCACGACCTTGCCTATGCCGACATCGTGTTCGACGGCTGGAAGGCACCCTCCATCATGCAAGTACCGGGTGCCAAGGACATCGCCGTCGAGTTCTTCACTCTGTCAAAAAGCTACAACATGGCCGGCTGGCGAATCGGCTTCATGGTAGGCAATCCCGAGTTGGTCAGCGCGCTGGCGCGTATCAAGAGTTATCACGATTACGGGACATTTACGCCATTACAGGTAGCTGCGATTGCGGCATTGGAAGGCGATCAGCAATGCGTTCGTGATATTGCTACGCAGTACCAGCAACGTCGGGATGTGCTGGTGAAAGGTCTCCATGAAGCGGGCTGGATGGTTGAGAATCCAAAGGCATCGATGTATGTCTGGGCCAAAATTCCTGAAGCCTATGCGCACCTGGGCTCGCTTGAATTTGCCAAGAAGCTGCTGGCGGATGCCAAGGTATCGGTCTCGCCTGGGATTGGATTTGGAGACTACGGCGATGACCATGTCCGCTTCGCGTTGATCGAAAACCAGGACCGTATTCGTCAGGCCGTGCGGGGTATCAAGGCCATGTTCCGGGCCGACGGCATCCTTGCCAAACCCGTGGCTCAAAAGACTGTAAGGCTGAACAAAGGCTAAGGCGGACTGCCTTAGCCTTCTTCTCGACTAACGTGAATGCTTAAGTGCACGCTCCTGGGCATGACGCTCCTGCGCCAGCTCAATCAGCCGAGTGATCAAATCCTGATAAGACAGCCCGCTAGCCTCCCAGAGCTTGGGATACATGCTGATATTGGTAAAGCCCGGGAGTGTATTGACCTCATTTATCAAGACCTCGCCACTGGCTGTCAGAAACACATCGACCCTTGCCAGTCCTGAACATCCCAGCACTTTGAATGCGTCCAACGCCAGTGAGCGTATGCGCTCGCTGATCGCAGATGGTAGATCCGCCGGGACATTGACCTCAGCCGCTGCGTCATCAATATATTTGGTGTCGTATGAGTAGAAACCACTGTGCACAACGATTTCTCCGCACGCACTGGCGACCGGCTCCTCGTTTCCGAGAACTGCACACTCGATTTCACGCCCCTTGACGGCCTGCTCTACCAACACCTTGGTATCGTAGGCAAATGCCTGAGCCATCGCATCAAGGTATTCGGCTTCCGTTTCCGCCTTGCTGACACCTACGGACGAACCTTGATTGGCAGGTTTGACGAACACCGGCGTCCCCAACGCTGCGGTGACCTCACTGAATGAAGTGCGGGCAGCGGTCAGGCGGCTGAATGTCAGGAAGGGAGTAACCGGTAATCCCGCATCACGCAGTAGCCGCTTGGTAACATCCTTATCCATGCAGACAGCAGACCCCAGCACGCCAGACCCCACGAAAGGCAAATCGGCCATGCGGAGAAGCCCTTGAAGAGAACCGTCTTCGCCCAAAGGGCCGTGCACAATCGGGAAAATGACATCAATTTGCCCCAGCGCCTGGGCAGAAGAGGTTTCAATCAGTTGCTGCTCACGCTGTCCTGGCACAAGGGCCAAGGCTCGATTGGACCGATTGAGTGCAATGAGCGCGGGGTTCTCAGCGTGAAGCAGATAATCGGACGCATCATTGAGATGCCATCGGCCTTCCTTGTCGATTCCGATAAGAATGACCTCGAATTTCGCCTTGTCGATGGCGTCGACAATATTTTTGGCGGATTGTAATGAAACCTCATGCTCCGAAGAACGACCGCCAAAGATGACCCCTACTCGCGTCTTGCTCACGACCCTGCTCCTCAAGCGTTATACGCAGCCATAGGATACAGGGCAGAAGCGATTTGAAAATCGGGGCTATTGAATTATCGATTAGAAAACTGATCACGCGAACCAGAATCGCCCAGCCTGAATAAAACACAGTTGTCAGGCACTAACGCCCTGATGCTGCCATTCGGCTTCAAGCTGAGCCTCCAGCAAACTCAAGGTATTATAGGCTTCCGAGTAATCCAGAAAAGTTTTCTGGACGAGCAGGCGGGCCTGGTCTACCTTTATCTGGTACTGACGAATTTCCTTCTGCAGCTCTACGAGCCGTCTCGCCTTATCTCTTTCCGCCACGCCATCACCCTCCATGAGACCTGAAAAGAGGCGGGCTATTATGTGCTGCATATCACATTACGAAAATACCGTCTATCTATCCTTTTAGACCGTTTAGCGGCTTTATCATTGACTAATATCAAAATGATATCTAGCGATATGGCTACGGTCTTTTACCTCTTCTAAGATAAAAACAGACATGCCAATCCTGGGTCTTTGTTCTTGATGATCGGAGACATACTGGTAAGCCGTCATGCTTCCTTCATCGCGCATTCATCATTTCTTAACATTCGATACGTAACATTTATATCGACCGCTTTAGTTTCCCCACGGTTACCCGTTCTAAGGCGGTCATTTATTCTCTTCGCCTGATTTAACTCAGCATCTAATTTCTTTACTCAATCACCCTTCCCGCCTGTATTCCCGGCTCTGCCCAATGGCTGCACTTGCTGGTGTGACCGATGCCTGGGTTGAAGCTATTGCATGGATCGAGCTTGCGGTAGAACGCTTTTAGGCCCGGCTTGGCATGGTAGAGATGGCCCACGTTGTGTTCTGCCGGATACTCTGCACCACGCTGATCCAGTAAGTCCCACATGCGATGCTCAATCGCCAGACAGTCATTACCTTTCTTGACGATGTAATCCTGATGGAAAACATGGCAGAAGAAATGACCGTAGTACAGCTTATGGACAAGCTTGCCATCGAGGTCAGCGGGAAGCGTTTCGAACCACTCCCGGTCATTGCGTCTCAATGCAATGTCCAGCGCCACGATGTCTTCCACCTCCTTAGGGTGAACGTCCCGATAACGTATCGCTGCGCTGGCAGCGGCAAAGCGATGCAGGAACGCCTTGCGCCCCTCCTCAGCGGTACACCTGAAATAGGCACCACGGGCTTGACCGAAAAAGCTGTCCAGGTAACGCTGCGTCTCATCGATCAAAGGGCCCGCGACCTTGAGTATCAAATGATGCTCATACTGATCCCGATACGCTTTCATTCGCTTGGGCAGATGGCTTGGGAACAACCGGCTCAGTGCCTGCAGAACCCGGTCACCCAGGTGCGATGGAAGAAAGCTGAAACGGTTGAATACCTCATCGAAACGGCTCTTGAGCGAGAACAACTTGGGTAGTCGTTCGGTACCCAAGCGGTCGATGATGAGAAAAGTGTCTTTGCCGTAGGCTTCTGCGACATCGAAGGCATCCCGATGCATGTACTCACCGGCAATGGGTAATTGCGGAAAGTTGGCGAGCATATGCCGCCGGATTTCCGTAAGGTCGGCGGTATCGTTAGTGCCGATATAGAAAACCGCGGTATCTTTCTCGATGGGAAAGGTATCCAGCCGAACCGCAAAAACAGCCAGCTTTCCTGCGCTGCCAGAAGCCTCGTACAAGCGGCTCGTGTCGGCGTTGAAGCGCGCCGGGGTATCGGCATCTACCTCCCGCACATGGCTGGTGTAGCCCTTGTCAGAACCGGCCCCTGCGTCACGTTCGATGTCGGCTTCACTGTACTGGTGATTATCCAGCCGCGTCAGGATTTCCTCCGGCGTACTGCCTAGCGCAACACCAAGGTGATTGACCAGATGAAGCTCACCACGCTCATCCAGACGCGCATAAAGCGCCATCTGGGTATACGCCGGGCCGCGCTGGATGAGCGAACCGCCTGAATTGTTACAGACGCCACCCAGCACGGACGCACCGATGCAAGAGGAGCCAATCACCGAATGAGGCTCCCGGCCGTGAACTTTCAGCTCTCGCTCCAGCTGATCAAGGGTGGACCCAGGAAAACAGATCACCTGCTCTCCATTCATGATCAGCTGGATCTTCTTCATGCGCATGGTATTGATGAGCACAATGTCACGGTCGTAATCGTTGCCGTCGGGCGTTGATCCGCCTGTAAGCCCTGTATTGGCCGCCTGCATGATGATGATCGTATTGGCTTTCACACACGCCTTGACCACCTCCCACTGCTCCAGAAGCGAACCTGGCTGAACGACGGCAATCGCATCACCCGTACCAAAGCGATACCCGCTGCGAAATCGCTTTGTGCGAGAGGGCTCGGTCAATACGTGCTGAGGGCCGACCACCCCTTTCAAATGGTGAATAAGCGCCTCCCTGTCATGAGCAATGGCGTCGTCTACAGCAGGAGCGACGGACGATGACGCGTGCATAAGAACTCCAAAGGCAGTAGCTAAAGATTGGCTTCCTCCATGGTAGACCTGACTCCCCCGCGCTTCCACCCACTCGCGGCGAAGGTCTAATTCCAGGAGAAACTGCCGTTATCCTCTAGAGAAGAAGAAATAATCTGGTAACTGCTAGGCTATGCGGTTTGAAGCCGAGGTCTTCAAGAAGACATTAATTACAGGTTTGAGCGGTATGGGATCGTCTAAGGCGACAGGTAGGTATTTAGGGTCTGTCTGGAAAATACTAAATTGCCATCATGAACGGTCTGGAGCACCGCTCTAACGTATTGACTTTTCGTAACGGCAAGACGCTAAAAAGAAGCTATAAGGCCGGTAACAAGACTTTTCAGACAGACCCTGCTAACAAAACCTAACCTCCAGTCAGACCTGTGTAGGCAAGCGCAGGTTAATGCTTACCAAGCTCTGCTATCTCTGGCCTACAGGAGTACCTGCTTTTGTTTACTGGTGAGGTTCTGTTAGCGGGTCTGTAAGCTAATTTCACAATCAGCTTACTTAATTCATCAATTCTGCATAATTACAGAAATATTGCTTCTTCCTGATTGCATAACTGATGCCATGCTTGAGTCTATGTTTTGTATAATTGAGGCTGAGTTAGAGAGTCCCGACTGCGTTAAAGTAACCATATTATGGTTACCTGTCTGTCTAATGTCGCCTATCTGCCTTACATCATATTGGGCTAGTTTTAGGCTATTACCATTACCTTCAGCCCAGCCAGACAATTCGTTTTGTTCACCTGTCTGGGTTGAGTCAAGCGTATTGCTTTCACCCGTTTGCTCATAAATTAGATCATTTTTGTATCCTGCTTGAGTCGCAGCAACGCTATTTCCAACGCCGGTCTGCGTTAGGTAACTAACACCCTCGCCGTGGCCGAATATATGATTAAGTTCGCCTGTCTGATTTGTCACCGCTTTATTATTCCCCCCCTCTTGGCCAATGAGCGAAAGGTTAAGAAGCCCATCTTGCGCTACGGTAATGATGTTAAAGGAGCCATTCAGAACTTGAGCAGTTTGGACCTGATTAAAGTCACCGTTTTGCTTAACCGAGTTTATGGAGTTACTATTATAAGACTGATCAACCCAAGTAGTATTTGAATTTCCTACTTGAAGTATCTCTGTAATGCTTTGAGAGCCAGCTTGAAACTGCCCGGCATCATTATCATTTCCTTCTTGATACATTATAGCTGTTAGATATGAATCTCCAAATTGAGAAATGGCCGCATCATTATTTAACCCTTTCTGGTAAATGTTAGAATAGTTACTATCAGCATCGGTCTGATAACCGGCCGCGCTATTATTGCTCCCATCCTGAGTTATAGTGACTGATGAGTAACTAGTATTACTCTGATTATTATAGGTATAATTATCATTACCTATCTGCTCTGATGTAATCTCGCTCTGATAACTGTTACTGAATGAAGAATTACTCGAATAGTTACCAGAACCATGCTGATAACTTTTTATCGTATTATCTTGACCCTCAGCATGTATTAATGAATTATTATTCTCCCCTTCCTGACCTCCTTCCGCAACAAGCCCTGATCCATTTTGCTCAATGATCAAATTATTTAAATTACCGATCTGATTAGACGTGACCAGATTATTATGTGCATAAGCTTGGCTAGTTAAAGTCCCAGCTATTGCAATAGCTAGCAGACTGGATCTAAACATCAGGAATACCTCAAACAGGTGGTAGGATATCATCTCAACGAAGCCCTCTAGGTGAAGCTGCTGAGTGCTCCTGATCATCGCTGCTTACAAGGAAGATGCAATCCATCGAAAGATGGTTTAAGAAGTTGTTTTTGATTAGTAGGCATTAATTCTATGAGGGTACTAAATTATAGAAATACCTGTGGAGGTTCATCGCTTGATCTTGATAGAGCCAGATACTTAAACTATCCATACAGGAAGAGGCTGGGCAAAATTTTTATATCTATTTTTTTATTAGATTAATTGGATTTTATATTAGCATAGACAAATCCATTGCCAACATATTTTGTGATTAGCTTAGATATCTTTAAAAAGCTTTGAAAAAATATATGACTATAATACCCACATAAAAGAGATAGTAAGCAGCGGACTGGTCACAATCGCTGGGTAGTAAAGCGTACCCAGGCCTGGCTAGCTACTTGGCAAATTGCGTATCCGCTTTAAGTGTAGGCCTGATACTCATCAAGTACTGCTATATTTGGCCTGCAGCGTTATATATCTGCGCTCATTAAAAATCATTTATTAGCCGTTCTTACTTAGGATTCAGTCTTGGCAGGGTCATCAACGGCCAGAATGGCATGGATCATGGCAAGATGACTTAAACCTTGAGGGAAGTTGCCCAGTGCTTCGCCGGTCTGGGGGTCCATCATCTCAGTCATCAACCCTATCCCGTTGGTTGATACTTTCAGCACATCCTCCATCAATGCCTTGGCGCGCTGGTTATCACCCAGCACAGCATAAGATTCAACCAGCCAGAACGAACAGGCCAGAAAAGCGCCCTCTTCTTTCTCCGCACCGCTGTAGCGATATACCAGCGGGCCGCGCGCCAGTTCACGATGAATTGCTTCGCACGTGGTGATCAACCGCTGCTTGCTCTCAAAGCCGAAGCGAATTGCAAGCAGGATGCCGGCGTCCAGCTTGTCAGTACCGGCATAGAAGGTATAAGCCTGCTTGGCCTCGGACCAACAATGTTCATCTATCCAGTCACGAATACGGTCACGCTCACGCTTCCAGCGCTTTTGCATCGTATCGGGAATGTGACCCTTTTCTGCCAACTTGACTGCTCGATCCAAGGCAAACCAGCAGCCTAACTTGGACATGGTGTAATGCTGCTCTTCTTCCAGCTCCCACATCCCGGCGTCCTTGCAATGCCATTGATCAGCGCAGAGACTGGCCAGCTCGACCAGCATTCCGGCGGTATTAAAATCCAGGATATGACCGCCCTCCACATACATGAGGATGGTTTCTAAAAGATCGCCATACAGGCTCAGCTGGTATTGATAACTTGCTCGGTTGCCTACTCGAACAGGGCTGGACTTTCGATAGCCCGGCACATTGATCACCCGCTCTTCCGGCGCCTTATCGCCCTCCAGAGTAAAACAGGTATGTAGACGGTGGCCGTGCCGGCGGATGACGTTCTGCAACCATGCCAGCGCAGCCTGAGCTTCTGCCATGGCACCAATGCGCAGGAATGCTTTGATGGTAAACACCGCATCTCGTACCCATGCATAGCGGTACTCGTAATTCTTGTCGCCTCCCAATCTTTCAGGCAGCCCACACGTAGGTGCCGCCACGATAGCGCCACTTGGCGAATACAAGAGAAGTTTTAGCGCCAGAGCCGAACGAATGACTGCTTCCTTGAACACCCCCTGGTATTGCAGACCTTCAGCCCATTCCCGCCACGCCATGTCACTGCGATCAATACGCTTGTCGACTTCCTCAAGTGTTGGCACAGCCAACGGCTCATTCTCGGTCGCCATCAGCGCCAATACGGTACGGTCCCCTTGTTTCAACGTAACGTGTGCACGCACCAGCCGGTCGGTACATTCATCAATCATCACCTCATCGCCGTAGCACAGCATGGCCATCAGACCATCGATATGCATCACCTCACCGTTCGGTGTCTGGCGAATCCACGGTGAGATGGTCTGGCCTCGCGTACCAGGCACTAACTCGATACTAAGCGTTACCTCACCCTGTACGCCCTCGATACGTCGTCCCAGCTCAGACCAGGGCAACCGGCCTGCAGATCCACTGTTAAGCGACTCGGTCAGGCGGACCTGACCCGAGTCGGTCTCAAATAACGTCTCCAGTACATTGCTGCTTTGCAGATAGGCACGTCGGGCTGTGTACGGTTGGACAGGGGTAATCGAAAAATAACCACCGCTGGGCGCATCCAGCAGACGATCAAACAGAGGGGGTGAGTCCATATTGGGGGCACACCACCAATCGATGGAGCCGTCAGCCGCTACCAGGGCGACCGAGCGGCCATCACTTAACGCGGCATAATTTTCCAGGAGCGCGTACCCCTCAATGCGGTGCGTCTCGAACGTCTGCATGATGCGATCCGTCAGGCCATGCCGCCGGTTGCGCCGTATACTTCACCCGTCACATAGCTGGACTCCTGGGAAGCCAGAATGACGTAGATCGGAGCCAGCTCTGCCGGTTGGCCAGGCCGCTTGAAGACAGTCTCGCTGCCAAACGACGGAATCTTCTCTTGAGGCTGGCCGCCGCTGGGCTGAAGTGGAGTCCAGAAGGGTCCGGGTGCTACCGCATTGACGCGGATACCCTTGGAAATGACCTGTTTGGCCAACGCCTTGGTAAAGGCAGTGATCGCCGCTTTAGTAGGCGCGTAATCCAGTAGGGTTTCCGACGGTTGTACGGCCTGAATGGACGTAGTGTTGATGATCGCGGCACCGGCCGGCATATGCGGAATTGCTGCCTTGCATAGCCAGAACAGCGCATAAACATTGGTCTTGTAGGTGGCGTCAAATTGGTCAGTGGTCAAATTGGCGATGTCTTCAACAGCTGTCTGCTTACCTGCCACGTTGACTAGAATATCCAGGCCACCCAGTGCATCCTTGGCTTTGCCAATCAACTCATTGCAAAAGGCCTCGCTTTTCAGGTCGCCCGGAACGCAAACCGCCTTACGACCTTCCGCTTCGATCAGTTGTACAACTTCTTTCGCATCCGCCTCTTCTTCAGGCAGATAATTCAGCACGATGTCGGCCCCCTCGCGCGCATAAGCGATTGCCGCTGCTCGCCCGATACCCGAGTCCGCGCCGGTAATAAGCGCCTTGCGGCCCGCAAGACGTCCAAATCCCTTGTAACTGGTTTCACCGTGATCAGGGCGTGGCTGCATGTCCTGAGCGAGACCGGGCGGATTTTGAGGCTGCTTCGGAAATTCTGGCTGGGGATATTGGGTCAGGGGATTCTGCATGGTGTACTGGTTATCAGTAGGCATAAAATAGTTCTCTCGTCAGTGACGCCGCGATGAAAAGATGAAGGCGGCTTGGATAAAGACAGCGGACATGTCCAAGTGCTGTCTAAAAATGGGAAACCTTGACTGTGGAGATGGTTCCGTCCGATTTCAGACAGGCATGTGCGCTTCATCTATTAATCACCGGCTGCACACCGAGGCGGTCGCAATAGCGGCGCAAACTTTTGGGCACCGGAGCAGAGAATCCAGAAGATGTTATTAAGCATCTGTCTATCATCGCGATGAGGCGCGCCATAGTCTGGAGAGGAGAAACTATTAAGCCAATGCTGACCAGAAGATTCGTGACGATCCGTTATGCCTGCCTCTTTTTGCCGCAACGGCACTAAGTTAACAAACACAACTTTTCAGAAAAATCTTAAGCGCTAATGACCTCACAAAATTTTTAAACATCTCCTATCAGCTGTCATCCTTTAGCTCACTCAGGCTTTCAGTACGACTGTTCATAAACTCACGGAAAGCCTGGGCTATATTTTGGCGTAACTGCTCATCATCCCAAGGCTTTGTAAGAAACTTGTAAATAGCGCCTTGGTTAATTGCGTCAGTCACTGATTTAAGATCAGTGTAACCAGATAGCACAATACGCATCGTATCTGGATAGAGCTCTTTTACTCTGCTTAAAAACTCTGTTCCGTTCATTTCAGGCATACGCTGGTCAGACAGGATAACTTGCACGTTATGCTTGGCAAGCAATTCAAACGCCTCTTGAGCACGAGTAGCCATCAATATTTGATACCCATCTCGCCGCAGAACACGAGCCAGCGCGCGAAGAATATTTTCCTCATCATCAAGCAAAAGCAGCGTCTGCATCTGCTCTTTGCTGGGAAGGGCCGGTCCATTGGTCAGCAGTGGTTTACGTAGGAAGGCCTCAAGCTCGGTGAAAGGCATAGGCTTGGCAAAGTAATAGCCCTGAAAAAGATCACATTGATTTTTTCTCAAGAAGGCAAACTGCGATTCATGCTCTACTCCTTCGGCTACCACTTTTAACTTCAAATGGTGAGCCATTGAGATAATGCCTTGCGTAATAGCCGCATCACGTTGATCACTGATGATTTCGCTAATAAAAGACCGGTCAATTTTAATCTTATCGATGGGTAAACGTTTTAAATAGCTTAGGCTGGAATAACCTGTTCCAAAATCGTCAATAGAGATACTTAACCCTAATGCCTTCAACTGACGCAGCGTATCAATAGCGCGCTCGGCATTGTTCATTAGAACCGACTCGGTTAACTCAAGCTCTAACTGCTCGGCACCTAACGCATATTTCTGCAGTACACCTTGGACACTATTCACGAAGTTGTTTCGCTGAAAGTGGAGCGGCGAAATATTTACAGCTATCGTCAATCCAGCCATGCCCTGATTGTTTAGGTATCGGATATGTTTACAGGCGGTATCCAAAATCCACAGGCTCAAGGGAACGATTTGCCCTGTATCTTCCGCTACAGGAATAAAGGATGCAGGAGGAATAAAACCTTTTTCAGGGTGCCGCCAGCGCAACAATGCTTCAAGTCCAGCTACTCGGCCACTGCGTCCGTCCACAAGGGGTTGGTAATACAATTCCAACGTTTGATTTTCTATCGCTTTCTGAAGATCGTTGCGGAGCGTAACGCGATCACTTATGCGTAAATTCAGATCATTGGTAAACCACTGATAATTGTTGCGACCTTCCTGCTTAGCCTTATAAAGCGCCCGGTCAGCTTGTTGAATCAATACACTGGGTTGATCTAAACGACCATCACTCAACGTAATACCTATACTAGCCGTAACATGCAACTCTATTGCTTGTACATAATAAGGACGAGCGATATCCGAAAGTAAGCGCTCGGCCACCAGCAGTACATCCTCTTCTCTAGCCAAGTCAGGCAATAAGATTACGAACTCATCACTCCCCATACGAGCAACCGTATCACCAGGTCGTACCTGCTGGCTCATGCGTCGTGCTGCCTCGATAATGATCTGGTCGCCCAAATCATGACCATAGGTATCATTGATAGGCTTAAATCCATCCAGGTCAACATACATAAGAGCAAGGCTGCGATCATAACGCTGCGAAATCTGACATCCTTGGCGGAGGCGGTCCTCTAGTAAGGTTCGATTAGGAAGCCCTGTTAAGTGATCATGGCTTGCGTTATGGCTTAATTCGGTTTCATAGCGCTTCTGCTCGGTGATGTCGTTTTGTACCCCGACAAAATGCGTGACCTCGCCTTTTTCATTAAAAATCGGTGATATATACAAATCGTTCCAGAACGGCGTGCCGTCTTTACGGAAGTTACGTAGTAGCTGACGGACCTCCTGAGCATTGGATAACCGTTTACGAATATCTTCCAAAGAACGAGGGTCTCGCTCCTGGCCTTGCAGGAATCGACAGTTTTTTCCTAGCACTTCAGCCGGGGAGTAACCTGTTATCCGCTCAAAAGCCGGATTGACATACACAAGCGGAAGATCAGGCAGCAGAGCATCAGCAATGGCTACACCGTTATAACTGGACTCAACGCTTCGCTGTAACAACCGTAGCTGCTTTTCCGACTCCTTGCGTTCCGTAATGTCCCGCAATGACAACAAGCTGGCCTGATGACCCTCCCATTCGGTTTTAGATCGATGAATTTCGACATCTACTGTATTGTGTTCAGGTATTGGCAGTGACCATTCATAAAGCGTATCGGATGTTTGAGGAAACGATAGGCACCGCTGTTGCAGCTCCTGCTGTGTAGCTTGAAGCAATGCTTCGGCTGCCGGGTTGGCGTAGTAAAGGGTCCCTTCTTCGCCTATAACAAGTAGAGCATCACGGGTGTCATTAAGCAGTTGTCGAAGCGCTTGCTCCCGCTGCATTAATTCCTTGCGTACCTTTTGCTTCTCGGTGACATCAATCAGCAATGCCCAGCAGCAGGGTTTGTTATCGAAATCAAACTCATGCGCAAAGACTTGGGCATATAAGTAATGGCCTTGTTTATGCCGATAGTTCCAGACGCCTACATCCAGGTTACTGTCCAGCTTATTCCAATTAGCCTCAAAATACTTTTGGAGACGCTTACGCTCTTCAGGGGGTCGTATATCAAGCACCGTCATCGAAAGAAGCTCTTCTCTGCTGTACCCCAAGAAATCAATAGCTGCTTGGTTGACTGTTTGAAAGCGTAGCGTTTCCCGGCTAAACACCCACATCGGGCTAGGGTTGGCATCAAACAACAGCCGATAACGGGCTTCGCTTTCAAACAACTGAACAGTAGATTGGTTACGCTCAACGGCATAACGGATGCTGCGAACAAGCAGCCGTGTATCGAACTGTCCTTTGACTAAATAATCTGCAGCGCCCAACTCAATGGCATTAGCATCGAGCTGGTCGTCCTCCTGACCGGTAAGCAAAATGAACGGTTTATTTACCCCCGCCTTAAGTGCTTGGCCTATCAGCTCGAGGCCTGAGTCCGGTCCTAATCGATAGTCAATGAGATAGAGGTGATGCCGCTGCTCTAAAACCGTTGCTAGCGCCTGGTCATACTCATTTTGCCAGTCCAGTTCGAACGATTCTTTTTTAGCCTGGCGCAAGAGATCACGCGTAATGAGGTAGTCATCTTCATCATCTTCGATCAGAAGCAGACGCAGGGGACGACTCTGGTAATTCATAGCGGATCCTTAGTGCCTGAGAACTGGACCAGATCTGGCCAATTGCGGACAAATGTTCTGACCATATCCAGCAATCCGCTAAAGGTAACTGGCTTGGTCAGAAAGGCATTAACACCAGCGTCCAAGCTATGGGCAATATCCTCTTGAGCAGAAGAGGTACTCAAAATGACAACCGGTAAGGAATGCAACTTTTGATCCGCTCTGATTTCAATCAGACTTTCACGTCCATCTTTCAATGGCATGTTGAGATCCAGCAGAACAAGTCCCGGTAAGGGAAAACTTTCGCTGTCCTCATAAGGTGGACGATGTTTCAGATAATTCATCAACTCTTCACCATTATGAACGAAGCGCAATGGATTAGAGATAGAGGCCTCCTTGAAGGCTTCGCGAATCAGCAAGCAGTCGTCTGGATCATCATCTGCTACAAGTATGTAGGAAGGCTTTTGTTCCATCATGCAGAGACTTTCTCCGGATTAGGGAATGTAATACGGAAAACGCTTCCTTTACCGGGCGTGCTGTTTGCAGTGATATGAGCGTTATGGCGCTCAACTATCTTCTTGACGATCGCTAAGCCTATGCCGGTTCCTTTATAAGTCTCTCGACTATGTAACCGCTGAAAGGGATTAAATATACGATCAAGGTACTTCTCATCAAACCCTATACCGTTATCGGCCACGAATAACGTCCAATCGCCCACTTCACCTTGTTCAGCATAGACGTTAATGACGGGCTTGCTATCAGATGCCTGAAACTTTAATGCATTACTAATGAGATTTTGCAGCACCTGACGCAGTTGAACGGCGTCGCCCATGATCACAGGCAAATTACTGATCTGCACATGAGCTCCCGCCTGCTCAATCGTTGCTTCAATATCATCCAGAACTTCACTAGCCACATCATTCAAGTTTACAGACTGTAAGCTTTGCCCTCGGGTATTAACACGAGAATAATTGAGCAGGTCGATAATCAAAGCCTGCATGCGCGACGCTGCACTGCTCATGCGCTGCAAGTAATCGCGCCCGTCTTCATCGAGAGTGTCAGCACGAGCAGCCAGCCGCTCTGAGAAAGCTTGAATTTTCCTCAAGGGCTCTTGAAGATCATGCGAGGCAACATAAGCGAATTCTTGCAGCTCACGATTACTGCGCTCCAGCTCAACCAGAGTAGCCTGCAGTTGATGCTCAGCTTTTTTACGCTCGCTAATGTCTTGAAACGAACCAACAATTCGGACGATTTGTCCTTCGTCATCGCGTACCGGTTGAGCTGTAATGCGCGCCTGTATCAAGCGGCCTCGGGCAGTATGAATTTCAATGTCATAATCAAGGTTTATGCCTTGCTCGACACACTGCCGCATGGCCTCTTCCGCTCTTGTACGAAAAGGTTCAGGGTGAAGCGGTAGTATGTCATCCCAGACAGGTATCACATCTGAGGGAAATTCCAGCAACGCTCGCGTTTCTTCTGACCAGACCATTGAATGTTCAGGCAGGACTAGCGCCCAGCCGCCCAGTTTGGCGGTATGCCCTGCCATGCTCAGCAAAAGGTTCTTTTGTTGGAGTTGCTCAAGGATAACCCTGCGCTCGGTAATGTCCTTCGCAATACCAAATACGCCAACAATCTGGTTGTTTACCACAATGGGTTGATTCGTGACGTCCATCAGTATTTCGCCATACGGCGTACCAATGCGAACCTCGTAACGCTGTGCCCGCCCCTGGCTAGCGGCCTCGAAGTGTGTCGCTACTCTAGATAGGTCCCGCTCGATGACTAGCGCTGTGTAGTGATTCCCTACAATCTCTTCACGAGATAAGCCGATGATTTTCAGGCCAGCGTCATTAACACTTTGAAAAAACCCTTTGAGATCAAGTGAATAGATAGGGTCAGGATTCAAACTAAACAATGAGCGGAATCGCTGCTCACTTTCCTCCAGGCGTTGCAAACTCTGTGAACGCTCAATGGCTATAGCTGCTAACTGCTCGGCCGTACTTAAAAGTTGCAGCTGCTCTTCATTAGGTTTGTGAGCCTGCCGCTGGTATATGGCAAAAGTACCTATGGCTTCCCCTTCGTTATCAATCAACGGTGTTGACCAGCAGGCTAGAAAGCCATGGCTTAGAGCCAAGTCACGATAATTGTCCCACAAGGGATTTTCTTGGATGCTTTCGGTATAAATGGCCTTACGTAAGAAAGCAGCAGCACCGCAATTACTCGAAGCCGGCCCGATGGGAAGACCATCGATCCCCTTTATGAAATCCAGTGGCAGATTAGGCGCAGCGCCATGGGTAAGGTGCGTTTTTTCCGGGTTGGTCAATAAAATCGAGCAGACACACCGCGGATCCTGTGCCTCAATCATGAGACAAATCTCAGTCAAGATTTTACCCAGGGGCTGCCCTAAGGTAATCATCCGCAGAATTTGGCGTTGGGTATCCGCAAAGACCTCGTTTTGCACTAGCCGAGTAATATCGTGAGCAACCGCAAAACGCGTTTGCTCCTCATCAGACCATGCTGATGTCCAGAGTATATGGATGATACGTCCATCACGATGGCGATAACGGTTACGAAAGAACCGTGTCGGTCGATCATGCGTAATACGGCTAGCCTCTAACTGCGTCTTTTCATAATCATCAGCCAGTACAAAGTCCATGTAGGCTCTGCCAATCATTTCTTCGGGGGCATAGCCAAATACGCGTTCACATGACGGGCTTATTTCCAAAAAGTGCCCATGCGCATCTGTCGAGCAAAGAACGTCATGGCTAAACTCCATGATCCTCTGGTGCAACCTCTGCATGCTCTCCTGATGATGCAGACTCACCTCCAACCGCTTGGAGTGCTCAAGCGCTATCGACCCGAGTCGCTGACTAATCATTAAAAGAAGGCTCAGGCTTAATCCAAACAACATGACCAGCGCAGGCAGATAAGCCGACGCGAAAATACCTTGGGAGGTATCTAAATAGGACACTAGACGCCACTCAAGATCATGGTGTAGTTGTACAGACTGATCGCTTACATGGTTTAAAAAACGCTTTGAAACTTGGGGATTTGAGGTGAATAACTGGGCGTCGCTGTCATAAACCTGGATAACGAAACCATTTAATCCATTGTTTCCTATAAGCTGATCAAAAATACTTTGAACATCAAAGGTAGCGACAAGAAACCAGTTTGACTGCTGACTCTTCAGGTGTAGAGGTATAGCGATCAAAGAGTTATAATTTTTATATACTTCAGAATACCGAATAGAGCTTATATGGGCCTGATTATCCCTCTGTACATGACTTAGCCATTGCTGCTGTACGGGATCAGACAGGAAGTACAATAACCCATCACGATATACAGATCCCCGTGCTTCTAACCAATATGGCTTGGATTCGAGATTTATGACTGCAATTGCACCCAGACTAGGAAAGTCACGCAAGTAACTTTGAGCTTCCTGCTTCAATAATTCAGGATTAAGTGGCCATGAGCGTTTTTCCCATCGCTCAGCCATACGGTGCATTAACTGAAGATGGATACTCAAATCTCTGGTAATGGCGCTCTGAGTCTTGGAAAGCAATAATTTACTTCGCTGGGATACTGCGTCAGCTGCCTGAACACTTAGCAGATACCAACTTATACAAGTCAAGAATGCACTGATTACACCGATGCAAAGAGTTACGCGGTCCAGCATAACCTCTTTTTTACGCACTGGTGATACACCGAGCACAACAAGCGCAACGCCTAACAATACCGTAAACAGGCCTGCAATACTTGATGCATGCTTGAACCCCAGCCTAAAAAGGTCGAGATCTGGATGCCACATTACAATCTGAGAGAAAGTAGCGAGCGAAACCAGTAGGAGACCAATAGCTTGGGCTATTTTCCTGGAAACAGGTCCTCTAAAGCTAAGCGTCAGACCTAAGACCCAAAGCAGCATCGTTACCGCTAGTGAGCTGCGTATTCTCAAAAAGCCGCTTATCCAGGAGATTCCGACATCAGCGCCTCCTGCTAGATAATTATGGATTAACGAGTACAGACAAAGGCCCATGATTGCAGCTGTAGCGCTTCTCAACAGCCAGTCTTGTCGCCGAGATGCAGCTAATAGCGTTAGGCCTAACAATATGCACAGCAGAGCACTATCAGGCAGGAGCACCACTGTATGTACAGTAGGCAGATCGATCCGTTGATAACCTATTAAGCTGATACTGCCGACCATTAGTAAAGCGAACGCTAACAGGTGCAGATAGGCCTGAAAGATGATGTATTTATTCTTCATGTCGCCTCACAATACCTGCGGGCCTAATGTACGTAGGACTTCATCAATGGTGGTTAACCCTTGATGCACCTTTTCTCGAGCATCATTGAGCAAGGTAACCATACCTTGTTCACGAGCAATGGTTTGCAGCTGCATAACCCCTGCCCCTTTAAAGATGGCCTCCCTCAGGCTTTCGGTCATGATCAAGACCTCATGAATACCAATCCGCCCCTGATAGCCCTGGTGGCATTGGCTACAACCCCGACCCTTGAAGAACCTCAGGTCAGGATCCTGAAAATCAAACCCCAGGGTACGAAGACGCTCAACACCCGGGGTCGTAGGCTCGCAACAACATGGACAGATACGCCTCACCAGGCGCTGCGCGATAATGGCTTCCAAAGCAGTAGCGACGACATAGGGTTTAAGCCCTAAATCCAACAGGCGGGCTATGGTCGCAGCGGCGGAATTGGCATGAAGGGTCGAAAAGACCAAGTGACCTGTCAGCGCGGCATGAAAAGCAACCTCTGCCACTTCACCCTCTTGAATTTCACCCAGCACTATGACGTCAGGATCCTGACGAAGAATGGCTCGTAATAAGTTTGCGGAGCCAAGGCCAATCCCTTCACGAACAGGTACTTGCCCTGCCAGATCCATATGAAACTCGACCGGATCTTCAATCGTGACGTAGTTCTTTTCGGAGTTAGCTTGGTGCTGTAGCAAAGCGAACAACGTAGTTGTTTTTCCGCAGCTTGTAGGACCGGTTGCCAGAACGATGCCTTGTGGTTTACTGACCACATGCAGCAAGCGCTGCATGTTATGAGGGGATAGCCCTAGGTTATTCAGAGACGGTGCCTCTGACTGCCGCTCAAATACGCGCATAACCACCTTTTCGCCATTGGTGGTCGGTAATGTAGAAATATGCAGATCAACGATGCGCATAGGCGTTTTGACGGTGATCCGTCCGTCTTGAGGACGCCGCCGCTCGGTAATGTCCAGTTCAGCCATGACCTTGATACGAGAAACCAGCGACATTAGAAGGGCGCTGGGAATCTGTATTTTATCTTGCAGAATACCGTCAATGCGATACCGCACCACAACGTGCTTGGTTCTAGGATGGATGTGAATATCGCTCGCGCGTAAACGCAAAGCCTCAAGAATAATGGCATTGACCAGACGGATAGCAGGTGGATCCTCAGAGCGACTAAGCAACTCCTCCAGGCTTTCAGGGGCGACTTCCTCATCAAGGATGATCTCTATACCCTCATATGGATCGCTGGCCCCAACCACCGTAGCGATTTCCTCAAACTCCTGTTGACTCGGTTCACCGAATAACTCCTTGAGCTTGGCCTGTAGTTGATCAAGCGGACACAGTAAGGAGTCGATACTGTAGCCAGTAACAAAGCCGAGTTCTTCAATGAGTCCTATGTCCATGGGATCGGCCATAGCCAGGCGTAACCGCTTGCCCACCACGCGAAGCGGTAACACAAGCTGACGAGTACATACTGCTTGTGGAATCAGTTCCAGGACACTGGAGTCTGCCTGGAACTCTCGAAGGTCAACCTCTTCGAGCATAATATCTTGTTGTAGAAAGGCGTAGACCTTGCGACTATCGATCCAGTCATGCTGCATCAGTTGATGCATAACCGGAGTTTTATGGCTTTGCATCTCCTTGTGAAGCTGTTGGATCTGTTGAGCGCTAAGTAATCCTTTCTTATGCAGCAAAATGGCCAATTGACTGCGATTCGTTACACTCAGCTTGGCCAGAGTTTCCAGATCCCGATGCTGTTTCTGATTCACCTGCTCAAGGGCACGGTTTCGCTGTAGCAATGAATGTTGCTCCAAGGCCAGAGCTATGGTCAGCCTTAAATCATCGTCATTCCATGGCTTAAGAATGAAGCGGTACACCGCACCTTCCTTAATGGAGCCCATGACTGCTTCTGTATTGGCATGCCCGGTAAGCATGATGCGCAGCGTATCAGGCCAGCGTTCACGTACCTTTCCAAGCAGCTCGCTACCGCTCATGCCTGGCATCATGAAATCACTGATGATTAGATGAACAGGCCTGACCTCAAGAATCTTTAATGCTTCAAGGCCGTTACGAGCAAAGTACAACTCATAATTTTCGCGTTGAAACACTCGCCGTAGCGCTGAAAGAATGCCAGGCTCATCATCTACAAGAAGCAACTGATAAGGGACATGAGGGGGTTGCTGATCCGCGTCGGTACTGATCGGCTCGCCTAGAAAGAGGGACGCATACGGCTTTGTCATAGGGCCCCCTATCGGCTCCAGAAGCGAAGAATAACGCGTGTTCCTCTGCCTTCCTGGCTTTGCAGTTCGATTTCACCGTTATGCGCGGCGACAACATCGCGCGCAACTGTTAACCCAAGCCCACTGCCTGAGCCTACAGGCCGGGTGGTAAAGAACGGCTCAAAAACACGTGTTTGGGTCTCATCAGGAATGCCACAGCCAGTGTCCTCGATAAGGACTTCCTGATGATTGTTGATGTTCTGGCGAGTCGTGATTTTGATTTCGCCTCGCTCATTCAATGACCGGACTGCGTTATCCAAAATGTTGTAAAACGCCTGGGATAGCTTTGCAGGATAACCCGCCAGCTCAGCTAGTTCGCCCAGCTCCATTGTTACAGGTAGAACCTGATTATGTGCTGCTTGCAGTAGGTGACAGGTTGTCTTGAGAAGAGAGTTGAGATCACAAGGCGTAAATTCAGCCTGGTCAATATTTGAGAAGGTCTTTAAATCAGAAACGATAGCTGCAATGCGACTTGTACCACTTTCAGACTCTAACAAGAGGGCACGAAAGTCTTCCAGCATTGAATCAGTGGCTGGACTACTAGGCACCTCGGCACCGAGTTCGTCAAGATAGTCGCTGGCTACCCGCAGATTACTGGTAATAAACCCAACAGGATTATTGATTTCATGAGCGACCCCAGCTGCAAGTTGCCCTACCGCGCGCAGTCGTGCTGTCTCGTATAGCTCTTGCTGCGCCTGCTCGATCACTTTGACCTGAGCATCTACACGCGCCTGAAGCTCTTCGGAAAGCTCCTTGTATCTTGCTTCAGAAGCCTGGAGCGCCTTATGTTGCCGCTGCAATTCCACAAAGTTTGCTTCCGTTACGCTGCGGTGCAAATTGGCGGCTAGTCGATATTTGGCGATATAAAAAATAACAAACTCAACAAGTCTTGCGGCATTGCGCTGAATATCTGCGTTCTCTGGGCTATGTAACCAGCCCAGGCATTCCAGATTGAACTCTACCGGCTCAGCTTTTGGTACAGGACACTCCTCCAGGTAGACAGGGTGCCCGGATAAAGCGCTTATAAGGTCCAATAGCTGTTTCAGACGTGCCTGAGATAAAAGGTCCGAAAGTTTTGGATCATCTTCAAAATTACGCATTATCTGAACCCACCAAGCTCAATTGGGTAACGAAAGTCTCTGCTGAAATGCCTTCTTTCGCGTCCAATCGAAACTCGTGGTCCAGCCGAGGATAAATTCGGTCAAGCAGCAAGCGAAAGCTTTCAACGACACCTATTCCGTTTACCGCAGAGGCCATGCATAGCGGAGCCCAGGGAGTACTTGCCCAGCGAGCCCTCAATTCTGCCTCTTCAACTGCACCGGCCAAGTCGCGCTTGTTGAACTGAACAACCAAAGGGAGGTGCTCTATGGTCATGCCCAGTTTCAACAGGTTCTCAGCAAGATTGTCAAAAGCGTTCGCGTTGTTGTCTTGCTGATTGTGCTGTGAGTCAGCAACAAAAATTACCCCATCAGCCCGTGACAATACGGCTTTGCGTGTACTGTCATGCTGTACCTGACCGGGTACGGTATAGAGCTTCAAGCGAAGGTCCAGGCCCTGCTCTGCTCTTAAACCAATTGGCAAAAGGTCAAAAAAGAGGGTTCTATCGTCCCGGGTTTCCAGGACCATGAGGTCCCCCTTGCGCTGCAATTTCAACTGGCTATGCAGATGAATCAAATTGGTTGTTTTACCGCTCAGTGCAGGCCCGTAATAAACCACTTTGAGTACTAGCTTTCGCTCATGCGGGACGTAATCAACCATGGCTTCTCTGCTCTACTTCACTCGGCACAGCACCAACAACATTTAATGCGGCCAAGGCAGCTAAAGGGTGTATGGCACCCTTTATTCGTTGAGTAATAGTCATCGGTTGCCGCCTTGAGAAACTGATGCGGACTCATCCGATTTACGAACGAACAAGGTATAACGTGCGCCTTCTGAGGCTTCAAACGCGATCAGCTTGTCAATCAACGGGCGTGTTAGCTGCTTGCCTTCATTTAGTAGAAGCATCCCGTTTTGCGCGTGAAGACTACGCGCCAGAACCATGCCGGGTTCCAAACGCCGCGTGTCGACGGCAATGATATTGGTATCAGCCAGGGCTAGATCAGGCGCAAGCGTAGTACACACCTCTAAAAAACGCTTACACAAATCCGGGTCATAAAAGCGGCCGCTGAACTTTCCTATTAAAAGCAGAGCCTCATCGCGACTTAAACGACGATCAAGAATCATCCCACGCTGAAGCTCTATAAAATCTACTGCCAGCTTAAGCAAACGAGCGCCCAAGGGTATGGCCTCGCCCTTTAACCGATCCGGGAAGCCCGTACCATCCCACCGTTCTTGATGATGGCGAATCAAACGCCCTGCATCTTGTACGGGCTCAAGGGTCATAAGAACGCTTTCTCCTACCACGGGATATTGCCGATAACGCTCTTTATCTTCCTTGTAGAGCTGGTCGGAGGGAGAATTTAACAGCTGGTCGTCCCACGTTAACTTGCCCAGGTTATACAGGGCAGCGGCCATCGTTAAATCACCCGTAGAACGTTCATCAAGTTTCACATAGTCGGCATATGCCTTTACAAGTGCAATAACTTGTGTGTTGGTTTGCCGAGCCTTGCTTAGCCGAAGGTTAACGAGATTGGCAAACACTTCCGTTGCCGTCACATAGCTACGCTTGAGTTCCAAATAGGCGAGATCCAGCATGTCTGCGGTTTGCTGAAGCTCAGCAGTCCGCGCCCGTACACGTTGCTCTAGCGTACTATTAAGCTCTTGCAGCCGGATATTTTGCTCATGGGTGAGCCGCTCAAGGCGCTCACGTTCACGCTCTGAATGCTGAAAGGCCAATGCTTGGCGCAAAACCATGCGCAGCTCATCATCATCCCAGGGCTTGCTGATGTAACGGTAGATCTGACCCTCGTTGATAGCCCGAACTGTAGTCGTGATATCGGCATAGCCCGTCAGCAAAATACGAAGGCAAGTGGGCCAGCGCTGCTGGACATGGCTAAGCAGCGTAGCGCCATCCATATTGGGCATACGGGCATCTGACAGTACAAGATCAATGGGCTGACGCTCTAGCAACGCCAGCGCCTCCTCGCCTCCTGAAGCAGTCAATACCTGATAGGGCTCGTTACGAAGGACGCGGCGAAGACTACTGAGGATATTAGGCTCATCATCGACCAACAACAGGGTCGCTGCATTTTCAACGTTCATGGTGCCTCTTTTTTATTGAGACGCTTCAATGGGTTGCTGAACCGGTAACCAGACGCGAAAACGTGTCCCCTGACCGACTTCGCTGAATACTTCGATGCGACCGTGGTGTTTTTGAATAATGCTGTACGAAAGTGCCAGCCCCAAGCCTGTGCCTTTGCCAACAGGCTTAGTAGTAAAGAATGGCTCAAATATGCGATTCAGCAACTTAGGCTCGATGCCCTTACCGGTGTCTTCTATCTCCAGCCAAACCCATTCCTTCTCATGACCACTACGTAAAGTAATGCGGCCAAACTGCTCAATGGCATGAGCTGAATTGACTAGCAGGTTCATGATGACCTGGTTAATTTGAGAGGGAATACATTCGACTTCCGGCAGATTACCGTACTCTTTAACGACCTCAGCCTTATATTTCAGCTCGTTATTGACAACATTCAGCGTGGTATCGATGCCTCGGTGCAGGTTCGCAGGCCGGAACTCTTCCTCTTCGATATGAGAAAAATCTTTTAACGCACCTATAATCCGCTTAACGCGATCAATACCGTCTTCAGACTCGCTAATTACGGCCTCTACATCACTTCGTATGTACTCGTACTCAAGGCTCTTTTTGAGTTGACGGATGTCATCCAACGTAGACGCGCTGTCGACCGCATCAATGATCTTTAAAAGATCATGCACATAACCACCAAGGGTTTTGAGATTTGAAAAAACGTAGCCAATAGGATTGTTGATTTCATGAGCAACACCGGCTGCTAACTGGCCAATAGCCGCTAGCTTTTCTGATTGCAGAAGCTGGTTATTGGCAGCCTCTAGTTTACGAAGAAGTTGGGTCTGCTCATCCTGCTTGTGTCTCAAAGCCTTGAGGGCGGCCTCAAACTGGTCCTTGGTTTCATAAATCGTGTTTGGATCCTGAAGGATCAAACCGTAATGAGGGGTCCCGTCTGGCGCATTAAAAGGAAAAAAAAACGTGCTCTGCAGAAAAGCCAAGCGTTCTTGCTCACCATTCTTTGTTTTCAGCCTTATCAGAGGCATCTGTTGGCTATCCGCTAATGTGGCTTGCTCTTTCTTGATCAACTGCTCAAGGTTTAGAGCCGCTTCAGGAAAAATCTCATCAAAGAAACGTCCCTGAGCATCGCTCAATGCCTTTCCGCTATGCAGCGTCATAAAGGCATTCCAATGCTGGATAGTCAGGGTTGCATCAAAAATGATGAGCCCAAGATCCACTCTTTCTGCTAGAGCACCTAGTAATTGGACTGGGAGCCTTTCCATTTACACTCCTAACGCGGAGACATGATTGTTTGAAGGGAAAGATGCTGCAGCTACGGATAAGGCGGCAGTATTGCTATTCCGATTAAGGCCAGCTAGCGGCTTTGATTCTTAACCTTTATATCGGGCAAACCGCTTTTTTTCTGAGTAGAATTTCAATGACTTGAGTTTCAAGATGTTGCAAAAATATAAGTAATGCCAAATTTTTGAATTCTTGGAAAAGCTATAAAATCAGCCGTCAACTTTTTATCAATTAGATATAATGGCTAGCTAATTAATTTACTACTGAAACACTTCAAAATACGCCAAATCTTTTCAAGCAATCTGACCTAGAGACGACTCATACAGATAATCGCGGCCAGTAAGATACGTACAAGGACACATCATGCAATCTCGTCCTCGCTCTACCAAGCCACCCTTATTCCTGATTTGATAGTTATAGCGCTCGCTTGCCTAGATATTAGGTTTAGGCATATTGCACTTTAGAATTCTAAACCCTGAATCATAGGAAACCAAGGAAAGCAAAGACCAGTCTTTACAATTTTGCATTATTTTCATGCCCAGCACGCTAAAAGATCATTTTAAAAAATAATCTTGTTCTAACTAAGCTAGATTAGCGTGTAGCATTTAATAGTGCGGACGCATTGCAGCCTGATCAACACGCAAATGGTTTAAGCAATAACGAAAAGGCTACCTCAGCTGCATAGCCGTTTAATTTTTGACGAGAACGGACGCTTTATTTCAATATCCACAGATAAAAGCCTTACTAATTAAGACAGCCCAGCCAGACAATTCTTCAACTATGATAAAAGTCACATTAGGTTTTTATGAAAAGTCGCGCTTGTTAGCCTAGTGCCGTTGCGGCAAAAAGAAGCAGGTACGACGGATCGTCACGAGCCTTCTGGTCAGTTGGTCAAAGGAAAGACATTGACTCTATTCCTGCTTCGACAAGCTAACTAGGAGCTTCAAGACCATGGTGACACTGCTCTGTATTGAGCGATGCATGCGGACCAATTTTTCAGACAAGCCCTAAGCGATGGTTGCCCAAGCTCTATATGAACTCATTTATCCCTCGCACATTTCCAACATCGAGTTGTTGGTATCTGATCTCCCGAGCCTACGGATCGGAACGCTGTATTTGACGTTGCGATGAGCTTTAACGGATATGAAGCGCTTGGTTCATTTGAGGCAGCGCCCGAAAAGGCCCAAGCTAAAGAACAAGCAACTTTAAGAGACCTTCGTAATGAGCTGTTCATACATTGTCGGGCCCTAGGACACCGTAATGACAATCACTTTGTATTTATCTACAAAACGCTTAAGCCATTGTTGAAAATAATGATCGAACACAGGGAAAATCATTTAGCAGTCGTCCCGTGTGCCACTCGAACACGCCTATAACAATGCGCTTAAATATTTTACGTTCTCATAGACCAGGCCGTAGCAGAGTGCGGATTGCACTGGCGTTGCTTGCCGTTATTGCCTTAGGGCTAGCCTCTCGCCAGTTTCCTATCATCATCCCTGACGCTCTTGGAAAATACCCAGGCGATGCGCTTTGGGCGCTCATGATCTTTACAGGTCTGGCTTTGATCGCGCTCCGCGCCAATGCTGTATGCCTGGCGGTAACAGCATTTGGTATTTCATGTGCGGTGGAGGCAACGCAGCTTTACCAGGCGCCCTGGATCAATACGATTCGCCATCATCCGTTAGGCCATCTTGCCTTGGGCACTACGTTTTCCTGGATGGATATCGTTGCTTACGGTATCGGCATATTGGCGGGCGTTTTAATCGATAGCCTGACCAGACTCACAGTAAAGGCTAGCCACTCACTCAAAGCAGACGCCTGATATGATTCTGGCGCAGCAAGCGCTTACTGTCCTTTGTTCTGGAAGGTCGCAAGATAGGCAAGCAGGTCGGCAATCTGCTGCTCATTACTGATTCCCCAGAAACGCATCTTTGTGCCGGGTACGACCTTGTCCGGATCCTTTAAGTAGGCAGCGAGGGTTTCCTCATTCCAGACAATTCCTGACGCTTTCATGGCCTCGGAATAGTTGAAGTCTTCAGTAGCCCCTGCCTTGCGCCCGAAAATAGCGTTGAGTTCGGGGCCGAACGAGCCCCTGGCATAAGTCCCCACCTTATGACAGTTACCACACCAGGACGTAAAATACTTTTTCCCTGCCGTTGCGTCACCGGCACCATAGGCGACTCCGTGTACCAGCAAGGCCAACGTCATTAATATCCACTTTCGCATAGCTTCTCCCACACCATTCGCGACGCTTGGAGTTCCATTATGCCTGCGTAAGGCCACAGCGTTTATTGACATAAAACAGAGTGACCAAGCATGACCAGGGTCAAAACGCCTATCCCCTCATCAGGACATTGTCAGCCCTGACAACTCAGCTGCAGCCTACCGGTAGGACCTGTCGACGCATATTGGGCGACCATGTATATGAACCTTTACGCTCAAGTAGTTGGCCAGATGGCAGGCAATATCTGTTTCTTGGTCTTCAAGGTAGGTGACTCTGCCAGCTCATTACAGGTGACCTATAGCTTTCTGTCCTGATCTTGTGTCAGCCGTCGAACCGTCAGGGTGGCTGGAGACTCCTCTCCAGCCACCTCGAGATGCGTTACAAGCTCCACCTCAAACTGAACATGACGTTACGCGGGTCACCATAGACACCTGTACCGCTGGAGTTAGGTATGCCTTGCCAGTACTTTTCGTCGAACACATTGTTCAGGTTTACCTGTCCATCCCAGTGCTCATTGAACTGGTAGCCCGCCATAAGCCCGACCACGGCATATGAATCCTGAACAGCGTGACCGGTCCCAACACGGTTATAGGTTTTGCTTTGAGCGAGCACATCAGCGCCAATGCGCCAGTCGCTCAGCGCTCCGGTCAAGCGATAGGTAGTAGCCGCTTTAAACAGATGCTTGGGTTGCTCAGGGGCAAACAAGGTACCCTTATTATAGGTTTGATCTTTCACGTATTGGCTGAGCACCAAGGTGTAGGAGGCCGAAATGTCCCAGTTGGGCGTCAAGGCACCTGACAGCTCGGTATCGATACCACGACTGCGCACCTCCCCTGCCGCTTCATAGCAGGTGCGGTTCTGGTTTCGGCAAAGCGCGGGCTGATCTGGTACTGCGTAGGCCCGGTTCTGCTGGGTCATATCGAACACCGCGATAGAGGCATTCAGATTACCGTCCAGGTACTCGCCCTTCAGGCCGATCTCGTAGCTTTCCCCCGTCATCGGCTCAAGCGTGGATCCACCCAAGTCCTGCTCGGTCTGTGGCTTGAAAATTTCGGTGTAACTGGCATAGACCGAATAGGTGTCATTCAAGTCATAGATGATGCCCGCATAGGGCGTCACCTCTCGGGTTACCGTGTAATCCCCGGTATCGCTCGCACGGTTATCGTAGTCGTACCACGTCACGCGGCTACCCAGGATAACGTGCAGCGGATCAATGGGATTAAACCGGGCGACACCGTAAACAGCTTTTTCCGTTGCCGTATTTTTGCTTGAATAGGGAAGCCGGTCGCTCAGGCTGGGCTTGACAATGACACCGGGATCAAAGTTGTAGATATCAACCGGCGTTGCTGTCGGCCAGTACCCTCCTTTTTGATCAAACCGCTCTTGCCGGCGGCTGGCGCCCAATGCCAGTTCATGCTCGCGTCCAAACAACGTGAATGGGCCGGATACGGTTGCGTCCAGGTTAGTCTGTACATCCTTGCTGTGGTATTGACCGGAAGACTGTGTGTAGGCATTACCCACCGGGGGATTAAGGTAACTGGAGAAGGTATTCGATTCCGCCCAGATTCGAGCAGCTGCCAGCCTGGCACTCCAGCCGTTGTCGAAACGGTGGGTGACATCGGTGAAGGCGGTAATGTTATCCCGATCCCAATATGCCCAGTCGTTACTAAGAAAGGTCGACCGCGAAAGGTGCAGGTTTTCTCCATTGGGGCCAGCGGGCAGACTTCCCCAGTCCGATACGGCATCGTCGCGCTGTTTAGAGGCTCCCAGAGTCCAGGTGGTGGCGTCGCTGAGATCGGCTTCGAGGATGCCATAAAAGGTCTGACGCTGCTTTTCCCGCTCATCAACGAAACTGCCGTCGTCTTCGTAGGCTGCGACCACGCGCCCACGCAACGTACCACTTTCGTTCAGCTTGTTAGATGCGTCCAGCTGGGTACGATAACGGTCCCAGCTGCCAGCACTGGTGGTAATACTAACCTGCGGAACAGCGGTGGGACGCTTGCGCACTAGATTCAGTGTCGCTGAAGGGCTGCCAGCGCCAGTCATCAGGCCTGTAGCACCGCGCACGACTTCCACGCGGTCATAGATGGCAAGATCAGCGCCGCTGATGGTATCGAGCGTAAACGTGCTAATGCTAGTGGGCAAGCCATCGTACATCAGGTTGTCGATGGTGAATCCACGCGCGAGAAACTGCTGGCGGTCTCCACCGAGTTTACGCAGTTGTATGCCGGGTGCATATTTGACGATGTCATTGAGTTCATTAAGGGCCTGGTCGTCGATACGCTGGCGCGTCATTACACTTACCGATTGAGGCGTCTCGCGTATCGACAGGGGCAACTTGGTAGACGTACTCATGCTACCTGTCGTGTAGGAGCCGGACCCTTCTGTTGCAGCCATATCGCTGGTAATACTGCCTGAGCCCTCTGCGACTACCTGAGTGATACCCAGCTGCGCCACTTCCTCACCCGCAGCCGATCCTGCCTCGGCGATAGTCAGCACGTTACCCTGAATACTGCCTACCAAATCACTCCCGGCCAACAGCGCCTGTAGTGCCACTGCAGGCTCCATCTGGCCCCGTACGGCAGGCGCTGTCCCGGCCACTGCTGCCGAAGTATAGGAAACCTGAAGACCACTGGCCTGGCCCAGTTGTCTCAACGCATTTGCCAAGGGCTGGGACGCAAGATCAACTGTGATCGGGGCGGCAAGTACTGTACCGGTAGTCAACAGCGAAACGGTGAACACCAACGGCCGCAGAGGAAACGCTTTCATTATTCAGAAGTCCTTGAAAAGTGCGAGCACCGCTATACCAGGCCGAACGATGTCGATCTGGGACGTTTTGTACATATGAAAAACGGCGTACAGGCAAAACTGGCAAGATGCTATAAAAGCGACCTATTAATGTAAATGATAAATATTAACAATTAATAATCAATTACAGACATGTGACGGATGCCATGGTGACTTCATGTTGTCCATGTAATGGAAAACGCTTGAAAAATCGCTATCGACATTGGATCAACGTCATGATGACCAATGCAAAACGGCATGAATGCGTATGGTTTGAAGTAACGGAAGGATTATTCTGGCCGCAGGCGGGCGAGTTGCCGGTTATATCCGCTGGTGCGAGATTGGCTTGTGACTCCAATCAGATAGAGGAACGGCAGTTGGACCTTAACGATGCCACAACAAAGCCGGTTTGAGATAAATGCCAAGCGCCTGTCGACGCAACGCCTGACCTTGTCTTTGTTTCGCTCGTTGTCTCTGCCCTGATAATTATGGAATGTTGGCAGGTATGGACAGGCTACAACGAAGCGCTTGAGCAAGCCGAAGCCAATACATTCAACCTGACTCGCTCGATTGCGCAGCATGCAGAAAACAGTATCAAAGAAGTCGATACCCTGATCATAGGTGCCTCTGCTTTGTTTCAGTAGCTTAGAACACAATAGACGAGATCTAGCCTCAAGATAGAAAGGCTACCTAGTAAGCCGCTCTGCATCGTTAAAATTAGAGACCTTCAGCGCTTGCTGAGCGCCAGGCGGGCGGCAAAGAGGAGGAAAACGCCCCCAGTGAGTCGGTCCATCCACTGGATCACTTTTTCACGACGTAAAATCTGGGCCAATGGACGAGTCGCACCGATCAACGCCATGGACCAGATGAATCCAATCACCACGTGAATGCTTACCAGGCCAAAGGTCCAGAGGATCAAGGGGTGTCCCTGCGGAATGAATTGAGGCAGGAAGGAGACGTAGAAAATTCCAACTTTGGGATTCAATACGTTGCCCAGCATCCCTTTGAGAAACCATTTCGTGTTCTGCACGCGGGTAGTGTCGTTGGCGACCATTGAGTTGCGGGGCCGCACCATCATGTTCAAGCCCAGCCAGCACAGGTAGGCAGCGCCACAATACTTGAGCACATCATAAGCCAGCTCGGATACGGCAATTAAAGCCCCAAGGCCAAAGGCAACGGCGGCGCCCCAGATCAAACACCCCGCATTGATGCCCAGTGCCGCCCGGATGGCCTGCGCTCTTCCCTCAACAGCCGCTGTGCGTAACACCAGGGCAGTATCAAGCCCTGGCGTTAATGTAAGTAAGGTAGCAGCCAGGGTAAACGCAACGACGTTATCAATGATGGGCATGGCTCAAAGAACGGTAGAGATGAAAACCAAACCTTAGCGCGTTTTAGCGTAACCCGACCATACCGCACGTGGAGTAATTCCTTTTCGGGAGCGCAACACCTCCATCATTGCGGTGTGTAGCGCCCCTGCCTGACTAACCGATCCTCAAAGGCAAACTCCTACCTCATAGGTGCCACGCTCATAGATTGATCAAGGCTTTTGCAAATAGCCGGGCAGCGCTTCCAGCCGCCTCATCCACCGTGCGACATAATTATAAGGCTCTAGATCCACATCGCCTTCTGGCGCCAGCACGACGTAAGGATAGACCGCGCAATCTGCGATGGTTGGGCGGCCCATTGCAAGCCAGTCGTTGTGTTCCAGATGCTTGTCGAGTAGCGAGAGCGTTACCACCGCTTTCTCAAGCGCCTGCGATTTATCCAGGTCGTAGCCAAATTTCTGCACCAGCCGTGCAGCACATACGCTGTGCTGCACTTCATTGGCAGCAAACGAGAGCCACTGAACGATCTCGGCTTGGCCTTGCGGATGCGCTGGCCACCATGCCAAACCACCATATACACCCGCCAGATAGACCAGAATGGCCTGCGAGTCTCTGACGACCTGCTTGCCGTCTTCCAGGATAGGTAACTGGCCCAACGGATTCAGCTCCGACAGCGGCGGCTGCTTGTGTGCTCCGCTCAGAAAATCCACTGGCACACGTTCAAGCTCGATATTGGCCAATGACGCAAAAAGCCTCACCTTGTAGCAGTTTCCGGAAGCCTCCAGATCATACAGTTTCATCATGCATCCTTTTTAACAAGCTGATTGAACTCGAGAACGTTACCATCGGGATCGCGGATAAACAGCGCGACGCGTCTAGGACCAATAGGATGCGGCCCTTCCGTAATCATGATCCCCTGCTCGTTCAACCAACTCTGGAGTGCCTCAAGGTCATCTACAATAAAGGCAGGATGAGTCATACCCGGCAGCTTTATCGGTTCATCCAGTAAAACATTGTGAGCATGGGGTATACGGGTCCCGTTAAAGATCAGGTTTATACGAACCCCATCAGGGCTGAGCATCTCATTGGCCTCATACCGAGGAAAATGTGCGCTCTCCATAAATCCGAGGGCCTGATAAAACGATATCGCTCGGTTTTTATCACTGACACGAATCCCGATGTGGTCGTATGAGAGAATTCGTGCAGGACTTGGTTGCTGGTTCATAGGTTGCACTCCGGTTGACCTCAGGCGTTCTAGTTTCTGTTGATCCATCCGTTTCACCTATGCCGTGAACCTGAGAAGACTTATGCAGTAATTGCACAGATAAAGGCGCAGCAATGGACAAGCTCAAGGCGATGGCCAATTTCATTCGGATAGTGGAAAACGGCAGCCTGAGTTCAGCGGCAGAGGCAACCGGCCAGTCGGTGGCGTCGCTTGTACGCTCACTGGCGGCCCTGGAGCGTCATCTGGGGGTTCGGCTATTGAACCGCAGTACGCGCCGTATGGCCCTTACCGTCGAGGGTGAGGAGTATCTTGCCTGGAGTCAGCGAATGCTGGCTGATGTCGACGACATGGAGCAGCGTCTGGAAGCTCGCGATGGCGTAGTTAGAGGTGTGCTCCGGCTAACGGCGCCTGTCGAATTCGGACAACGCTACGTTGCACCTGTCCTAAACGACTTTCTTAAGGAGCATGAAGAAGCAAGCGCCGAACTGACGTTAAGCGACGAGATCCTCCCGCTGCTGGATGAGCGCCTCGATCTTGCCCTGCGGATCGGCCACCTTCGTGACTCAGCCATGATCGCACGAAGAATAGGAGGTACCCGCCTCGTTACCTGTGCCAGCCCTGATTACCTTCGCGCCTCACCTGTCATTGATAACCCAGGCTCATTGCGTGAACATGCTTGCATCCTGTTGTCATCACAAGGCCGGCACTGGTACTACCGGCACAACGGAAAGGAGCTGGCCGAATCCATCACACCTCGGCTGGTCTGCAACCAGGTTAGAGCAGCCACCCTCGCCTGCCTGCAAGGCTTGGGTATCACACGGCTGATGCATTATCAGGTTGCCGATGAGCTTGCTGAGGGTCGTTTGATCAGAGTCCTCGAATCGTTCGAACCTGCGGACTTGCCCATTCATCTGGTCTATCCGCACGCCCTGCAGCTTTCGCCCCGTGTGCGCGCCTTCGTGGACTGGGCTTGCCCGCAGCTGGAAAAACGTACACCTGATCCGCGGGTACGCCGCCTGTAAAAACCAGGCGGCCTCAGGTTTTCACACTTTCAAACACGCAGAATCAGAGGCATAACATAACGCTACCCGCTCAAGCGATACGCCTTGTTGTCCATACACTATTGAGTTTGGAGCTCGGCCTTGCAAAAAGGACAGAGCCAGGCAAGCGAGTCGCTCTCCGGATGAAGCGAATAAATACAAGCCCGGAGCTCACCGCACTCTTCGCACTCGACACGACGGTTCAGTTGGTCATCGTCATCATCAGGCATGCCAGACATAAGAACATCCATTTAATATGAGTCGGTTGTTACTAGAGGCAGACAGCATGGAATTCAGGACGGCCTCATGTCCTGAAGGCTTTTCTAGAGCCAATCAAGCCAGCCGACACTAGTAAAAAGGTAAAACGCGTAAAAGGGAATAGCCGTTTGCCACCTTGATACTGCGCTTATCAAGCCAAGCCGTCTATTACCAAGAGGTATTAAGGAAGGTATAAGGCGGGGCTCAAGGCTGCGAAGATTGAAATGCTGTGCAAGCTACCAGTGGCCATCCACCCCGCAAATGGTTTTCATCTAGGTAATAGACTCCTGCTCGACTAGCTTTCCCTTCTATTGCATGCTCCGCTGCCTGTTTCCATCGCACCCCTTAGTAAAGAATGGCCGCCTGCGCTTCAGAAAAAAGGAGTCGTGTGTTTCTACCTCTTCGAATAGTTTGTACATGGCCGGATGATCAAAAGCACCGGCCGCTGCGCTAGATGTCGTATCATAAAAGGGCTTCGTCTAGTCAGCCTTGGCTGGAATGCTCGTGCGCAGCAGGCTTTACCTTTGTTGAGGATCTACCCTTGGCTTTACCCGGCAAGCCCACCCCCAAGGTTCGTCTACGCAGACGTCTTCTGACGCTTTCATTGGCAGGCATTGCGCCAATTGCGCTGATTGCCGGGCTTGGTCTGGTGGCCATCATTCATGAGCAGAAGTCGATAGCCGAGCAGCGGAGCCTCGAGGCCACGCGCCTGACAGCAACGGCAGTAGACGTTGAAATTAACCGCTCGCTGGACCTGCTACAAACCCTTTCGCAGTCCCCTTTTCTCGATGATGGCAACCTCGACAGCTATCAGGAATTGGTCCGACGCGTCGTCCCGCTGGTGCCCGGTTGGAAAACTGTCATTATTGCTACACCGGATGGTCAGGTACTGAGGAGGATTGCCGCCCATCATGTGAGCGCAGACGGCCCGTTGGCAGAACCGGAAAGTTTTATGCAGGTCGTAAGCACTCTCAAACCTGCGATCGGCCAGTTGGCGGCAGGCCCCTCAGGCACATTGGCCATCCCGCTGCGTATGCCGGTCATGCGCAATGGCAAGCTGGTTTATGTCTTAACGGCGGTGCTCAAGCCTGAGGTGATCTTTAACGTTATCAACCTTCGACGTCTGCCCAGCGATTGGGTCGCCACCGTAGTCGATGCCAATGGACGCCGCATTGCGCGTACGCGCGACCATGAGAAAACCTTGGGCAAACCTGCTGCCCCTTCACTGATGGCAATGGTCAAGCAAAACACAAACGAAGGCAGCGGGCTGACACAGACGGTAGAAGGTATAAGGGTATATTCCGCCTATGTGCATTTGAAGCAGAGCGGATGGTTTGTCGCGACGGGCATTCCCGCACACGATATTGCCAAGGGAGCCCTCAAGGCGTTTGCCATTTATGGTGGAGGCCTTCTGTTGTCCCTGATTGTCGCGCTGTTGGCTACACGATACGCCTCGCGCCGCATCAATGACCCGATGCGCGCCTTGCGGCATGCTGCATTGGCCATGGGTCAGGGCCAGGCACCTCATCTACCGGAAACCGAGATTCGGGAGATCGATGACGTGGCCCAGGCGCTGATCACATCGGCGACGGCACGCCAGGAGAGCGAGCACCAACGTGACCTTTTAGTATCACGCCTGCAAAAAGCCCAGACGGCTCTCTCACAGCAAGTCGAAGATTTGGAAGGACTCTATGCGCTCAGTCAAAGCCTGCTGCAGTTATCGTCGCTGTACGACCAATTAAGTGCGATTCTGAACTTGGTCTGCGAGCTGCTGAACGCACCTGGAGGGTTCATCGGCTTGGAAGGTACAGCACCAGCGCCCGATCGGCTGGTCAGTAAAGGAATATCAAATGCTGCCCTACCGGTGTCATGTCTCCATGATCAGGTGCAGGGCAACCTGGTAGAGCACTCAAGCCGGCTGCGCGCTGAGGGTTTCAGAACGCATCACGATGTAACGATACGGCGTGATGGTCAGGACACACTGGGCTGGCTAACGGTGCTGTTCAGAGAGACCCATGAGCTTTCACCACGGGAGATTCGGCTGGTCGAGATCTGCGCAGCGACGGCTGCCCTCTTTATAGATCGCGCCAGCCAGCAGGAAAAAGCCCGGCGCTCCGAACAGCAACTTCATGTAGCGCTTAACTCTTCAGCTATTCCCTTCGCCATTCTCTCTCCTGCTACAGAGGCACAAACATCGGTTGAAGACTTCACCCTGGTCTATATCAATGACGCTGGGGCGACGGCCCTACGCTCCCGTGCAGCGGCGCTTACAGACAAGCCTGTCAGCAAGGTGCTGTCTGGTTGGGCGCAGGGCGACATCTATCATGCGCTGCGTGAAACAATGATCAGCGGCGAGCCTAGATCGCTCGAGTCGCTGGTACAAACGAGCACCTGCGAAGGCTGGTTCCATATTGTAGCCACGCCGTTCCAGAACAATATTGCCGTCTGGTTTGCCGATATCAGTGAGCGCAAACTTCAGGAGCAGCAGCTTCGCGAGGCTGATCGTCAGAAAGACGAGTTCCTGGCGACATTGGCCCATGAATTGAGAAACCCACTGGCGCCTATTCGTCAGGCAGTCAGCCTGCTGGAAACAGGCCAAATCAGCGAAGAGCAGCGCCGGTGGAGCCAGGACGTCATCAAGCGTCAGGTGACCCATATGGGGATGCTATTGGACGATCTGCTTGATGTTTCCCGGATAACCCGCGGCAAGATCGAACTGCGTAAGCAGCCCACGCAGCTAGCCTCTGTGCTACGTGCCGCCGTCGAAACGACTAAGCCTCTATTCGAGACGAAGGGGCACACGCTGACTGTCGAGCTCCCTTCAGACTCTGTCGCTCTGAATGTGGACCCGTTACGACTGGAACAGATTCTGATCAACCTGTTGAGCAACGCAGCCAAATATACGCCCCAGAAAGGTCGGATTACGGTTACCACAGCCCTTAATGGCAACGAGGCACACATCACTGTTTCGGATAATGGGATTGGTATTGAGCCTGACGCCCTGGCCTCCCTGTTCGAGATGTTTGTACAGGTTCCCAGATCCAGCGAAGAAACCAATAGCGGATTGGGTATTGGATTGGCACTGGCTCAATCCCTGGCTCAACTGCATGACGGCACGCTTACTGTTGCTAGTGAGGGCTCAGGCAAGGGCGCCTGCTTCACCCTCAGCCTGCCTTATGATGAGACCCTGGAGGCACCGCACGACGTCGTCTCATCGCCTGCCGTCTCGACAGCGGACCATCGCCGCATCGTAGTTGCCGATGACAACCCTGACATAGCGGAAACCATGGCCGAGCTACTGCGCCTGGAAGACCATGAGGTGTCATTGGCCTACAACGGCTTTCAGGCACTGGAGCTGTTCAAAACGCTCAAGCCCGACGTGATGCTGCTGGATGTAGGTATGCCCGGCATGACGGGGCATCAGGTCGCTCAGGCTATTCGGGCATTGCCGGAGGGCAGACGCACGCTGCTTATCGCGATCACAGGATGGGGACAGGATCAGGACAAGGAAAAGGCCCTGCAGGCCGGCTTCGACTACCACTTTACCAAGCCGGTAAGCATTGCCGATATTTATGCCCTGCTCCAATAGCCAAACGTTATCTGGAAAGAACGCATGGCTCATAGCATGACACTTTCAAACCCTGCTCTGGAGCACCGGCGGGCCATATCGCATCGAAGGGTCACCATCGACGAGATGCTCAATGGCGTTGCTCTGGGTTGTCATGAAGAAGACTAATGGCTGTGCCATCGCAGAAGCCTGGGGTGACCTGTATTACCTGGAGCGGTCAGCGAAGGTACAGATACGTGCAATGAGCACAGGCAGGTAGGCTCCTTGCTCGCGTGGCCCTGCGATCATACGTAAGACCGCCGAGCAGATGCGCGAAGGCGACCTGGAAAGCGCTCGTCTGCACCTTGCCAGCATCAAACAGATGCTGGATCGTCATGAACCGGACTATGCAACGTAGCACCAGCAGAGGCCGGCTCCGGCGATGCAGATCGGAACACATCTACTGACGCACCGGGGACGGGTTCGGTACTATGCGGTACGCCACTCATTCACTTATCCCGAGAGCTACGGATGACATTGCCCACGCGACCCTATTCTGCCTTTCTTTTTGATATGGATGGCACACTGCTGACCAGCATCGCCTCCGCTGAGCGTGCCTGGACGCAGTGGGCATTGGGTCATGGCCTTGAACCGGCTGACCTTATTGCCGTCATGCATGGCGTACGCGCCGTGGAAACCGTTCGCCGTTTTGCGCCACCCGGCGCGGACATTGAGGCAGAGACGCGGGCCATTACCGAGGCCGAGATAGCCGACACCTCGGATGTAAGGGAAATTGCGGGAGCGGCAGCCTTTCTTGCCAGCCTGCCGGAAGGCCGCTGGGCACTAGTGACCTCAGCCTCACGTCGTCTGGCTGAAGCACGCCTTGCCGCTGCGGGTATGGCGCTGCCTGCCGTCATCATTTCGTCTGAGGACGTTGAGCATGGCAAGCCCGCCCCTGACTGCTTCCTGGCAGGCGCCAAAGCCCTTGGGGTCGATATCAGTGAGTGTCTGGTATTTGAGGATACTCATGCAGGCATTACAGCGGCGCAGGCTGCTGGCGCCGATGTAGTGGTCATTACGGCCACTCACAAAACACCACTGGATGTCGCCCATCCTAGCCTTGCGCACTACGCGGACGTGCATATCGAGCATGAGGCGGAAGGCCGGTTCCGGCTGGTTACGGCGAGCAATTGAGATAACGGGGCACGCCTCCAGATATTACTGTCAGGCCCACCCGTAACTGGCAGGCGCGCCGCAGCACAGGCTACGGCGCTTACCTCTTAGGGTGCCAGATAACGCTCGTCGAGCCGTACGCGCACCTTGTGCGGACGATCCATCGCATTAGCGCCTGCACTTACGTTGTAACTCCCTGCATGGATATGCCAGCTGTTGAACCGCTCATCGAACCGGGCAACCAGGCGCGGATCAACCATCACTTTTACCCGCTTGGTATGCCCTGGCTTGAGCTCAGCGCGATCCCAGCCTACCAGGCGACTCGTGAATCCGTTTTTCCTGGATGGGTTTTAGATATAGAACTGCGGCGTATCGATACCCTTAACCCGCCCACGGTTGGTGATGTCCATGCTCAGCACCAGCTTGCTGCCACGTGTTTCGGCATTGAGGTTACTGTATTTGAACTGGGTATAGGACAGTCCATAGCCGAACGGAAATAGCGGCTTCTTGCCCTCTCGCTCATACCATTTGTAGCCCACGTCAGCACCTTCAATGTTGTAGTTCTCTGAGAAAAACTCATCAGGTACTACAAAGGGACTGGAGGTTGTAGTTGAAGGGTCACGCATGGTAGGCCGTGGCAGTTGGCTTTCATCCTGGGGAAAGGTAACCGGCAAGCGGCCAGACGGGTTGACACTACCAAACAGGACACCCGCAATGGCCTCACCGCCTTTGGCTCCGGAATACCAGGCCTCCAGTACTGCTGGCACTCGGTTGAGCCAAGGCATCTTTACGGGTCCGCCTGTCTCAAGCACAACGGTTGCTCTTGGGTTGGCCTTAGCAACCACCTCAATTAAGGCATCCTGATTATCAGGCAGGCTTAAATCAGGAACATCGACTCCCTCGGTTGCCCATTGCTGAGCGAAGACGATAACGGCATCTGCGCCTTTGGCCAGTCTGGCAGCCCGCTGAATATCCTCTCCGCTGTCATACACAACCTGGGCGCGCGGCGCTTCAGCCTGAATAGCCTTTAAAGGTGATGAGGGATGATAGACCTGGCTGACATAATCAGAGCCCGCTGGCAGAACCAGGCTTCCGATGGTGTCACCTGGGCAGAGCCGCCACCTGATAAAACACCGGCATCCGCATGGCTACCTATCACAACGATACGTCTTAACGTACGTGAGAGCGGTAACTGATTACGGTCGTTTTTCAGAAGTACGATACCCTGCTCTGCCGTCGCCTTGGCCACCTTGGCATGAGCCTTGAAGTTTATGTCGATCAGCTTGGGCGGATGGTCAACGGCGCCCACAGCAAACAGGCTGCGCACCACGCGCATGGCCATATCATCCAGCCGCTCCTGGGATACACGTCCTTCCTGCACAGCCTTCTTCAAAGGCTCGCCAAAGTAGATGACTGGGTCCAAATTTTCACCGGACTCCTGATCCAGTCCTGCAAGTGCTGCTTTCTCAGTACTGGCAGTAGCGCCCCAGTCGGACATGACCCAGCCCTTGTACTTCCAGTCACCCTTCAAGACCTGATTGATGAGAAAGGCATTTTCCGAGGTATAGGTGCCATTGTATTGGTTATAGGAAGTCATCACCGAGCCTGGCTGACCTTTTTCGATAGCCAGCTCGAAGGCCAGGAGATCGGACTCACGTGCGGCCCCTTCCTTGATATCGGAGCTCACCGCCACGCGACCGGTCTCCTGGGCATTCAAGGCATAGTGCTTGATCGTCGAGACAACGTGCTTACTCTGTATCCCTTTGATGGAGTAGCCTCCCATGATGCCTGCCAGTAGAGGATCCTCTCCCAGATTCTCGAAATTACGACCACTGCGAGGTTCCCGAACCAGATTGACGCCGCCAGCCAACATGACGTTAATACCCTTGGCGTGCGCTTCGGTGCCGATAACCTTGCCACCTCGGTAAGCCAAATCAGGGTCAAACGTAGCAGCCAGCATCATGCTGGAAGGCAAGGCTGTAGCGTTATCGTTTGGGCGGATGTTTGAAGGGTTAGCCACCCCCATGCTGGCGTCACTTTCCTGCAATGCAGGGATGCCAAGGCGAGGGACGCCGGGAGCATAGCCTGCCGAGCCGACAGCTCCGTCTGGCTTGGGTGTATTGCCGATTGGAAACGGAAAGCCCACTTGGGTGTGCAAGAGCGAAATCTTTTCGTCGATGGTCATCGCCTTGACAGCTGCCTCAGCACGACGGTCTGCTGAATCTTTATGGTCAGTTGAGTAGGCCGCCCAACCATGCTCAACGTTAAATAAAGCAGCACCCACTATTGCAAGCGAAAAACAACTACGCAGGTTTGTTATTTTCATGTCTTATCCCGAGCCGAGCGATTACCTTCTTATTGAATGTGCTTGGGATGTATCACTGCTCAAAGACCTATCCTAAATACGTTTGTCCGGAGCGTAATGAATGGGATATAGGGAATAGATGACGATGACGCCGAGCCCTCACTGATCCTTGAATTCAATCCTTCTTCTCTGTCCTTGATCGATACTCAACCGGTCGGCTCAGCTTACGTTTCTTTAACACACCGCTCTTCCGTCTAGAGGCTGAAAGACCCTCCTCCTTCTAGCCGAGGAGAGCCGGCCGGCATGACCAACCGGGAGACAAAGGACAGGATAACCAGGCGATCAAATCCATGATGCTGCTTATAACGCTCAGGCAATACAGGTGCGATACCTTACAGAGGCTCAGCATCAACTACCGTAACGGCATAACAGGAATATTCTTAGCCGGGCCGTGTTCTTCGACGACTGCCGCGCCCGCATTCGATTCATCGCTGTCCAGGCCCACTAGATGCGAAGGCACTCCGCTAGCGGCGCCCCAGTAGTAGATGACCAGCGCAAACAAGGCTATGACTGCGATGTCGTAGGGATGGGCCAGCCAACCAGTGCCACCAAAGCTTCCCTGGTAGGAAAGGCCAATCATTCCAGCATAAAACGCAACCAACCAGGCCGTGCTCTTTATCTGCTGCTTCAGGCTTACGTCACGAGTCGGCGCCCACTTTCCACAGAACACATAGATCAGCGCCATTACCATTTGCAGCCCCAGCAGCCAGACTATGGTACTCCAGGCGGACCAGTAAACGATAAGCGCCGCAACCATGAACGAAACCGGCCCGATTACTCCGAACGCCCGGACCTTGAAAGGACGTGGCAAGTCAGGCGCGTTACGGCGTAAGGCTGCCACTGAAAGTGGTGCGATGGCATAGCTCAGAACCAGCGCTGCCGATACCACATTGATCATGGCCTCCCAGGAGGGAAACGGCAGTGTCCAGAGCAGCGATAGCCCGAATGTCAACCACAGCGCTGGTCGAGGAATGCCCGACTCGGTGTCGACCCTGGTAAAGAGCTTAAACAGTGTTCCGCTCTTGGCCCAAGCATAAACGACCCTGGGAGAGGCGTTCATATAGATATTTCCGCATCCAGTGGGTGAAATTACCGCATCACATACCACCAGAAAAGCCAGCCAGCCCATGCCAAGCAGAATCGCAATATCCCTGAAGGGAAGACTCATTTCCTGGCTGACCGCTTGCCATCCCTTGCTTAACAGTTCGGCAGGAACACTTCCCAGAAAGGCTATCTGCAACAAGACATAGATCAACGTAGAAAACAGAACCGACAGGATCAGTGCAATCGGTATGGTTTTCTGCGGATTATTCACTTCGCTTGCAACCGAGATGATCGGTGTCAGGCCCAGATAAGCAAAAATGATCCCACCTGCCGAAACCGCCATTTCAATCCCTGAAAGCCCAAAAGGCACAAACCCTTGTGTGCTAAAGTTCTCAGGTTTGAAAAACGCAAACAGCACCACGATTACCGCCAGCGGCACAAAGAACTTGAACACACTGATAAAGTTGTTCGCTCTTGCAAACGTCTTGACGCTTGAATAGTTGAGCTTGAAGAAGAGACATAATAACGCGAATTGAACCAGCCATCCGAGTAGTGTTGGACTACCCCCTTGCACCTGGGTGAGGCTGGGAAACCAGGCAGACGCATATTGGCGCGCAGCAACGACTTCGATGGCTACAAGGCTCGTGAAAGCAATCACCGTGATCGAGCCCATGAGGTACCCCATCAGCGGTCCGTGGGAATATACCGGATACCGGATGATCCCTCCGGTTCTTGGCAGAGCAGCACCCAGCTCACAATAGACAATGCCCAGCAGCAGCACAGCAAAGCCACCAATAAGCCAAGACAGAATTCCGGCCGGCCCTGCGATGGAGGACACGTGACTGGCCGCAAAGAGCCAGCCGGAGCCAAAGGTTCCGCCCAACCCTATGAGGGTCAGATCGACAAGTGACAGGTTCCGCTTGAATCTACCCTGAGAAGGCATAGTTATTACCCTTTATAAGTTTTATAGGCAGGTGTTGAAACGCAACGGTGTTATGGTTGCGAGGGCGGCCGATCCGCTGGCCGCTTAGAATCGAGTTATTCGAAAGGGCTTGAGGTTGAGGTCACAAGGCATACCCATCAGCCGCTGACTAAGCAACCGCCCCGTAATGGCAGCCTGGGTAAGACCCAAATGCTGGTTACCAAATGCAAACCCGAGATGGGCATGATCCGGATGTACATCGATGACCGGAAGCGAATCAGGAAGCGTAGGCCGCTTGCCCATCCACTCACTGGCCTGATTGATCAACTCGCTACGGTGTGGAAATAACTGACGGGCATGATGGCGTAATGTTTCGAATCGAGCCGGCTGGGCCGGCAAGGTCAGCCCGCCCAGCTCGCTGATACCGACAACTCTGAAACCGCTATTTAGCGGACTTAAAAACACCCGACGATCAACCGAACAGACTGGGCGATTCAGAAAAGTTTCAGAGCTTTGCACGCTCAGGTGATAGCCCCGTTCAGCCATCAGCGGGACGCTCATGCTTAGCGTTTTTAGCAGTTCACCGCTGCTTGCGCCGGCACAAAGGGCCACCTTGGAGAACATTCGGGTTTCCAGGCCAAGCTGAAGCTCGATACGGTGAGCATCAACTACCCGTATCGCAGCGACTGGCTGCTGCATAAACACGCCGCCTGCTGAGGTATAGGCCTCAAACAGCGCCGCACCCAACCAGGCGGGATCACGTACACGGTAGGCTTCGGGAAAATGCAGGGCATGGCTCATACGGCCCGCTAGATTAGGCTCCATATCGTCCAATTGCTGTCTCTCGATTAGCTCTACAGGCTGATCCCATGCCTGCAGGTGCTTAACCTCGCGGCGAGCAGCCGATAGGCCCGCAGCCGACTCCCAGGCCAGCAAATAGCCGCACCTCACCAAAAAATCGGATTGCCCAATGGAGGAAAGGCACGCTTGCCAAGCCGGTACTGCCTGGCGATTCAAGTCGGCCAGGGCTGTTCGGGAAGCATTGACCATGGCGGGACCGGCTGCCCGAGTAAAACGTGCAAGCCAGGGCAAACTGGCAGGAAGGTTCGCCTTGGGAATAACTAATGGCCCATGCCTGTCCAGCAGCAGACGTGGCGCACTTTTGAGTGTGCCCCAAGTGGATAATGGATCAATCGACTCCGTCGCAAGAAACCCGGCATTTCCCCAAGATGCGCCCTCACCCGGCCTGCCAGCATCTATTAACGTGACCTTACGGCCCTGCCGTTGCAGCGCTAGCGCCGTGCAAAGTCCAACCAGGCCAGCCCCAATAACTGCACAGCGCAACGAATCTAAAGCCTCCATGATGCGCCTACCTGTTTGCCGATGAACGTTCATAGGCCAGTATGGCGGCAGCCAAGTCCTCCACAGAGGCGCCGACAGACTTGAACAATGTCATTGCAGCATTAGGACTCTCCAACGCAGCGCGCCCCTTGTGCTTACCGTTACAGAGGTCGCTGAATTCGGCTTGAATGGACTGCGGTGTGATAACGCCTTGTTTGATGGGAGTGATCAAATCACCCGTTTCGGAAAGTGTACCTTCGCGCGTATCGACAAAAATTGCACAGCGGCGAACCACATCATCATCTGCCTCACGCATCTGAGGAGTAAAGCTGCCCACCAGATCCACATGCACCCCGGGGCTCAACCATTCGCCCTTGATCACAGGCTCATTAGCAAGCGTTGCACAACTAATGATGTCGGCGGCTACGGCAGCCTGCGCAAGTTCATCCGGCCGTACTGCTTGCGCTACTATTCCCTGCTGGATGAGTTCCTGGGCAAAACGCTCGGCAGAAACCTCGTTTCGATCGTAAATTCTGACCTGCTCGATCTGCCTTACCGAGAGATGGGCAGGAACAAGATAATGTCCCATACGCCCAGCCCCAACCATCAGCAGTGTTTTCGAGTCGGGCCGGGAAAGATACGTTGATGCCAGTGCCGAAGCTGCTGCGGTGCGGCGTGCCGTCAGTTCATTTCCGTCGAACTGACCTAGCGGGAGACCTGTCTTGCCACAGCTGAGCAGGTAATGGCTACTCAAGCCCGGCTTGCCTCGAGCGTTGTTACCAGGAAAGACATTGACCTGCTTGACGCCCACATACTCACCTTCGATCCAGGCGGGCATCAGCAACAGCATGGCAGCAGGATCTCCAGGTACTTCGATACGGTGATGATGGCGCACCGGCGAGTGGGTCGTACGCGTGAAGATTCGGGAAAGGGCCTCGATAAGCGCAGGCCAAGGCAAGGCCTCAGCCACCTGTTTTGCGTCTAGATACATAGTAGGTGCTCGACATCAAACGAGCCCCCAGCCTAGTATGCTAATGCAAGCCTATGTTGACCCAGATTATGACAGCCTTGTCTCAAACTATTAGGTTTACGCGCTGTGCAGACTTCCTTCCGAACTAATCTCATTGCGACCAGCCATGGCGTCCATACCCATAGCTATCCCCAGATACTGATTGGTCAACAAGGAGTTATGCATTGTGAGCTGCCTGCCAACAGCGGAGAGGTCGCGCGTGGCGCCATTGGCCTCTTGCCCTGCGATACCGAACACCGGTATCGCGGTGCCTCCGAGCGGTGCCAGTTGCTGGTAATCGACCTCAACGTCGAAGACGCCTTCATCAAGGCCTTTGAGGAGGCCTGCACGGTCTCTATCGAATCGCGACTGCTGAGCGAGCCTGCTCTACTGCCTCCAAGTCCGGGTGTGCTAAATCTGCTAAGCTGGACGGACTATCAGGTTCGCCACCTGAACAGCCATACCATGCCGGTACTTCAATATCAGTTGATCTCGGCTTTTCTAGGAGAATTGATACTACAGGGAGCATATACACCCGTTGCCTCTCTGAAATCAGGCAGGCTCGAAAAAGCCCGCCTTGATGATTATATAGATCATCATATGCATCGGCTTATAGAGAACGAAGAACTGGCCAACCTTTGCCATGTCAGCACAAGCCATCTGTATGTGTTGATCAAACAGCTCTCAGGCCTGAGCCCTCAGCAATACATAGCTGCCCGACGCATGCTCAAGGCACAACAGCTGATCAACGAACGAAAGTTTAATTTGATTACTATTGCTCACCGGGTGGGCTTCTCGGACGGCGCCAGTTTCAGCCGGGCCTTTCGCCGCCATTTTGGCCATGCTCCCAGCGCAGCGAATTAATGTAGCAAGGGGCTTTAAAACTGATCTGAGTCAAACATCCAATGTTAGCCAAGACTCCTACAATTAATCCGGCCTTTCCTGTGCGACAGACTTTTTCTGCTAAAGCGAGGCTATTTTGTAGGCAACAAAAAACCCGCCGAAGCGGGTTTTTGCTGACCGTGCTCGATATCCGTATCAAGCTGCCATCCTGGCTTGGTCATCATCCTTGACCTGACTGAGCGCGTCCTGCGCTCCATCCAATATGTGTAGATTAGGACATGACTTAGCTGAGTAATAGCGCTGCTTTTCCCACGCTTGTGTAAGCCTTTTGCTATAGATAAAGCAGCTTGGCCCTACACCAGACTTATACCGACTAGAGCTCGCTGGCAAACCGTTTGACTGCTCCCACGACCTGTTTTGCCCCATCCTGAATCTCGACGATCGCCGTACCGGCCTGTGCAGCCAGATCCAGTCCCCGCGCGGCCTGTTCACGGCTACTGGCCATGCTACGTACGGCGGTTTCGGTCATCTTCTGATTTTGCTGCACGACGTCTACAATTTCTTCAGTCGCCGAGCTGGTACGCCCTGCCAGTTGCCGTACCTCGTCAGCGACCACGGCAAAGCCTCGCCCCTGCTCGCCGGCACGAGCGGCTTCGATTGCGGCATTGAGCGCCAGCAGATTGGTTTGTGCAGCAATGCCACTAATCGTCTGGACGATGGAGTTGATCACCAGTGACTGACGGTCCAGCGCTTCGATCCCCTCGGCAGCAGCTTGCATTTCAACCGAAATCTGCTGCATGGTTTCGACGGCATTATTCACGACCGCAGCGCCCCGCTGAGCGATGATGTCTGTTTGCCTGGAGATATCAAAGGCTATTCCGGCCGCTTCGCGCACCTCGGCCTCCCGAAGTACCTGATCCGTCACGACTGTTGCGAATTTCACGACCTTGTAAAGCCGGTTATGTGAGTCATAGACCGGGTTGTACGTGGCCTCGAGCCAGACTTCGACACCATGGCTATCGACTCGCCTGAAGCGGCCGGCAACAAATTCCCCCCGGTTCAGCTTGGCCCAGAACGCCTCATACTCTGCAGAGGATGCTTCTTGCTGTGTGCAGAAAATACGGTGGTGCTTACCTGCTATCTGCGGCTCTGAATACCCCATCGTCCTGAGGAACAAGTCGTTGGCTTTGATCACCGTACCGTCAAGGTTGAATTCAATGACTGCAGTAGAGCGCAGCAACGCATTGATAAAATGCTCGTTCTCCTTGGCTAGTTCGATGGTTTTGGTCACTTCCTTGCCAAAGCCCTGGATATAGGAAAGCTTATTCTCTTGGTCGCGGACAGGTTGCCAATGGATGTTTAGCCAAGCGAGCGCGCCATCCTTGCGGATATAGCGATATTCGTCACTGACCGGGAGCCCTTTGGCAACGGCTGCACGAAAGTTTTGGAAGCATGGCAGCGTCTTCACATAGGGAGGCACAATATCTGCCATTGGACGTCCTATCACCTGGTCAGCCGAGTAGCCCAGCGTCTGAAGAAATTTGCTGTTGGCACTCTGAATACGGAACTCAGGATCAAGGGTTAAGGCAACCATGGAATCGTTCATTCCTTTGACGATCTGACGTAACGCTGTCAGCTCTTCGGCCTGGACTTGCAAGTCCTTTTTCAAGCGAGCATTGAACATGATGCACCGGCTAAACCAAGAAAGGGTCGATGGTTAACGGCAGGGCTGGAGTATTTCTTGAGTAGCCAAAGGCAACTTTTTTCTTAATATCCAAGGTACATCAAATCGCTCTAGCTGAATGCTTTCAGCATAGAACTCATGAGCAACGGCGGCTAACTTGGTTATCTGTTTACTTTGCTCAAATGTGTCTTTCAAGTATGTACATATATATGGGCTGGTATTATAGCTTGATAAGTCTATTGAATGCGCCGTTGTTGGACGAGGCCACAGCAAAGGCTCTATAAATCGCACCATTGTCAGCGTCCAATGCACAAGAGACAGGCCATGCAGATCGACAGGATCGACCACCTTGTTTTGACCGTTCGCAACCTTGAGCGGACCTGTGACTTCTATACTCGTGTGCTGGGCATGGACGTCATCACATTTGGCGAAGGACGTAAGGCCTTGGCGTTTGGCGAGCAGAAATTCAACCTGCATGAAGCGGGAAAGGAGTTCGAACCCAAAGCCGAGAAGCCGACACCGGGTGCCGTCGACATTTGCCTGATTACCCGTATGCCTATTGAGGATGTCGTGACCCATCTGCATTCGACAGGCGTTACAGTGATTGACGGACCGGTACGGCGTACCGGTGCCACCGGAGCAATCGTCTCGGTTTATTTTCGGGACCCGGACGGTAACCTAATCGAGGTATCGAATTATTAGTTATCGTCAAAGGTAACTTTTACAAACGCATCCGGCAGCGAATCGATATCGTCAAAATTCGATCAGCGGCCAGGAGTGCTGCAAGGAGATCCGCTTTCGCTACACGGAAGTCTTGGCCGCGTATGCATCCATTACACGGGCTAAATACACCATAGCCGCACCCGCATTGATTGCTACCGCTACGCCCAGCGCTTCGGCAATTTCTTCTTTACTGGCGTCTTTCTTAATAGCGGCATCGGTGTAGACAGTACCGAAGAGCATCTTGGCGCTATCCTGGAGCAGGAGGAGCGCGCTGGTCGCTTCCGGTCTGAAGAAGCCAAGGCCACACAGGACAAGAGCCGTCGTCATTACGTGAGTCTGCATCGCTACGACCAGAAGGATTTGCAGCATTGGATGGAAAAACAGACCTACCTGGCCTTGGGAACGCTATTGCTGGGTGCTGCCAGTCTGGGTGTCGACGCCACCCCATGGAAGGTTTTGACTCTCGCAAGCTGGATGAAGAGCTCGGCCTTCGTGAACAGGGCTTCACGAGTCTGGTTCTGGTAAGCCTTGGCTATCGAGCCGATTCGGATTTCAACGCGAGCCTGCCCAAGTCACGCTTGCCAGCTGAGCGCCTGTTCACTTACGTGTGAACAAGCCAGGCGCCAGACAAAGAAACTGTTTGGCGCCTACCCTTTTGGATACAGGCATGAGCAGCTTGCCTTGATCATATATGCCGCTATCGCTCCAGCCAGTCGAACAACGCCTTGTATTGTTGGGTCAACTTATGGCCAGGGTCCAGATGGATAAGCGGCTTGCTCTGCTGGTGGGACTCTTTCATCTTGACCGACCCCATAAGGTACGTCGGGATAATCGGCATGTCCGTCTTTTCCAGTTCACCTAACAGCGCTCGAGGAACACCGGCATTGGCCTGGAACTGATTGACGACGATACCTTCCACACGCAAACGATCACTGAAGTCCTCCCTGATCTCTTCAATATCAAGAAAGAGCTCACGTAACGCATTAAGCGAAAACGTATCGCAATCAAAAGGAATAAGGCAGCGGTCAGCTGCAATCAAGGCCGATACACTATAAAAATTCAAAGCCGGTGGTGTATCGAGATAGATACGATCGTACTCCTCGATCAACTTCTCGAGGTATTTTCCCAGCTTCTGGATCTTATATTTGGCTTCGAGCTTCATCTGAATATCTTCCAGCTCGCGGGAAGCCGTTATGATGCTCAGATTATGAAAGGGCGTCTCGAGAATAGAAGCCTTGGCTTTCTTGGCGGAATCAGAAACCGTTTGCTTGAAGAAGTCGGCAATACCGGCCGGAATCTCGTCGCCTATAAAGCCTGTCAGATAATGAGTGGAATTGGCCTGTGGGTCCAGGTCAATCAGAAGTGTGCGAAAGCCCTCAGCTGCGCTGATGGCGGCGAGGTTGCAGGCAATACTGGTCTTGCCCACGCCTCCCTTTTTGTTGAAAACCGCTCTGATCATTTGCTTTGAAAACTGCTCCTTGCATGGTAAGACGGTAGTGAGCACAACACGTTTAAAGCGGCACTCCTTAACCGGAGTCCCGCTTCCGCGTTTTACACTGCCTCGGCCAGACTTTCCCTGGTCAGCCGGACGTCTTGCAGCGCATCAATGCGTGTCGAAAGCGTCTGAGCAAAAGCATCGGCTTCATATTCCGTATAGAACTTGACCGGAATATTATTCAGCCAAACAACCCATGTGGATTCAGCTTGTACTTTTTCTATGCGTATATCCATTTCACATGCTCTAAGCTTTAAAGAAATCGACTTCTCGTTTTTGCGCCTACCTTTTAACCTTCAAGAAATAGATTGTCTATATTTCTATAATAAATAAGTAAGCAAAGCTTAATATTCAGTTGTTTTATTACACTATTATTTCAATAGCATTAAAATTAAGTTTCATTGCGTCTTTATGAGATCATAGTGCTATCAACATAGCTATTATAACGCCTTGCTTGATTGGCTTCTGGCACGCCCTTACGTGTATCAGCATTCACACTGACGCATTGGGTTAAAAAGGTTGTGCCAGACCCGGTTTGCAACTAGGCGGACGGCTCTCGTATAAAAAATACGACAGTGCTCAAGGTCAGCTAGGCAAGCGCGACGATAGGCTTCAGACCCAACCGCACCTTACCCGCAGTTAACCTCACTATTTGAAATCCCGGCTCCGGGTATCCAGTCCGTCAAGCAGCTCGCTCAGGTCTGTAAGACGACCCGCAATGAGATGAAGCACTCCTTCTTTTCGCTCAACCGTACCATCGATACGCAGCAGCCTCGACTGCAGCAGTTCGCGTCGCTGCCGCTCGGCAAGGTCACGCCATACGACCACATTGACCATTCCATACTCATCTTCAAGCGTTACAAAGGTGACGCCACTGGCAGTACCAGGGCGCTGCCGACCCACAACGAGGCCGGCAATGCGCGAGAGCTGCCCATGATATCGCTCGGCAAGTTCGCGCGAATCAAGCAGCCGGCGAGTCCTGAGCTCAGCCCTAAGCAGTGCTAATGGATGTGGCCCCAGCGTAGTACCTGTAGCGGCGTAGTCGGTATACAGATCGTCTGCCACAGTAGGCTCTGGTAATTTGACGTGTTCCTCGCTCACCACTGCGCCCTCTGTGAAGAGAGGCAACTGCGGCTCGATAGCTGCCATATTCCAGCGGGCCTGATAGCGATGCCCCGCCAGGCTTTTGAGCGCGCCAGCGTCTGCCAGACATTCACGCGCTCTGGCATCGAGCCCTGCTCGCAGACAGAGATCGGCCACACTCAAAAACGGCTGTACCGCACAGGCTTTTTCAATAGCGCGTCCGGCTGATTCCGAAAGCCCTCGAATCATTCGCAAGCCTAATCGGATTGCAGGCTGGTCGGTGTCTGCCTGCTCCAGACTACAGTCCCAATGGCTGTGACAGACGTCGATTGGACGCGTTTCAATACCGTGTCGCCGGGCATCCTGTAACACCTGATCAGGGCTATAAAACCCCATGGGCCAGCTATTGATCAAGGCACAGGCAAAAGCGGCCGGCTCATGGCATTTCAACCAGCAACTGGCATACGTCAGTAACGCAAAGCTGGCTGCATGGGATTCAGGAAATCCATAACTGCCAAAGCCCTGAATCTGCCGAAAAACACGTTCGGCAAACTCCAGGGTATAGTCATTGGCAAGCATCCGCTCGGTCAATCTTTGCCGATGCGGCTCAAGGCCGCCGTGGCGCTTCCAGGCAGCCATGGAGCGACGCAATTGATCGGCCTCGCCAGGCGTGTAGTCTGCAGCCACAATTGCCAGCTCCATGACCTGCTCCTGAAACAGTGGAACCCCCAAGGTACGCTCGAATACACGCTTCAGGCGGGAGGGATAAGCGATAGGCTCCTCGCCGTTACGGCGGCGCAGATAGGGATGGACCATATCACCCTGGATAGGCCCGGGACGAACAATTGCCACCTCGATGACCAGATCATAAAACGTTTGTGGTTTGAGCCGTGGCAGCATAGCCATCTGGGCCCGTGACTCGATCTGAAAAGTGCCAAGAGTGTCTGCACGACTGATCATGGCATAGGTCTTTCGGTCTTCCTGGGGAATGGTGGCCAGGGTAAGTTCACGTCCCTTATAGTGCCCAATCAGATCGAAGCAGCGGCGTAGCGCGCTAAGCATGCCCAGCGCCAAGATATCTACTTTTAGCAGCCCCATGGCGTCCAGATCGTCCTTGTCCCACTGAATAACGGTACGCTCGGCCATCGCTGCATTTTCTACAGGTACAAGCGTCTCCAGTGATTGCTCCGAAATGACGAATCCACCTGGGTGCTGCGAGAGATGCCGTGGAAAGCCAATCAACTCACCGGCCAAGACGAGCACTCGCTTGAGCAACAGGCTCTCCGGGTCAAAGCCGGCCTCCTGCAGGCGATCCGGAGGCGGTATGCGATCGCTCCAGCGACCGCAGCATTCAGCCAGGGCATTGATCTGATCCGCCGGCAAGCCCAGCGCCTTGGCCACGTCACGCACGGCGCCAGCCGCGTGGTAGGTATTGACCACCGCCGTCAGGGCTGCACGTGTGCGCCCGTAACGTTGAAAGACATACTGGATGACCTCTTCACGGCGTTCGTGCTCGAAGTCCACATCGATGTCTGGCGGCTCGTTTCGCTCATGGGAAATAAACCGCTCGAACAGTAAATTGATTCGCGTCGGGTCAAGCTCGGTAATCCCCAGGGCAAAGCATACCGCCGAGTTGGCTGCTGAGCCCCGACCCTGACAGAGAATGCCTTGCTCTCGTGCAAAGCGGACGATGTCATGCACGGTCAGAAAATAACTCTCGTACCGCTTCTGGCAGATCAGCTCAAGTTCACGATCCAGCTGTTTCGTAACAGTGTCCGGCGCACCTTCCGGCCACCGCCAGATACTGCCCTGCTCTACCAACCTGCGTAGCCAGCTAGTGGGCGTATGCCCCTGGGGCACCACCTCCGAAGGATAGTGATACTGTAGTTCGGTAAGCCTGAAACGACAGCGCCGGGTAATCTTCACCGACTCGGCCAGCAACGCTGCCGGATAGCACTCAAACAGTGTTTCCAGCGTACGCAGGTGGCGTTCGCCATTGGGGAACAATCGCTGCCCAGCTTCGGCGACCGTTACATGATGCCGAATGGCGGTCATGGTGTCCTGCAAGGCCCGTCGACCTCGTGCGTGCATATGCACATCGCCACAGGCGACCAGAGGCAAATCCAGGGCGGCGCCTAGCGCCTGAAGCCTTACCCATCTTTCGGCATCATCCGGACCATAATGTCGCTCGACACCTACCCATAGGCGCCCGGGAAAGCACTCGCTCAACCAGCTGCCCTGCGCATTATCGTCTGTGTCAGGCAGCCAGATCGCCAGAAGTCCCAAGCAGTGATCGGTAAGGTCCTCCTTGAATAGACGATAACGGCCCTTTTCGGCACGGCGCCTCGCTCGGGTAATCAGTCGGCACAGATGTTGGTAGCCGATTAGGTCTTCCACCAGCAGCACAACCTTAGGACCTTCACTGATACAGAATTCAGCACCCACAATCAGAGGTAGGCCATGTGCTTGTGCGGCTTGCCAGGCGCGTACGATACCGGCAAGCGTGCACTCATCCGTAATGGCCAGCGCCTCATATCCCAGGCGTTTGGCCCGTTCAAATAACTCATCGGCACTGGAGGCGCCTCGCTGAAAACTGAAATGGGATAAACAGTGCAGCTCCGCATAACCAGTGCTCATGCAAACCACCCATGCAACCACCAACCCGGCCGCTGTGCGATTGCCTGATAAGCCCAGGCCAGGCGGCCATTGGGAAGCTCCACCAGATAGTAGTCCCGGCGTATATCGCTGCCGTCCCACCAGCCAGACTCGATCCGCTCGGGACCGGCCAGAATATGGGGTGCCGCCTCGCCCAGTGGAATAGGCTCACGTAACAGCCACGCCGGGCGCTTCCCTTGCGCAAGCATCTGTAGATCACATGATTTGGCATCCTGGCGCCAGGATGCCTCCGGCCGATGATCCCCCTGGCCGCCTACCGCATAGACGGCCGAATCACCAAGGCGTGTTCTGAGGCGTTCGCGTAACTGCTCCCACGATAGCGTCTGCTGCGGTCGCGGTTCAAACAAACTACGGTGCTCCGGTACAAAGGCTGGAAGTTGCTCCGCGACCAGCCGCAACGCCAGAATGGGCGCCGTGACCTGCTGGATTTCCAGCCGCCCACGGGCATATTCAAACAACAGGCCCGCATCCCGTTCGGGTGTCAGGAGTCCTACCGTGATCAGGCTATCCGGTTGCGCACGGTGCTCCAGATACAGCATGAAGCGCTGCACACCACTGTCCCTCCCGGCCAGGTACATGGCCAGATCCAGCGTCAGGCGACGTAACGGAAACAGGAGTTGCTGGTTCGACTCCACTTCAAAGTTAAACTCTACCCGCGTATCAAAGGTATCAGGCGGCCGGTAGAAGCCCAGCGCCAATGGCCTTCTACCCAGTAACAGATCGAGTTGGTTCAGCAAACCGGCGGGAAAGCGCCTGGCTATTTCGGCTCTGGGCAGATCCATTACCTGCCTGAGTCGTCTGAACCCCATACGGCCAAGCGATTGCACCAGAGCGTTATCCAGACCAGCCCGGTCCAGTGGCAAGGGGCCGAGCCTTTGCCGCAACTCCGTATCGTTCGCGATAACCAGGTCATCCGAGACATTGGCCATGATGCGCGCGGATACAGGATTGGGCGCCAGGGTAATACGATGGCTGAAGCCGAGCGCCGCCAACTCGTCACGTAGGCGCCTGGAAAACGCAGGCCAGGGGCCAAACAACGGCATGCTCGATTCAACTTCAAGCAGAAGCGCTCGTGGATAATGCAGACTCACCTGGGCACTGAAGCCATATGCCCAGGCAGCCAGAAGATTCTGGTTGCGCTCGATATCGTCCAGATCGTATTCGGCTGTTGCAAAGCCTGGGCATAAGGTTTGTGCAGCAGCGAGGGTCAACCCTGGCGCCAGCCCCAACGCCCTGGCACGGGCATTGACTGCACGCAGGACGCGCCGTTGTGGCGTACCTCCGAGCAAGACCAGGGGTTCGGTACATTCGGGACGGTGACGCAGCACACCGTCCAGCGCCAGTTGTGGCAGCAGGATACACGCCCATTTCATAGCGGCCCCCTTAGCGCCAGGCAGCCGCAGGAAGAGGAAGTGCTATCGGTTGACCGCCACGGCACTTGAGGATGCGCAGCTGTAGCGGGCTGGGCTCTATCACCAGCCGTAGAGCAGCAGGTGATGGATTGGCAGCCTCTTCAAGGCTGCGGTAGACAAATGCCAATGTCTGTCCGGTCTCGGCCGCCACTTGTAGCCTGCGTAGCGCCTTGTCATCCGCACGTTCCGGCCAGCACAGTACCGCACCACAACTGCCCGAGCGAAGGCATTGCTCTGCAGCCCATAAGGTTTCCCGCCCCTTGGCTTCGACGATACTTACCAAGCCCATATCGACCCCAGCGGCGATCCAGGCCTGGGGATAGGGCACGTAAGGGGGTGCAATCAAGGTGACTCGCTCACCGCTTTGCGTCAGCCGGGCAAGCGTAGGCCAAAGCAGCTTGATATCCCCTATTCCGGTATAGGGCAACAGGATCTCAGTCAAGGCAGCCTCAGGCCAGCCGCCAAAAGGCAATCGCTCATCCAGCTCCGCATATCCGGTTGGCTGAGTGCCTATTCTGACCTGAACGCCGTGGCCCTTCCAGACCCGACGACTATCAAGCAGGCCCTCGAGCGCTACCACATTGCTCATGGCATGCCTCCCGCTTTGCGCAGGGCATGGGTCAGCTGGAGATTGTCTCCGGCCAGCGGCTTGAGCAGTAGCCTGAGCAAAGCCAGGCGCGCATGCCGAACCGAATTAAATGCCTTAAAGCGGGAGATGTGCCGATGGGCCTTGACCAGACCGTTGTAAGTATCAACGAGGACTGGTTTGTTATATGGCTTGCCTTGCAGGTGATTGGCCTGCTGGGCTTTTGCTAGAACGCCACGTAACCTATCCAACGTCTCGTTGAGTAAGTGATCATAACGAAGCAGTGATGATTGTGGTCGGAACAGAATGACTTGCAGATCAAGCGAGTCGATCGTTTCACTGAGCTTGTCCATGTGGCCCTACCTTGAGCACGACAACGTTTTCAGCATCCTTGCAAGCCGCTGGTTGGAATGTGCTCTCGGAAAGCCTGTGCGCCAGATGAAGATAATCTTCCTGCGCCATCCAACAGACAGGGTCGATCTGTTTTTCAGGGCTGAGTCGTCGTAAAAGGGCAAGCATGAACATGGGTGAGACCTCCTTTGCTATTACTGTATAAATAAACAGTAATAAGACAAACGGTATCTCGCAATCTTGACTCCGACGAACGGTATATCAAAAGGCTTTTATTTAGCACGCATTCTTCTTACCTCATCACTGAACCCATACCATGCTCTACCCTTCAAAAACTGTTCAGACGATTTCCAAGCAACTCCAGGAAGACCTTTACCCTAAGTGGGATATAACGCCGCGTCGGTAGCAGCGCCCAGATAGACAGCGCCTGCGGCTGTACATCATCCAGGCTGACCTCTATCAACGAACCGGCTGCCAGCGCTTCATGCACATCCCAATAGGTCAGCTGCGCCAGACCCAACCCCTGAAGGCAGGCAGTACGAATACCTTCAAGGCTGCTGCTGGAAAGCCGCCCCTCCACCCGAATCGAGCGCACCTGCTGCCCTGCCATGAAAGGCCAGTGCTGAAGGCCGTTCAACAGGAGACAGGCGTGACGGGACAATTCACTTGAGTTAACAGGCGTGCCGTTGAGCCGCAGGTATTGTGGGGAGGCACATAACACACGTGGATTGACTGCCAGCTGACGTGCGATCAGGTTCGAGTCTCGCAAAGGTGCAATGCGAATGGCTACATCGATACCGCTCCCCACGATATCGACAATGTTATCACTCAGATTCAAATCCACCTTCAAGGCAGGATGCTCTGCCAAGAGCTGGGGTAATAGAGGCGCAATCACCGTGCGGCCAAAAACCGCTGGCGCGGTGATCTTCAGCACACCGCGAGCAGCAGAGGCCTCTGGAGAAAGCGTAGCACGTGCAGCTTCCTCAGCCTCCAGCATGGTCTGGGCATACGGTAAAAACGCCTCGCCTTCGGGCGTCAGCGATACGGAGCGGGTCGTGCGGTGAATCAGCCGAACCCGCAACTCACGCTCCAATGCCGCCAGTCGACGTGAAACGGACATAGGAGTCATGCCGAGGCGGCGGGCCGCACCTGACAAACTCCCCGCCGCTGCAATGGCTGCCAGGACGCCAACATCTTTCATATCCATAGACTTTAACGCCTACCGTTATACCGGTTACTCACTTGTGCAGACTACAGAAGCACTCAAGATCTCGCTATCGTAACCACACGACCCCTCTTCAAGCCTATCGATAAAGGCTTGGCAAACTTCTCTTTGCATTAAAGCCTTTGGAGACATCATCCCATGGTCAAGACACTTTTCACCCATTTCGATATAAACGGCGTATCGTTAAACAACCGCCTCGCCGTGGCGCCCATGACACGTGTCAGTGCCAATGAGGACGGGACCCCGAACGACACCATGAATCGTTACTACGAGCGCTTTGCACGTGGTGGGTTTGGGTTGATCATCACGGAAGGCTTGTATACCGATCAGGCTTACGCCCAGGGTTATGCGTATCAGCCTGGGATGAGCGATGACGAGCAAGCCCAGGCCTGGAAACCTCTTGTGGATACCCTGCATGCCCAGGGCAGCAAGGTCTTTGCCCAACTCATGCATGCCGGTGCGTTGACTCAAGGTAATCGTTTTCGCAACGACACCCTCGCTCCCTCGGCCCTCCAACCCAAGGGCGAGCAGATGACGTTCTACTGTGGCCAAGGCCCTTATCCCCTGCCAAAGGCAATGACCGAAGCAGACATCGCTGATGTCATCAGCAGCTTTGCCCAGGCAGCCAAGCGGGCGGTGGAGGTTGCGGGATTCGATGGCATAGAGATCCATGGCGCTAATGGCTACCTGCTCGATCAGTTCTTTACCGACTACACCAACACGCGTGATGACCGCTGGGGTGGCGATATTCGCCAGCGTCTCTCGCTGAGTCTTGAAGTATATAAAGCGGTTCGCTCTGCAGTTGGGGCTAACGTGCCCGTGGGAATTCGTATCTCCCAAGGCAAGGTGAACGACTTCGAGCATAAATGGAAAGAAGGCGAAGCCGGTGCAGAAATCGTGTTTGGTGCATTGGCCGAAGCGGATATCGACTTCATCCACGTGACCGAGCACGAAGCATGGCAGCCCGCCTTTGGCGAAGGGCCCAGCCTTGCAGCCCTGGCACGCCGCTATGCACCCGGTGTTACAGTCATTGCCAACGGCAAACTGCATGACCCGGAGCGGGCAGTACAGGCGCTGGAAGACGGCGCCGATCTGATTGCCATTGGACGCGGTGCGCTGGCCAACCCCGACTGGCCGCAAAAAGTGGAGAATGCACAGGCACTGGCCGAATTCGATCCTAGCCTGCTAGGCCCGATTGCCCATATCAAAGAATCCGAAACGCTTTGATATCCAAGTCTATTACTTCTCTACCAAAGTAATATTCAATCGATACAGCCACCCAAACGGCCAGACATTTGTCTGGCCGTTTTGCTTCAGCTCTACGTGCTACCGCCTTACGCTACTGGACAACAGCTCGCCCTTAACCCTTATTTTTCTGCCTTAAATGTCAACGCGATCAGGCTCTTCGCCTCTTAATGTATCTTCCCATAAGGTCCTTGTAGCCGGGCCAATCAAAATCCGGTTATTTATGTAAAGCTTGCTTTATATATCTCATAAGGTGGTCAATGATGGAAAGTAGGCTTTACATCAGGAGCATTACATGTCCCGGTATCACTATGAGTTAGGCGCTGCACTTCTTCTTTATAGTACCGTTCTGGTCGCATCCCTGATCCTGCTGCGGCATCTTGAAGGTGCCAGCCTGGCAGTACAGACAGTGGTTTCGTTATTGCCCATCGCCCCGGCCGGGTTGATGTGTTGGGCGATCGTCCGGCAGCTTCGCCGCCTTGATGAGATGCACCTGCGCATCCAACTTGAAGCGCTCGGCTTTGCCTTTGCAGCTTCCGCCCTGCTGACCTTCAGTTATGGGTTTCTTGAAAACGTAGGTTTTCCCCATATCAGCTGGCACATGGTGTGGCCAATCATGGGACTCATGTGGATGATAGGTCTAAGAATAGCGATGCTACGTTACCGATGAAAAACAGACTCAAGGAGCTGCGCGCTGAACGTAACTGGTCCCAGGCCGATCTCGCCTCGCAGCTCGACGTTTCCCGACAAACCATCAACGCCATCGAAAACGGCCGCTATGACCCTAGTCTGCAACTGGCCTTTCAGATATCACGAATTTTTGCCTTGCCTATCGAGGCAATCTTTGATGATGAACAATAAGGGTTACTAATACATTCACTTAGTATGGCTCTACCGCCTCTGCCCGAACGACTTCCACATATTTCGAGCGCAGCTGGCTATTGAATTTAATCTAAGACTAACGCCTATCTGGCTCGCTATACGCAGGATCATGTGATGCGGTAGCTCAAAATTCTTGTGCGATTTGAGCGACGTTTATGCTGTCTAGTTGATACATAACTGGCAGGCTTTAGTAGGCCCCGTCACCCATTCAGAAAGGGGCTGGTTGGATAAAGGTTGTGTCTGCAAATACTGTAATTGCACCAAAGTCTCCTTCGAGAGTATAGCGACCCTTACAGCATGAAACTGACTCTATTTCCCCAAAAGTGGCGAAACCATCCACTGTGTTAAGTCCTGTCCTTAAAGACAATGCGTAAAACCGAATCTTTATCTTTGAGGTATCCCGATTATGAGAAAAGACAGCCACTCTTTCATTAGCCGGAGTAAGTACCGTAAGTTGTACAAACAACTCGCCAGCCTCTAAATTAATCCCAAGAAGCTGGCCCTCTTCTAGCTCTGTTAGCTCCATACAACTCTCACACTGTTTGGTAAGGCTGGACTTTAGCCAAGCCCGAGTAAGCAGAATCAAGTGAGCTTAACCATTTATTAGATCGCGAGACAACTGCCCACAGACTCTTTTAGAATATCTACGAGCTCAGGGTCCATATATCTGTACTCATCTGGAATTTCCAGTACATGAATAGGTTTATGATCCAATAGACGAGTAAAATCCGCTACTAACCTGCTCTTATGCTTCTGCTCCATCACAATAATGATATCCGCCCAGCGTATATCCGCAGGACCTACTGTTTTCCGAGCATTTGGGCTTGTACCTGCAGACCGAACACTGATGCCTGGATGCTTACGCCAGACTGTTTCAGCTGTAGGACTTCGCCACTGATTACGACTACAGATAAATAATATATTCTTCATAAGTCAATTAATTTATAAAAATTGTTTGTCATCATGAGTCTTACGTATTTTATTTACTGGATAGAAACTTCTAGTGTTTAGCTCTTATAAGTTATTCAAGCTGCTATATTAGCCTCCGACTCTTCTCGGACCTTATTTTACTTTTTAGAATAGGCATCGTCTTTATACTTTAAAATTAGTGTTATTCAAATAGATAATCAAAGGATAGCTGCTAGAGCTCTAGCAATAAGCTTGCTTGCGAACAATATCAGAGTGGTTCAGCTTCTTTTACTTCCAGCGATGCATTGTTTGGAATTTTTGTCATTCATTGGCGATAAACGCGACTTGTTCTGGGGTAGCCAAAGATCAATTCTGCCTTTTGCGATTTTGTCATCCAGATCAGTCGGGTCCATGTGACCTGCATTTGACGTTAGGTTAAGAAGCGGGTTTTAGCTCGCCCCAAGCCGAACCACGTTGAACTGCTCCTCCGGTGTTGGCGGCGCGAAGTAGGCCAGTAGGGCATTAAACGTGGCGTCATCTTGCAGCGGGTCACCGCCATTAATGGACCGGCGTTCCCTAAGCTGCCGTCTGCATGTCTCGTCCGATACATCAAGGTAGTGCAGTTGATGGTGGGCACCTGAGCTTTCAATGAGTTCCCGGAACCAGGCCCGCTGATTCACAGTATTGCCGGGAAAGTCCAAGACAACAGACATACCCTGACGTAGCAGCGCACAGATATGGCCAGCCAAGGCGTTCTTGATGCGGCTAGACAGCGTCATGTAGCTGCCTAGATCGGTGACCTCGCCGGGATAAAGACCACGCAGCAGATCGTCTTCCGATAGGAGAGCTGCACCCGAGGACTCTGCGAGCGATTTGGCAAAAGTGGACTTGCCAGCGCCCATTTTTCCGCACATGAGGTGAAGGGTTGCTCTCTTAGTCATTAAAAATCTCCTAAGTGCACCTAACGTTTGGTTAGGGGAACTTTAGCCCGCCCCAGCAAGCGAAGCGAAGCGAAGCGAAGCGAAGCGAACGGTTTGAGGGCTGTAATGGACTCTCCCTGCACCACATTTCTTCTATAACACAGTGGTGACTGTTCGCTGGGAGAGGTGCAATGAAACGCATAGCGGTTGATTTGGCCAAGTCCGTTTACCAGGTTGCCGAGAGTGTTCAGGTCGGTCGGGTGGATCGGCGCAAGCGGCTCGACTCCAGGGCATTTGCGCAATATGTACAGGAGCAGCTCGAGCCTGTCGAGTGGGTGATGGAAGCCTGTGGCACCGCTCACCATTGGGGCCGGTTGATGCAGGAGAAAGGGCATAGTGTCGTGCTCTTACACCCTCGTTACGTGCGTCCGTATCGGCGACGCAACAAGACAGACCGCAACGACTGTGACGCCATTCTGGAAGCAGCGCGCTGCCAGGAAATCCGCCCGGTTCCGGTCAAGAGTATGCAGCAACAGCAGGTGCAGCAACTCCACAAGCTGCGCGAGGGCTGGAAGAAATCCCGTGTTCAACGCATCAACCTGTTGCGCGGCATCCTGCGTGAGGCAGGGGTTGACGCACCGAACGGCATCAAGCCTTTTCTGCGCCAGGCGTGCGAGCTGATCGAGCGGGCCGAAGTACGTGCCTTGCGCGGAGCGCTGCAAGTAGTGCTGGCTGAAATCAATCTCTATGAACAGTCGATGCGCGAGTGCGAGGAGCAACTGGCACGCTGGCATGCCGATGACGAAATAGTCCATAAGCTCGACGAAGTCAGTGGTATTGGCCTGCTGACAGCCAGTGCGTTGAAGACCGTTGTTGGCAAGCCTGAACGTTTCGCCAGCGGCCGACACCTCAGCGCCTGGCTGGGCATGACGCCGAACGAATACAGCAGTGGGGAGCGTCGCAGGCTTGGACGGATCAGCTGCAAAGGAAACGTCTACGTCCGCACTTTGCTGATTCATGGTGCGCGAGCCGCGTTATTGGCAGCTAAACGCTGCAAGGCGCGAACACTTGAGCGGCTGACTCATCTGCAGCGTTGGGCCTTGGACACCGCTGAACGCATCGGCCATAACAAGGCCGCCGTGGCATTAGCCAACAAGCTGGTAAGAATCTGCTGGGCGGTGTGGTGCCATGAACGACAGTTCAGCGGTAACTGGCACAGCATAAAGCCTGCCTGACGGCGAGGCTAACAATGAAGTGAGTTTCTAGTGGTTGTGGTGAGAAGCGAGACTGTCGGAACAGGCGAGTCCTGCAGCAGAGCAAGGTCGATAACTATGATGATCTTTGTGATCGCTTGAACGCTTGGCCCCTGCTGCGCGAACTACAGAATGGCCAGGGTAGTGCCCAGTAAAGGCCGGATATACGAATGCAACCGCGCTGACGACAGGATCGAAAAAGCCATCCTCACTGCTTGTGGGGAGACTCCATATACGCATTGTTATGTGTGCTGCATGGCGAGTCCCGAGGTTAGCCATTGTAAATAATCAGCAACACTTAGTCCTGCAAAGTGGATGGCCGCTAGTGAACCTATAAAAGCTAAGAATACGGAGCTCAGAGGCTTGGCAAGCTTGATTTTATTTACTCTATTTTCAGCATCTTGGCCTGCTTCGCCTAATGATTTGAAAGTCAGAATAAGTGAGATGGCACCAAGAGCTACGCCCATTGAAGCTGAAAGTAAGCTCCCGGTATGCGATGCAAAATATACGGCTCTGTATATCAATAGGCCGGACGCTGTAAGTGCGAGAAAAGCACCAAGAACCAACAAGCCTGCGATTACTTTATTTCTCATTTTCTGTCCTGGATATTATGGTCATTTGGCAAATAACGTTTGACTTAAGCGGCGCCGTCAGGCGTCCGCTTGAAGGAGGGGTTAGGCATCGGACTGCCTCTCCGAAAGTAGGATGCGTAGAAGTCATCGGCGTCTTCCCAGTTTTCCTCGAACGCCTCCAAGTAGTGCCGGTAGATCGGCTCTGTGCGCCAGTCGTTGCGCTCAACGGCTGCCCTACATCTGCGCTCGTATTCGCTCTTGACCGCACTCCATCGGAGAGCGTGCATGCAAACTTCAATGAACTCTGTGGGAGCGTAGGCTGGCATTTCCAGAAAGAGGTTCTCAAACTCGGCTTGGAGATGCGGATGTTTAGCTATTACCTCCAGCGCCTCAGACGCAAACGGAAGTACATCAGGCGCGTTGAACGAAGCGCTCAGCTTGACATCGGCTTGCTTTGCTAGCCGGATGACCTGCTCGGTGGGACTCATACGATGCCTAACGATTAAGCTAAAGGGCGGGCTTTAGCCCGTCCCAGCGAGTGAAACGAGCGATTTGAGCGACTTGTTAGAGGATTACCTGCGTAACCTGATTTTTCGAGTTGTTTATCTGTGGCTGAGCTGAAGCTAACAAAACTAACAGCGCTGCACTCCATGCAAAGATTAGCTGGCTGCATAGTGAAACTCATATTTTTAGGCTCTAGAAAAATAGTACCGTTTTCCAGGCAAACCAAAGCAACATGCTCGCAGTTAGGGCAGGAAATAAATTCTGGGCTTCCTTGGCCGCAACAAGGGCAGACTTTACCTTTGAGAAACCAGCTCGGAGCTGCGATTTTCATGCAAGCCTCTAACGTTTGAATTCAGCGGACGGCAAAATGCGCAGCATTTTGACGATCCGCTGGAATGAGTAGTTAGAACTCATCTGGGCAGTGTCAGTAAGAAGTTATCGGCAATTTCAAAAAGGCAGTCTGTGGGGTCTTCGCCGCGCTCCTTCATGTGAAGCATCTCGCATACCTTCTCGTCGTTTACGATAAGCATCAGCTTGCCCTGTTCGCGCATGGCTCCCTGTGTCATTGTAATCGCATGAGGCTCTGCACCGACTCTGGTCATGATAATTGCCATGCGCCGGAGACCGCGTTCCAAAAGGTACTTCTCAGTGGTGAGGATTTGCCCTTGTTTTATTCTTCCAGAATAGTTCTTGAACTCGAAAAGCACATAACGACTATCGAGGTGGTCGATGACAAATTTCCAGAACTCGGTAGTCGGCCTCACTCGACATACATAGTCGTAGCGATTTAGTCCGTCATCGGTTCGCTTTTGAGAATGCCAGCCATGAAGATCGTTCGGGAAGAGGTACTTGAGAATTTTTTCGCATACCTTTTCGTACTGTGCCCAGGACACCTTTCCCTTTTTAATGCTTTTGAGTTCCTGACATAGTTCAGTTCCTCTCGTGTCGCGAACTTGAGATGGTACGCCCCCAAGGGGTTTACTGCTTCGCATTGGATCATCACGTGTTAGCCGTGTCGCCTGAGGCTCGCTTGGGCTAGCCTCTAACAGCGCATCCAATTCCTCCGCAAGTTCGGGATGCGAATTGCACCAGATTCTCAGATCAACCTGATCTACAAAGGTGATACTGAATTTTTGCTCAAGTGACTCTCTTAGCTCTGCTGGAAGAATGCAAGAAACTACTAGCATCCCTTTTTGAACCCGTGCTGCTACCCCATTACTCGCCACGCGGACAGCAGCAGCATCAATGAGGGAAGGCTGAGCGCGCGCCGTGCGGTAGTACTTAATCTCAATTGCCCAGCGCTCATTTCCAAAGTCAGCCAGTAGGTCGAACCCCCTATCCCCCCTGATGTTGTTTTTCGTGACGCTAAAGTTGTTCGCCTCCAAGATGCGGCGAACGAGATCTTCAAATAACTGCCATGTCGGTACTGACGGATTCATATTTATGAGTTCTAACACCTGAGTTAAGCCGCGCCGCGAAGCGGCGTCGGCTTGGACGAATTGTTAGGCGCCACGACCGTAATGGTGTCGCCTGACTGCATCTCGATCGCGACGCCACCGCCAGCGAGTTCCTTAGCAGCCAGGACTGAACAAGACGGCCCCCACGGTTGCGTGGCCGGGACAACGAGTTCGGTGACTCCGGAAAGCGTAAGGGAAAACGGCTCTAGGTGCGACGGCGCTCCCGCAAAGTCAATGCGACAGGTACGCGCTTCCCAGTCGAGGCAGATGCCGACCAGAGTTGCATCGTGGAAATCAGTGGCTGACAAATCCATTTTCGTGACGCCTAACGATTAAGCTAAGGGGCCGGCTTTAGCCGGTCCCAGTGAGCGAAGCGAACGGTTTGAACCTGTTGTTAGGGTTGTCCAACAGCGCCTCCCCAGTTTGCATATAGCGTTTCATTGGATAGTACCCAATTCTTAAAGTGCTCAATTGCCTCGGGTAGCGAAGCGAAAGACACCAGGTCGAATTTTCCACCACGCTCAAAGTAGAAGCACTCGATCTCATCGCCATAGTTGAGAATGCAAAAGCAACAGTCTTGGGGTGTTTCGTTGATGCGGATTTGCCCCATGCGGATTCCGGCAGATTTAAGCTCGGTGGCTAGGTTTGCGAATGGCGGCATGGGAACCCTAACGATTAAGCTAAAGGGCTGGCTTCGCCAGTCCCAGTGAACGAAGTGAGCGATTTCAGCGCATTGTTAGGGCTTACGCTTACACAGTACAGCATTAAGCAAACTCCCAATTTCAACGACCAATTCTGAACAGCGTTGATACTCGTCCTTAAGAAACTCATCAGCGGAGACCTGCGGATAGCAGAAGCTTTCGTAGGAAAATGCAGGAAATATGAGTAAATGCGGCTCCTTGCGCTTGCCCGTCCAGTCTTCGCTTAGTGATGGGAAGACAATACTTCTGTGTTTTGCTTGGTTTGACAGCGCCGATAGATGGACGAAATTACCGCCCTTAATAAATTCGATCAAAAGATCACCGAGAATTACTAGCTCTATGTTGGCTTTTAATAGCTTACTTACAGAAGCAGCCCCTATATTGCGAGATTTTAGCGCAGCGGAGCTGATATTAAGTCCTAGTGAGTAATAAATAGCATGAGCCAAAATATCAGGTAGTGCATGCATGCTTTGAATGCACGCAGTTAGATGTGCACCAACCTCACGAACGAAAATATTAAATTCTTCCCACGCTTTGCCCCTGTCACCGAATGCGACTTCTAGCAGGGAAGTTTCTTGCAACTCTGATCGTATATAAATGTCAGTCTTTGAGCGGGCATCTTGGTAGTGAATTCGGGCATATACCTGGCGATCAACGACAGACTGAATGCACGGCTTTGCCAGCTCAAGCTGGTGCCGCCCGTACAGTCTAGCAATGTGCTCGCGCGTTTCCTCAAGATTCCAACGATCCATATTGACCCTAACTATTATTAGACGTCACGTGACGCATAACACGCTGAACACATCTGACGCATAACCTTCCTTGTCATTTCTATTTTCCTTTCTAAAACGGCCTTTCCGAGGAGCAGTGACGGTATAAGCGCGTTATACATCATCCACAGGGCGGCACGGCTGCGGGAACAAATCGAGCTCAGACATTAGTCGATTCGCATGGAGCGCGTCTATTACAGGTAGGTTTAATTTTCAAGCAGAAGAAACGAGATCCAGTTCATGCCCTTCGCTTACACTGATGTCTATGCCAGCACTTCATGTCATAAGCATGTAGCGTCTAAGGCCAATGCCTGCTTTTCGGTTTTCCTCAAAGCGCCAGCAAGGTATCAACCAGCCGCTCGCCTATAGGTAAGTCATGCCTACTGGCGGTGTGAACTGTTTTTTAAAAGCCTGAGGGTAGACTTAAGGCGGAGGCCAAATCATCCATAAGGCGGGTGTCCGCCCTCTTCTCAGCCGCTACCTTGGCGCACATTTTTAGTTTGGAAAAGTGTGCGTCTACACATGAAATCGAAAGCCTTTCTGTATCTGGCTGTGCTGTGGCTAGCCGCCTGCAAACCTGAAGCGCCTGCCCAGCCACCTGCAGCACCGCCGGTTGAGGTGGCGGTGGTAACGCTGAAGTCACAACCTGTCCCCCTGGTTGCCGAGCTTAACGGCAGAACCGTGGCCCATATGGAGGCTGAGGTTCGCCCACAGGTGTCAGGCATCATTACACAGCGTACCTTTGAAGAAGGAACACTCGTCAAGGCTGGGCAGGTTCTCTACCGCATCGAACAGGCGCCCTACCGTGCCTCGCTCAACCAGGCCAAGGCCTCGCTGGCTAATGCCCAGGCCACGTTGCAGGCCGCCAAGCTTAAAGCCGAACGCTACAACGACTTGATCAAGATCGAGGCCGTCTCCCAGCAGGAGGCAGACGATGCCAAGGCCAGCTATCAGCAAGCTCTGGCTACCATTGCCGAGCGCAAGGCGGCGGTTGAGTCTGCACAAATCGATCTGAATTTCACGCAGATCACGGCGCCTATTGCTGGACGGATTAGCAAGAGCAGCATCACCCCAGGTGCTCTGGTAACAGCTAATCAGGAGACCGCGTTGGCAGTTATCCGTACGCTGGACCCTATCTATGTGGACATCACTCAATCCAGCGCCGCGCTGCTCAGGCTCAAAAAGGCCTTGGGCAATGGCGTCGCCGCTGGCAGCACCGATGTCAGCCTTCGCCTGGAGGACGGCTCGCTCTATCAGCACGCAGGAGTACTGAAGTTTGCAGAGGTTGCCGTGGATCAGGAGACCGGCTCTGTCACGCTTCGCGCGCTTTTCCCTAACGCTGAAGGTCTTCTTCTGCCTGGCATGTATGTGAGAGCCCTCTTGCAAGAGGCTGTTGCGCCTCAGGGACTCCTTGCGCCTCAACGAGGCATTACCCGAGATGCGAAAGGCAATGGCATGGCCCTGGTTGTAAACGCCAACAACACGGTTGAAGCACGTGAAGTGGTTACAACCCAGGCTATTGGTAGCAGCTGGCTGATTCAAAGCGGGCTGGCGGAAGGCGATCGTCTCATCGTTGAAGGCACCGGCAAGGTCAAGGCGGGGGCGACGGTACATGCGGTTGAGTTCAAACCGGCAGGTTCCGGTGAGGCTCGCGCCACGCAGCAGGGACAGTAACCGATGTTTGCACATTTCTTTATCAAGCGACCGGTCTTCGCCTGGGTCATCAGCATCGTCATCATGCTTTTTGGCCTCTTGGCGATACGTACTCTTCCCATCGCCCAATACCCGGATGTGGCGCCTCCCGCTATTTCGGTCAGTGCCTCCTATTCTGGCGCCTCGGCCGAGACCATGGAGAACAGCGTTACGCAAATCCTTGAGCAGCAGCTCAAGGGGCTGGATGGCCTTCAGTCATTTTCCTCCAGCAGCAGCTCTACAGGGCGAACCAGCATTACTGTCACCTTCAACCAGGGGGTTAACCCTGATAACGCTCAAATTCAGGTCCAGAACAAGGTCCAGCAGGCGCTTACACGTCTTCCCTCCGAGGTACAGCGGCAAGGCGTCTCGGTGACCAAGGCACAGAATGATTTCCTGCTGATTATGGCCCTGTATGACGACACGGATCGTTCATCCTCTACTGATATTTCCGACTATATGGCCAGCAACCTGCAGGACCCTATCTCACGGGTTCCTGGTGTAGGCGATGTACAGATTTTTGGCTCTGAATATGCCATGCGCATATGGCTTGATCCTTCGAAGCTGGCTACCTATGGATTGATGCCCTCTGACATCACTGCCGCTGTGCAGGCACAGAACACTCAAGTTTCTGCTGGACAGATTGGCGGATTGCCTTCTCCACCGGATCAGGAGCTCAACGCCACCGTCACCGCACAATCGCGACTGCGTACACCCCAGCAGTTCCAGGACATCATCCTAAAGAGCGATTCGTCAGGCGCGCATGTACACCTGGGCGATGTAGCTCGGGTGGAGCTGGGCAGTGAGAGTTACGGCATTGTCACTCGCTTGAACGGCCATCCTGCCGCGGGGCTTGCGGTAAAGCTTGCGCCGGGAAGCAATGCGCTTTCCACAGCCGAAGGTGTAAAGGCGCTGGCGCAGGAGCTGTCCAGCAACTTCCCTGAGGGCTATCACCTGGAGTTCCCGCTCGACAGCACGGAATTCATCAAGCTTTCGGTTCATGAAGTCATCAAGACACTCTTCGAAGCCATTGCCCTTGTTGTCGTGGTGATGTTCATTTTCCTGCAGAGCTGGCGCGCGACCCTTATCCCGGCGATTTCCGTTCCGGTGGTGCTGTTAGGCACATTCGGCGTGCTATGGATTGCAGGATATTCCATCAATACGCTGACCCTGTTTGGCGTGGTGCTGTCCATTGGTCTTCTGGTAGACGACACCATTGTGGTGGTGGAAAACGTTGAGCGCTTGATGACGGAGCGCAAGCTGTCTGCCCTTGACGCCACCATGGAGTCGATGACGGAGATCAACAGTGCGTTGATCGGGATTGCCATGGTGCTGTCTGCCGTTTTTCTACCCATGGCTTTCTTTGGCGGGTCGACAGGGGTTATCTATCGGCAGTTTTCCATCACTATCGTAGCGTCTATGGTGCTGTCGGTGTTTATTGCACTGACCCTCACACCCGCCCTGTGCGCAACATTGCTCAAGCCAGCCGAGCATCGGGCGCACTCTGGTTTCTTTGGCTGGTTCAACCGCACCTTCAACAAGAACCTCAACCGCTATGAGCATGGAGTAACGGGCGTACTCAAACGCCCGGTACGGTTCATACTCATTTATGGGTGCCTGGGCGCCGTACTGGTCGTGCTGTATATGCGTTTACCCAGCGGCTTTCTGCCTACCGAAGACCAGGGCTCGAACATGGTGCAGTTTACCTTGCCGGTCGGAGCCTCCCAGAAGCGCAGTCTGGAGGTTGGCAAGACCATTGAGCGCCATTATCTGGAAGCCGAAAAGGACAACACCAAAGCAATTTTTACCATTGTCGGATTTGGCTTTGGCGGAAGCGGCCAGAATACGGGCCTTGCGTTTGTTGCCCTTAAAGATTGGAGCGAGCGCACCGATGAGAAAGATCGGGCCGATAGTATTTCCAATCGCGCCATGGCCACCTTTTACCGTTCCCGCGATGCGCAGATCTACGCCCTGACGCCACCTGCGATCCAGGGCCTGGGCCAATCGTCTGGCTTCACGTTCCAGCTACAGGCATCAGCCACAACGGACCGTGTTCAGCTCCTGGGCTTTCGTAATCAGCTGTTAGGGCTGGCCGCAGCAGAGCCGTCCCTGGCAGCCGTTCGCCCAAGCGGCCTGGAAGAAACTCCACAGCTCAAAATCGACATTGATCAATCCAAGGCGGTTTCCAGCGGGCTAGCGTTGAGCGATATCAACTCGACGTTAAGTGCCGCCTGGGGCAGTACCTATATCAATGACTTTATCGACCGGGGTCGCGTCAAGCGGGTATACATGCAGGGTGACGCCCCGTTTCGCTCGCAGCCTGATGATTTGTACCAGTGGTATGTGCGTGGTCAGTCTAACGCGATGACACCTTTCTCGGCCTTTGCCACTACGCATTGGGAGCGCGGCCCGGACAACCTTGAACGCTTCAACGGCCTTGCCTCATACGCGATTCAGGGTCAGGGTGCTCCGGGTGTCAGCTCGGGTGAAGCCATGGACACCATGGAGCATTTGGCCAACCAGTTGCCCCAGGGGACGACCTTTGCCTGGAGCGACCTGTCCTATCAGGAGCGCGAATCCAGCGGGCAGGCTATTCGCCTTTATGCCCTGTCCATCCTGATTGTTTTCCTCTGCCTGGCAGCCCTCTACAACAGCTGGTCGATTCCCTTCTCGGTGCTCATGGTCATTCCGCTGGGTATTGTCGGCACCATTCTCGCGGCTACCTTGCGAGGGCTGGAAAACGATGTGTTTTTCCAGGTTGCGCTCATTACCACCATCGGCCTGGCTTCCAAGAACGCTATTCTGATCGTCGAGTTTGCCGAGGCGGCCGAGCAGCGTGGGCTTTCTATCTGGAATGCGGCGCTTGAGGGTGCTCGCTTGAGACTTCGCCCGATCGTTATGACCTCGCTGGCCTTCATGGCAGGTGTGCTGCCTCTGGCCGTTGCTACCGGTGCAGGTGCCAACAGCCGCATCTCCATTGGCACCGGCATCATTGGCGGTACGCTCACCGCAACAGTGCTTGCGATCTTTTTCGTACCGCTGTTCTTTGTGCTCGTCCGCGGCCTCGCTATCCGCTTCCAGAAGAGCAAGACCCCATCCACTTCGCAGGAGACACCATGATGCACCTGAGATGTTTAGCGCTGCTCATGCCGATGGCTCTGCTTGGCTGCACTCTCGCTCCCACTTATGAGCGCCCCGCCGCCCCGGTTCCTTCGACGTGGCCGCAGGGAACTGGCTACACGCCCTCTGTACAAGCCTTTGTGCCAACCACTTGGGAAGCGCTTGTGCTGGATGCCGATCTACGATCCGTTATAACGCTTGCGCTAGCCAATAACCGGGACCTGCGCAAAGCGGCGGCCAATATCGAGTCGGCTCGGGCGCAGTATCGTCTGCAGCGCTCCGAACTCTGGCCCCAGTTAAACGCCAGCGCCAATGCTTCACGTTCACGCACTCAGGTTGAGACGTTGGGCCAAAAACAGACCGTCTACAGCAAAAGCGTTTCGGCAAGCGTTGGGCTTAGCGCCTATGAGCTGGATTTGTTTGGACGCGTGCGGAGCCTGTCCGAATCAGCGCAGCAGAGTTTGCTGGCTACAGAAGAGGCTTCCCGCGCCACCTATATCAGTTTGATCGCGGAAACAGCCAATGCCTACCTGACACTTGCATCTGACAGGGCACAACTCAGGATCTCGGAAGAAACACTGGAAAGTGCCGGCCGCACGGTCAACCTGATCCAGGGGAGACTCTCGGCAGGCATCGCCTCCCGCGTAGACTTGCGACAGGCCCAGACGATCTATGAACAGGCACGCGCGGATATTGCTAACTACCGGACGCTTGTTGCTCAGGACCGCAATGCACTGGAATTGTTGGTCGGGCAGACACTGGATGATGCGGTGCTACCCCAACCCTTGGAAGCAGATAAACCATTGTTTGCCGAGGTCTCGCCTGGGTTGTCTTCCAACGTCCTGCTCAAGCGCCCGGATGTGCTTCAGGCCGAACACAATCTGCTGGCCGCCAACGCCAACATTGGTGCGGCCCGGGCGGCATTTTTCCCGCAGTTGAGCCTTACCTCCTCCGTAGGCCTGAGCAGTCATGGATTGTCATCGCTGTTTTCAAGCGCCAACAAAATCTGGTCATTCATGCCCTCTGTTAGCGTCCCGATCTTCACCGGCGGCGCCAATACAGCCAATCTGAACTACAGCAAGGCCCAGCGGGACTATTACGTCGCTGACTATGAGCAAAGCATCCAGACCGCTTTTCGTGAGGTGGCTGACGCGCTGGCCAGGCGCGGCACCCTGGAGGAACAGCTTTCTGCGCAGGCGGCCCTGCTGGAGGCTGCCAGCGAAAGCTATCAGCTCTCCGATGCACGCTATAGACGGGGCATTGACACCTTTCTGAATGCGCTTGATGCGCAACGTACGCTCTACAACGCCCAGAAATCGCTGATCAATGCCCGTCAAATCGCGGAGGAAAATCGCATCGAGTTGTACAGAGTGTTGGGTGGTATCTAATAAACAAAGGCCCGGCCGAATACCGGGCTGGGCCTTTACTAAACTGCGCTTTCAGGACCCATGATGCGTCATCAATCCTTGCTTCCAGGCGAAGGCAACGGCTTCTGTACGGTCAGCCAGGTCGAGTTTGGAGAGCAGGCTGCTAATATGGGACTTCACTGTTTTCTCACTGATATTCAGTGCAGTAGCAATGCGCACGTTACTGCCCCCAGAGGCAAGCTCGCGAAGCACGTCAAGTTCACGCTCGGTCAGCTCCTTGAAGGGATCGACCTTGGGCTCGCGAATTCCCCTGACCACTTTGAGAAGCTTCGACGCGATAAAGGGATGAATAATGACCTCACCTCGCGCGATCCGGCGGATCATATCAATCAGCTCATCACCCAACATCGTCTTGACCAGAAAGGACTGAGCACCCGCCTCGATGGCAGCAAAGGCCAACTCATCCTCTTCGGTAGAACTCAGGACAGCTATCTGGCTACCCGGACTTACCTCCAGCAGTCGCTTGATGGTCTCCACACCGCTCAACCCTGGCATCATCAAATCCAGCAAGACAAGCTCAGGCTTGGACGCCTGGGCGAGCTCAATCGCTGTCTGCCCATCTCCCGCCTCGCCTATCACATCGAACTCGCCGGTAATGTCGAGCAGACTGCGGATGCCCTGTCTGACAATGGCATGGTCATCAACCAGCAACACGGTGGTTTTCATCATTACCCTTCTGTGGGTTTAAAGGAGATTTCAACGGTGGTTCCCTGGCCGGGCTCGCTGCGAATATCAATACGCCCTTCCGACAGCCAATGAGCTCTTTGACGCATATTGCTCAGACCCATTCCCGAGCTGGTGTGCCCCGGATGAAAGCCTTGACCATCGTCCTCAATTTTAAGGACAAACCGCTCTCCCTGACGAACGAGGGATATCCATAGTTGCGAGGCGTTGGCATGTCGAAGCGTGTTGGCTGCCCCTTCACTGGTAATCAAGAGCAGCTCAGTTGCAACCGCATCCTCCTCATTCAACCTGTGCATTACCTCTTCCTGAATATCGACAGACCATTGGATGGCGCTGCCCTCAAGCAGGTTTGCCAGGTTCTGCTTCAAGGCGCTATCCAGGCCTAGTTCGGCCACTGTAGGTGCCGAGAGGCGATGGATAACATCGCTCATGTCTCGTTGAAGATGCTCAACAAGCTTGAGTGATGAGTTGACCAGCTTGGCCTGCTCGGCATAGGTACTGCACAGACGGCGTAACAGACTAAGCTGTAGCCCAAGGGCGAAGCACCGTTGCTTGGCGGTATCGTGCAGCTCACGGGCCAACCGATTGCGCTCATCTTGGGCAGCAATAGCCTGCTTGACCTCAATCACGCCTGCCACTGCATCAGCCATATGATCGAACCGCTGGGCCAGCCGGCCAAACTCATCATGCCCTTCGTCATTGATACGAATATCGAGTTGGCCCTGAGCCCAGGTATTGGCTACCTGCTCGGCATGACGAATCCTATTCAGCAGGAAGAAAGCCAGCAGCAGTGCGGTGCAACAATTACTGATCAGCATGTAGGGCCAAAGCCAACCAAACTGACGGCTCGTATCCGCCCAGAAGGCTTTCCATGGATCAAACCCTTCCATACCCAGAACAAGCCTATCCGCCTCTTGTGGGAGCTGAACAACCGCCGTGCTAAACCAGATATCACTGGTCGTACGCGGCTCATCGCTTTCAACCTTGATACTGTTACCCTGGCGGCTAACTGTCTGCATTCTGGCTTGAAGCGGCTCCGTCAGTTTGGCGGGGTAATGACATTGCAGCCCTTGCTCATTGCGGTACAGCGCTGCAAGACGCCCTTCCCCAAGAGACTGGCTAAAACTATTACCAGCCTTGCCTGTTAATACACCAGAACCAAAGACACGATGAACCAACAATTCAAGCAGTGCCTGGCAGCGTTCAGGCGTAGCGGCGGCTTGCAGCAGCTCAGCCACCACCCTGCCCTCTACCGCAACACGGTCGTGCAATTTATCTTCACTTAGCGCCTCTTTAAGCTCAACCTGACTTTTCCAGGTACCGAAGCCGATGATTGCAACTGTAGAAGAACCAGAGATCACGAACAGACTGACAAAAAATTTGATGAATAGTCCGCCTAGCCATCGCTTGGGCGTGAATAACAAGGCGAGCCTGGAAAGAATAAGCAAGGAGGGCGTGAATCCTGATCATCGGGTTATATGATCATTTTGCCATGAACCCTTCGGCAACGCCTGCAGCCTATCTGCCGGATTATGAAGACTAAGATCGGAAAGCCCACCCCTCTATGGCCTGATACGTCAGGCCTTACCGTCAAATGTGGAACGAATAAGACTCTGTGTTTCTCTTTTGCTGCCGCAGGTAATCATGAAGACTCTGCTGTTAGGATTGATGATTCTCGGCCTTACGTGCCAAGCCGCAGAGGCGACCTGTCAGCGAAATGCCACTGACTTTAGCTATCTCTCTTAGCGGCTGGATGAAGCGATACAGCAGCTTGCCCATAGCACCGGCTGCCCTGTTACTGTAGACCTTGCCCGTTTCGCCGACCGTAAAGTGCCTGCGCTTCATGGTCGCTATACGCCTGAAGAAGCCTTATGGCAGCTGATCAAGGGAACGGGGCTTGAGGGTTACCCTACGGCTGATGGGTTGGAAGCGAACCCTCGGGAACAGGATGCCGTCGGGGTCAAGGCAAAGGCTGTACGTAACCTCATCAATGCTAACAACGGCTCGATTACCAAGGCCAAACAGAAGCATTACGAACAGCAAATCAAGGAAGTAGAAACCAGCTCAGCGGACCTGGCTCGCCAGCAGGGTTTTATCAGTGCCGGGGAGCGCAGCTCATTTCATCGCAGCCTGGACGAGATGCTCAACGAACTGAAGCGCTAGGTCATCTAGCCTATCCAGGTCGCTTTGAGAGCAGGCGGCTGACTTCTGTTGCAGACACCTGCTGGCCTATAAGAAAAGAAGGCTGCCTAGGGCTTTTTACCCAGGCAGCCCTTGATCAACCAGCCAGTACGCTATCAACTAACGCTTTGGCTTCTTCCTGGATACGCTTGAGATGCGTCTCCCCTTCAAAGCTTTCAGCATAGATCTTGTAAACGTCTTCCGTACCGGAAGGACGTGCGGCAAACCAGCCGTTTTCAGTCACAACTTTGAGGCCGCCGATTGCTGCACCATTGCCAGGCGCCTCGGTCAGGATCTGTGTAATCGGCTGACCGGCCAGCTCGCTGGCAGTTACCTGTGAAGCGGAGAGCTTACCAAGCTTGGCTTTCTGCTCGCGATCAGCTGCAGCATCGATACGCTGATACACCGGCGAGCCAAACCGCTCGGTCAGTGCCTGATAGCGCTCACCAGGGTCCTTGCCGGTAACCGCCGTAATTTCCGCCGCCAGCAGTCCCAGGATGATGCCGTCCTTATCGGTCGACCACGCACCACCAGTCTTGCGCAGGAACGATGCGCCCGCGGACTCCTCACCACCAAAACCAAGGCTTCCGTCCATGAGGCCATCCACGAACCACTTGAAGCCCACTGGCACCTCGACGACCTTCCGATCGATACCCTGAGCCACACGGTCGATCATGGAAGACGACACCAGCGTTTTACCGATACCCGCGTGAGCGCTCCACTCGGGACGGTGAGTAAAGAGGTATTCGATCGCTACCGCCAAGTAATGGTTGGGATTGAGCAGCCCGGTCGAACGCGACACGATACCGTGGCGGTCATGGTCGGTATCACAGGCGAAGGACACATCGAAACGGTCCTTGTTTTCAATCAATCCAGCCATCGCATGAGGCGAGCTGCAGTCCATACGGATCTTGCCATCCCAATCCAGGCGCATGAAGCGGAAGGTAGGATCGATACGGGTCGACAGGACCTCAAGCGGCAAACCAAAACGCTCGGCAATGCGCGTCCAGTAGTGCACGCCTGCCCCGCCCAGAGGATCCACGCCAAACTTAAGGCCCGAATGCTTGATGGCTTCGATATCGATGACCTGCTCAAGGCCACCGACATAGCTTTCGATAAAGTCGAATCGCTGCGTCGTTGGCGCTTTCAACGCACGGGCATAGTCCATGCGCTCCACGCCCTTCAGTCCTGCCTTGAGCAGCGCATTCGCACGCTCCTGAATCCACTTGGTTACGTTGGTATCGGCCGGACCACCGTTGGTGGGGTTGTATTTGAATCCACCATCGGCAGGCGGATTGTGTGAAGGCGTAATGACAATACCGTCAGCCAGGCCGCTGGTGCGGCCTTTGTTGTATTCGAGAATGGCATTGGAGATGGCGGGCGTTGGCGTATAACCGGGCTCGCCCTGGGTCTCAGCACAGCCTGCATCGATACGGGTCTCAACACCATTGGCAGCCAGCACTTCCAGTGCTGAAACAAAGGCAGGTTCGGACAGCGCATGGGTATCCATGCCGACAAAGAGCGGACCATTTACGCCCTGCTCTTTTCGGTAATCACAAATAGCCTGGGTAGTTGCCAGGATGTGCCACTCATTGAAGCTGACCTTCAGCGATGAACCGCGATGCCCGGATGTACCAAATGAAACCTGCTGCGCCGGATCATCAGGGTTGGGCCGTTCACTGTAATAGCGCGACACCAGGCGCGGTAGGTTGACCAGGGTATGCTCATCGGGCAGGCGTCCTGCGTTAAGGTCGATGCTCATCTGACGTTCCTTTGATGGATTGAAATTACTGCCTCAAGTAAACCATGCGGCGATTCAAGAAGCATTCGAAAGCGGTATGACACTGGTGGGTGTCATTCATTCGCGCTTCGACCCAAGCACTACCACCCAGGGTTCCCTTTTCGTTTCGCTTATGTGCTGCGGTGCTCGGAAATAAGCAGTGAAAACGGCTCGCCAAAAGAAAACCCGGCATTAGCCGGGTTTTCGATAACTGTTTGCGTTACAGCGGATGATCTACCTCATCATCGCCAAGCGGATTATCAGGAATGATATCGGGACGCAGTGGATCGAATACGTCACTGCCAATGCCCGCATCGTCCGGCACCACAGGATCGGAGCCTTGTGCATCTAAGGGCGCATTGCTCATACAGATCTCCTCCATTTATAGCCATTAGCACCAAGCTTTGGAGGTATAAATCCACCCGTTGTTTATACCGGTCATCCGAACCTTTTGCAGCAGATTAAAGGTGGGTATAGATGTAACGGGCCGTCATCACAAGCGCTGTCACTCCAACCATAATCCCGATAAGACCAGACAATGCCAGTGCCGAAAAATGATAGAGATGACCCGGTGCACTGGCCATGATCAGTATCGCCGAAACACTGATCAACGAAACGATAGGCCCCACAGTCAGATAGCGTTTGAACACTGCCATGAACATGCCTCCCCAAGCAGCTCTGCAGACAGGCATCGTTGATAACACGGAATTATGAAGGCTATAAGTCATCACCAGACGGTTTGCCACTCGCGCCGGTCATCAAACGACGAAAGGTATAAAGTTTTTCTGATTTCGACCGACAACGCAGCCACATCAATCAAGTAGATCCCTATGAAAAAGGTCAGCCAAACCTTGCGGACTCAAGCGTCCATCATCGAGGCCTATTGCGTTTTGGAAGAGAAAGCTCGTCAGCATCCCGAGCTACGCGTATTCCTGCCTGAACTGCTTGATCTAAACGAACAAGCCTGCACGCTCATTGAGCGCTATATGGCCAAGGCAGCCGTTAAAGCCGCCACTGAATGAATCCAGCAATCCAGCGGATGCGTTTGGGCGCGAGCCTGACATACGTGCTCACTGGCATAGCACAGGACAAAGGCTCACGAATGATGCCATTGAAGTCAAAATCGTAGCGACCTTGAGCCGCCGGTTATGGCTTACACGAAGCGAAATGCAGGCTGCCAGGGAGCGTCTATAGTGTCTGGGCACATAACAAAAAGGACGCCTCATGACTGTTATGCTCCGCCGCGCCACGTACTCTCTTTCATTGGCAATCGCTTTTGCCTTTTCTACCGTTTCCACCGTACAGGCTGAACCGAATCACCCCGTTCAATCCCATGCCGAACAGTACAAGGAAGAAGCACTCAAGCTACTCGAGCAACTGGTAAATATTGATTCGGGCTCGGGTTATGCACCTGGTCTGATACAGGTAGGTCAGATTGCAGCTGATCAGTTGAAACAGCTGGGCGCTACGATCGAGACTGTTCCAAACTCTCCACCTGATAAAAGTCATCATATCGTTGCCACGCTTAAAGGCACAGGCAAGGCCAAAATCTTGTTGATGGCACATATGGATACCGTTTTCAAAGAGGGCTCAGCCAAGGAGCGGCCTTTCCATATAAAGGATGGGCGAGCCTACGGACCCGGCGTGATGGACGATAAGGGCGGAATCGTAGCGGGCATCTATGCGCTCAAAATATTGAAAGACCTCAACTTCAAGGATTACGCTCAAATTACCTTTTTGCTCGATGCCAGCGAGGAAACCGGTTCCGATGCTGCTACTCAGCTGATTCAACGGGTGGCCAGGGAGCATGACGTTACCCTTAATCTAGAGCCAGGCCGGCCTGCCGATGGCCTCGTGGCTTGGCGAAAAGGAAGCGCGACCGCAACCGTTGACGTTACCGGTAAGGCCGCTCATGCGGGCGTAGCGCCGGAGCTCGGCCGAAACGCTGCCATGGAAATCTCGCATCAGGTCCTCCAGCTTGGCAAACTGGGCGATGTCGAGAAGAAAACCACAGTCAATTTTACTGTAATCGACGCTGGCGATCGCACGAATGTCATACCTGACAGAGCGACTGCCAAGGCAGACGTTCGTGTAGCCGTTCCAGAGGAGTTTGATCGGGTCGAGCAAGACATGGCGCGCATCTCCGCCAACAAGCTGATCCAGGACACCGAGGTCAAAACTCATCTGCATCGGGGCTTGCCGCCTATGCCTCAAACCGCCGAAACGGATAGGCTCGTGTCGATGGCTCAAAACATCTACGGTGAAATTGGCCGCAAGCTTACGATCGAGGGCAGCGGTGGCGCAGCTGACGCCAGCCTTGCTGCAGGTGTGGGCGTACCAACGCTGGATGGCTTTGGCATCGTAGGCGGCAATATCCATACGCCAGAAGAGTACGCCGAGGTGGAAAGCGTCGCGCCGAGACTTTATCTACTGGCAAGAATGATCATGGAGCTGGCGCAGCGTGATAAAGGTTAAGTCTCTCAATGAAAAGGACTTTTCATCGGACGTATACAGCACGTGAGGAACGATAAGGAAGACTGGGCATCCCTTCTTATAGTCCTGTTGCAATCATGCAGGTAGATACTCAAGGCCTACGGCCTCTAAGTCAGAAAGCTCGGCGCCAGACTGCTGAGCCACATCCGATAGGAGGATGAGCGATGGATGATCTGGAACAACGCATACGTCAACGCGCCTACGAAATCTGGGAAGCCGCAGGCCGTCCGGATGGACAGGGATTTGAGCACTGGTTTCAAGCCCAGAGAGAAGTCGACTACGACACCGCAGGGGATCCGCTGTCGGGCGGAATAGAAACCAGCGTGGCGCAGCCCATGCCAAAGCCAAAGCGAAGCCGCACCAAGAAGACAGCCTGACCACAGGTCTTTGCCACTACGTAAAACGGCCAATCCTATTGGCCGTTTTATTTTAGTCGGCCTCAAATGCCTAGAGCGCTATCCACCCTACTCTTATTGGCGTTAGCCGAAAACATGTTCTGTAAGAGTGACTTCGATGAAGTAGCCTTCAGCCTGATCGCGTCATTACGTCATTAATAAATCGGTACACCTCTTTGATTCCGCAAAGGCCGCCTCGCCTGATCAACCAAGCTGCCAAACCGCCTATTCATCATAACATTAGCTCGCCACCACTAGACGTATGAGCGATGTAGGCTATAAATAATCGGGCGATCCCGGTAATAGTCATACCATTATCATGGCTTGCGCTTGAGCTATCTCTGCTGTCGGGCTTGGCGACCCTGCCTTATGAGGTCACCCGTCTTGCAGGGTTCGGCTTGAGGAGCTGCAGTTATGGGCCGTTTTCTTCAGCCTCTAAATCTGTGGCTCACACTGCTCGATAACAACCTGTGTTCTTGCTAATAACAACAACGGAGAAACACCATGGTTCTAGAACTGTGTGCTCAGGTAAGGCGTCTCAAGCGCAACCTTACCAATGCCGCCTGGTTTTCCCTCGCGGTCGCTGTAACAGTATTGATCAACCCGGCCTCCTCTTTGGCGGCAACCCAGTACGACAATCCCATCATTACGCAACGAGCCGATCCGTCTGTTTATAAACATACCGACGGGTATTACTACATGACTTATAGCGTACCGGAGTACAACCGGATCGCACTCAGGCGCGCCAGGACCATTGCCGGTCTTGCAAAGGCCCAGGAACAGGTCATCTGGACCAAGCACGACAGTGGTGAGATGAGTACCCACGTCTGGGCACCCTGGATCGATTACAACAACGGTTCCTGGTACGTCTATTTCGCTGCCGCTCAGGAAGGCACCCCGTTCAATCACCGCATTTATGCACTGTCCAACAATGCAGCCAATCCGGTAACAGGCTCAGGCTGGATCGAGCGTGGTCAGATCAAGACAAACTGGGAGTCATTCAGTATCGATACGACTACCTTTGTGCATGCAGGCAAACGTTACATCGTCTGGGCCCAGAAAGACCCGAACATCGAAGGTAACAGCAATCTCTACATTGCCGAGCTGGATGGCCCGTTGGCTATTAAAGGCAAACAGGTAATGCTATCGCAACCTGAATACGACTGGGAGAAGGTAGGTTTCTGGGTCAACGAAGCGCCTGCTGTCATGGAACATAATGGCAAGGTGTTCATTGCCTATTCGGGCAGTGCTACCGATGCGAACTACAACATGGGCCTGCTTTCCGCACCAGCCACGGCGGATCTACTCGATCCTAGCGTATGGACCAAATCACCTGTTCCTGTCTTCAAGAGTAGCGAGCGTAACGGGATCTACGGCACAGGCAGCAATACCTTCACAACCGACCGGGATGGCACCATCCTTCACATCTATAATGCTCGCAACTACAAGGGCATCGTAGGCGATCCGCTGTACGATCCCAACAGGGCCATTTATGTGCAACCGCTCAGCTGGGATTCAAACGGCAATCCAGTCTTTGGTGTTCCAACAGGCGCAGACAAGCCAGTGACGCTGGTCAACCAAAACAGCAGCAAGTGCTTGAATGTAAAAAACGCTAGCCTGGAGGCAGGTATACGAGTCGAACAGACCTCGTGTGATCACACACAAAATGCTCAACGCTGGCATATGATCAACCTGAAGAATGGCTTCTATGAGGTGCTGAGCGTCAACAGCGGCAAAGTGCTTACCGCACCGGCCTCGGTCAACGACTCCCCCCTCTCACAGGAGACATGGCAAAACCTTCATACGCAGCAGTGGCAAATGTTGCCTGGCGCATCAACCTGGTTCCGCTTGGTCAACCGGTCGAGCGGCAAGGTGCTGAATGTACCCGGATGCAAAGTTGGCGATGGCGTTGACGTCGATCAGAGCCAGTGGATGAAGAACGGCTGCCAGCACTGGTCAGCTGTACCCTGAGCAGAACTTTTCAAGGCATAGACATGGACGTCTTGCCCTATAGCCTGCTTCTTTCCTGGTTAGCAGATACGCTGACCACATGCGTGTTCATGCTTTCGCTACCGTTATACGCCGACCGTTAGTCAGTTTTCATTCAAGGTCTTATCCGTTTACACCGATAACGATAAGAGACCAGATGAAGGAGACTGAACATGGCAATCCCGATAACCGGAGCCAGCCCAACAGAAGTCATTGAGCGCGCCCGGCAACTGGGCCTCAGCAAATGGCCAATCCGCGCCGGCCGCACAAAAGAAGGCCACTGGGTACATCATTACTCCATCACCTCCGACGAGCTGATTGCCCATATAGACAGTTTGCTTGTCAGACAATGGAAGAAAAATACATAACTATAAAGGCTTACACTACATTGTTTCGTACAGCCTTGTTCTAAATATTTAAATCAATTTTATATCAGTTAACAGCGTTTTTTAAAAAAACCAAGCCGCCTCTAATAGGCTTACACCCTTATTAATTAGCCTTTGAAAGGTTATTCACACTCTCTGGCAGTCTCTTAAACGCACCAACAGCTCGCAATCAGCAAAAATATATTGTTTACCAATAGATCACAGGCAATCCTACTTATTGCTTATCAAGCTAAACATGGCTGTATTGTTTATCTAAAAAGCAGCCTATGGTAATCCGCCATCGTCTTATATGGCTTTCCCGATCCTCCTGACTTTTGGGGTATCGGTATTACCCTCTATGACTCCCAGGGGCATCTGGCCGGACTCATGCTTGGGCGCAACAAGGAGATAGCACTGCGCATGCGGTGCCTACAGTCATTACCGGCATGCTCAGCAAGGAATTGGCTGCTACTATCTTCGTGAATGGTCGCGTGACTTCCCGCCGTTCCGAGGGTCAGCTACATGCGCTCGCCGTTACGAGCAGAGAACGGCTGCAGGCTTGGCCTTAAATCAAGATCTTTACTGATCCAGCTAACTTATCAGCTTCAACTACACGCTCATTGCTGGCCCAAATTTACAGGGTGCAGCAATCTCCAGATTACATTGACCTACAAAAGCGTCAATTGCTGGCACAGGTTTATCTGGAACCTCGCCAAAGTGATAAAAAATATAAAGCAAGTCGCATAGAACGGAATACTTAATTAGGCTGCGAACCTTTAAAGGCATTCCCTATTAATTAATGGTTTGCCTGATTAGTCCATAATTGCTCTGGCGAGACCACTGCTTTTCTGAAGCGCGAACATTGACACGGCCATTTAATTTTGACGGGATCTTTCAATACCCTTTTGAACGAACCACATCGGTTATCCAGATATATCTGGAGATGAGCCTCTATCTCACCCTATTTAGCATTTCGTCATTGGATAGGCATCGGCTGTAGACTGGTCCAGTGACAATGTCTATGACTGACCGAGCCGGAGAACTTTAAGCCCATGTCGATTGCTGAGGTTCCGATTCGATTTCGCCCAATGGTAACGGAAGACCTGATACATGCCCATGAATTGTCACGTGCCGTAGGTTGGCCCCATCGCCTGCAGGACTGGCAGTGGATACATCAGGTCAGCCAGGGAATAGTGGCAGAAGACGCACATGGCATATTGGGTACAGCGCTCTGCTGCCTTCAAGGCGATTACATCAGCCTCGGCCCGGTCATCGTTGATATGCGGCGACAAGGCCAAGGACTGGGCCGTAAATTGGTCGATCAGGTATTGAACCATACAAGCCCACGCACTCCTCTCCTAGTTGCAACACCACAAGGAGCGCCCCTTTATGCCAGCCAGGGCTTTATTACCTACGAACATATTCATCAACACCAAACCGCGAGCGCACCAGCCCTCCCTCATCATGAGCTACCAGTCGGGCATACGCTGCACGAGATAACATCACAACATTTTCCTCAACTCATTGAATTAGCTTCCAGCGCAACCGGAATGAGCCGTGACCTAGTGCTTGCGGCTTTATTAAAGATCAGTCAGTACGTAATAGGTATTGAGCGGGATAGGCAGCAGGTCGGCTTTGCATTATTACGCCCGTTTGGGCGCGGTCTGGCTATTGGGCCGGTGGTGGCAGAATCCGCAGAGCAGGCGAAAGTGTTGATTGTTGCCCTACTGTCTCGAGTAGCCGGACAGTTCGTTCGGCTGGACGTCACACACAGCAGTGGATTAAGCAACTGGTTGACCGATATCGGGATTCCTCAAACGGATAAAGTTGCACAAATGGTCAAGGGTAGTCCCCCCATACCATTGGGCAATGCACTACAAATGGCACTGGCCAATCAAGCCTTGTGCTAACTCCGTTAGCGTCCTGCCTGATCGCATCAGGGGTGATCAGGTAGATTAGCGCTATCAGTCCTTGAACCTTTCAGGTTTCCAATCCGGGAAGATAAGGTCCAAGGTAAACGTCCTCAACTGCTCAGTTGTAAGCTGTCGTCGCTGTGGGTCCCATAATGCAGCCCCTGGACCATAGTTGCGCCCCTCGAAGAAGCGAGAGTCCTGCGGATAGAACCAGATGGTGTTGCCATCCTTGTCCTTGCCCGACATCTTGTCCCAGCCGTAGATGTGATCATCCATATAAGACTTGATAAAGACTGACTGACCGATTGCATTCGGGTCAGCGTAACGGCCATCCTCAAAGGTCGTAGTAGGATGCCAGGGACGTCCCAATGCGAAACTGCGAGCAGGCACCCCCATCTCTTTCACAATACGACTTTGCAGGAAGATCAGCCCGTAGGGAGACTTGATATCGGTACTGGGCGCGGTGAGATAGCCATAAGGCGGTGCTATATCGGTACGGCGTCGAGCAACGATGTCGCAGTGATCGAACACACTGATCCCTGATCCGAAAATGAAATCAACATGCCCTGTGATCTTGCTTTGAGTGAAATAGCTGCGGCTACCGGTTTTGCTATAAAACGTATCCTGATATCCCTCCAGTCTCACATTGTGAAAACGCGCGCGATCACTGTTACTGTCCAGCAGCAGCGCCACCGCCTGGGTATCCTTTACCTTGGTAGGATCAGTAGCCAGCTTGGCCGCATTGGCCGGAAAGTCGAAACTGTTTCGAATGGTCAGATTGCGCGCTGTAAAATCAGGCGCGTTCACACTCACGGTGCTGCTGCCTGACGTACCATATTTCTGTCCCTTCTCATCGAGCATGCCCGCGTACACACTGGCACTGATGATGGTCTTGTCCCGCTGCTCGCCTATCAAGGTGATATTAGGGCGAGTGATGCTCAAGCGCTCCTCATAGGTTCCTTTTTTCAGGAAAATGATATAGGGCGACTGGTCTGATGGGGCCGCCTTGATGGCCGCATTAATGGATGTGAATGTGTTGGGTTGCGCCGTTGGTGACACCACCGCCTGGTACTGCACTGCCAATGCTGTCTGGCTGATACATAAAAGGCTGACAGTGCCCAAGAGCATGGTGCTGCGTAATAGGGAAGGCATGGACATTGTTGTTATTCCTTCTTATTTGAGTTTTGCAGCCAGCTCAACCAGTGCCGGTTGCTGCGCGATGCCTTCGGCTACTATACCGGCAACCGCCTCGGCACCCTTCTGCTGGAAGTGGGTACGATCAGGATTATCCAACGTTCCGGAAGTCTGGGTTTTGTAATAGGGATAGCGTGGATCGTTGGGATCAACCGCAAGCCAATAGGACTTCCAGTCATTTCGGTGCTGATTGACGAAGTCGATAGTCTTCCGCTCGAGGTCAATGAATGGAATTCGATTGTCCGCAGCCGTTTTGCGAATGGTGGCCGCGTAATCACCTACATAGGCATAGCCGTTTTCTCTGTTCTGCTTGGTCCAGTGGGAACTGCCAACCGGCGTAGTATCACCATTTTCGAAAGCAGGTTTACGCTCTGCAGTCATCACCCGTGTGGTAGGCGTCATAATGATGGGTCTGGCTCCTTGCCGACGCGCCAATGCAATGTAGCGCTCCAAGGAATTCTGGAATGACAGCTGCGGTTGGCCTTCAGGATATTGCTTGTTGCCATTACTGTCATTGGGATAGGTACACAGGTTTTTCACATCTGCCGCACCACGCACGGGTTTGGCGCTATTACAGTTTTGGTCGTTGTGCCCATGGGCGATGAATACATAGTCACCTGCCTTCATGAAGCGCGCCATCTGTTGATACCAACCCTCGTTATAGAAATCGCGACTCGATCGCCCTGCGCGCGCTCCGTTGAGTACGGCAACACCGCTATCGTCCCGAAAGCGTTCCTGGAAGACCTGCCCCCATCCCATCCTGGGTAGTCGACTTTCCTCGTAGGAAGCCGCAGTGGAGTCACTCACAATCAGGATGCGAACCTTGGCATTCTTTATAGCCTCCAACTCACGCTTGGCACGTAAATAATCAAAAGGCTCATAACCACTGGTGTCATGTGTCGTACTGACATCGCTAAAACCTACAATAGGGCGAAAACGGATATCAGTCAGGATGGTCCCACTCGCCTCACCACTGTCGTTGTGATAACCCCGGTTGTGGTTGATCACCTGCAACACAGCCGCTGCCCCTTTTCCGTCGTCACGCAAGGGTGTGGTAATAGGGTTGTACCGATCTACATGGCTAACGCCTGCTTGAGTCAGTGCTTGCGAAAGGCCTGCCCTCATCGCATTAAGCGGAGCAGTTAGAAACTCCTCGCGCATTTGCCCCGCATTACCACTTTCCACCCACTGTTGAGGACCGATGTACCCAAGTTTCTGGGCGATTTCGGAAACAATCCGATCTGTAAGTGGTGTGATATTGACCGTTGTATTTCCATTATGTGGGAGCGCTGTCACTACCGAGGCCATACAACGCGTTCGAGGTTTATCGTTGTAGCGGCAATTTTGCGTAATGTGTCCGTCGCGCGATGTAAGATCGGTAGCGGATACCAGTAACGGCGGCGTCAGTGTTGAGGCTTCCAGGCGCCAATGCCCCTTGCGGTCCGTCAGAGCAGTCTTTTGCTTTCCCCACTTATCAATCACTGTGACTTTAGCATTGGTCAAAGGCGCATCGGCCATGACCACTCCATTCAAGAACGTTGCTCCCTGAGCGAATCCTGCACCAGCAAGCAGCAGACACCCCATCAGAGCAGAGCCTTTTATACGCATGCGAATACTCCTCAGTAACTCGACAGCATCCAGAGCTATACAAGCGAACCGTTGTAAATTCAGTACCGTTAAATGCTCCGAGAGCACGCGCCTATGAGCTGAAGGCGTCAACCTGCTTGACGGAAGAAAAAACAGCCATGTGCCGGGTGACCAAGCAGTAATGCATTGCTGAAACTAGAGAGCGGATAAGAAGAATCATGCTAGTCCTTTGTTGTTGTTAAGACTTGTTTACTAGCTGGTCTGTTTGTCCACCAGCCAAGTATCAACACTGCCAGCTATGCAGGGGTCTAACTCATTAACTAGATTAACTATAAAAGAAGGCCTGAAGATTTACTTTCATCAAACAGCCTTCACCTGTACGTCGTCATACAACAAGATCAGTATTTTTTGGCAACGCCGTTTTGTCAAGGGAGTCCACCTATTCCTTTTGAGAATAACCATCGAAGTCGAGGGTTATAGTGGCGCTTTAGCCTCAAATAGCCTTATAGCAGCTAAAGGTTATAAAATTGGCTGTCTGTACTTAGCTGCTCAGGAAGCCGCTCGTTCACAAGCCGAAGGAATAGCCTCTTAGCTGTTGTCATACCACACAAATAAATTATGATGGGCTCAAGGTGGCGCTCTAAACCCTCTCGTTCATAACAATAAGGATAAATCTATGAGCATCGAACCCCCTGCAGGCTTGTCACGCTCAGTGAAAAAACAGATTCTGACTATAACAGCGTTAACCTTGGGGTTAACCGTTACCGCGTTACCCTGCTTCGCACTTGATGCGCCGGTTAACGTACAGGTTCCTACATTAGCCTACGATGAGAGCCAGATTGTTCTGGTGTGGGAAAAGCCTGCAAATCCACAGGATATCCGTGACTATAACGTCTACCTGAACGGCAAATTTCTTGGCAGTGCCACTGCCAATAACAATCGCGTCTCACCTGCCAAGCCTTACATTAATCGTTTTTATGAAGAAGACACAGACGGCTTCCACCACCGTATTACCATCCACAGCTTCACGGCAACGGGTCTGAAGGCAGACACTGAATACCGTTTCACGGTGCGTGCTGTAGATGCTTATGGCAATGAATCCGCTGACAGCAAAGCAGTAGTCCAGCGTACCAGCCGTCTACCCAAAGTATTCAATGTCGTTCGATACGGCGCTAAAGGAGATGGCAAGACTGTTAACACACATGCCATCCAAGCCGCTATTGATGCTTGCACACCTGGATGCAAGGTGCTCATTCCTGCCGGGACGTTCAAGACTGGTGCACTTTACCTGAAGAGCAACATGACGCTCGAAATTGGACGTGGCGCAACGCTTCTCGGCTCAGAGCGCGGGGAAGACTATCCAGCGAAGGGATATATTCAGTACCCCTACTCCACCACCATCCGTCCCGCCTCCCTTATCAACGCGCTACCCCGAGACCCCTACACGGAAGAGCATTTCGAAAACATCCGTATCGTAGGTAAAGGGATTATCAACGGCAATGGCTGGAGGCGTCTGGAAGACGACCCTGATGAGCTGGGACGAGCCTTGCCGGTTTACGTCGCAAGCAATAACACACGCTATATGCAAGACGGCATTCTTGCCAAGGACCAAGTCCAGAGAGCAGTGGCGTCGGGTATGAACGTCAAGGATGCGTACGGCCAAATGCGGTCATCCCTAATCACGCTGCGCAACGTCCGTAACGTATTCTATGGTGACTTTACTGTACTCAATCCAGCCTACCACGGCATCATGAACTTAGAGACGGAAAATGTGGTGATGGCCAACACCACACACAAGACATACGATGCCAATAACGGTGATGGTATTGAATTTGCCAACAGCCGAGGTGCCATGGTTTTCAATAACTTTTTCGAGACGGGTGATGACTGCGTCAACTTCGCAGCAGGGACTGGGGCTGATGCCATTAAACAGAAGCCACAGGAAAATGTCTGGGTCTTCAATAACTACTTTCGTCACGGCCACGGCATGATCGTTGCTGGCAGCCACACCGGGGCATGGATACAGAATATCCTGGCCGAGGATAATGTCTCAGACGGGACCGATGTCGGGCTGCGCATGAAAAGTACCAACTTCATGGGCGGCGGCGTCAGAAATGTCATCTTTCGCGACTCCGCCATTCGTAATAGCGCCAAGCAAGGCTTTATATTCACCTTGGACTATAACGATCCTAACGCCATCCTGGACTACAAGCGCTCGGATATCTCCGGCAAATTTCAGGATATTAAGGTCAGCAACGTTACCGTGGAGAATCCTGTCTCTGCAGCCTTGGAGATCAAGGGCGACAGCGCGCATGATGCTTTCCATGAACGCTTCGAATTTGCCAAGGTGAGTTTCAAAGGAACAGCACCTGCCACTATCAATGGTCTTCGAAACTCGAGTTTTAGAGATATTACCTTTGAAGAAACCACAAAAAATCCCTGGTCGATTACGAACAGTGCAGACCTAAGCTTTACGCACGTGGTACCACAACCGCTTCAATAATGAACACTCCGGCGTTCTCGTGAGCGCTGGAGCCACAATTTGCCGTTGGATAATGGTAACCATATTTGGCAGCATGCATCATTTGGTTGATTAGATTGATCGTTGCCAAACTGCTCAAAGAAAACGATGTAAGAGAAGATACTGCCCTACCGTATTCGATACCTTAACGCACCAGTGTTTTTCTATTTGATTCAAGCAATAAAGGCAGGGCTGGAAAGCCTGCGTTTAGTGTATTGCCTGCTCTCTGCAAAAATACATTCCATAAAAAAGCCCGCTAAAGCGGGCTCTTTTTAGCGCTCAGAAAGAGCAAATTCAGTGAGGCTAAACGTCGGAATGCCTGCTTCCTGTAAACGCTTAGAGCCTTGCAATTCCGGCAAATCTACAATAGCAGCTGCTTCAAACACATTAGCCCCCATGCGACGAATCAGGTTTGCCGCAGCAACAAGAGTCCCACCTGTTGCAATAAGGTCATCTACCAGCAGTACAGTGTCTCCTTGCGACAAGCTGTCTTTATGAACCTCAATGACGGAATCACCGTATTCAGTTGTATAGGTCTCGGTAAGCAACTCGGCAGGAAGCTTTCCTTTTTTACGGAAAAGAATTAATGGCTTATTCAGTGCGTAAGCCAATATGGGGCCAATCAAGAAGCCCCTGGCATCCAACGCTCCCACATGCGTGAACTCAGCCTCAACATAGCGCTGAATCAAACTGTCCACAGTCATTCTTAAGGCACGTGGCGATTGAAACAACGGGGTAATATCCCGAAAAATCACACCCGGCTTAGGAAAATCAGGTACAGCACGGATATAAGATTTCAGGTTAGAGGCATCACAGCTCATAACAACACTCAGGTACAAAATTGGCGAAAAGACAGTATAACTGGACTAGGCTGGTTTGCCGAATAGAGATGCGTCGCTAGATAAACTGTTCCATCCGCAAACCTATTTTATCCGCACAAAGCAAAACCCCCGGGCGGTTAGGCCTGGGGGTTTTGGGTATAGGTGCTTGACGATGACCTACTCTCACATGGGGAAACCCCACACTACCATCGGCGATGCATCGTTTCACTTCTGAGTT
>NZ_JAUEPD010000014.1:0-38937 GCF_030403525.1 Pseudomonas sp. WAC2
GCTGTAGGTAAGGCTCTAGCCAATCACCATTCTTGTAACGCTGTGGCGTCAAGGGAAATGGCGGGGGGCCCCGGCTCTGCTGGGGTTCCGCGTCCGCAGGACCGGCCAACGGCCGTATTTCCCTTGATGCCACGACCTTAAGAGCGAGCCTTGCGAGTGGGGATGGTGACGGCTCTTTGTCACCATCCCCCGAGTGTTCGGGGCGATCCCCGACGCGGATGACAAGGGCGCGCAGCCCTTGGTGTTAGAAATGTGGGTCCAGGGGGATTATCCCCCTGGTCGCCGAAGGCATCTGGGCCCCCACCACGCAAGGCGTGGAAGTTGGGGATCCTTTTAAAATAGTATGGTCATGAGAGATGCTTTAGATCTGCACTGTTCTTAAAGGCTTTCTTACAGCAAAGCTGTGGTACCACTCGACCTGAAATTTTGCAGAAAAGTTAAAAAGAAGATCCCGCCCATAATGACCTCTCGCATTCCTTGTTCAATGACGATGTAAACGGCGTCCTATGCAGCAGAGAAAGGGCCACTCAGAGGCGCGCTAAGGGCGTTTTCAGCGTGATTTGCCTGGGTTGGCATAGGGGATCAGGCCGAGCGGTCAGCCGGCTTGTTGGCGAAGCAGTGTGAGGATGTCCTGATCGGACAGGTCGGGGTATTGAGCCTTGAGCTCAAGCAGCGATACCGCTTGTTGTCTCCGGTCGGCTACGCTGAGCGCTGCGTATTGGGCAGCCAGTACTCTCCCCTCTCGGGCCTGGGCAGCGCGTTTGCGTTGTTGCTTCTGGTGATGATGGGTCAGCGCCTGGAGCGCTTCCATCTGCTGCCGCTGTTTAACGGCGCCCAGCTTGCGGGTGCGTTCGCTCTTTTTGCGGGTGCGGGCGGCCGACAGGAGATGGCCAAGCCCCAGATCGATAAACAGCCGCGGGCGTAAATGGATCATGGTGCGTGTCATCCAGCGCACCCCATCCTTGAACAGGCGGCGCTGCTTACGCCGGATATAGCCCGCCTCCTCGAGCGCTTTAAGTGTGCGGGAGACACGACAATCTGTCAGACCACCATCATCGACCAGGCGACGTTGCCGGTTCAGACGGAAGTCACCATTACTGTCCATCCAGCCCAGAACCAGTGTGGCCAAGTCGACCCTCGACATGAGCGACTCAGCGATGGCGGCTAGGGCATCCCAGCGTTGCTGTTTGGTGCGGCAACCACTTTTATGAATCCGGTCCAGACGCCAGAGCCAGGTGCCTGCCCGGGTCTTACATTCGGTACGGATACGTCGTGCGGCTTCGCCCAGGAACGTTTGGGCCTGCTTTTCGGAAAGCTTGCCGGGGTTACGAGAGGCGATCTTTGAGGACGAGGATGGCTTGCCAGCAAAAGGCGCATAAAAGCCTGAGCCTGGAGCATCATGCTGTCGCTGTAGCGTGCCCTGTTTTAACGCCATGACTCACCGCCCCGCCGGCGGTGAGCATACGATAAATGGCACATTTTCTGGTTGCGCAGGCGCGCAGTGAAAGCCATAATCTGCTCACTGTGTGTTGAGTAGCGCGCGATCCGCCAAGAAAACTCGCTACTCAATATCTTTTTCAAAGCCCCGGCCTACAAGCCGGGGCTTTTTTATTTGTATTTGTAATGGCTACTTAATCGATATAGGTCCTCATGAACCTTCAGCCAATGGAAATTGGAGGCGAAATTAGCACACCAAATTCTTTGGTACAACAGTCGATTCGCTCGGCTGTAGCCCAGTCATGATGCGGGATACAGCTTTCTTTAGCGAATAACTTACATAAGTTATTTAACTTATGTAACGTTTTCGTTCTTTGCTTTTTCTAGGAGAGCTAGGACTTCTGCCTGCTCTAGCTGGAATAGAGCCAAAATCCCAGCCCTCACAACGTCGCTTCTTGAAACTCTAAAATCTCTTGGAAGCAACGATAATTTATCGATGTCTTTGTTTACCTTTTTGGAAAGGCTAAAGGTTGTACGGACAAAGACCGCTTGCGATTTCTTTTTCTTTTTAGGTACAGCAGGAGCCGTCGAGACAGGCGCACCAGAGATGAACGCCTCTGCTGCCTCATCGCTACCTAATTTTTCGTCTTTAACAAGAGGGACTGCTGGCTTCCTTAAGTCTTTTAGGCCCATGACTGATTACCCCATAGCTCTCTTGCCAGGCTTTCAATTTCTTCTACTGCTTTTGTGTCATTGCATGACTCCAGCACAGAGCTTCCATTCTCATCAGCATCGTCATAAACATTTCTGGCAGTTGTGATTGCTTGTAGAGGCTCGATACCAAATGAAGAGCAAGCATCCTTCGCATCAAGAATTCTTTGCACCTGGCTAGGAAGTGAGGGAGCTTGGGTAATCACAGCCCGAACTGTTAGGTTTGGGTTCACTGCGATAGCTAGCCGGGCTAGGTTTTCAACCTTAGGCAAAGTCTTTAAATCTCTTCGCTTGGGACGAAACGGAATCAGCATATGCGTAGCTACGGTCATCGCAGATCTAAGAGCTTCAGAATCTGCTCCACCTGCATCAACTACGATTTGCCTATAGCGACGTCGAAGATCCATCAAGGTTTGCCTTATATTCCCGTGTGCTTGAACTACAGGAATAGCTGGTAGATCACCTGCATTTTGCCTTTCAGCAGCCCAATCTGCTGTAGTACCTTGAGGGTCTGCATCTAGCAGTAAAACGTCGCCGCCTTGAGCCTGTAGCCATACAGCTAAATTTTGTGCCAAGCAGCTCTTTCCACTTCCACCTTTTTCCCCACCAAGCAAAAGGATCATCGAAGCATCCATTCTCAAGCCCTCTATTATGTAAGTTACGTAAGAATACACGAAGGCATAACTTATGTAACTTATTTCAGTCCTCCTCTCTGAAAATCTTGGTGGAGGAAGAGGCTACGCAGAAACGTGCCGCATTTAGAGCCGCGAACAAGACCCATTTCTGGTTAGCTGATATAGGCAAGCACAAGCTTGATACTCACTGAAATTTCCTACCCTTGCTCGCTGCCTACGCTCATTGTTGGGTTTGTTAGCTGCTCTTAATTCCGGATATTAAATCGATGAATTGGCAGAGCTCATAAGCTTTAATAAATTACATAACTTAAGCAACATACATAACTTACTTAAGTTATGTATGTTGCTTATCTTCAGAAAGGCTATGGGCGTGCGGCTGTCTATGCTTTTCATTATGCCTGGCATTTTGATTGCGTCGAGACAGCATCCTCGATAGTTAATTTTTTCTAGCTGCCTAGCATGCATGTGAACCTTTGACAGGTACGATTCAACACAATCTCAGAAAGGCAATGACCGCTTAAGTTAAGTAACTTACGTAAGATACTTAACTTGCGTAAGTTGCTCTTGCGAAAAAAGAACGTAGAGCCACTTCGCGTAATGCGTATTGTGTTAAACGTGCCGAGGTAGGGGATAGGTAGCCAATGTAAGCCAGCTCTCCTCGTCTGAAGAGACGTATGCTTGAAGTTATGACTGAGGCTTATCCCAAGCGCGATAGCGGCTTGAGCAGGCCTACCAAGTCAAAAGAAGCACAAAGTGGATTGATCTTCAGGCATAGCGTTACCAGATCCGCTAGCACGGCTAGCACAACGAAAATTTCAGCTTCGAACTCACCACTGGTCCAGAGCTGACGGCCTGAGCCTCGCGCTTTTCGTCGATATCTATCTTTTAACACTACGCCCGAGCCGCCGAAAACACAGATAAAACCATGAGGAGAAGCCGTCCTGAAATAGGCTCCCATAGTCGTGTCACGATTCTTTGAGGAATAAAAAAGGCACCACTGGGTGCCTTTGGAGACTAGGTGGGAAAACCTTACATGAAGGTTTCAGCGCTGCAGCCGAAGCGCTCGCACAACGCTTTAATCTGGCGCACATTCAGGTCGCGCTTGCCGCTCAATAATTCGGAGATGACCGATTGTGTGCCAATTTCAGGCAGATCACTCTGACGCAGCTTATGTTCATTCATCAGGTAGGCCAGCATTTCCCGGGGTTCGAATTTCTCTTCCGGGTAGGTTTCGGCATCGTAGGCTTCGATTAGATCCGCGACATGCAGAATAAGACTTTGCAACGGGTGGTCTTCGTCGCCGCCGGTGATGTCCAGCAGCTGATCCAGAGATGCTGCAAGCTCTTTGTATTGCTTGTCGTTCTCGGGCTTCTGAAGCAATGGAGCCACAAAGGCCCAGTGTTCAATGGCTTGTTTCAGCATGGCGGTCATTCTTTAATCCTTCCACTTGCCTTGATCATATTCTTTGTGGTCCAGCACGTGCTTGATGTACACCGTCTGGGCCTTGAACTGTACGGTTGCGATGACTCGCAGCTTGTTGCCGCCAACATCGAAAATGTACTTGTCCTTGTACTTGTCCAATGCTGGACTTAACTGCTTTAGCTCCGCGTGATCCTTGGGCGAGTTCCGCTTGATCAGTATTCGCCAAAGCTCTAGCGCAGAAGCAGCACGGGGCCACTTTTCCTTTGCTTCCCTGATCCGGGCTTCCGTGATAATCCGCATTCCCTTATCCGTATAGCAATTTGCGATAAAGTGATAATATTCCCTTCCACCAAATATCGCAATATGCGATACAGATATTTTATTATTTTTGATTGGGGTGTATTACACCGGCGCCTAAACAGTGAATGGAGCCACCATGGTGAGTAGTCCCGAAGTAGTCAAATTGCGCTGACGATCTGGCCTGCACCTGCATGGTTCCTCACCCGGCGCGCGCAGTTGTCCCCCCACGACGCCTGCGGGCTAAATAGGTCGCTTTTTCTGCACCCCTGCACAGGCCTCTACGCCGCCCATGGCGGGGGCTTCGAGGCGTTTTTAGCCTTGAGAAAGCCCTGCAAAACCCTGCAGAGGTCCCCCTCGCCGCGCCCCCCTGTGCGTCCATATGGCCTACTCCCGTTTTTACCTGCTTTGAGCGCGGCGCTCTTCTGTCAGCGCGCTCCGTTTGGAACGAGCGAAGGGCTTTCAGGCACCTCCGTTACTGATTACCCCGGCTCGCGTGCGAGACGAAGCCAGAGGCGCGCCGTGAAGCGGCTAAACGACGCCTGCGGCGTGCAGCCGCTGGAAGGGCGCTAAGACCTCCAGGCAGCTCTGTTGCCTCAAGGAGAAACCAGGGGACCCCGCGCGCCTGTAGGCGCGAAGTCGGGGAACATCAATACAGAGGAGCTTGGCCTTACACCGTGTCTGGGTTATGCACAGAGCTTAAAGGCTCTGTTCTTTAAGCGAAGCGGTATCACTCCACACTTTTTTTTGCATTTAATTCAAACCAGCACAGTGGCGAACTGACCGATGCGCCTTAATTACGGATTGCGCACTCGAAAGCGGGAGCTATTTAGGGCGAATCTGAGGCGTTTTGAGGGATTTTGAGACGGTGGGAGGGTAACGGCAGGGATACAGGCGAGCAGAGGCCCCGCTGGGAAACGGTGCGCTTAGGAGGAAAGCTATTGTCGAAGGAAGGCGTCTACCGCCTGGGTAAGGGCGCGCCCGGTCAGGCTGGGGTTTTGCTGATGCAGTTGAACAGCAAGCTCAGCTCTTCTACGGTTGAGCTCAACCTGCTGTTCTTGCTGCCGGTTTTCTATAGCGATTCGCTCACGTACCTGGAAGTCGCGGCGGCGGGCTTGTTTGGCCATAGCGACCTCGGCCTGCTGCAGTACCTTTTGCTGGGCTCGGCGCTGGATCTCCTGGAGCTTTAGGCGGCGCTTTTCTTTCTTGCGCTCCCGAGCCTGCTTGAGCTGGTGAGCCAGGCCCAGCTCGATAAACAAACGCTTCCGCAGAATAATCATGGTACGGGTGATCCAGCGCTTGCCATCATGAAATAGCCGCTTCTGCTCGCGACGGATGTAGCGCGCTTTTTCCAGGATTTTTAGCGTGCGCGAAAGGGCACACTGATGGATCTCTGCATCTACGGCAATGCCATTCTGCAGATTGAGGTGGAATTGGCCTTCGTTATCCATCCAGCCAAGCACCAGGGTAGCGATATCGACGCGGGCCATGATGGGTTCGATGATGGCCGCAAGCTTGCTCCAGACCTCCTGCCTGACACGGCGGCCGGAAAGGTGAACGCAATCAAGAGAGCGCAGCCATCGCCCTTTACGCTCGCTAGCTTCTACTTTTACGCGTCTTGCGGCTTCGCCCAGAAACGTCCGCCGCTGATCCTCGGACAGCCTGGCGACATTCGTCTTGTCCCGGTCAGGTAACGGTTTGCCCCGCTTGGCCACCGGCAGGTAAAACGCAGAGGCCGGCGAATCAGCCGGTGCACGACGTTTCCTGCTGGTGCGCTGCATAGTGCCGGCAGCGGTGTAAGGGGTGGATGACATACCGTTCCTTGTACAACGGGCAAAACATGCCCAAACCCATCGAATCCTTTGGGCTGGTATTAGTGGTAGAGTTAAGCTGGGTTAGAAATGCCGGTCATGACTGCGGCCTGGTTACCGGCAGCTCATGAGGCATAGACGGGTTTGTCGCCTGAACGAGTCGGGGCTTTAACGCTCCAGCCGAGGAGGCCATGGGTACCACCATGAAAGGCTTCTCAAGGCCAGACGCCCTGATCTGATGAACAATGGTCTGGTGTCCCTTGAAGGTAGCGCCGCAGCTGAAGTTGGAGCACTCGTACCAGAGGTTCTTGAAGCACGGCGCTTCTTCAGTGGTCGTGCGGATCCGGAGCTTTTCCCGGCAGCATGGACATTTCATGGCCGCCGCTGACCTAGGCAAGTCAGGTGTAAAGGCTGGGCAGCTTTGCCGTTTGGGGCTGGGTTTTCAGGTACGTACTTCATTCTCGTAGCCTTGATAGAGGAGGGCACTGCTCTTCTGGTTAATCACATATAGTATAACTGTATACACATACAGTATCTGACGAATGGTACTGCCTTTTGGTACAACTCATCAAGCATAGAATCTCCTCTATGTGCCTCAAAGCAGAGCAGCGATACCTCTTTCAGGTAGAAAAGTTCATCGCTTGTCGGAACATACGTAAGCAAATGTAAATTATGTGATACAAATAGCAGATTATTGAGAGGCGGCTCACAATAGTTAGCTGCCTTATGAAGAAGTTTGCTGTCTCTTCGAGGGAACGACTGTGCTTGCCAAGCCTCATGGAAGGGCTTTTTGCTTTTTTCTTTTCTGTGCTTTATCTGCGCCGGGCTTTGCTCAGGTGTTTCCTGGCGCTGCCTCGCCGGGTGATCGCGATCTGATTCGCGAGCGGCAGGATCGCCTGCTGGAAGAGCAGCGCAAGCGTCTGGAAGAGCTCAAGGAACTGCCGGGAAAGGAAGCAGGGCCTGCGCCGAGTACACAGCCTTCCGATACCCGCTGCTTTCCTATCCAGCACATCGAGCTTAAAGGCGCCGAACACCTCGCCCCGGCTGAACGCGATCAGCTGACCGCCCCGTTTACAGGCCAGTGCCTGGGTGTACCACAGCTCAATGACCTCTTAAAGCGCATTACCGACCGTTATATCGAACGTGGCTATGTCACAACCCGTGCCTACCTGCCACAGCAGGACTTGTCCGACGGCGGACTGGAGGTCCTGGTCGTTGAGGGAAAGCTCGAAGGGGTCAACAGTGACGACAGCAGTGGGCTGTCACCACGTGAACTGGAGATGACCTATCCAGGCCGCTCAGGTGAGATCCTGAACCTGCGTGAAATCGAGCAGATGGTCGATCAGCTCAATCGCCTGCCCTCCAACCACGCGCAAATGGAGCTGGTTCCCGGTAAAGAGGTAGGCGGCAGTACCGTTCAGGTCAAAAACACACCAGACAAGCCCTGGCGTGCGTCGCTATCGCGAGACAATGACGGGCAGAAGAGCACCGGCGAGCAGCAGTGGGGCGTAGGGTTTGAGTGGGACAGCCCCCTGGGCCTGGCCGATCAGTTGACGCTACGCAGTGGTCACGATGCAGTCAGCGACCGAACACGCACCTCAAAGAATCGGTTCCTGAGTTACAACCTGCCTTGGGGCTGGTGGAATTTCTCCTACACCTACAGCCACAGCGCATACGCCTCCGAGGCCCAGGCCTCCGGCTTTGCCTTTGCCCAGACGGGTGACAGTGACAGCCACCAGCTGCGTGTTGAGCGTTTGGTCTACCGCGATTCGGTCAGCAAGACCTCGATCAACTCAGGGCTTTCACACCTGCGCACCAATAATTACATCGAAGACAGCCGTCTGGATATCAGCAGCAACCGGATCACCGAGTTTCAGCTGGGCCTCAACCACGGCCGCCGGATTGGTAATGCTTTCGTCAACCTGGACCTGGGCTGGCAGAAGGGGATTGGAGCATTCGACGCCCAGGGCGATGGACATCCGGGCCCGGGCGAACCCACGGCGCGTTACAACAAGTACACCGCCACCGTGAGCTATATGCAGTCGCTGCAGATCCTGGGCGAGTCGCTCAGCTTTAGCAGCCTGGTCACCGCCCAGCGCAGCAGTGATGTGCTCTACAGCCCTCAACGCATCAGCCTGGGCGGCCTGTCTTCGGTACGTGGCTTCAAGGATCAATCGCTCTCCGGTGATACCGGTGGCTACTGGCGTAACGATCTGCGCTGGTCAAGGCCGGTGGCCTGGGACTGGCTACGCCCAGTCTTTAGCGAGTACGGCGCCGGGGTTGGGTACGACATGGGTGTCATCCATGGCGGCCGGTACAACCCTGAGGCCAAGGGGCGGCTGTCGAGCGACTCGCTCGAGTTCTTCATCCGGGGCCAGCACATCAGTACCAGCGTGACCTTTGCGCACTCGCTTGAGCGTCCGGACGCCTTGCCCGAGCGCGAACACCCGATCTACTTCAGTTTGAATTTCTCACTTTAATTCTGCGAGACCCTGGACATGGACGTTCGTCAGTATAACTTCCTGGCTGCTCAGGCTTCGGCTGCTATTGCTCCGCGCGAGCGTTTCTGGGGCATGCCCAAGCGCGGTATTGCGCTGGTCCTGGCCAATGCCATGTTCTGGCAGCCCCTCTGGGCACAGGCGGAAGGCATTGTTGTCAGCGGTGGCAACACCACTGTCGGGCAGGCGGGCAATGGCGTACCGGTGATCAATATCGCCACGCCCAATGCCAATGGGCTCTCGCATAACCAGTTCAAGGATTACAACGTTGAATCCAACGGCCTGATCCTGAACAACGCCACCGGCCGTACCCAGGGTACTCAGCTGGGCGGCATCATTGTCGGTAACCCGAACCTTACGAACGGGGCCGCCACCACCATTCTAAACGAGGTGAACGGCGGCAGCCCGAGCCAGCTCAAGGGCTACACGGAAGTGGCCGGTCAGTCAGCGCGGGTCATCGTCGCCAATCCCTACGGCATCACCTGTAACGGCTGCGGCTTTATCAATACGCCACGCGTTACCCTGTCTACCGGCAAACCTGTCCTGAACAATGGCCAGCTCGATCATTTTCAGGTGGACGGCGGCAGCGTCAACATCGAGGGCGCCGGGCTTAATGCTACCAACGTCGATCAGTTCGACATCGTCACCCGTTCGGCCAAGATCAATGCCGAGCTCTATGCCAACAAGCTCAACGTTATCACCGGTCGTAACGACGTCAACGCCGAGACCCTGGCCGCTACAGCGCGCAGCGGAAGTGACAGCGACAAGCCGCAACTGGCCATTGACTCGTCTGCCCTAGGCGGTATGTACGCCGGTGCGATCAAACTGGTGGGTACCGAAGCCGGGGTAGGTGTAAAGCTTGCCAGTGATATGGCGGCCAGCGCCGGCGACATCGTGATCGATGCCAACGGCCAATTGACCATGGCTCAGGCGGCGGCCAGCGGTGCGATTGCTGCTAAGGCGCAAAGCCTCACTGCTCAAGGGCCGATGTACGCCGGCTCAACGATCAATGTGCAAACGGTCGACGCTCTGGTTAACCAGCAGAGCATGGCGGCCAGGGATACGATTGTTCTCAATAGCCAGGGTCAGTTGATTAACCAGGGCATTGTCGAGGCAGGTGTTAACCCGGATAACAGCCGCAACAGCACAGGCGACGTCTCGCTTAGCGCACAAAACCTGACCAATAAGGGAACCATCAAGGCAAGCCGCGCACTGACCGCGCATGCCGATCAGACGCTGGACAACCAGGGCGGCGCCCTGAGTAGCCAGGCTCAAACAGTTGTTACTGCGCAAACGCTGGACAACCAGCAGGGGCGCGTGCTGAGCAATGGTACCCTGAACCTCTCTGCCCAGAACGTAGTAAACAGCCAGAAGGGGCTGATCACCAGCACAGGAGATCTGACAGCTGCCGTCGGCCAGCTGGATAACCAGACGGGTGAACTCTCCAGTCAGGCCAAGGCAACAATCACCGCCAATGCCATCCAGAACAACAGCGGTCTGCTCCTGGGTGAGCAGGGGCTGGATACTACGGTTGCCGGTGCGCTGGATAACCGGCAGGGCACGATTGCCAGTAACAAGGCGCTAACGCTTAAAGCCGGTTCGCTGGACAACAGCCAGCAGGGCACGGTTGTTAGCCAGGGAGCGATGAGCTCTACCGTCAATGGCCTGCTAAACAATAACCAGGGCCACATCAGCAGTCAGGACACGCTAAGCCTTACCGCGCAGACGCTTAATAGCCAGGGCGGCAGCGTAGCTGCCAATCGCGACCTCACGCTGAATGCGCAAGCGATCGATAACAGTCTGGGGCAGATCAGCAGCCAGGGTAATCTGGCTCTCATCACGCAAGCGCTCGACAACCAGCAGGGCCGCGTGATCGGTAAGGGTACGTTAACCCTGACCACCGATCAGCTCGACAATAGCCAGGAAGGGCTGGTTACCAGTACAGGTGACCTGACGGCCAAGGTTGGGCAGTTAAATAACCAGACCGGTGAGCTGTCCAGTCAGGGGCGGGCAACCATCACGGCCAACTCGCTGCAAAACAACAGCGGCCTGCTCCTGGGTGAGCAGGGGCTTGATATAGCAGTGACCGGCGCGCTGAGCAATCGTCAGGGCACCGTAGCCAGCAATAAGGCCATGACGCTGAGCGCAGCGTCACTGGATAACAGCCAGCAGGGCAAGGTAATTAGCCAGGCGCAGCAGACGGTTGCGGTAACCGGTTCGTTAAACAACGCAGAGGGCCAGATCAGCAGCCAAGGTCCATTGACCCTAACCGCGCAAAGCCTGGATAACCAGCAAGGCCGCGTTGTGGGTAGCGGTGCGCTGAACCTTACCGCAGACAAGGTGGTAAACAGCCAGAAAGGCCTGATCACCAGCGCCGGGGAGCTGACGGCCAAGGTTGGCCAGCTGGACAACCAGACGGGTGAACTCTCCAGCCAGGCCAAGGCAACAATCACCGCCAATGCCATCCAGAACAACAGCGGTCTGCTCCTGGGCGAGCAAGGGCTTGATGCCACGGTTGCCGGTGCGCTCGATAACCGCCAGGGCACGGTTGCCAGTAACAAGGCCATGACGCTTGGTGCCGGCTCGCTGAATAACAGCCAGCAGGGCACCGTGGTCAGCCAGGGCGCGATGACTGCCGTTATCAAGGGCTTGCTCGACAATAGCGCCGAGGGCGCCGTAATCAGCAAGGGCAACCAAACACTGACGGCTGGTACCCTGGACAATCGTCAGGGCCAGGTCAGCAGCCAGGGGCTTCTGAGCCTTATTGCCCAGACACTCCACAACCAGGGCGGCAGTATCATCGCTGACCAGGACCTGGCACTTAATGCCAGCATGGTTGAAAACAGCCAGGGCCAGATTGCCAGCAAAACCAACCTCCAGGCGACGGTAGACAGTTTCTCTCAGCAGGGCGGTAGCCTGATCAGCCAGGGCGCGCTGACGCTCAACACCAATACGCTGGAGAACCGTCAGGCTGGTCTGGTCGCGGCAACCCATGGCGTTACGCTGCTTGCCGGCGCGGTTGATAACCGGGGCGGTGAGATCTCCAGCGGGCAGACTGTTACTTTAATAGGCAACTATCTGGATAACAGCGAAGCCGGCAAGGTGATTGCCGGTACCGCCCTGACCCTGACAATGGACCGCGTCAATAACCGGCTCCAGGGAACCCTGTCCGGTCATGACTCGCTTGCGCTGACCGGGGCCACGCTGGATAACAGCCAGGGTGGACTGATAAGCAGCCAGACCCTGCTGGATCTCGATCTGAGCGGTGCGCTGGATAACCATGACAAAGGCATGCTGGTCAGCGAGGGCGTGCTTAACGCCAGGGCCGGCTCACTCGATAACACCGCAGGTGCACTGTCTAGCGCCGGCGCGCTGACCCTGACAACCACCGGCGATGTAATCAGCCGGGGCGGTCAGATCGTGACTGACAGTAGCCTCGTCTTGAGCAGTGCCAATCTGGACAACCAGAGCGGCACCCTTAGTGCTGGCAGCAAGGGCAATGGACTGACGCTGACAACCGGCACGCTAGATAACAGTCAGGGCGACATCACCAGCGGTCAGGTCCTGGTCCTCAAGGCCGGGCAAGTCATCAACACGGCCAAAGGCCGTATCGCCAGCAGTGATGATCTGACAGCTGACATCACAGGCCTTGATCAGCACGATCAGGGCAGGCTGTTCAGCAGCAAAAACGTCACGCTTGATCTCAACGGCGGCGCACTGGACAACAGTGCTCAAGGTCTGCTGACCGCTCCAGGCACGCTGCTGCTCAAGAATATAGGTACGGTCAACAACAGCCAGGGCGGTGAGATCTCCAGCGACCATGGCTATGTTCTGAACGCCACCACCCTGGATAACAGCAGCGGCAAGCTGCTTAGCGGCCAGGCACTGGAGCTGCATATTGCCAAGGCCCTGGCCAACGTCAAAGGTGCCATCTCGGCCGCAGGGCTGTCGGTTCAGGCGGGTAGCCTGAATAACGCCGGTGGCACGCTGGTCTCCCAGCGCGGTCTGGAGCTGGACGTAAAGGATGGACTGGATAACAGCGCCGAAGGCCTGATCGCCGCAGCCGATGACCTGAACATCCAGGCTGGCTCCATCGACAATACAGCCTCTGGCCTGATCAACAGCAAGGGTACCCTTGAGATCTCAGCCAATCGTCTGGACTCCAGCAATGGAGGTGAGGTCTCCTCAAGCGGCGATCTGCAGCTGACCCTGAATGAGCTGATCCAGCAGCAGGGTCGTCTGATTGGCGAGTCGGGTATTTACCTGGACCTGCAGGGCGGCGACATCAATAACCTGAGTGGCCTGATCGCCGCCCATGGTCCGCTGTCCATTCAAAACCTGCGTGATCTCAATAACCGCGACGGCGGCGAAGTGTCCAGCCAGCAGTCCTTTAGCCTGACTGGCCGCACGCTGGATAACGCAGCCGGCAGCCTTATCAGCAATGGCCAGCTTAACCTCCAAGCCGACCAGCTCAATAACACAGGCGGCGTCATCTCGGGCGTGAAGGGCCTTGTGGTCAAGGGCGGTAGCCTGGACAACAGCCACAAAGGCACCCTGTCGAGCAAGGAAGGGGACCTTACCGTCACCCTGAGCGGCGCGCTCAACAATGCCTATGACGGTGCCCTAGTAACGGCGGGTGTACTGGCGGTGCAGTCTGCACGTCTCGACAACACCCAGGGTATCCTCTCCAGCGGCAGCAACATGAGCGTGACAACCGGCGCGCTGGATAGCGCATCCGGACTGATCAGCAGCGGCGGTGCGCTGGACCTCCATGCTCAAGCGATCAACAGCCAGGCGGGGCAGATCAGTGCAGACAAGACACTGACCCTGGTCGGCGCGAGCCTAGACAACACCGGGGGTAGCCTTGGTACCAATGCCGATCTTGGCGTTACGCTCCTGGGTGCACTCACCAATGCTGGCGGCAAGATTGCCAGCAGCGCACCGCTTGTACTCAAGGCGGCCACGATCAATAACCAGAACGGCCAGATCATCAGCCAACAGCTGATGACACTTGAAACGGGCACTCTGGATAACAGCCAGAAAGGCACCGTGGCCGCAAACGGTGACCTGATCCTTACCGCAACGGGCGCTGTCCAGAACAGTGCTGAAGGCCTGATCTACAGCCAGGGCGGTAAACTGAACCTGACGGCAGAGGGCGTCAATAATGCTGCCGGCATCCTGCAAAGCCAGAATGACTTAACCCTAACCGTCGCCCAGGGCCTGAACAACCAGGGCGGCAAGGCGATCGCACAAGCCGGTAACCTGCTAATCAACAGCGCCTCGGTCGATAACACCAACGGCGCGCTGGCCAGCCTTGAAGGGCTGATCAATGCCAAGGTGCGTGGTCTCTTGCGTAACGGCGGCATTATCCAGGGTCAATCCCTGGATCTGACGGCAAACGGTGGCTTTAGCAACTACAACGGCAAAGTCTCCGCTCTGGATGGCGATGCCATTGTCTCCACCGCTGACTTTGATAACCGCAACGGCAGCCTGTATGCCGCGCGAAACGTCGCGGTGACCGGCAACAACTTTGACAACAGCGGCGATGCCGACGGGCAGGTGGCCGGGCACAAGATCGACTTCAGCCTTGCCGGTGCGCTGAACAACCACCTGGGCATTATCGAAAGCGCTACAACGCTTGCGATCACCGCTGCGTCCTTGAACAACCAGCAGGGTCAGCTGCGCGCCCTGGGTCAGGACGGTACAACAGCGCTGAATATCAGTGGCCTGTTTGATAACCAGAACGGCGCCCTGGAAACGGCCAATACCGACCTGCTTTTCAATGTCGGCAGCTTCCAGAACACGGGCGGCAAGGTGCTGCATGTTGGTACCGGAAACTTTGGCCTCTCGCTAAAGGATGTCAGCAACGCCGGCGGCAGCCTGATCACCCGTGGCGCCCTCACGCTAACAGCAGACAGCTGGACAAACACGACCTCTATCCAGGCGGGACGGCTCACTGTCAACGTAGGTAACTTTACCCAGACCGCGACCGGCGCGCTGCTGGCCTCGAATGAACTGATTGGCACCGGCGGTAACTGGACCAACGATGGGCTTATCGGCAGCGACGGTACGCTGAACCTCAGCCTGAGCGGTACCTACACCGGAGCCGGGCGCGTAAACAGTCTGGGAGGGCTAACGCTGAGTGCAGCCAGCCTGGTTCTGCCTTCCGTGGGTAGCATCAAAGGGGGCAGCCAATCGATATTCAATATCGGCGGTCAGTTGGTTAACTATGGACAACTAACCTCTGCGGGTCTGTTGCAAGTCAATGCTGGATCATTGGAAAACTACGGAACGCTGGGTGGGGGCGGAAATTTACTTGTAAAAACTTCCAATCTACTAAATCAGGACGGCCTTCTGTTTAGTGGCGGAGACATGGCCTTAAATACCTCCACACTTACTAACAAAAGTACCGTTTCTGGTCAGTCATCAGATATTTACAGCTTAGGAAAGCTTGAAATATCAGGCGTGAATGGTGGTTGGGCTTCATTAATTGAAAATATATCGGGGACGATAGAGTCGGGTTCCGATATGACATTAAACTCGAACTCCATTTCAAATAGGAAAGATACATTTGAAATTTCTGAAAGCCTAGTTTCTGGTGACATAACCTTTGATTGCCTTGACTGTAAAGGTGAGCATTATGACCTTTATTATTATCTTACCGAGCAGCTTGAGAGAAAGGTACTTTCTGACTCCGGATCGGGCTCTATCACCTCAGCAGGAAATTTGCTAGTTAACGGAGGCGATTTTTCAAACAAATACAGCTCAGTGGCTGCAGGAAAAGATGCCACGTTCAATGTTGCTTCCTTTTTAAATCAAGGAGCCTCTACAGAAAGCATTACTCGGTATATACAATATAGAAATCCTGTTGACTCAGAAAATTTTAGTGTCTTTAGAAGGTTAACAGGTCCTACAGGAGAGTTTACTTTATACAATAAGTATAATGCCAAGACTCTCCATCAGAATTACCAGCCGACTGATCACAGCTCGGGTAAGGGGGCAGGTGTTACTAAGCCCTATAGCCATGACAAGCAAATAACAAACAAACCTAACCCAAATTACGATCCTTCACGCCAGGTAGCACCGCCAAAAATTTTTGATACTTATACTGTCGTTGAATCTCGAGAAGTTTCAACGTCAAGTGGTGTGGGGGCAAATGCAGTTATTCAGGCAGGTGGAAATGTAACGATTAATGCCTCTCAAAAAATTGAGAATGGTATTAGTCGCAGCAATACATTACTGACTCTAGATGGAAGAAATATTCCAAATACAGCTCAGCCTGCTGTCAATCCGCAAAAAACTATTTATTTAAATTCACAGCTTCCTCCTGATCTTGCCAAGCAAAGGGTAAGCCCTCTAGAACTACCAGGTTTCGGAATACCGAAAGGTCAGAATGGGCTGTTTCGTCTTGCAGGACAGGCAAGCAGTAATGAGGCTCGGGCTGCCAATGCTGGCAGTACCGAGATCAGCCATGCGGCTATAACGACGACAAACAGCATTGCGCTTGGCCTTGTTCACGGCAGTGGCATTGATATTACTGAAGGCCACTCGCTTTCAGGTATCGAAGCCAGCCAGCCCAGCTCAGGACCTATTACACAGGCTCGCTCCAGTGATATACCAGGCCGGCCCAATGCCGTGGCAGTTCTGCCTGGCGTTGCGAAGGATTTGCCTAGCGGCGTAAAAGCACTGCCTAGCAGCGCAACACCTGCGATTAGCCACAACTACCTGATTGAAACCAATCCAGCACTAACCGACCTCAAGCAATTCATGAGCTCGGATTATTTGCTCGGGCAGATTGGCTATGACCCGGATCAGAGCCAGAAGCGTTTGGGTGACGGTCTCTATGAGCAGCGATTGATTCAGCAGGCGGTTATTGCTCGTACCGGCCAGCGCTTTATCGATGGGCTTACCTCCGATGAGGCCATGTTCAAGTACCTCATGGACAATGCCATCGCGAGTAAGAATGAGCTCAACCTGTCCGTTGGCGTAACTCTTACCGCTGAACAGGTCGCAGCGCTGACCCATGACATCGTCTGGATGGAAGATCAGGTCGTTAACGGTGAGCATGTGCTTGTGCCAGTGCTGTACCTGGCACAAGCCAACAACCGTCTCGCCCCTAATGGTGCACTGATTCAGGGTAGCGATGTAAAGCTAATTGCCGGCCAGGATCTACAAAACTCCGGTACGCTCAGAGCAACCAACAATCTGTCCGCTATTGCTGGTAACACTATAACCAACAGCGGTTTAATCGAAGCGGGCGATCGATTGAGTCTGCTGGCAACTAATGACATAGCCAACAAGCAGGGCGGAGTCATTAGCGGTCGTGACGTCAACCTTACTGCCGTTAATGGCGACGTCATCAATGAGCGAACGGTTTCTTCTTATCAAAACCAGTATTGGAACCAGACAAAGCGGATAGATTTTGCCGATAGCGCAGCCCGTATAGAGGCGGCTCAGGATCTTACGCTTTCTGCTGGACGCGATATCTCCAACGTAGGCAGTGTCTTGCAGAGCGGCAGAGACATGAGCCTTACGGCGGGACGCGATGTAACTATTACGTCTGCCGAGAAAATTAACAGTGAGACGCGTGGCAAAAGTTACAGTCGCTCTTCGATAGAGCAACTGAGCTCGTCGATATCTGCTGGCCAGGACTTCACCGTCAAAGCCAGCCGTGACCTCTCTGTTATCGCCAGCACGATTAGTGCTCAGCGCGACGTATCACTGTCTGCCGCAGAAAACCTGACGCTCGCCTCGGCCGCTAACGAGGAACACTCCTATTCCAAGAGCAAAAAGGTTACCCGCCAGGAAGACCATATCGACCAGCAGGCCACGACCGTAACGGCTGGCCGCAACGTAAACCTTAAGGCAGATCAGGACCTGACCTTGGTTTCAAGCAAGGTCGATGCAGGCCAGGAGGCCTACCTCTATGCCGGTAAGGACTTAAACGTTCTGGCAGCCCAAGACAGCGACTACACGCTGTACGACATGAAAAAGAAGGGCAGCTTTGGCAAGAAGAAAACAAAGCATGACGAAGTAACCGATGTCCGAAACATTGGTAGCGAAATCAAGGCTGGCACGGACTTGACCTTGGTAAGCAACGGCGACCAGACCTATCAGGTCGCAAAGCTGCAAAGCGGTAATGACCTGACTCTGCAGAGCGGTGGCGACATTACGTTTGAGGCCGTTAAAGACCTGCATCAGGAAACCCATACCAAGAGCAGTAACAGCCTGGCCTGGAATTCAGCTAAGGGCAAAGGGAATACTGACGAAACGCTTAAGCAGAGCGAGCTGGTTGCCCAAGGTCAGCTTGTAATTCAAGCAGCTAACCAGATCCACATTGACGTAAGACAGGTCAATCAACAAACCATTAGCCAAAGCATTGATGCCATGGTTAAGGCTGACCCAAGCCTTGCCTGGATCAAGCAGGCTGAAGCTCAGGGCAATATTGATTGGCGGCAAGTAAAAGAGGTGCACGACTCCTTTAAATACAGCCAGTCGGGCTTGGGCGCTGGAGCCATGCTTGCTTTGGCTATTGTTGTTACAGCGTTAACTGCAGGGGCTGCTAGCGCAGCGGTAGGTTCGGTCGCAGGGGCTACGGCAGGCTCGGGTAGTGCCATGGCAGCTGCAGGTACTGTTACTACCGCAGCCACCGCCACGACGGCAGCAACGTCTACCGCCGTGGCTGCAGGCTGGGCCAATGCTGCCGCCACTGCTGCACTGACGTCCCTGGCCAGCTCCGGCGCGGCTAACCTGGTCAACAATCGCGGTAATCTCGGCGCCACGCTCAAGGATACCCTAAGCAGCGACGGCATGAAGAACGCCATGATCGCTGCCGGCACGGCAGGGATCATGAACTATGCCAGCAGTAACTGGTTCAAGACTACTGTCGATCCGGCTACGAAAACGGTCACCGGTGCAATTCCCGATATCACCAACCCCGGCAATTTTGCCCGCTTCGCAGAAACCCAGCTACTCCAAGGTGCTGTTAAAGGCACCTTGTCTGAAGCCTTGGGCCAAGGAAAATTTAGCGACAGCCTTAAAGGCAGCGTCTTCTCCATCCTGCAAGCTGCCGCGTTTAACCAGGTCGGTAATCTTGGTCAGCAATGGGGGCTGGAAGACAGTGGGCTAGGCAAAACCGCTATGCACGCCGTGGTGGGAGGTTTGCTCTCCGAAGCCATGGGCGGTGATTTCAAGACCGGCGCAGTAGCGGCAGGGGCCAACGAGGCTCTTATCGAAACGCTGGACAGGAGTTCGCTTCTAGCGGGGGCGGACCAGGCTGAGCATCAACGTCTGGTCAACATGGCTTCACAACTGGTAGGGATAGTGGCCGCTGCCAGTGTTGGCGGCAATGTACAGCTAGGCGCAGAAATTGCCGGTAACGCCCAGGCCTACAACCGCCAGCTGCACAGTTTCGAACGCAAGCTCATCGACGAGAAAGCACAAGAGCTGCAGCAGACATTGGGCAACTCTCTTAGCGGTTTGAGCTGGAACGAGCTACTGAGCTACGAGGCGGGCGCTGCGGTCGACAGTGACGATAGCCAGAAGCTCGCGGCTCTAAAAGCGAGCTTGAGCGATAGCAATCCTGAACACCTCAATCTGATGCAGGACCTGGCTCAAGCACAGCAGATCATTGACCAGATAAAAAGTCAGCGGATCGCTTTAAAATGGAATAACGGTGAGTCGATTACGGCGAATGGAGATAAGGTTTATGCCTTCGATGCAACAGAGATGCAGAGGCAAGACCATGGCCTGTTTGATTTAGCGAGCAATACTAGGCTTTACAACTCTCCTGACAGCAGTAGCGTAGTACCAGACAGGTATGTTCAGCAGTACGGTGACTATGCGGCAGCCAAGCATCTAAACGAGATCGGCTTGGTGTCCAGTGACACCACAGGAAAAGCAGACGATTGGCAAATGCTGCAGGACGTCTCTAGTGGCGCTATTAAGCCCACAGCGCCTGAACTTGAGGTTCTGGGCATGCTTCCTGTCGGCAGGGCGGTTAGAACGACTACCGCCCTGGGCGAGACTCTGCGAGCTACGGTACTAGAAGCGGAAGGCTCAATCGTGGGAGGCTTGGCCAAGGAGGTATCCCAAAATAACAGCCGAACCGCATTGCCTATTTGGACAGGTGCTGACGACACCTATGGTTCCCGGCTGTTAGGGTCCTATAAAGTAGAAAACGGTGCCGCGACTGACAGCGCTTATGGGTTTAACCTAAGCTTAGGGTCAAAAGAAGCGGGAGTCCCAGGAATATCCAATGCAGAGATGGGGCCTTTTGTACCTCAACTCAGCCGGTATGAAAATAGAATTAAGTTAACACCAATTAATGGAGGGGCTTGGACAGGAGTCAGAGGTGAGTCAAACTTTATATTCGATAACCCAGATATCAAGAATATTTTGCCTAATGGAATTGCATACAAGAACGGCTATCCGGACTTCTCTCCAATTGCACTACAGGAGGTTAGGCTTTCCGGTCTGATCTCTACTGATAGAGACGTTAACTTTCGCGTTGCCAATCAGATGTTGGCCAATAAGCTTGGCGTGAAAGAGTCGGATGTGGCTCAATTTTTGAAGGAGCAGAAATATACTTGGCATGAGGTTGAGGATATGCGGACCATGCAACTGGTCCCCTCGTTTATCCATACTGGCAAGGTTAGTTCGATGGATTTTGGTGTAAAGTATGGCCATCTAGGTGGTATTGCTGAGAAGACTTTATTGGAGGCGCTTAAGAAATGAGTATTGTCTCGGATCAAGATTTTGGTGAGTTGCATTTTGATGGTGTTTGGAAAGGGCTATGTGAGATAGATTTTCTTGGGCGTCGATTTAAGGTGGAGCTTGTTGTTCAGACTTTTGACGATGCCCCGATTTCGGAAACTCAGCGGCTTGCGTATCGAGAGTTCAACTCAAAAAAGGCCTCAATTTCTAGGTTGGTAGAGGAGGCTATTTATAACTATTACCTTAATAGGCTTGAAGAATATAGAGAATGCTTTGATGTTGACGAGGTTGATATGAAGGCCCCTAGGGTTCGTGCAATTGATGATATGCAGGACTTGATTTCTCTGAGGCGTATAAAGGTGATGTCTGCATTTGAAGCCGGAGTACGTCAAATTGGTTTTATATTTGATACAGTATTTGACCCTGAGCTCGGTATAGGGGTTTTGGTTTCTAACGGCTCAGTGGAAGCTGTAGACACTCAGGATATTTTGCTAGGTTAATTGGTGCAAAGAGGACTGGTGCATCTCTTGATGGTGCTAATGGCGGTACGAATCTTGGTAAATTGACTGATCGAAAATTAAATGCTTCTCATAAAATATTAAGCTTGGTAATGTTCCGCAGTCGGCTCTTAATAGCTAGAATTGAACAGATGAAGAGTTCTCAGGGTAATGTTTCCAAAGAAACATTAAACCTTTTCGCTTCGGATATTGGTTCTGGGGAATTCTTTTCATATGTAGGAAATTTAGTTTCATTGGAACAGGCAATTTCTGTTCTAGGTTTGCTTTCTCCTGACTTTATTGAACTTGATGGCCACGTTTTCTGGCTGCCTAACGCTCAGCAGTACGACCCGCAAAAATTTTCTATGGAAGGGCTGGTCGAGACTGAAGCTGGTGTGTTGAAACAAAGTGCATCGCGTAGAGACGTTGAACGATACAGAAATATCTTTTCAATAAATCAATTCTTTTCAAAGTGGGAAGACGCGCCGGGCCGTGGCATATTTAAGGTTGGCCTATCGGAAGAAGAGTATAGTCTCTGTCATATATTTGCCGAGCAGATCGCTAGATATTGGAGCAATGCGTTAGCAGACTGCTTCCCGGAGAAGGTTTTTCAGTTTGAGATTGCTGATGATCTTCTTGATGAATATGGGGTTTGCCTGACATTTTGGCAGGCTTAGCTGCAACCTCCCGTGATGGCATCACCTTGGTAGGATGTACACAGTCAAGGTTTATGACTTTTAGCTTTTCAGACGAGCCTGCACATAGATTTGTTTATAAGAGGCTTTTTCCGGAATGCAGATGTTTTGTACGCCTTATGAAGAAGTCCGCAGCTTCTGTAGTCTAGTCACCGGGACAAGAGACCGTACTTTCCCTGAGCTAATCAAGCGGCTCCAAAAGGGTTACGCCAACAAATATGATTTACCGCCTACCGACCGGGCGTATCCTAGCCAGTAGATGGAGTACTTCGAATGCGTTCGATCTCATCCAGGCTAATATCGTCCCGTCGCCGGTCATAGAGCTGCGTGGTCCGGGTGGAAAAATGGTTGGCCATGACCTCCGCATTCTCCAGCGTGCCGCCATTTTTCAAGTATGCCGTAATCCCCGTGGCTCGAAAGGTGTGGTTGCCAATCGGCGTCTCAATCCAGGCTGCAAGAGCACGTCTTCTCACCATGGCATAGGCATTGGCCTGGGGCAGCGGATTGCGGTTAGCTGCCCGGTGCCGCGGGCAATGGTTCGGAACAGGGGGCCCTTGGGATCCGCCTCGATCCCGGTGTCGATCTGATAGACATGCAGATATTCTTCCAGGATGTGATGGTAGGGCATCTCATGCTACTTGGCTTTACTGGTTACAAAGATGCTCCTAAATAGTAGATTGAGAAACTTAATGAACTATAGCGAGATACAAAAAAATACTTTCATATTATCCTCTTTGTTGTAGGAGAGCTCTGGATAGAAAATATAAAACTGGACGCTCATGGGGAGAGGGCGAATTTGAAGCCGGGTACGCTTTACATGAGATAATCAGTGATTCATATACTCCTGTTGAAAAAATAATGCTGTTGACTATGACATTAGTACTATGTGCAGGTAGAGAGCCTAAAACAGCTAATGAAAACATCAGGATGGATATAAATGCCCTGCTCTCGGAAAACAGCATTGATAAACTTTGTTCTATTCTATCAATAGGATGACGCCATTCTATTAAAAGAAGACTTAAAAATGCTTAGAATAATATAGCTTTAAATTACAGAAGGTCATATATCATGGAGAAATTTATACCTAAAGTAAGTATAATTAAAACTGAAAGAATGATATGTCTATGCATAATGGCTGTTGGAAGAATTTCTTACTTTGACTATGAGCGTGAACCAATTTTCCTTGAAGCTGAAATTGAGCCTGAGGTCCTTGGAGAATCTGTTTTAGATGCTATACAGTTGAGCAGAAGTGTTAGTGCTGATGAGTTTCAGAAAGAATGGGACTCGGGATCAATAAAAAGCAATTCAGAAGCAGTTCTAAAGCTTATGATGAGCAAATATAATTACAAAAATAAAAAGGCTTTTTATGGAGAAGCAAAGAATTGTTTAATTAGTATAATTGACAATGAATTTAAAATAAGTCCGTTTCGTAGCGATAAGAAAGGTGGATTTTCTGCAGACAAAGAAAACGGACCCTTCTCTTTTACTATACCTTTAGACAGTAATAATCGCGAAGTAGGTGATAGTGTTCTTAAAGGATTTTCGCTTTGCACGTAAATTAGGAAAACTCAGATAAATGCTATTCAACGATGCCATCGAGTACTATCAAGCAATAGCCAATGAACTGGTCGAGATTATTCCAGAACCCTGGAACAGGGTTACAGTCACAGCAAAATTATTTGAAAGCTCCATTGAAACCCAAGTTATCTACTACAAGCCTGACGGCTCCAAAGAAAGCCGGGTCAGGACTGTCATGATAAATAGATACTTCTATGAGTTAGCTCAAGTAGTGAGTAATGAGGACAAGGGCCTGTACAAGCAATGTAATTTTGCTCTACACGACAACGGTAAGTTCGACGTCAATTTTGAATATTGAGTCGGCTACTACAGCCTGATCCGCTCAACCTCATCGAGGCTGATGTCATCCCGCCGCCGGTCATACAGCTGCGTGGTCCGGGTGGAGGAATGGTTGGCCATGGCCGCCGCATTCTCCAGCGTACCGCCATTCTTCAGGTACGCGGTAATCCCCGTCGCGCGAAAGGTGTGATTGCCAATCGGCGTCTCGATCCCGGCAGCGAGCGCCCGCCTTCTCACCATCGCATGGGCATTGGCCTGCGGCAGGGCATTGCGGCTCAGCTGCCCGGTCCCACGCGCAATGGTCCGGAACAGGGGCCCCCTGGGATCCGCCTCAATGCCGGTCCCCACCAGGTAGGCGTGCAGGTATTCCTCCAGCGAGTGATGGCAGGGCATCTCGTGTCGCTTGCCGCCTTTCTCGCGTAGCCGCACCCACAGCCGGTACTGCTGTCGATAGACGTCCTCGACCTTCATGGTCAGCGCAGCGCCGACGCGGGCAAAGGAAAACACCATCAGCCCAATCAGCGCACGATCCCTGAGCCCAATCGGCGTACTCACATCAATGCTGTCCAGCAGCGTGCGGGCTTCGGTGGGAGTCAGCACCGGCGTCTTGCCCTGCCGGGCGCTGTGGCTGGGCCCACGCACCGAGGCCGCGGGGTTGGTGGGAATCACCTGCCCGGTCACCAGCCAGTCAAACAGGTGCCGTAGCGCCGCCAGGCGCTGCTTGACCGTCGGCGCCGAGAGGGTCTGGGTCTGCCACTCGATCCAGGCCGACACATGCAGCGGTTTGATTTCGCCCATCGACGCCACCCCCACCGTTTCACACCAGGCCAGGAATTCACCCACGGCGCGGCCATAGGCACGGCGAGTGTGCGGGTTACGGATATTGGCGGTAAAGAAATCGACAAAGCGCATCCGCGCGCTGCTACCGGCCGCCTGGACCAACGCGGGCAGGGTGACCGTTCCGATTAACGCCGACGCTTTCATTTTTTATCGATTCCTTCTTTTTAATAGGGTAGCTGTATGAGGGCACCGTTAACCACGCGCGGACCTGCCAGAAAGAACCGCAACCATAAAATAGATGATAAAGGACATTATCACATATAAGGTTGCTTTGTTCTTAACCCAAACAGCTAGGTTGGTATGATGACTAAGAATTCATTGAATGCACCCATTGCTTATTTAGATAACTGAGTAAACTCAATATCTATAAAAATTCGGGTAACTTTCTATCGAAATCACCAAATGATATCAAAGAGATATCAAAGAGATATCAACTGAAATTTATTCTTATCTTTCCTTATAAGCAATATCGTATTAAAATAGATCTTCTTCAAAAGGACAGAATAATTTTCTTTCCTTTTGAAAGTAGCCGATAATCTGGTTTCTAACAAACTAAACAACATCTGAATGGATACATTACCTATGAATAGGTTTTTTAGGGATATTCTTGCTGTGAATAAAATTAACTTAAAAAAGCTTATATACACAATAACTTTTACCGGATCCATCTTATCTTTAGAAGCTCAAGCAGATACCATTACACAATGCGAAAATATAAGTCGCCCCTCTGGTTATCTAACTATAGAGAAAAATATATTAAATGGAACTTGTATAACTAAGAAGTCTATAAAGTACGCAACGCCTTACCAAGGGATGTGGATTTTAGAGCCTCAAGAGTTATCAAGCTTTTCTAATCCGTGGTGGGTGGTTACGACAGTAGAGGAAACCATTGCTTCGTCTAGTTTTAGAATAAGCCAGGTAGTTGACGGAATTGTTGCTTGCGCATTCGCAGCCCAACCGCCGTCTAACTACTTCTCCATACCTAACGGATACATACCCAATTGTAGTCATAAATATACTGGAGTTGGAATCGGCAACTCTGTTAAATATGAAAAAATTTTTTACACTGACCTAATTATATCTAATAATCCTGGAAAACTTGCTGTAACGCTAAACCCAAGAAATCCAGAGCAATCGCTTAACTATGTTATTCGAACAACTGCAAATCTAAATGGAAACATCACCACCGTTAGTAAAACAGGACTTAACACTTCAGGTCAATATACTCTAAACTATTTAGCGCCTAGCTTGATACTTCAAGCTCAAAAAGGAGCTAACTTTACTTTTCAGATTGAAGTCTTTACCGGAGTTAAACCTATTGCCAGCAGTACTGTTTCAGCTACAGGTCTGCAAATGCTTGGTATGCCTCCTGCCAAAACATCTAGATTTCTCTGGAGTAATACCGGGCTGCCTTCAATGCAGGCTGAAAAATCTTCTGACTTTATATTAAATGGAGGCCAGTCTTTAGCCCTTGGTCAACAAGTAGCGTTGGGATCCTATTTACTTGTATTTCAAACAGACGGAAACTTAGTAATTTATGGCCCAAATAATTCTGTGGTGTGGGCCTCATATACTCAAAATAAAGGTGCTACCAATGCTATAATGCAAAATGATGGTAATTTTGTAATATATGATGCAAATGGCACAGCCTTATGGAATACTGGAACATATAACAATCCTGGCGCATATTTAATGTTCCAAGACAATGGCACACTATCAATTATAAAGAAAGATTAAGTACAAATTAATCAGATCAGGGAGATCTCGCTTACAAAGAGATCTCTCTGATTTTTTCCCAAGAAGCTGAAACTTAATAGTTAAAAAATCAAGATCAATATGTGGTCAAAGTAAATATAGATTAATAACTATAGAATTTCTTCTTTCAGGCTTTCTTTATAATTGCTATGCAAGAATTCTAAGACCATTTTTCTCAATCACGGTCAGCAGTCGTTCAGCGGGACCGCCAGGAGTTTTATTGCCCCGCTCCCACTCGCTGATCAGGTTCTTGCTTACATTTAAGTAGCGCGCAAAAACCGGCTGGGAAACTCTTTCACGCTTGCGAAGCGCTACGATCTCCTCAGGCGTAAACTTCTTGGCCGGCTGGAGGCAGGCCTCGTCAAATTCACGCATGGTTGTTTTAGTCACCACACCGGCATCATGAAGACCTTCAGCCGTCTCATGTATAGCGGCAAAAATGTCACTTCGGTACTTCTTAGGCATTCAAATCACCTCCACGTAGGTGCCGTTTTGCAAAGCCTTCTTGAGGTCCCCCTCAGAGAGATCAAGAGTGGCTTTAGCCAATTTCTTGAAGGCGGCTAATTCGTCTTGCTTGATATTGGCTCGTGAGCTCTTGGGGAAGCCATAAACAAAAAAAGACCTTGTAGCTATCCGGTACAAGACAATAGTTCTATACCCTGCCGACTTGCCGCTTCCCTCTCTTGCAATACGCTGCTTGATGACACCACCACCCAGATTGGCCTCTATCAATCCTTGATCAGCATTGGCTATCGAAGCCTTTAGGTCCTCTTCTGTGATGCCCTCCGCGTCGGCAAAGCGAGTAAACCACTTGCTTTTAAACACCCTCACGAAAAGAGCCCATATTAGTCTTTAGCATCACACGAAATATAATACTTAGTATGATGTTTTTCTCAAAAATAGCAATGTCTCTAGAGCGTTATCAAGGTCTGACCCGTGTGGCTTTAAGAGCCGGGTTCGCTAGAGGATTTGTTCCGCTGAGCACAGGTCAGCAGGTGTATCGGATTTCCAGAAGCCTCAGTTAGCACTGTGTCCGTAAACCTCAGTGTCCCTTTGCAGTGAGGCAGGCAAAAGAACCGTTTGGCTCATATTTAATAGACGCATCTAACTCTAATCGAGTAGCGTTTTAGCCTGAGTTGCTCTCGCACTGAATCCAGCAATCATTGCTTTCTTTCCATAGTGTAGAGCTTCCTTATACAGTCAGTGCTCCTTGGAAACGCCCGTCCTAGATAGGAAGATAAAAGATGATACGGAAGGTTATACGTCAGACGCGTTCAGCATGTTATGCGTCAAGTGACGCCTAATAATAGTTAGGGAAAACAACTCATGCCCGCAGACGAGGAGTTACCACTGCTGGATGCTTTGCGAGGCTTGGCAATGCTTCAGCAAGAGTTCTTGCGCCTTGCACTCTTCGTCGCATCCCAAGGCTCAACCACATATGAAGGCGAAACCCTGACTTGTAGCCTCCCGGACGCACAACGACGCACAAGCACATTACTAGCAATGGGGGCAGGGCAATCTGTCGAGTCCCTTTTACACATTGCCAAACACCGCGGAATTCCTGTCCGCGACGCCTATCCAATCGCACGATCAGCAGTCGAGTCTTTCGTAAATGCAAGCTACCTCCTAGCGGAGTCAAATGCGGTTGCAGACCGAGCTGTTGGGTACATCGAATTCGCCGCATGGCGGCAACACAATCGGAAATTCGGAAGTGGCGAATACTCGATTGAAGTCCGCACAGACCCTGACCCAGTATCAACACTTGCATCTAAATTTCCCGAATTTTCAGGCAAAGGAAACGGAAGCTGGACCAACCTAGATACGCCAAGTCGCATCAGGCGGGTAGGTGAACTTGCAGGGCGCAAGGCTGGATCGCGGCTGCTCGCCGCATATGGGCTGATCTATTCACTCTCGTCAGAGGTCATTCATGGCTCACCCTTTGGCGCGAGCTTCTTTTATTCAGCCCACCTCAAAGAAGAACACACCACAGAAGCCTTCATCACTGGGACGGTTCGGCAGTTAGAGGAAATCCTCATTGCAGTTCTTCACGCGGGATGTGGTTACTTGGCTGCCTTCTTTGAAAAACAGCAAATGCAAGCAGGGCTTGATGCCGAAGAAAAGCTATTCAAACGGCTTATGGCGCTGAGCACCAAACCGGCATCAGCCTTTCCTCACGAAAATGTTGGAAAACCCTAACAGCTGGTTCAAACCGCTCGCTTCGCTCACTGGGACGGGCTAAAGCCCGCCCCTTAACCAAACGTTAGGGCTCCCATGCCAATCACAGTGCGAGTACTCTTTTTGATGGGCGCGTTGGCCCTTGGTTTATTTGTATTTTATCTGGGGGCATCGACTTCGTATGCTCTTGAGCCTGAAGAGTTTGGGAACCGTGCAAAACTCTTCTGGTTAACGTGTAGCGTTTTGGTTTGCTTACCGTTGTGGCTTCCAGCACTACTGCCTGTCAGCTCTTGCTGCATCAGCGCTTTTTGTAGGTGGGTTTGCGCCTTACTGCTTCTAGTTCCGGCTTATTTCTGCGGCACGATCGTAATCCATAACCTCAGTGGAGGTTGGCTAGTGTTGCGTACCGAGCCCGGCCCGCTTCTAATTGGCGTTGGATTAACATCAATATGCGTCGCCGGCTCTGCAATCTTGGTGTGGGTTAATCTGCGAGGTCGTGGCAAAAGGGGCGCGCCCTAACAAGTGGTTCAAGTCGCTAGGGCAACCTGCCAAAAAAATATGACACCGACGTGTCGAATTGGCTTTCAACAAATAAAGAGAAGTTGGTTGAAATCTGGAAATCTCTTCAAAGTGGCGGTGAACCCAGCGCAATTATTGGGGAATTGCAAGGTGACGTATAACAATACGCTCAACACCGTTCGCTTCGCTCACTTGACTCGCAAAAGCTACGCTTTTGCTCGCCTGTTAGCTTAACCGTTATACGTACGATCACATATTGAGGTCATGATGAGTTGGAAAGACTTTCTTCTTGAGGCGTTTCGAATCTATCGAGGCAATTTTGTTTCAAAAGTTGTTTTGGCAATCATTACGCTGGCAGCAACGCTTTTAGGAGTATCGCCATGGTGGAATTCAATTCTGACCCCAATTATCGAAAAGTACTTTGAAGTCAAAATCTCGGACCCATCTACCCCTATTGGGATCTGGCTTCTTGTGTTGGCGGTAGCTCTCACCTTGCTTGAGATGTTCCGACTTTATCGCCTAGAAGCTTTGAAAGTTAAAGGCAACTCCATTTCAAAAGAGATGCAAGGAATTCAAAGTGACGACGCATTCTTTCGACTAAGGTCGGAGTCAGAAAAAAGCGCCTTGAGCATTCTTCGCCGTCTAATCGACATGCATTTCAACATTCATGGATCAGACCCAGTTCTTGCTTCGGTTGGCAAGAAAGTCCGGTATGGAGATGAAGAAGCTGTCTACAGTTACGTTGACGCCATTGTTGTTGGTCAAACATCGCAAAAAGCCAAGAAGGACTTTTTTATGTTGCTTGGAGACGCAACAGGCCATCCTCTTGCTTATAAATTCGTTCGTGTTTATGAAGGCCTGGTAAAAGAAGCAAAGTTAAAGTCAAAAATGCATCTCGTGTATGGGACGCCAATGTTTCAAGCCTTCTCAAATATTACTCATGCATCAATGCTACCAATTCGGAAACAAGCGTATTGGGAAGAGTACGTATAACAATTCGTTCCAGCGGATCACCTTCGGCGTCCGCTGAACTCAAACGTTAGCCGCCAAAGACCTTAAGATCCACAGCCAGAGAGCAATCATGTTTGCGGAGTTGAAAAACAAGGAACTGCATCTTTACGGCAAGACAGCTGAGCTCAATGCAGTCGCTAGATCAATTCATAAGGGGAGGCACGGCGCATCAGCATCCTTTGATCTTTACAGCTCAATCTCCTTGTTTTCCAAACTGTACACCAAGTGTCATGGCAAGCTCGCCACCATAGAAATTAAAGAATCGGAGATTTACATAACTTACTCCGAGTCCGTAAAAAACCACCTCTACACCTACTTATCAATGCCATGTGACACACAACCGGGCGCTCTGTTTTCCCTTACTCACTCAAGTCGAGACGATCCACCATTGCTGGCAGACAGCTCGCTTGAATTAGTCATCCATATTATTTCTAGCGAAACATGAGAGCTCGGCTAACGAATGGTTCAAGCCGCTCGCTTCGCTCGCTCGGGACGGCGTTCCGCCACCCCTTAACCAAACGTTAGGCCTCGGAGAGACATGAGAATCAGCGAGCGCTACTTTCAGAACCTGCTGTCGGCGGAAGGCCAAGTATCTGCCGTATCGGAATTGGCAGGACTCTGGTCTAGTCGGGCCAACGAACATCTTCCGCTTCTCGGTCTTTCACGTCCTGAATTCAATGTTCAGCTTGTCCTTGCCTATGCGGGCGAGGTTCAAAATGGCGGGCACGTGCAGTTCTTTCTGAATCCAGTCGGCCGCTATGCATCATTGGTGGTCCCTGCGCTTCGGGAGGTCAAGTTGCCCGACCTTGGCGGGCTTCTAGAGCAAGTCCTTGGTCTGTTTCCTGATGTTATCCTTCTCGGTTCTGAGGTGGTGGCATCCCAAATCGGTCAGCTGGCTTCTCAGCTCGAGGCAGCGGATGCAGAGTTTTATCGCATTAGTTCTGCTGTCGACCAGGCGTGCCTAGAACATCTTCGGGCGCATGCGGCCGAAGTACTTAAAGAAGAGAGAATGGCCTAACAACAGGTTGGAGCCGACGGCTTCGCCGCGGCTCAACCTGAGCGTTAGCAATCATGATCAAATCCATCGAAGACCTCCACAGCATTTATGTTCAAATTCGTTTCGGCTGGGCGAATTGGAGTGCTCTTTCTCAATGGGCACTTGAGCGACTGCTGAATCATGAAGACAATGACGATGAGAATATAATCCTCCTGGCAGGGTCGTCGTTCGAAGATGATGCAAAAGAGCTAGCAAGCAAGATACTAGTAAAGCACCTTGACCTAGAAAAACAAAACGAGGAGTATTGGGCAGGAAAGTTTATTGTACAGCTTTACGAGAAATTTTATAAAAAAGAGCTAAGCATATTTGAACTTAGCGATATTATCGACAAAATCTACTACAATCTTGGATATCCAAGCTGGCTTGATATGCTTTCAAGAAATTGCGAGTATGCAACTGATGTAGAAAGCTTTGAAGTACCGTTTCATGAAGAGTTTAACTACATCACTGAACTTTGGAAGTCTTGTATAAGCCTCGCTGAATTTTTATCAAAATACGATCGAACCATTTCGAACACCCACGATGTATAAGGCTGCTAACAGATGGTTCAAATCGCTCGCTCCGCTCGCTGGGACTGGCTAAAGCCCGCCCCTTAACCAAACGTTAGACCTAGATCATGAATGGACTTACACGCGAGAGTTCATCGACTATCGCCTTTGTTGTGAATTGTTATTTTAATGATGCAATCAACACTGAGGAATTGCAGCAGTGGGCTTTCATGGTTCTGGAGTCAGCAGAATCATATCCAGACTACATAACGGAATTATTAACTTTTGACGCACCCCGCTTTCATATCTACAGATCAATAGGCTTCAGCCCTAGTCGTAGCTTTACAAAGCAGGAAGATGAAGCAATTTTCGGAATTGCATATATCCGTAATCGTAAAGTATTTGATGGCCCGAGCAGGGATAGAGCTTTGAACTCACTACATAATAACCATGTGATTCTTACTGAGTTCAGAACTTATTTTCCGTTCATCCATGTAGAAGTGTAAGGTCTAACTAGTGGTTCAAACCGTTCCCTGCGCTCACTGGGACGGCCTAAAGCCCGCCCCTTAACCAAACGTTAGGCAATTATGTATCGTATCCCAGAAGACTTAGACCTCTCAGGAATGGTCGGAGAAATCACGACGCAGATACTGGTTGGTCAGTTCGATCTGCAGTTCAGCTTTGGGAAATACCATTTTGCAGTTCAATCAAACATAACTCTTGTCAAAAGCGGTGAAGTTATTGGTGTCTGGCAAGAAGGTGTTTGGCCTCCATCTCTTTTTTTGAAATCATGAATGTCAGCGTAGTGAGATGCCAAATTCCGGATGACAGAACAATCGCTATCTACCTAGACAACGGCATTGAGATACATCTAAAAGACAATTCAGATCACTTTGAGAGCATGCAAATCTTAATTGATGGCGAGCTAGGGCCGTGGGTCATCTGAAAGGCCTAACACATAGTTCAAACCGTTCGCTGCGCTCACTGGGACGGGCTAAGGCCATCCCTTAACCAAACGTTAGGTTCCACATGGCTCTTGACCAACACATAGATGCAATTGAGGCTTGGGCCGGTGTCCCGCTTGCCCATCAATACCGAGCTTTGCTCGCTAGCCACGGTGGCCAGTTCGTTGGAGACCTGGTGCGGTTCTACACTGCAGACGAAATCATTGAGCGCAACGATTGCTACGAGGTTCAGCTGTACTGTCCTGGATATCTGGCCATCGGAGACGATAGCGGAGGACGTGCCGTCGTCATCAGTCTCCAGTTATCATCCTCGCCCGTTTTCATCGTAGACCACGGTAGCATGACCCCAGAAGACTTTTATCTTGTGGCTGAAAGCCTTCCGAGTTGGGTTAGTGAAGGCTGTCCGCTGTGAGCTGGGCGGAGCCTCGCAATTAGCCTAAGCCGACGACGCTTTAAATCAAAGGATTGTGCCAATCCCAACATAACGCTCTACGTCTTTAGCGAAACGGATAATTACATGTCATTCCGTTTCTACGATATGGCTTTCTCTAACGCTAGATATTTACCATAACGTCCGTTGCGCGTAGACGCTTTGTAGCAGCCCAGTAGTTATTTGGGGCTACCCTTGTGATGAGTGACCGCTATCGGCCAATAACGGACGCTACAAGTCAGCGCTATGGCTTATGGCAACACCTAGCATCCGCTATAAGCGCGAGTACTACCAGGTCCTCGCCGGCCACTGACAAACCAAGCCGGCCAAGTTCGATGCGCTCAAGGGAATCACTTCAGAAGCCCCTCGCTATTAGCCTTTAATTACCGTTGAGACCGCTATCTCTAGTTAGTAACCTGCGCTTCCAGTCATTCTCGCGCTCAAGCATCTGTTCCTTGCCAGTGTGCTTATCTGCGATTTCCAAGATGGAGAAATGAAAGCCGTTAGTGAAACTTGAGCCCTTTTCGGCCTTCAGCGCCTTCAGCCGCTCGTTTCCACCATGACCACCGTTGGCATACACGCTCCACCTCCCCCAGATGCCTCCTTCCCCGGTGGCGCTTCCGACATAAAGCACCTGATGTTGGCGATCAGAGATCAGGTAAACACCCGCCACACTAGAAAGGGCTGATACCCAAGACTGGATACCCTGTTTCGCAATGATCCTAAGTTCACGGTGGCTAATCTCTACTGCCTTGAACCCTGGAAAGGGGCCGATTGACACTCGCTCCGGCAGAATCTGAAAAACAGACATTTTGTCGATACAGGTTTCAAGCTTCCGGTAGGGCGACCTATCGGTACGGTGATAGCTGATTACCAGACGCCCTTCGATCTCCTTGAACTCCTCCATCCGGCGATAGCTGTAGCGAAACTTGCACTTCGTCTTTGGCTCGTCGATGGGGGTCGCTTTTAACGAATCATAAGCTCCAACGAACAACCACTTCTTAGGGTCGGGGAGCTGAATGACTGAAATTAGATACTTTGCCTTGAAGTTTCTCTTCGTCTGCCAGGATTGCCAGTCGTCAAAGTCGCCATCTAGATAGACATCAAGAGGGTCCGAATCCCCACTATGGCTCGCCAGATGGATCTTTGTATGTTTAGGATCAAAGTCAGAGAAAAATGAACCCAGTATTTTTTCTAGCATGTAAAGAAAATCCTTTACTGGCGCAACAACTACAGGCCCGTAAAGGTATAGCTGCAGTTATGTTTGCGATAAGTGATGATTGCACCTTCGAGAACTTTGGCGATGGGCTTGAGAAAGTCTTGTCGAGGCATTTCCGGGAGGACCAGGAACCGCCGTACCGGTTGCCCCAGCAGTGTCTTGATCCCCTCGCCATGAATCAGGAGCTGGCCAACGGCGGTATAGACACTTTGCGTGTCGGCGGATGTCTTCACTTCATAGAGATCTGTCCTGCTTTCATAGATTGCCGCAAGGTCGATTGCCTGGTTTTTCTGAAGGTTGGCTCCGCTCCCCAAGATCTTGGCAAGAGCAGCAACGATGGCGCCGTGCTCTACCACTCGCCTACCGGTAGTAGCCGGCGGTGTTATGTTGCTCTTGCCCGAAAACTCGTCGAAATATACGGATAGGGCCATCATAGAGTCGAGCTCCGCTGAGCCGCCCTTTCCGCCGCCGCTTCCAGGGCTGCTGTCTGCTTCCGCATTTATGCTGGCAACCCGTGTCGCCACTTCTCGTGCCTCTTGGGCGAAGGCAAAGAGCTTATCGATCATGTCAGGCTCGTCGAGGCCAGCGATCAAGATCACTCTATTCGTCTGGTTGCCGTCCTGGGCATCCACGCTATTGCTAAATTGGGCGAGTACGAGATTCTTTCGCAGGCCGGCTTTGCCCTTGGTCAGTCTTCCTCGATACGCAAGGAAAATCTCGCCTGCCCTATCACGAACAAAAGTTCCGGCATACAACCTCTTATACAACTCGTTGGGGAAGTTCAACTGTACAGCCAACTCCAGCCAATCTACCGCTCCTGGTGCGCCAAATAGCAGATGATTCAAGTGCTTCGCAGGGTCGTCGCCTGTGTGGTGCCCCGACGGGTACGTGAGTTCACGTGATTCGTTGTACGGAAACGCTTTGCGCATGATCTTCGCGAACTTGGTGTTGAGTGCGGCGATAGCCTTCGGATCCGTAATAATCTCGAACATGAGGTCGTCTCGATTCACGTGACTCGGCGCGGCCTTGATCGTTGCCCGGATTAGGATGCTATTGAGGGTGCGCTGGTCTATCTCTCGTACGCCGTTGCGCCAGTAGTTTTTCGCCATCGATGGAGGAATAGGCTCGAGGTAGATATCTCCTTCCTTAGCTAGGACTGCATGGGCGAAAAACTGGAAGTCCTCGATGGTCGCCAGGAGGTCGCCTTTATCGCTTTCGGGGTCAGACTCAACCGCGCCAATGCGCGCTATCCCGAAGTAATGCGGCCGATTGCTGAGTCGTTGCTCAGTAAAGGCTTTGTCCAGCAGCTTCCCTTTGTAGTAGATGACCTGCGTGCCAGGCTTGAGGATCGAACTGTAGCGCTTGGGAAAGTGGTAGACGACACCCGTCTCGTCGTTCCAGTTCGAGACGTCGTTTTCAGCGATCACTGCGGGCATGAATCGGGAGTCCTTTCCTAATCGAGGTCAGTACTCTACCAGGGCTGCTATACGACTGGCTCAAGTTGATGGCCTTTTTTCATATTGCCTGAGCCCGCTTGCTGTAGGATCGTGGACATTGCACTTACTGATTCACGCTCAGGAGCAGCTTTTATCGAGGGCCGCTGCAGAGCACAAATACTTCTTCCAAAAAATTAGCTCGATGTACTGATCTCTTAGCCTTGAGACAGGGCAGAGTCATAGCTATATATGTGTTGTCATTAGGGTCTACCCCAGCGACTACACCTGCGTATTGGCCCAATGCTGTTGATATTTGGCCTGTGGGCCGCTTATGGGCATACCAGGTCGGGCGGATAATCCCTCTACTGAAAACACATCACTGACTTACCAGGTCCAGAGATGTTTGCATTTGACGCTTCGCTAAAACTAAGCGCAGCAGGTAGAGGATGATTGGAAATGAAACTTACACAGATTAGAAACGCAACCCTGACAGTAGAGTTTGCCGGCAAGAAAATCCTTATTGATCCCATGCTGGCTAGGAAGGGCACATATCCTGGTTTTGAGGGAACTGTTAATAGTCATCTAGCCAACCCATTGGTAGAGCTGCCAGTAGCGGTCGATACACTACTCGACGTCGATGCCGTTATTGTTACGCATACCCATGCTGACCACTGGGATGATGCAGCTCAGAAACTAATTCCCAAGGACATGTTGATCTTTGCTCAGCACGCAAGGGATGCCGCACTCATACGGAATGCCGGGTTTAAAAACGTTCGTGTTCTGACCGAAAACACATCTTTTGAAAACATCACTCTTATCAAAACATTTGGTCAGCATGGAAGTGACGAGGCGCTTGAGCAGATTGGTGAGATCTTGGGAGATGCCTGCGGTGTCGTCTTTAAGCATCCTGATGAGAAAACACTCTATCTGGCTGGCGATACCGTCTGGAATGAATACGTCATTCAGAACCTTGAAGCCTATTCTCCTGACGTCATCATTCTTAATACTGGTGATGCTCAAGTGATAGGCCTTGGTTCGATCATCATGGGAAAGGAAGACGTCAGCCACGTCTGCGAAGCTGTTCCTCACTCAACCATTTTCACTACACATATGGAAGCCATTAACCACTGCACATTGTCTAGAGCAGAGCTACGGCAGTTCATCGGTGAAAAGGGCCTGACCTCTCGTGTGCTGGTTCCTGAGGATGGCGAAACCTGCACCCTTTAAGATGACCTATAAACCAGAGGAATATCCTATGTCGAACGAGGCCAACAAGGCGCTGGTCAGCCGCTTCTATGATGCTCTACAGAACGGACAATACGATCTCATTAGAGAACTATGTCACCAAGATTTCGTGTTCTACGCTCAGGTTGATATGCCTCATTACGGTGCCGAAGGATTCATAGCGTCTGAAAAGAAAAATCTTGATGCTTTCAAAGGGTTCAGGATGCCGATAAAGGCTTTGGTTGCAGAAGGTGATCAGGTAGCAGCCTATCTGGAATTTGAGGGAATCCAGAGTGGGGAGATTGCGGGAGTAGCACCTGCAGGCAAACGGCTTAGGATGTCCCTGATGATGTTGTTGCGCATCGCTGACGGGAAAATCATTGAGAAAAGAGCTCACTTTGATAATGCAGATATCAAAAGACAATTGCTTGGTAGTTAATTGAGCAGGGTGATCAGCAGGTTGCTATAAAAAAGGCCTGCTTTTACCTTTGAGTTGAGGTTTCAGTGTCTATCCCTACCGTTGCCCTGGTGGTGTACAACCACTTTAGTCCTTTTCACCTGTCGGTTCCGTGCATTATCTTCGGAGACATCCTGCCGGAGCATAAGCTCTTTAACCTAAAGCTCTGTGCAGGTGAGCCAGGTATACTCCGATCCGATCAAGGGATGAGCATAGATACCCTATATGGCCTAGAGACACTTCCAGAAGCTGATATCGTCATTATTCCCTACTGGCGTGATCCTGCGGAGCAACCTGATCCAAGACTTTTGGACGCGCTGACGTCAGCCCATCGACAGGGTAAACAGGTAGTAGGGTTATGCTTGGGCACCTACGTTTTGGCCTATGCAGGCCTTTTAGATGATCGTAGAGCATCAACACACTGGGAGCTGGAGCAGGATTTCATCAAACGCTTCCCTCAAGTCCATCTGGATACCAATGCCTTATATGTAGACGACGACAACCTGATTACCTCTGCAGGTACGGGTGCGGGCCTTGATTGCTGTCTCTATTTGGTACGTCAGCATTATGGCAGCGTAATAGCCAATAAGGTGGCCCGCCGCATGGTGATTCCTCCTTATCGCGAAGGTGGGCAAGCTCAATTCATCGAGCAACCCATCCCCGAATCCACTCAGGATGCCCGGATTAACAGGCTACTCGATTTCCTGCGAAGAAACCTAAGTAAGCCACACGATATCGATGCTCTTGCAGCTTTTACAAAAATGAGCCGTCGTACCTTTACTCGTCATTTCCATAAGGCAACAGGAATGTCAGTGGGCGACTGGCTTGTATCTGAACGCCTGCAACGTAGCCAGGAACTGCTGGAGTCCACTAGTCATTCAGTAGAGATTATCGCAGAGCTTGTAGGCTTTCAGTCAGTCAGTTCTTTCCGAGAGCATTTCAAGATAACGTTTGGTGTTACGCCGAGCGAATGGCGCAAAACATTCCAAGGCGTATTGACCTAAAACTATAGCTATATGCAAGACAGGTATAGTTTTCTTTGTGTAATCATTAGGGTGTACCCCAGCGACTACACCAGAAAGCCAGCGTCCAGGTGTAGCGATAAGCAGCCAGAACGACTTAAACTGCTACACCGCCTTTTCGCTACCTCTAACGACTACACAAGCCTTCCCTGCCGATTTACTTATCAGCCTTGATGCTGTTCGAATAGCAGTCTCATGAGTTGTAGAAGAGCCCCATGCAAGCGATAGCAAAACTTCCTGACGCCACCCGGCAAACCCTCAAGGTCGAAGGCCTGAAAGATGCCTGCAGGCAGGCCTGGAGGTTGGGTGCCGAAAACCTGATCTGCATGAATGAGGAAACGTGGACGTTTACCCGAGCTGACCTGCTGGAAATGGTCGGCCTGAGTAGAGCGGGGCTATTTGCGCCGTATTCTGATACCTGGAAAGCGCCCACTTCAGAAGAGCTCAAGGAGATGATGCGTCTGATGGACCTCTCTACATCCAAAGTTGGGCGGCTACTAGGTATAGATCCCAGCAGGGTCCGTAGATGGACAACCTTAGGAGATGAGGTGCCTTATGCACTGTGGCGACTGTTATCTATCTATGCCGGCATCGTAGAGCCCAATCTGACGCAAGATTTAAGCGACCTACCAACCAAGCTGTAGGTAAGGCTCTAGCCAATCACCATTCTTGTAACGCTGTGGCGTCAAGGGAAATGGCGGGGGGCCCCGGCTCTGCTGGGGTTCCGCGTCCGCAGGACCGGCCAACGGCCGTATTTCCCTTGA
>NZ_JAUEPD010000015.1:0-36208 GCF_030403525.1 Pseudomonas sp. WAC2
GGACTGGTAGTCCGCGATGCGGTCGTACTCAGGCTCGTCTTTCAGATAACGGCGGCGGCCGCCTTCCTGGACGTAGATCGACAGGTTGGCCAGCGTGGTGACCAGAATGGTTCCTTCGGGGAAGAACGGCGCATCAACGACCGGCAGGCCACCCACACGCGCCTTGGCAACGATCTCATCGGCGGCATTGGCCTCGACGTTGGATGAACCGCCCTTCTCAACGGCAGCCAGGAGCTTGTTGTGCATGAGGTCGCGAGAGATCAGGACTACCAGATCCGGGCGGCTGCGGTGCCAGGGCTCAAGCATCTGGACCAGGTCATACACCAGGCCATCCAGCGTCCCGAAGTCGCCAACAAAGCTACCGTCTGCATTTTTTGCAGGATTGATCGTGATCTTGCCTTCAGTTTTTCCGCTGTCGAGCACGCGATCTGTTGCGCCTTCGCGGATCTTCTGCAACCAGCCCTTGTTTACATCCTGCAGGAGTGGGTTGGCAGCGATATCGGTCGCGGCTTCAGCACTCTTGCCGTTAAAGCCAATCATGATGCGATCAAGGGCCTGACGCTCGGTGATGGCCTTGGACAGGCGAACCTGGAAGTCTGGAAATCGAGCCCAGGCATCGATCAGCTGATAGGGGAAGGCGCTGTCGAAGTTGGTCTGCTTGCAGCTGTAGCTGTCCTTGGCCAGGGCGCTACGATCCAGCGGATTGCGGCGGTTGCCGCCCTTGGTATTGGTGCGGCTGGCAATCGGACCGTTAACGCCCAGCAGAATGGACTCGCCTTCCTGCTCAGTCACGGTGATGACGTTGACCTTTTGCAGCAGTGAGCTGGATTCCTGAATGGCGGTTTCCAGCTTTTGCTGCACGGCGGGCGTTACATTGAATTTCTGCTCGGCCGAGCTGACGCCGTTGAGTTTGGCCACCTGACCCAGGAAGCTGTTAAAGACAATACGTGTTTCTGTGCGCATGGGGTTCTCCCAGAGATGCGGCGGGTTTTAGTAAGCGGTGAGGATCTGGCCAGCGCTGCCGGTGGCCGGCGGACGCTGCTGCTGGCTGTGGTCGGCGGTCTTGCCGAGGGTGTCGGTGAGTTCGGTCAGGCGCGTTTCGAGTGCTTCCAGGCTTGTGCTAAAGCCGGTCTGCGCGGTCTGCACCTTGGCAAGGTCTTCGCCCTGGTCACGCACGTGGCCGGCCAGCTCGACTACAGCTTCGCCAAACTGGGCAAACGCCTGGTTGTCCTCGGCCTGCTTGCTCTTGAACATGTCCTGGATGCGTGTGAACAGCGCAGCGCCCAGGCCGGTTTTTTCCTGCACTTCTTCCAGCTCGATGCTGGTTTCTTCGCAGGCGGTGAAGAGGTTGTCCGGGGATTGTTTGCGGGCTTTCAGGGGGCTGGCTTCAGGGTTTTGCGCGGCAAAGGTCAGCATTTCGGTGCCAATGCTGGCCGGGCTGTCAGTTACAGCCAGACCTACCAGGTACGCTTGACCCGTAGAGCCAAACTTCTCGTTGACCTCAATGGAGGTGTACACCTTTTGCTTTAAGTTATTGACCATGTTTACCAGGTCGTCGGTAGGCTCGATCTGGGCAAACAAGGCCAGCTTTTTCTCGCCGTTGATCTCGACTTCTTGGGTAGATAAGGCCAGGACATCGCCATAGGCGCGGAAGGGAGAATCAGCCAGGGTGCTACGGAAATGCTCCATCCAGATGCGTGCGCCGTAGACCTTGGGGTCGTAAGTGGCAGCCATCTGTTCAATCCAGCTGCGCTCGATAGTGCGGCCGTCCGTGGTTGCGCCTTCAACGGCGACACGGAACTGCTTGGAACGGAATTTCTTTTTAGTGCTCATGCCGTGAGGTCCTCAATGCGGGGGATCGCGGGGTGCGGTGGCAGTGAGGGCATGGTCGTTTTGTGAGGGAGGCGCAGCAACGAGCCGGGGTTGTAGATCGGCCGTTTACAAGATGCGGTGCTAAGCAGATGAGGGATGAGGCGGCAGACTGACGGCCATCAAACACAGCCAGTCTTGTCATGAACGAAGCCACCCTTACCCTGCCGATGGATACGCGCCGCCAAGCCAAGTTTCTCTACTGGATGGGGTGGCGGATCTCCGAGATTACTGAGGCCACCGGCGAGAAAGAAAAGACCCTGCACAGCTGGAAGACCCGCGACGAATGGGACCGGGCCGACAACGTCGAGCGCATCGGCGGAGCGCTTGAGGCGCGCCTGGTGCAGCTGATCCTGAAAGAGGCCAAGACCGGCGGCGACTTCAAGGAGATTGATCTCCTGCACCGGCAGCTGGAGCGTCAGGCACGCATCCAGCGCTTCAAGGACGGCGGCACCGAGACCGAGTTGAACCCGAACCTTGCCAAGCGTAACGAGGGACCGAAAAAGAAACCCTCCCGCAACGAGTTCAGCGAAGAAGACATCGAGAAGCTGACCGAGGCTTTCCTGGATGGCTGCTTTGACTACCAGAAGGACTGGTATCGGGCCGGCAACCAGCGGACCCGCGCGATTCTTAAAAGCCGGCAGATCGGGGCCACCTATTACTTTGCCCGCGAAGCCCTGATTGATGCGCTCACCACTGGCCGCAATCAGATCTTTTTGTCCGCCTCGAAAAACCAGGCGCATATTTTCAAGGCCTATATCCAGTCGTTTGCCCGTGAGGTCTGCGGTACTGAACTGAGCGGTGATCCGATCATCCTGTCCAACGGGGCCGAGCTGCATTTCCTGGGCACCAATGCCCGCACCGCCCAGGGCTATCACGGCAACTTCTACTTTGACGAATTCTTCTGGACGTTCAAGTTCAACGAGCTGAACAAGGTCGCCTCCGGCATGGCGATGCAGAAGCAGTACCGCCGTACCTACTTTTCAACGCCTAGCTCCATGGCCCATGAGGCCTATAACTTCTGGACCGGCGAGCGCTTCAACAAGGGCAAACCGACCGCGCAGCACATCAAGATCGACGTGTCCCACAGCGCCCTGCAGCAGGGCCGGCTGTGCGAGGACCGCCTGTGGCGTCAGATCGTCACGATCCTGGATGCAGAGGAACGTGGCTGCGACCTGTTCGATCTGGAAGAGCTGCGCATGGAGTATGCGGCCGAGGCTTTCCAGAACCTGCTCATGTGCGAGTTCGTGGATGACGGCGCGTCGATCTTCCCGCTGGCCATGCTGCAGCCGTGCATGGTGGACAGCTGGGTTGAATGGGCCGAGGACTACAAGCCGTTTGCCATGCGGCCGCTGGGGGATCGTCCGGTCTGGGTAGGTTATGACCCGGCGGAAACCGGCGACACCGCAGGCCTGGTGGTGGTCGCTCCCCCTCTTGTTCCGGGTGGCAAGTTCCGGATCCTGGAACGTCACCAGTTCAAGGGTATGGACTTTGCCGCCCAAGCTGAATTTATCCGCAAGGTCACGCAGCGTTATTGGGTGACCTATATCGGCATCGATACCACCGGCATGGGCTCAGGCGTTGCGCAGCTGGTAAAGCAATTCTTCCCAGCTGTAACCACCTTTAGCTATTCGCCCGAGGTCAAGACGCGCCTGATCCTCAAGGCCTATGACGTGATCAAGAACGGCCGCCTCGAATTCGACGCCGGCTGGACCGACATGGCCGCCGCGCTGATGGCCATTCGCAAGACCATAACCGCAAGCGGCCGACAGTTCACCTATACCGCCGGCCGCAGCGAAGAGACTGGCCATGCGGATCTCGCCTGGGCCTTATTTCACGCCTTACACAACGAGCCGCTCGAAGGGCAGACCGCTGCCAATACCGGCTTTATGGAGATTCATTGATGAGCACGACCACTCAAGCGCTGCCACCCGAAACGGTGCTAGCGACTGGCTCTTCCTCAGCCGGTATCGAAGCCTTTACCTTTGGCGACGCCGTCCCGGTACTCGACAGCCGCGAGGTGCTCGATTACTTGGAATGCTGGTTTAACGGTCGCTACTACGACCCGCCGCTTTCATTCGACGGTCTGGCTAAGTCGGTACGGGCCAGCGTTTATCTGCAGTCGGGCCTTAACTTCAAACGCAACATGCTGGCCCGTACCTTTATCCCGCATAAGCTCCTGAGCCGCGCAGCCTTCGAGCAGCTGGTCCTGGACTGGCTGACCTTTGGCAATGCGTATCTGGAGCGCCGCCGTTCAATGTTGGGCAGCACGCTCACGCTCTCCCCTGCCCTGGCTAAGTACATGCGCCGCGGCAAGGACGATCAGTTCTATATGGTCCAGGCCTGGAAGGAAGAACACGCCTTTGAGCCGGGTTCGATCTACCACCTGCGCGAGATGGACATCAACCAAGAGATCTACGGCCTGCCGGAGTGGATCGCCGCGCTGCAGTCGGCACTCTTGAATGAGTCGGCCACCCTATTCCGCCGCAAGTATTACAACAACGGCAGCCATGCTGGCTTCATTCTCTACATGACTGACCCGGCCCAGAACGAGGGCGACGTGGACGCCATGCGGCAGGCGCTCAAGTCCGCCAAGGGACCGGGCAACTTCCGCAACCTGTTCATGTACTCGCCCAACGGCAAAAAGGACGGCATCCAGCTGATTCCCATCAGCGAGGTGGCGGCCAAGGATGACTTTGGCTCGATCAAGAACATCAGTCGGGACGACATGCTCGCGGGCCTGCGCATCCCACCACAGCTCATGGGCATCGTGCCGCAGAACGCCGGGGGCTTCGGCTCGATCCGGGACGCTACGCTGATCTATGCAGCCAACGAGCTCGAACCCGTCCAGGCGCGCCTGGCCCAGCTCAATGAGTGGATCGGTGATGAGGTGATCCGCTTTAAACCCTACGAACTCGCTTTACCGCAATAAACCAATCAACACACGAAAAGGACTTCACTATGACTTCCCCAATCATTCCATGGATGGGTGGCAAGCGCCGCCTGGCTGACCGTATCTTCCCGCTGTTTCCGCAGCATTCCTGCTATGTCGAGCCCTTTGCCGGCGGTGCGGCCCTCTTCTTCCTGCGGCAAGTGCCGGCGGAGGTTGAGGTGCTGAATGATGTCAATGGCGACCTGGTGAACCTGTATCGGGTCGTGCAGCATCACCTGGAGGAATTTGTCCGGCAGTTCAAATGGGCGCTATCCAGTCGGCAGGTGTTCAAGTGGCTGCAGCTCACCGACCCGCAAACGCTAACCGACATCCAGCGCGCGGCCCGCTTCTATTATCTGCAGCAATCGGCGTTTGGTGCCAAGGTTGAAGGTCAGACCTATGGTACTGCCACCACGACGCCGCCCGGCCTGAATCTCCTGCGCATCGAGGAGAACCTGTCCGCTGCACACCTGCGCTTGTCCCAGACATACATCGAGCACCTGTCCTGGCAGGACTGCATCAAGAAATACGACCGGGAACATACGTTCTTTTATATGGACCCGCCGTATTGGGAAACGGAAGGCTATGGTGTGCCGTTCGGCTTTGAGCAGTTTGAGGAAATGGCCCGCGTGCTAGGCCAACTTAAAGGCAAGGCCATCATCAGCCTGAACGATCACCCGGCGATTCGCGAGGTATTCAGCGCTTACCACATCGAGAAGACCGGCCTTAAATATACGGTCGGCGGAGGCGGTAAAAGCGCGAGCGCTTCTGAAGTGTTGATCTTCAGCTGGAACCCAGAGGATGAGCCCCCGGGCTTGTTTTAATAACATATTTTAACAAACGGAGCTCCTGTGCTATTACTTAAACATTAATCATAGAGGCTCCGTCATCCATCCGTCTGGAAGACAAGTAATTACATTAAATAAAAACTAAAATTAGTTATGTGAATTTTTTTGGTAACCAAATTGAAAAACTGGCTTAAAACAATACTTTTCGTATCATCATTTTCGCCTATACTGCTAGTCCTGATATGCGTCAGATATTATTCAACCGGCGAAACCGACACATTAACATGGCAGCTATTAACAATATCACTCATCGGCATAGCGCTCCCTTTCCTTATTTTAGAGTGGCTTAAAAGGGAATCAGAAAGCCTAAATTTTAAGGCTAAAAAAGTAGAGTCTGCTGACTATTTCCTTATCGTCTTCATAGTAAGTTATGCGACTCCAATCATGATGAAAATGATGGAGGTAGATCTGTTGTACACCTTCATAATAGCTGGAATCATATTTATTACGGCATGGGTTATTTCAAATATTCCCTCTCACCCAATTCTATATTTATTTAAATATAGATTTTACAAAGTAGAATCTGATGACGGCATGGTCTATATACTGATATCCAATAGAAAAATATTGTCCCCTAAAAGTATAACCTCTGTAAAAAAAATTTCCGATGGAATGCTAATGGAGTAAAAAATGTTAACCCTATTTGCTCTAACATCCGATCCAGCCAAAAGAATCGTCCGCTTTTCTTTGTCACAGCCAGTTCAAACCGAATTCACAGAATATCTAAAGCATCAAGAATCTATATTTGATGACATAGAACAAGAAATAGAGTTTGATGGGAAATACAAACCAGACCATGGCGAAATGCTTTATATAGAAAACTTTGATGACATTGATGATCTCATACCAGCCATTGAGAATCCTTTGTCTATCGAGGAAGTAGAGCCTACAGAAGATTTTTTCAAAGAAATTAAAGCGCTATTTACAGGTTATAGAACAACAACAGGCAGTGTCAAAGTTTTACTACAAAATTTTGACAGGAGAAAAATAATCTCAACAAATGGCATGTCCATCTTTCATTCATCTAATGTTTATAGGAAAGTTGATGGAATTGGATTAACCATAGATCATAAGCTAACTGCTACATTGGAAAACAAACGGTTAAAATTTTTCAGCTTTCATGCTGCACGCCATATATTTGACTTAAGCGAACATTATAAATTAGCAACAGATGAAGATGTCACTGATTTTGTAGCATCAAACTTAATACAATCAGTAAACACTAATGTAATTCTCGAAATAGCTGACTCATGGGTCAGAAGAAAAATATCATTAATTCAGCAAAGCGGGATTCTTCAAGCTGTCCCTTTAAATGAGATAAAGGCAGCAGCCATAGAGTTTAACATTCCTTTCCAAACGGAGATGGAAGGCATTACAGAAGTTATAGTAATTCCAGAAAATAAGGCTGATCTGAAAAGGCTCCTTAGATTTCTAGACGAAGACTATTACAAGTCTCCGCTTTCCAAAACAAACTTTATAAGTAACTCTAAAAGAGTTGCTGACCAATCCACCTGAAATATCACCACCCAAAATCCAAAATCCAAAATCCAAAATCCAAAATCCAAAATCCAAAATCCAAAATATTCATTATAGCCCAAATGATTTATTGGATCTTCATGAATATTTTTGGATTTATACTGCTTAGGTTAAATTTTCAGCCCTATCCGGATTTTTTAGTTTTTCACGAATACCGCCACTAAACCACAAAGAAAGCTTTGCAGTTTAGCCTTTTAAATTTAATAATTAGTTACTCTGTATAAGGGCCGAGGAAGCGAACTCCGTTAAAATGGATTAGGTGAGAAGGCGCATCTGCCACCCATACCTCGGTTTCCCAAGCAATCTCACTAAGATAGCGCCCCATAATAGCCCGGTTAGGAAAGGCTGTAACATAGACTAGTCCAGCCGTTGAGCTGGCAAAAAGTTTAGCAAGCTCAGCGTGCCTCTTTCCATCCACTGGTCCATGGCTAGTAACTGACTCCACCAATAGCAGCCAATTCTTTTCTGTAAAATGTAAAACCACGTCAGGCATCTTGCCGTGTGTATCTACATCAACTCCTAGCCCGGCCAGTAAAGGAGCATCGAAGTAACCCCACTTATCACCTGTATCACCGGTATAAACCAATACACTACCCGGTGCGAAGCGAGGAGCAAAGTCTTCGATAATAGCCCGTATAAGTTCACTATGTTCGCCAGGACTGAGGGTGATTTTCTGTCCAGGTGCGATCTCAACCGGAATGCGGTTTTGCTCACGCTCTTTGGCATAACGGACAATCAATGTTTGTCGGTCAGCTAAATAAGCGGCGAGGCTGTCATGCCATGCAGGAGAGTTAAAAGTACGTAATAGAGCCAGTGCAGCAGGTTCAATCTGATAAACCGCTTTTGGGCTATTTACTGGGCGATCAGGCTTATCTGGGTTATAGAGAACGATGCCGGCGTCGCAGAATTGATGCATAGAAAAGCGGCGGAAGGTTTCGCGGCTATTGGGTGCGTACTCCTTACCATAATGCTGCTGTGCCCATTCCATTATTGGCGTAATGCCTATAAGTGGGTTCTCCGCATCGCTCCATGCCTTATCAGGTGTAAGATTCAAAAGAGCTAATAAACATAGAGCAGTACGTTCATTTTGCTGTGCACGAGGTAAGCCCAGGGAAACAATAATTTGTTGCGCGGCCTCGATATAGTCATTTTTATTATTCATGCAGTTAGAGTTCCTAACTTATCGTCGATCAACTCTTGCGTAAGCATTTCCTGCTGCATAGCCCACTTGCCCAGTTCTATCAAAGTGTCACGACTCGGGTATCTCATTAGTTTGAGATCAGTTGCATTAACCTGTGTATGGCCGTTGAAGCGCCGGAAATGCTCATCCACTGCCGTCGTGTTCAGAAATACGGTCAGCCCATGAGCCAGAGCTTCAGGCAAGCCCTGTTTGTTCATATGAAATAGATTCATATGATTTTCAAATCCAAGTACCGGATGATCACCAAAGGCAGCAGGATCAATTACACTTGCTACTACACGACGCTTTTCCTCCTTTGAAGAGAAGCGGCGCACTACGCAATAATACCCATTTGGATAAAGCCACTTTTCAGTTTCTTCATTGCGCATGATAGCGTTCGGCTTTTTTAAGCCTGGGACAGGCCAGACGGTACCGGTTTTTTTTAAGTGCCCAGGATAAATCAAGGGTACCGAGTCTGGTTCGGGCATATCACGTAGATGCGCTTTCAGACGGAAATCGACTACAGGCCCAGTTGACACCTTTACGCCGATTTCAGCCAAGGAATACCGCACGGCTGGCGATAGTTCGATGATACTTTTCTCGGTTGTCGTTGGCACATGGATAAATCGCTCTGGATCATCCGGAAACACTATTCGATCGAATGGATGTTCATTAGAGGTTAGATCGGAAAAGCTGTCATCCGTAGAAGTAGAAACTGTGACTGGCCCTTGCTTGCCGCAGCGTTCCAAACGAATGATGATATTTTCCTGCAAAACCTCATCATCCTTAAAAGCTTTGTTTCGTGAATCGAACAAGTGCATATGGCGGATCGCTGTATGCTCAAGGATAAAGTCACGAAATAGCCGGTAATATGGTCCGTTACAAAAACTGCGTGGAATAATGGCTACGATCTGCGCTCCCGGTGATGATTGGCCTACAGCCAACGCCACAAAAGCAGAATATAAGTTCACCGTTTCGATACCGACGCTACGTAGGGCTAGCCGGTGGGCAGATTGACTATTGATCTTCTTATAAGGTGGATTAAGTATCGCATGGGTATAGCCTTGATCACCTAGACCCTCTGTAGTCGCCAGTTCAATGTAATCGCCAGCAATGACGCGGGGCGTTACATTACGGTATCCGCCCAAATGCAGCGTAAGGTGCCCACGTAGATTTTCGTCAATTTCGTAAGCTGTAGCCTCAACCGTCTTAAAGTCAAAGCCTCCAGCCATCCAGCGGTCTAGAAAGGCGCAGGACAGAGCACCTACCCCAGCACCCGCATCTAGTAGACGACAGGTTTGCAGAGTGCAGGGAGGAAACAAGGACGCCATAAAGCGGGCCACGCTCGAAGGCGTCATGAATTGGCCGAATTCAGCTTTATGTTTCTGCGCGGTACGGGATGCTACCTCACGGCGCACGCTGTCTGCAGTGTCTAGTTGTTGGGTCAACTTAAATCCTTATTGACGCGATGTGATAACACAGGCGCCTTGTAAAACATGGTTCTGGATAGGCCATAAAAACAGCTATCTTGGCTACTTACATGTGTAGGACATTCCATACACCCCGTGACATTTTAACCTGGGTTTTCTAGCCCTAAGTCCCTTACAAATTCCTACTGTTACTGGCCAGCAGTATCGCGCTACAGCGCTTGATCGGTTCGCTACCCTTTTGCTTCAACAAAGCCTCCAAACGGAGGTTTTTCTATGAACTGTCTTTGGATAAATGCGTTTTTGCACGGCCTACCCATTTTGAGTTGATATCCTCAAGGTCGGTTAGTTGACCGGCCTCGGCCTCGGCCAATCCCTCTCGAATTGATCCTGAATGCCATGAGTCGGCATTCTCTGCCAGCTCGGCCACGCGTAAATCGTACGCGCTCTGAAGGTTCATCCAGAACTTAGCTGTAGTACCTAAAGCATTACTGAGTAGCAGAGCCAGGTCAGGTGTTATCTCCTGACGCTCAAACAGGATGTCGTTCAGTGTGGTTTCTGGGATAGAGGCAGCCTGAGCAAAGCTTGCGGTTAGCGTACCTGACGGACTTAAAAACTCTTCTCGCAGAATTTCTCCTGGATGAATTGGGCGCATCCCATTTTTGTGCATAGCCATAAACACCCATTCAGAACCAAAAGCAGAACTACGGCACTGACCATCAAAAGACCAGCAATTTGAATTTAGATAGCCAGAGCCGGCAGCGCTTACAAATTACCATACCTGCAAAGACCTGATCTTGAACGATTTGCATATGTCATTAGGGTATACCCCAGCGACTACACCCGAAACAGGCCTTTTAGGTGTAGCGATAAATAGGTAAAACGACTTATACGACTACACCTATAATTCGCTACATCTAACGACTACACCTGAGGCCTTTAATGTTCATTCGCGCCTACCTTCGAGCTAGCACCGACGACCAGGACGCTAATCGGGCTCGAAAGTCGCTCCAATCCTTCGCGGCCGATCAAGGTGTCCGCATTGCTGCCTTCTATATAGAGAATGCCTCGGGCACGACAGTGGACCGCTCCGAGTTGCTGCGGCTACTTGCTGACGCGTCACCTGGTGATGTGCTCCTGGTCGAATCAGTCGACCGTCTGACCCGCCTTCCCAGACCGGCCTGGGAGCAATTGCGTAACCAGATCGCAGCGGCAGGCCTCCAGGTGGTCGCGCTCGATCTGCCCATCACACATGCCGTACTCAAACCTACGGGTGAAGACGGCATTCAGGAGTGGATGCTTAAAGCAATCAGCCAGATGTTTTTAGAGTTTATGGCTGCGTTTGCGCGGAAGGACTACGACACGCGGCGCGAGCGACAAATACAAGGCATTGAGAAAGCTAAGCGCACCGGCCTATACCGGGGAAGGCAAACCGACCAGGAACAACGACGCAGGATTCAGGAATGTTTGGCTAAAGGCTTCTCCGTTCGTAAGACGGCGGATCTACTCGGCTGCTCGACCAGTACAGTGTCCCGGTTCAAACGAGAGACGGCCGCGCTAATGCAGTCGGATGACCAGCTTTCTATTTTGTAGAAGCAGAAAGCCCCCCTGATCGGGGCTTTTATATATTGGGTGTTGCGCGTAGGCGTCCTGTAGCGACCCAGTAACTACCCACACTAAATGACAACTATCGGCCATTTGCAGTCCCTCCCCCGTGCCTATATAAAAACATGCCTTATATAAAACTCAAAAAGAGCGAACGAATGAAACCTCTCGTCGAATATTGTCATGGGGCCGTTAAAGCATTAAATGCTCAGTATGAAATGAGCAATGTGCTAGGTCACTCTGCCACCGCAGGTTCGGCGCGCGAGCGTCTTATCCAGGATTTTCTTATTGAGCATCTTCCGGAAATGACTAGCGTTGTGAGTGGAGTCATTGTTGACTCGAATGGCCAGCGCTCCAAACAACAAGACATTGTTCTGATGCTGAAGTCTATGCCACGCCTACCGTTTGCTAGTGGCCATGACCTTATTTTTCAGGAAGGAGCGGTAGCGACTTTCGAAATTAAGACCCAGATTACACCATCTATTCTTAAGGCCATTGCACTCAACATTGCGAGTGTGAACACACTAGTGCCGAGCACACTAGAGAGTGTTCAGCTGGGTGATTTAGACTGGCCGTATACTCGCATATTAAACGTTGTGCTCACATATGGAGGCTCTGCCTTAGAGGTCATTGAGCGTAAGCTAATGGAGCTTCCCTGCGCAGGCCAACCAGATGTCTATTTGGATCTAACAAAAGGGATTCTGATCAAGAACGACGGAGCGTTATCCGGTCAAGACAGCTCTGCTCCATACATTAAGTTCAACGACGCAGGAGTAGGTCTAGCTCGCTTGCTTGCATTGCTGTCAAAACTAACCGGTCGTTTAGTAATGCGTGGCGTGAAGTGGGAAGCGTATATCTCTTGACTATCTCTTTGCATATCAGCTGTGCCAGCGTGATGCCTTAATGGACAGCTATGCAGTCTCTCGCTGATAAGGCGCTTGGGCTTAGCTAACGTCTGCTTCTGGCAGATAGCGGTCATTTAATAAAATGGATGTTATGCGAAAAAAGCCGCTACCATTCCTCATGCGTAGCGGTCCCCTCCCCTACTGGAATCCAGTCTGACTCAGGCATCCCTGGAGCACAGATCGCTACGCTTACAGTCTGGTTAGGACTGGGGTCTGATGGAAGTATCGCGGCATGCCGAAAAGGCGTGTAGTTCGGCGGCCGCATGTAAGAGTTAGCCGCACGGTGAAACTCCCAGATCCCATGCTTTCCCGCACTGCCGATAGATCGCTCAAAATTTAAGGTAACACCGTTTTTTAAGCGAACTATTAGCATGGTCTCTTCTATCCTCGATCGGATGATATGGGCAGCGCTTCAGCGTCTGTCGTTGAGTAAAACGTAAACTTCAACCGGTCGGGTACCCTGCCCTTTTTGATGATTTCATAGTCCATCACCATATTGGCCTTCTCGGGTAGCTCGTTCTTTACCGGATCCAGCACGCGCGTCCGTAGATTGCTCATACGCTCGTACGCTTTGCCCAGGCCAAGGCGCTCGCGGAAGTCGTCCAGCTTGACGATCCAGTAGCCGAAACCCTCGACCTCATAGCGCATGAACATCTCGAATAGCCGCACGCTATGGACTGAGGTTAGGTTAGCCACGCGCATCAGCTTGTAGCGCGTGAAATCGCCTGTCAGCTCAGATAGGTAGGGTGCAACCACTGGCGTGAAGTACAGCTCAACGAAGCCGTCGTATTTGGTTGTGCTCTTACGCCAAATCCAGCGGTATTCATCTTCGGGACTGTTTGCTACTTCTGGGATCTTGATTGTGCAGTGGTACAGGCTTTCTGTTGCTTCCTTGATAGCCTCATAGGCCCATTTTCCCGGCAGGTTGTATGCCTGGGCAAACTCATGCGCATAGATACGGATCGGCTCAGGGATTGGCTTTCGAGAGTCGATCTTGGAGATGGCCAGCAAAAGCAAGCGCTTCTCCTGGAGTGTCATCTTGTATGCCGCCTCTAACAGAGCGTTGCCCTTTACTACCCAGTGGTCGGCCTCGTCGATCATCAGGTCCGTCATAATGAGTCACATGCCGGGAATGAAAGGCCGAGTGTATCCAATCGAAAGCCTATCTGCTACATGTCCGGAATTTGTAGCTCGAATGTGGATAACATCCGTTTTTTGTAGCAGAGAGTCCGGAATTTGTAGCGCAAAGTCCGGAATTTGTAGCACGCGCTTCGCTGGAAGCCGCATGGCTAAAGGTCTACAGCGATCTCTATAAACAAGTTAAAAAACAAGATAAAAAAACAGATCAAGAACACTGATTTTTTGAGTCTTTTTAAGAGCAAAAGTCCAGAATTTGTAGCACCAGGTAAGCTACCCACCCTCCCCTACTCGCTATGAAAATCGGAAAGTCCGGCATTTGTAGCATGAGCCCCGCCATTAACTAACAGATCTGCTGAAAAGCGTTATCAGGAAAGGCTTTCTAGCCCATTTCTAAGTCACCTCCCGCTATCCCGGAAAAGTCCGGAATTTGTAGCACGAAAGGTAAATACATATGAAATAATTACGTTATACGTATGATTTACCTATCACATGCTCAATACATATGTATTTTATATTTATTTCATACGTATATTATGCGTATTCCATATGTACACTAGCAGCTAGACTGAGCTTTGAAACAAGCGGCTCACTCCTGTAGCCGCTTGAGTTCATTCCGAATAGCTTGCATTACGAACGCCGTCCTGGTGTTCAAAACCTCGTCATTTCGAACAAAGTCATCTACACGTTCAAGCAGATCGGCTGGGTAAAGCATCGTTACCGGCTCCCTTTTCTTCTTCTTTTTAGGCGCCTCAGTTTCGACTAGTTTACCGCTATCGGGAGCACCCTGGATGAACTGCTTTATGGCTTGGTTATCTGGCTGCTCAGTTGGTGCAGCTGGAGCCATTCCAGGGGGAAGCATCGATACCTTCTTTTTCATTCAACATCTCCAAAGATATGACGCACCAAACGCTTGAGCTCGAAGCTAGCTTTCTGATCCTTACGCTCAAGCTCATCGACGCTAAGCCCGCGGCTTGATGCAACAGCAAATGCCTTCCGATCGCCGAGCGATGCATCCAAGAAAGGAAGTTGCGGGTAATGTTCAAGTACCCTTTCAGCTTCAAGGTTGTCAGAGGCATTCACACCAGGATCAGCCATAGAAAGCATGGCATGCACACGGAGGGGTTGTATCTTGGCTCGCGAGCGAGCGCGTTGTGCTTCATCTATAAGAGAAGCCATTTTGCTAAGTGCCCAAGTGTCGAAGGCGCGAGGTTGGAACGGGACCACCAGTACATCGGCCAAGGCCAAGGCGGAACGCAACGACTCGCTATCGAAACCACCACAGTCCAAGATCACGTCATCATAAAGTTTGGATTGATGCTCAACCTGTACGTAGAAGTCATCGCCTTTCGGGTAATGGGATGCAGCAACGGCTGGTTTTACTCCATCCATCAAACGAAGCGTAATAGCCTGGCCGGAACTGTTCTGCGGATCTCCATCGACCAGCCAAACATTCTTGCCCTGGTTAGCTCGTGCAACTGCGAGCTGAACGGAAGTGGTGCTCTTGCCGGTACCGCCTTTCGTATTGCCGATGAGAACGATCATGACGCCTCCCGTGGCATCTGGTTATGTATGCGGTACGGATAATATCAATACCAAATACATATGCAATACATGTTTTATACGTATGAAATATGTATATAGTAATTACTTTTAATGTATTTCATACATGTATCGCATGTAGGAGCTCCACCTCACTAACTTTGCTCGCTACGCGCCGGCGGCGTCTAGATAGAACGCCCCCCAATAGTACGGTGAGCGGAAGTTTCCCTAGCTCCAGCACCCGGCGCGCGCAATCGTCCCCCCACGACGCCTGCGGGCTAAATAGGTCGCTTTTTCTGCACCCCTGCACTGGCCTCTGTGCGGCCCGCTACGGGGCCTGCGAGGCGTTTTCACTGTCAGGAAAACCCTGCAAAACCCTGCAGAGGTCCCCTTTTTCTGCGGCCCCATCGCGCGCCTACGCATCTGCTTGTCTTGTGATGCTTTGCCTGCTCTTAAAAGGCTCAGAAAACCCGCCTCGAAAGACCTCGACCACCCCCTTATTGTTTGCCCCGGCTCGCTTGCGAGACGAAGCCGAAAGGCAGCGCCGTGAAGGAATGAAACGACGCTACTCAGTAGTGTTAGGGAAACATTAATGGTTGTGCGGCGTGCAAGGACTGGAAGGGCGCGAGAACACTCAAGCCGCTCTGTTATTCCAGTGGGAACCTAGGGGACCCCGCGCGCCTGTAGGCGCGAAGTCGGGGAAGCATCAATACAAACGCATCAGGTCTGTACGGAGTTGATACCGGCACGATCTAAAGGCTCTGTTTTATAAGCGTAGCTGGTACCACAGCACATCTAAATTTGCAGTTATCACTAGTAATACCAGCGCTACAGCATTAACCGTATTTCTGGAATACGCTTAGCCAACGGCTTGGACTCAGTTTTGGGTTCACCTGAGCTGGCTATGAGCTGAAAAAGCAGGGGAGGGCAGGGTAGAGACGAGGGGAGGCACCGCCTAAGACGGTTTGAATTTGTTGAGCGAGATTAAGCTTGGTTCAAACTCTTCCAGAGCCTGATTACGTCTGAGTATTCTAGGTGCTTATGTTGCTTGGCGAACTCTGCTAGATCTGCAGCTTGGTTACGGCGTGTCTGTTGCTGCTGCTCATCTAGTGCGCGCTCTGCTGCGATGCGCTCACGTGCCTGAAAGCTGCGCTTACGTACGACTCTTGCTTGATTATCAGCCAGCTCCTGGAGTGCTTGCTGGTTTTGGCGCCGTGCGATCTTGGCGAGCTTTGCGCGGCGTTTCTCTTTCTTTCGTGTGCGTGCCTGAGCCAGCTGATGAGCCAAGCCTAGCTCGATAAAGAAGCGTGGCCGAAGCACAATCATTGTACGGGTGATCCAGCGCTTGCCGTCTTGGTAGAGGCGTTTGTGTACGCGGCGGATATATCGTGCCTCGCTGAGTAGCTTCAGCAGCCTAGATAGCGCACATTGCTTGAGGTTTGAATCTACCGCGATACGGTTTTGAAGATTGAGACGAAACTGGCCTTCATTATCCAGCCAGCCAAGCACCATTGTGGCCATATCCAGCCTGGCCAGCATGGGCTCGATGATTGCGGCGAGCTTGTCCCAGCTCTCCTGCCGAGTTCGACGGCCGGACTTATGCAGCCGATCGAGGTTACGCAGCCATTTACCGGCACGCGTATTGGCTTCGGCCTTGATACGCTTTGCTGCTTCACCCAAGAACGTTTTGCACTGCTTTTCAGATAACTTGGCCAGGTTGCTTTTGGCCATGTCTGGAAGGGAAGGCTTGCCGCGAACAGACACCGCTGCATAGAGCGCAGAGGCCGGCGAATCAGCCGGGGCACGACGCTTTCTGCTTGTACGCTGCAGAACCTTTGCAGCGGTGTTTTGAGCGGTTTGCATAACGTTTAGCGCAGCACATCCAAACTGGCAGCGGTGCCCGTAAGCTCCGGCGCGACCCAGCCGGGCAGGGTGATGCTGTCCTCGCCCTTGCCCACGAACTGACGCGCCGGCGGCGCGCCCACGCGCGAGCTGCTCGCGTGCCGGTACTCGGTTTGCCGCTGCAGCTCCTGGTAGGCCAGGGTGGAAAGGCTAAAGATAAAACGTCCTAGGGCCATCATCATGGCGGGTTACTCCTGGTCTCGTAGGCTGCTGCGGCCGCGTGCGGATTGTTCAGACTTGGCCCTGGCCAGCTCGGCGCGAACCATGCGGGCGATGGCCTGCGGATCCATACCAGGTGCTGCGTGGATGTGGATCTCGTAGGTGTCCTGGCTAACCATGCTGGGCGCAGCGGACACCGTAGCCGGAGGGCGATCATCAAACGTAATGCCGGCTTGTGTGTTTGCCATGGCCGGCAGGGCGGTAGCGCCTACCCCTAGCGCAACCGCGCCGGCTGCAGTCAGCCGTTTGGCCGTGTCAGCCATCTGGGAGAGCGGGCCGTCCTCATTCCTCGCCAGTCCAACGGCAAGGCCTGCCATGGTGAAACCGCCCAGTTCAGCAAAGACGCGGCTGGGCGAGTGGATGTCGAGCTTTTCCTTGAACCAGTCAATTACCGCACCGCCGGCTCCCATGATGGCGTCCTTTGCCTTGCTCAGGTTGTTGGTGATGCCATTAACCAAGCCATCAATCAGCATGCCGCCTAACGCAGAGAATTGACCAGGCAGGCCAGCCAGCAGGTTGACCAGGCCGGCCAGCCATTGACCGAACACACGTCCACTCTGCGTAGCCCCTTCAATCTGGGTTGCCGTAGCCTGGAAAGGCTGGGCCAGTTGACTGATCCAGTTCCAAGCCGCTCCCATGGCAGTCGAGATGCCGTCCCAGATAGGTTTGAGCGGGGCCAGGGCCGCGCCGATACCTGCAATCATGGGCTGCAGTGGAGCAAGCCCTTCCGTGAAGCCCTGCCAGAAGCCAGTGAAAAAGGCCTTTACGGGTTTCCAATACCCCAGCAAAAGCATGGCTCCAGCCACCAATGCGGTAATGAGCAGGCCGACAGGGTTGGCTACTGCCGCCGCCGCGATTATGCGAATCCCAGTTGCCACCATGGGTAGGGCATTTTTGGCCAGATTCGTCAGGAGCCCAATCAGGCTGGGAATCCGCACGCCTATCTGGGCAAACAGGAAGCGAATGGCAAGGCCTGGCCCCATGATGCCGGCAAGCCCCAGGGCCAGTACACCAAAGGCCGTAGAGGCAGCCGCAATGCTGGCAGTGACCTTCAGGACAGTCGTGACCAGCTCAGGGTTAGCCTTGGCCCAGGCCGTCACCTTTTCCAGGACACCGTTGAGCTTGTCCATGATATCGATCAGGGCAGGACGTAAGGTCTGGCCCAGGTCGGCGGACAGATTGAACAGGCGGTTTTGGGACATTTGCGCCCGAGCCGACAGCGCATCTCCGCGAATATCGCTTTCGCGCTGCATCGAGCCGTTGCCCTTGGTGCTTTTCACCAATTCCAGCTGCCGGCGGTACTCTTCCAGGTTGTTGGCCAGCTTCGAGGCATCGTCGCCGTATTCCTTGCCGAACAGTTGAGTCGCAACCGTCAGCTGCTGCTCCTGCGGTAGTTTCTTGAGCGCATCGAGCACTTTGAGAATGGTCCCGGTGGCATCCTTGGCCATGCCGCTCTGAACCTTCTTGGACTCCATGCCCAGGGCCTTGAGGCCTGCCTGGAATCGCTTGGGCTGCTCATTGGCAATGGCCAGTTCACGGATCATGGCGTTAGTGGCTGTACCAGCAACCTCGGCCGAAGATCCCAACGTCAGGAAGGTACTGCCGAGCGCAGCGGCGTCCTTGTAGCTCATGTTTACCGAAGCGGCGACACCGGCTACGCGCTGCATGACATCGATAATGTCTGCGCCTTTGGACTTGGCGTTGTCGTCCAGGTAGTTGATCACATCGCCCAGCTGGCTGACGTTCTTGATCGGCACCTTGAAGAGGTCTGCAATGCGGGCCAAGTTCTCACCGATCTCATCCGCCGGCAGCTCGAAGGCCGTAGCCGCGTTGGCCGCTACGCGTGCGAATTCGAGCAGGTTGTCCTTACCCTGGACGCCCATCCGAGCGCCGCCTTCGACCAGAGCTGCGATTTCGGTCGAGGCCATGGGGATGGTCTCGGACATCTTCTTGATGGCCTCGCCCATCTCGTAATAAGTACTGGTGAGCTGGCCGTTATCATCGCGTGCGCCCTCAACCTGCTTGGCGACACCGAGCATGGCATCTTCAAAGCTTGAGTAGTTCTTGACGATGCCCACGATGGGGCCACCGAGCGCAGCTCCTGTAGCCGCAGAACTGGCTCCCAGCATGGCCGCGCTACCGGCAAGCTCTTGGCCTTTGGAGTAGCTGGCCTTTACCCTGGCCAGCTTTTCCTGCTTGGCCGCTACGGCAGCCAGGCGTTCCTTTTGCGTTTTATAGGCTTCGTTGGCGGCATCGATGCGCGTCTTGAGCTGCTTTTCACTCTCGGCAAGGTTACGGGTATCGATCCCGGCTTCGCGTAGTTTGGGAATCAGCCGCTGCAGCTCGGCGCGTTGCTCGCCGTGTTTGGTCTTGAGCCGATCCACCGCCGCGCTGGCATTGATAAAGGTCTTTTGAAAGGCTGCAGACGGGGCGTCCATAGCCTTGAGTTGCTCCTGGTGCTGCCTGAGCCGTTGCTGTGCGCGGGCAAGTTCCTCGCCGGTTTGCCGGACGGCGTCATGCTGCCGGGTATAGCTTGAGATATCAGACTGCTGCGCATTCAGCGCCTTGACCTGGTCGCGGGCGGCCTTGAGCGCCCTAGCCGTGCTGTTGCTGCCGGCCATGATGCGTTTAAGCGGGGCGGTCACTTTGTCGAGTGCCGATAGCAGCACTCGGATCTGTAGGCTATTGGCTGCCATCGGGGCTCACTCGTTGCCGGGCGCGTTCACGCCATTCCATCAGTTCGGCCAGGCCCAGCTCATCCAGCTGGGCCGGTGGCCAGTGAAAGGTGATGGCGAGATCCGCCATCGCATCCTCTACGCGTCGGGGGAGAGCTCCACCTTCAGCGACCTCTGCAGCAAAAAATCGGAGATCTGCACCCCCACCTGGACCAGATCGGCTGGATCCATGGAGCGGGCCTCGGCTTCGCTAATGCTGGGCAGGCTGATACGCGGCAGGACTTTCATCACGGCCAGTACATCCAGCTTGAGCAGGTCAGACAGGGCAATGCCGCGCAGCTCGCCGGCCTTGGGTTTGCGCAGGGTGATCCGGTCAATGACCTGCTCGCCGCGCTTGATGGGCTCGTCCAGGACGATGGTGTGCGGGTTGGTTTTGACTTCAACGGCCTGGTCTTGGGCTAGGGTAGTCATGGAAAAACGCTCCTTATCAGAGTGCCCGCCGAAACGGGCAAATTTGGAATTTAGAAATTTCTAAATCGAAAAAATGGGCTTACATGCCTAGCGCTTTGCGCTGGCCTTCAAGACGGTCAACGCCGCCAACCTTCTCGATGAAATTGAGTAGATCGATCTCGATCACGACCTCACCGTCGACGGTGAGCTTGTAGTAGGTGCAGGTGGTGGTGACCTTGTGCTCGGTGTCTTCACCTGGGGCCGCGTCGCCCATTTCGATGGTTTCGTGACGGCCGCGAACCACGATCTCAACGGACGTTTCGGTAGCGGTATCGTCCTGCTGAAAAGCTCCGGCAAAGCGCAGCATTACGCCGCTGGCATTGGTGATACCGAACTGCTTGAGCACGGTGACGTCCAGGCCACCCAGCGTCCATTCGAGCTGAATGCCATCGTCGCTCATGCCAAAGTCGACCTTGACGGGGCCGTTCATGCCACCGCCTCGGTAGCTTTCCATCTTGCGGCCAAGCTGGGGCAGGGTGACGCTCTTGGCTTCGCCGAGGTAGTTGTAGCCCTCGTTAAAGAGGTTCATGTTTTTCAGTTTGCGGGGCAGGGCCATAGCGGCAGCTCTCCTGAGCGCGCCTTTCAGCGCGCTTATGCAAAAGGGTTAGGAATTCACGCGGTCGGCAAAACTCGTCAGGTACGAGTCGGTGATGCGCTGCCGCAGGGTCAGGTCTTCCAGGGGCGGGACCGGGGTGTAGTCGTAGTCCAGACGCAGCTGGCCAGCCTTGAGGGTGTCCTTGGTATTGGCCTCTTCGTCGTACCAGCACTCGCCGCCGAGCAGGTAGCCCTGGGCGGTCAGATCGCGCAGCTTGGCGTTGATGCCTTCGATGATGTCGCGGGCCAGGCTCGGGTGCATGGGCTTGTCGACAAAGGTGAAATGCGCCTCGGCCATGGTGTCCATGAGCACCTGGGCAGTGCGGGTGTAGTTCTCAAAGGCGAACAGCGAGTCGTCTGTGGTGGTGCGCGAACCCCAGAAGCGGTAGCCGCTCTGGTTGATCAGCGTCGTGACCTCATGGCTGTTGAGATAGTTGCTGTCGGTTGAGGGATCTTGCAAGTCGAAGAACACGTCCTTGCTGATCCCGGTTACGCCATTGACCGGGGCGTTTGACAAGGTCTTGTGCCAGCCGACCTCCTTGTCCAGTTGCGCACGCAAGCCCAGGGCGCGGGCAGTTGCGTTGGCGTTCATGGTAGCGTTGGCCGAGGTGCTCCAGGCCAGGAAGTCAGGCCAGAGCAACATCAGCTCACGGGCACCGAACTGGTTACGGTAGGCCACCGCTTCTTCCATGGTTTCGCAGTTCCAGGCGCTCGCGTAGACAAAGGCGCGCAGCTTCTGGGCGATGCTGACCAGGGCAGAGGTGACAGCCTGAGTATCCAAACCGGGTACGCCCAGGATGCGTGGCGTAATACCCAGCTGAGCCTTGGCAGACAGCAAGGCCTTCATGCCGGTGTACTTGCCGTTTGCGGATCCGCCGATGATGTTGGAGACGGTCTCGGCTTCGGTTGCGCCTTCGGGAACGCGGACCAAGACAGTGACGGGTTTGGACTGGTCGGCGATGGCCTGCAGGGCCTCGGCCATGGTGCCCTTAGAGCCAGCCTTGCCGGCAGCGGTCTGGACGTTGGTGACCAGGACGGGGGTGTTCAGGGGAAAAGCAGCGGCGTCGGCGTCGTCTGCGGTACAGACCATCCCGACAATCGCGGTTGAAACGGTGGAGATAGAGCGCGTGCCCTCGTTGATTTCTTGGACACGGACGCCGTGTAAATAGTCGGCCATTGGAGATGTGCCTGCGCAGGTGAATGACACCGGCAAGGCTGAGGGAAACCCGCGCAGGGTTCATCAGGCGCGGGTTGTAAGACGGGGATTTACAAGTTTAGGAGAGTACTTAAGCTCTGGAGTTAGAGTGTTTAGGACACTCGAGCAAGCTAGGGTATTCATTAAATTAGTTTAAAATTTTATATATCTAGAACAAATCTACATATAACAAATAATTATAAGAACATCACATATTCCTAAAAGTTATTTTAATTATATGTTTAATACTGTTTTTATAGGGCTTTGAGCTAGAAAGTAAGCATTATTATGGAAAATACAGACAAAGATCAGTCTCATGTTCTTATCATTGGTGGAGGCCTAAGTGGAGCCTTACTAGCAATAAATTTATTAAGAAAAAAAGTAAAGCGAAAAATAATAATTTTCGATACAAGAACTCAGCTAGGCCATGGCCTCGCGTATAGTACAAATCATCTTGTACATACACTAAACAACATACCTTCAAAACTTAGTATCGATCCAAACAATTCTGAAGACTTTTCTGAGTGGCTTCTATCAAACAAAAAATGCGAAAGAGAATCCAAGGAGTTGTATCCTCCTCGTAAGTATTTTGGCGAATACGTTTTATGTCGCCTTAATGAGGCTATAGATGTAGGCAAAACACATGGAACAACGCTTACTTTTGTTAATGATGAAGTGACAAATCTACAGGATCTACCCAACCAGGTTATTGTAAGCACAAAAAATAATGGGACATGGTTTGGGAACGTTGCAGTTATTGCAACGGGATTATCTCAAAAATCCAAAACAGATAATTTACAAAGTGAGCTTAGCGGGCTAATTTTCGACCCTTGGGATATTGAGGGAATGCGAGAAATAAAAGAAAACGCTCGGATACTGATAGTTGGTTCAGGCCTCACCATGGTTGATGCATTATTCTCTTTAAAGGAGATCAACCATAATGGATCAATCCATGTTATCTCACGACATGGATTAATTCCACACCCTCGTATACAAAGCAACCCTTGGCCAGATTTCTTAAAGGAAAACAAAGCTATAAAAACGCCTAGGCAGGCACTCTCAATAATAAGAAGTGAATGTAAGAAAGCACAATCTGCAGGTTTTGGTTGGCAAGCCCCTATTGATGCAATAAGAAGTTCTATAGGAGAACTTTGGTATAAAGCTTCGGACGCGCACAAGAGGCAGTTCATTCATCACCTTAGGGCTTTGTGGGAAAATCATTTACACCGCTGCCCTCCTGCAGGTTATGACTTAATAAAAGATCTACAAGAAAAAGGTTTGTTAACATTTGAAGCTTCAAAACTAATATCTTTAAATAAAAGAAATTCTGAGATATCAGCAAGAATCAAAAGAAAGTGTGCCACTAGCACTCAAGATGTAGAATTTGACCACGTCATTATTGCTTGCGGGATGGATTATGACTGGACTCATTTTAAAAATGGACTTAGTAACACCCTTATTTTTAATGGCACAGTAAGGCCTGGACCTTTAAATATCGGAATTATGACCAATGCAGCTGGCCGAATTATAGATAAAAGCAATAAACTTTCGGAAAGACTTTTTGCTTTGGGACCTCCGCTACGAGGAGTTTGGTGGGAATGTACCTCCATAAGCTCAATTGCTATGCAGGCGAAAGCATTGTGTGAGTTAATATAGTTATTTGATGGTTTAAAGTGATACCTGCGCAGGTGAATGACACCGGCAAGGCTGAGGGAAACCCGCGCAGGGTTCATCAGGCGCGGGTTGTAAGACGGGGATTTACAAGATTAAGCCAGTAGATGGAGAAAGCCTCAACGCTCCTTGAGCTGATCGATCGCATCAACAATCGCGTTCTGAAGCGCATCAAGCGACCAGGGTTTGGCGAGAAAAAGAGTAGGCTTTTTGAGTTTTAACATTTGCCCGCTAGCATATCCGGAACTCAATACAATCCTGATATGCGGCCATTTCTCGTAGACGGCATTGGCCAGATCGACACCATCCATGAGACCAGGCATGCGGACGTCGGTGATCATTAAGTAGATTTCCTGATGCTTTTCCTTAAGAAAGGCAAAGGCCTCATCGCCTGAAGCGAGTGCAAGTGCAGGCAGTCCCAGATCCTTTATGACCTCAAGGATCAGCTCCTGCATAAACGGCTCGTCTTCAACGACGAGGATTTTTTTCTCTTGAGGCAAAGGCGTCATGTCCATCCTTGAAATATCTGCATTTGCCGTAGGAGCATCCTATCCTGCTTTTTGTTTCCGCAGAACAGACCAAAGGCTCTAGATACAGGGTTTGTCTAATTTTTAATACCGTTTGTATAAGTCTAGCGTTACGACTAGTTATCCCTTCATTTGATGCTGGCTTGAACACAGGCCAGCATCAATTTAACGTATTTTTCTTATTGCTCCTGATATCTAGGCTAAATCTCGTTTTCTAGGGAAGGGGTACTGTATGTCAGCAGTAATCTCAGAGCGGCAAAGCCTTGAGGCTGTAATCGAGCAGGCCCGAGCGCTTCATTCATTTTCAGCAGATCAGCCTGAGTGGGCCAACCTTACCGAGCTACAGCTGCATTCGTATCTGTATGAGGCAGCACTGAAGCAGGGTATGACGCCGTTAGAGTGGAGGATGCTGCTCGACCGCACTCGAGTGCCGGGGCAGAGTCTTAATGCGCTTATTGCAGCACGCAAATAGCAATGCAATCTACGCAGATAGATGACACTTGCAAGGCTGAGGGAAGCCCGCGCTGGGTTCACCAGCGCGGATTGTAAGATGGAGACTTACAAGATTAGGGCTGTCTGAAATGTCTTGTTGCCCGCTTTGTAGTTACTCTTTAGCGTCTAACCGTTACGCAGACCAATGAGTTAAAAGCAGGGCAGATAGTACACAATAGCAATCTAATTACTTCTCAGGCAGACCCTAAGAATTACTAAATAAAACCATATATTATTAATTATAATTCGTTATCAATGGTTCGCTCAGGCTGAGCTGAAGAAATTGCATCGTTATCAAAATAATTAGGTAGTGGATATCGGCCGTCCTTCTTGTCTCCACCACTACTACTCAAAACCCAACGCGTGCCTTTGAAGTCATAATCTTTATATAATATCCAAGTGCCGTTAAGCACTATTGCTGAAGAAGCAGAGTCATTGAAGTCGATACTGCCAAGATTAGAATCTGCTCCAGTCAGGGTAACCATACGTCCCCTGTAGTTTATATCTGCAAAAAGAAGGATCGTTGGTCCGCTAACATCTGGGAAATGCCTAAGAGATGAAAGTGAATCATTGGAGAAATTCATAGCAGATGGAGTCTGATAGTTTCCTTTTGAAAGAATGCTTGAGTCTCCTTGGAAATTTGCATCCTTATATAGAATCCAAGTTCCTGAAATTACTTTACATGATGAAACCTCATCGTTAAAACCGTAATTCTTTAAATTTTCGACATCCTCATTAAGAGAAACTGAGCGGCCACCAAAGTTTACATCCTTATATATCTCTATTTGTGCCATTTTGATTTACCAGAGAGAAAATTTAAAACCCATCAGAAAACCTAATCTCTTTAGCAAATCGGCTTGCAGCTTAAAGTATTATTAGGTGTGATGGCGTAGTAATTTCATTCACATGACTTAGCATGCAAATGAAATTTAGTTTGCTTTTATTTTTATGTCTAGCCGGGAAGGAATGACCAAAAGCAATATTAAACTAATACTAAGAACTACAAGCTAATAATTTTAATATGATTTTTTTTGATATATATCTATACTGCTTGGGCAACAACTATAAATATAATAATAAATTATATGATTGCGAAAGCTCACCTAGCAGCTTCAGCTAAGCTCCCTAGCGAATATCGTTGCGGCTGGCCCAAGGTCCAGACCAAGCGCCTGACCGCAGAATTCTGAACAGAACCAGCGCGACACGCTCTGGATCCAGACCGACAGGATCTGGCTGCCCAAGATTACGATCCAGTTTTAGCCCGCACCTTGTTCGGCCTATAGCCCCTCGACTACGTTTTCGCATAACAAGGCAACGGCAAGGTCAGTGAAAAACGGCGCTATTTTTATCCTGTACTAATCGTGGGTAAGGTTAGCCAACAATAACTTTAACGGCGGACTGCGCTAAACAGCGTGACCAGAACAAACGGGATGATGGAGCAATACACGCCGATATCTTTGTATTCATGCTGGCTGTCCTGCATCGCGATTATGTACCAGAGTGGAAGTGACGCGGCTCCTAGAGCTATAGACCCAAGCCAGAGTGCTTGCTTGGTCTGGCTATGTTTTTCATGATCCGGCATATCAACTTGCATTCCTAATCGTTAGCTACCTAGGCTATTAAAGTCTAATTTGAGTGCCCAGGACATAGTTTCGAATAGGTTACCTGGCGAATACCGCTGCGGCTGCTCCAGCCCAATCACCTGAGCGCAGAACTCCGAGCAAAACCAGCGCGACTGGCTCTGGATACCAACCGGCAGGATCTGGCTGCCCAGGATCCCGACCCAGTCATAGCCGGCGCCGTGCTCGGCCTGCAGCAATTCCTCGACTACATACTCTCTTACCCAGGGCAGCGGCAGGAAGTCCCAAACCGCTGGATCCGGCTCGATCAGCTTGGCCCGGACGCCACCATCACGTGGTGAGCTACTGGCAAAGCGGCCATCCTCCAGGACCAGTTCGCAATGCGAATAGGGGCTGCGCGTCCAGACCCTGATCAGCCGGTCGTAGAGGTCGCCCGGTGCCTTGTAGAGGGCCAGCTGTATCATGCCGCTACCTCATCTTTAGGCCAGGTAATGGCTGCTACTTCGATTGCGGTCTTGGTAGCTTCCACCTGCTGCTCGAGCACGATCTTTTGCGCAATGGCGGCGTTAATAGCGTTCTTGCCGTCCACACCGACCTGCTGAATCTGCGCGGCGGTATGCGCCTGGTAAGCCCACTTCCCCCCGGCATCGGCGCACCAGAACGGGGTCGTCCAGTTCTCGTCGACGCCGGGCAGAATCGAAGCCAGTACCGAGGCCTGTAGGTTGGATTGGTCGGTCGGCTTGGCCGGGTAGGTGTAGGTCTTGCCCAGCGCCGTGGAGACGAAGCCGGCAGCGATTCGGGCCGAGCAGGCGTTTTCCAGCTCGGCCAGCTTTTGGGCTTTCACATCAGCCAGGCTCAACTGCGAGGCGGGGTCCACGGCTACCGGCGGAACCTGGGAGAAGTCGATCACCTTGCCAGCCGACTGCGCGGCAATCAGCGCATCGCGAAGCGTGGTGGAAATTTCGACGGCATCAGCCGGCAGGCTGGCCCTAGAGGTCAGGTCGCTATCAAAGAAGCCCTTTTCAGTTTTAGAGGCGTAGATTGTCATAGGGCGTCCTTAAAAGCCGATGGCGATGTAATAGAAGGAGAAGATCTGATTATTGGTGCCGTTGATGGCGGAGTAGCGGCCCACGGTTGCCCCGGTCTTGCTCAGGGTCCCGTCGATCAGGGTGGCCAGCACGGACGTACTGCCGGAAAAGACTGGAATGGCAATCAAAGCAAGTGCAGCAGTGGGAAAGGCCACCGGAAAGGTAATCGGGGCCGAGCCTGCATTGGTGTTGCTGATGGCACCGCCCTGGATAATGAAGCCTGACGGCAAACGCTGATAGCTGGGCGCATTGGCGGTAAGCGATGCCGCGAAGCCACCTCCCATCTTCAAGAAGGCCGCGCCGTTGCTGGCTACAATCTTCCAGACAGTGCCGGTCGAGACCACCACAATCGACTCGTTGTAGTTCATCGAATACGGGGCGATGTTGGTCGACAGATCGCCCATCACCAGAACATCCGAGCCATTTACACCCACGGCAAAGCCGGACATGGCTGAAGATGAATGGCTGATCACATACATCGCGCCGATGGGCACAGCGCTCACGGCCGGCAGCGCAACGTTCACATAGCCAGAGCCGGCGTTTGAGGTAATGACGCTTCCCGCTGAACTGGCCGTCAGGGTGGTGTTGGCGGAGAGGGACAGAAAGCCTGCCATCTGCCCTGAATTCTGTTTGAAAAACTCACTGGTGATGAGCTGCTTGCTGTTATCAAAGCGGGGCGGCGTCTGGCCTTTGACCGGCCCGGTAAAGGTGCCGCCGCTGGTGGGCATATAGCCCTGGGTGATATCGGCAAAGCTCAGCGCGGTGCTGCCCAGGGTAATGGGTGCGTCGGTGGTCAGCTTCCAGAGGGTGTCGGCCTGCGTTGCGCCTTCCTCAACGTAGACAAGAAGGCCTGGCGTCACCTCAGCGTTTTCGTCTGTATCGGCCGCACGAAGCCAACCGCCGGTGCCGGCCACATAGATCCCGTTTCCGTTGGCCGTGGTCTGGTTCTTGACCAGGACGCGATCACCGACAACCAGGGCAGTGCCATCGATTGTCTGCAGACCGCTCAGGGTGATATTGGCGGTAGTAGCGGCACGGACCGACTGCTTGTTGTCCAGCCGGTTAATCGCCACGGTAATGGCGTCATCGACATAACCGCGCGTGGCCAGCACAACGCTTGGGTCGATCTTGAGTTCGACGTTTGAGGTGCTGCTGACAATCAGGACCATGCGCAGGACCTGGGTGCGGCCGGAACCTTCGGCCAGCTGCGGCTTGTAGCTGGGCGGGGTATTGGCCACCGCAATCAGGTTGCCGTCCGCATCGATCAGCCCCATCTCGCGGATCCAGCTGCCGCCGGTGGTTTCCGGGATCACCAGCTCGGCGATGACCTGGCTGCTGTTGGCCTTGTCCACGGTCAGGCTGTTTAACCCTGCGCGATACCATTCGCCCCTGAGCGCGGTCTGGCTGCGGTCAGGGGTAGGCACGCTACCGCCGCCGTCGCCTACGGCCATCTTGCTGATCTTGAGGGTGGTGTTAAGTGCTGCGGCGTTGGCCAGCTTGGCCTCGCCGATAGCCGTGAGAATGGCGTAATAGGTCTGACTCATGGGTAGATGCTCAGGGTGTCAATGTCGTGAGAAATGCCGCCGGCCGAGTAGCGGCCGCCGACCACAATGGCTTCGGGTTGATAGGCGTAAACGGTGAGCGTCTCGCCCTGGTAGGTGCTCACACCGATATAGGGCGTGCCGCGTGTTTCAAGGCTGACGGCAAGGCCGGTCAGGTGCCGGCTGAGGGGCTTGGCGTCATCGATCAAGAGGCCCAGGCCGTCATACATCTCCTCTGTGATGCCGCTATCCAACACGCCGATATCCAGCTTGAAAGTGCCGGGCTTGGCCTCGGGTGACTCCTGCCACCACTCGCGGACGCGGATCAGGTAGCCCAGCGGCTCGACCACGCGACGGATCGCACCAATGGTGCCTTTATGCGAGTGGACGAAATACGAGGCCTTGATGACCTCACGCTTGGTCTTTTCCGACCAGGCGCTGTCCCAGCGATCCACCGAACGCGCCCAGGCGAGATAGGGCAATAGCTCCATCGGGCAGCGGTCCGGATCCACCAGGTCGCGCAGCGGAATGGGCACGCGCTTGATCTGGGCCAAGGCCTCCGCAGCAAGGCGCTCGAGCTTGGTAGAGTTGGGAGGCAGCAGGCTCATGCCTGGTCTCCCAGGGTGACGCTGGTCCCGGTGCAGTAGGCCGCTTGGGCGTTGGTGGGGACGATATCGGTCCAGCCGTCCAGCTCGACCTTGGCGACACCGGCCACATGCAGCGCGGCATCAAGGCCGGAGCGGGCCACGATGACGCCCAGGCGTCGGCGTCGGTTTACATAGGCAGCCAGGTTTTTCTGGGCGCTCTGCAGGATCAGCTCGGACTCGGCCCCTGTGTTTTCCAGGAAGAGCCGGGCCTTGACGCTGTAGCGCAGGATCTCGGCGGACTGGACGGTAACGCGATCCCCTAGCGGGCGCACGTCTTCATCGTTGAGTGCCTCGGCCACGATCTCCAGCAGCTCGGGGGAGGCGGTGCCGTCGCCGTCATAAGCCTGAACGGTAACGACCACCACGGCCGGCGAAGGGCTGACCGCCGAGGCGTCGGCCACCTGGCCGCTGCTATTGCGGGCGTGCAGGATATAAGCGTTGCGCGGGCCGGCTACGCTCAGGCCCTCCCAGGCCATTTGTACGCGCTCGCGCAGGGCATCGTCGCCTTCCATCACGGCTGCAACCGGCGGCACGCTGGTGGTATCGGCCGGGATAATGGTCAGGCGGGTCAGGTTGACCCCGCCGGCGATCTGCTCGAGGTCGGTGCCAGTGGCCTTGGCCAGCATGGTGCCCAGGGCGGCCTCGTTGACGCGTTGCCGTAGCAAGAGCTCTCGGTAGGCATTCTCCTGCAAGAGCTTGACCAACGGCTCGGACTCCAGCTCCAGGCGCGCGGCGATAGTGGCCTGTTGATCGGCCGGATACAGCGCGATGAGTCCCGCTTTGCGCTCGGCATAAATGGATTCGAAGTCCAGCTGCTCAACAATGGTGGGCTCGGGCAGCTGGGAGAGGTCAATTGGGGTAAAGGTGCTGGCCATATCAGACTCCACCAAAGGCTAGAGGAACGCGTAGGCTCACGGCCGCGTCGCTAACGGTGCTATAGCCTTCCAGGTCGGCGATGGCCTGGCCGGGCCTGTCGCCTAGCGATAAACCAATGCGGGTCAGGCGCAGGCGTGGCTCCCAGCGCATCAGGGCCATAACGGCCACAGCCTTGGCTTCCAGAGCGGTAGCATCGTTCAGGGGCTTGTCGATCAGTTCGAAGAGGTCGCAGCCGTAGCTTCTGCGCATGAGCCGTGAGCCCACCGGCGTGGTGAGGATGTCGCCCACCGATTGCTGCAGGTGCTCGAGGTCAGTCAGAGAAAGGCCGGTGCTGCGGTTCATTTGAGCGGCGCTCCCGACTGTCCGGAGCCAGGCTCGACATTGCCGTGCGGGTGCTTAACCAGGCTGATGCCGGCCGCGATAACGTCCTTGGAAACGGTCACCGTGCCGGTCACGTTTTGATTGCCGGTCTGGGTGTAGTCGCCCTGGTGGTTGATCGGGCCGATGATGTTGATGCCGCCGGGGCTGGTCAGGTCGGTAATGCCTGCTTCCGGCAGGATGGCCCGCAAGCGGTGCGCGACACTGTCGTACTCGATCACTGCGCCGTCTGCATAGGTGCGGCGGTGTAGGCCGGCGCGGTCGGCGTTGGCCGGATACTGCAGGCTGCACAGGCCAGTTAAGGCAATGCCTTGCTCGGTTAGTCCGGAGGGGCTGAACAGGACGACCTGCTCACCTACCGTGGGCGGATCCCAGGTCCTATCGGCCCCGGCGCGCAGAGCGAACCAGGGCAGCCAGCCGGTCAGCAGCTCGCCACTCTGGACGCGCAGGCGTGGAGGTCGGTTGTTTTCGAGACTGCCATGGTCCACCTCGGCAACGGTTCCAAGGCGGATCAGGTTCTCGATCAGGCGGGAAAGGGCGGCGTATTCATTCATGCCGCCAAGGATGAGAGGGACGAGCGAGGCGTGCAGCTAGCGGAGGTTGTAGAAAGCGGTTTTACAAGACAAGGTGATCGAGCAAAGCGCCGCGTATGATCTCCAGATCATCTTCAGATAAACCCAGCAGCTCACGGCGCGCATAGCGAACATCCGGCGCGCCTCGCTCGGCCCGGTCTTTCAAACCGTACTGATGTACTCTTGCGATCCGTGCGATACGGCCGGTAAAGCCGACCGTCACGGCCTGCTCGCTGCCTTGAGCTTTGAGGTAGCGGGCCATTTTCAGCTTTTGGAACATCTTCTTTTTGATCCGGCCCTGCTTACCGCGTAAGTCACGCGGCTTACGCTTCTCAAAGGCGGAGCCATCCGGATTCTTTTGCGCGGTGATGCGCTTGGTTTGGTTCTTGCGGATCTCGCGCGCCGCCTCCCTGGCCAGTTTGGTCCGCTCCTGCGGCTCAAGCTTGGCCAGCAGGGGATTGAGCCAGGTTTCCAGTGCGGTCAGGTCATCACTCATGGCTGGCTGCTCCGCTTGGGCATGGGTGTTTCCAGAGCCAGGGTTTCACTGCCATCCGGTGTCTGCCATTCGGCCAAGAGTTCACCGCCGGCATACACCTGGTAAGTACCGGCCGCCTCAGCCTCAGTGTACTGCGGCTCGCCAGCATGCTCGATGGAATAGGTGCCGTTATCCTGCTTTTTCACAATAACCCGCTCGGTCAATGGCAGGGTGATCGCCATATCCACTTTGCTATGGTCCAGGATGTCCACCTCGAACTGGATGCCCTCGGCTGACTTGTCCAGATTAACCAGCAGCTCCGACTGATTGGTCCGTACCCAAGCTAGCAGCGGCAGCATGACGGCATCCGGATGGCCGGCAAAATCGGTCAGGATGATCTGCAGGTTATAGCCGTATTCAAAGGACAGGCTTTTAGCGGCCGTGCAGCGTACCTTACCCTGGTCGATAAAGATCAACAGCCGGTCGGGGTTGTGCCTGAGTTCGGGCACGGCGGCCATCAGGTGAGCGCGCAGGCTTTCCGGCTTATTCATGCGGGCCTTCCTGGTGATCAACGATCATATCGACCTTGGCCGCGCAGACAGCCCAGTCGTGCTCGATAGTGTCCATGTCTTCGAGCAGCTCGCCGTTACGGCTGGGGCTGGTCTGGGACAGGGTACAACGGGTCACTACCGGACAACCACTGACGATAAGCTGCGGCGCCGGTGAGGGCGGGACGCTGCCGCAGCTGGCGAGCAGCACCAGGCAACTGCCCAGCAGCCCAGTCTTTAAACGTTTGGTTTTCATCTTCCAGTTCCTTGAGTCGGGCCTTGCGTACATCAATCTCGCGGCGCAGGTCGGCCTGGACGGTTTGCAGCTGCCGCTGGGCGTCTCGCTCGCCCTGCAGCGTATGGGTAAGGGTGTTGATGGTTTGCTGCCGGCTCTGGCTGTCCTGCTCGGCCTGGGTGGCTCGGTTCTCGGCACTGGCCTGGGCGGCCTCGGCCGTCTCCAGGCGTAGGTGCTGGATCCAGAGAAATCCAGTCACGGCAACGAGCAGGGCCAGGCCATAGCCGAGTTGTTTGAGCATGCTCATAATGCGTCACAGCCCAGCCCCAGATAGACATCCAAAAGATCGAGGGCAACCTGCAGCCCTGTCAAACCAAGGTTAAGCCATAGTAATTTGACCAAAATCCGGGCGTACCGAGCGCTGATAAAGATGGAGATCTTCATGCGTGCGTCCACCCTAACCAGGAAGAATCCGCGTGCTCGGTAGAAAGCATCGCGCGGTCGAGCTGCTCCAGCTCACCCAGGACGATCAGGCACCTGATACCGGGCAGGGCCAGGTGCAAGGCCTCACCAAACTCATTGGCTGTCTCAAACGGTGTGTCTGCCGAAAACACAAACACATCGCCATCCTGCGGTCGTAGCCGGCGGATCTGGTTGACGTCGATCATGCGGCCTCCTTGGCCAAATCCTCGGTAGCGTGCCGCTCATAGGCGCGGGCCAGCTTGATGTCATAGAGGTTTCGCTTGTAGCCCGAGCCGTTGTACAGCTCGGCCACCTTGGTCCATTTGCGCGCCTTGAGCGCGTTATGCAGCGTGGTGTCGGCCAGGATGAAACGCACAAAGGCCTCGAGCTGCTGGCCTTCGCTCTCGCTCATCACAGCTACAAAGGCCTGCACCGACTCATAGCCCAGGCGTTGCCAGTGATAGCCCATGATCTGAAACGCCCCCCAGGAGGCGGATTCCAGCGCGGCGGTCTCATCGATCTGCCGGGCCAGGGCCAGGCGCTGCCATTCAGCGGTACCGCCGGCGTAGCCACCGGCTGTGGCGTTGACCAGGTTGGGATACTGAGCCTCAAGCTTGCCGATATCATGACCAGCCGCCTCGAGGCGCTCGCGGAAGACGTGTCGTTCAAATAAGATTTTGGCCTTGCCGTTAGGCAGGAAACCCTGGCCCTGGCTTTCCACTTCGTTGATGGCATAGACGCTGGCCAGCGATACCTCAAGTTGACCTGCCGCTGCTACCAGATCGCTGTGCTGCAGGTGCTTGTCATCGTTGATCCCGAGCAGACGCGCCTGGGTCTTAGAGCCGGCGATGCCGTCAGCCACCAGACCCACTTTGGCCTGATAGGCTTTTACTGCCTTTTCGGTGGCGTCGCCGTAGAGGCCATCCAGGCGCAGCTGCGCGCCGTTCTTGTTCAGCAGGTTTTGAAGGTCGGTAACGGGCTGGCCTTTGTCGCCGTGTTTTAAGGTGGCGGTCATTGCACGTCCTCCACCTTTTTGCTCAGGTAGCGGTCAGCCAGACGGCGGACGCCTTCCACGCCCAGTAGGCCGATAACACCGCCAAAAAAGGGCGCAGCGCTCTGGGCAATGCCAAAGAAGTCCAGGCCAGAGCTGGTGGCCAGGCTAATGGCTCCGCACAACGGGGCCTCCAGCAGGACCTGGCGAAAGCTTCCGCCACCGTAGAGGACACGCAGAGCGGCAACCGAGCAGCCCAGAAGGCCTGCATAGATCGTGCTCCACTCTGCTTGCAGCCGGGCGATCAGCCAGGCGTAGATATCGAAATTCTCGGGAGGCATGGTGGGCTTCTCGTTGTTCATGGTGATCAATCCCAGAGGTTCACCTGCTGCGCCTCTTGGGCTTCAGCGGCTGTGGTGGATACGTCTGGCAGGGTGACGGGGTGCCCGATCGGCAAGACGGGCCCTAGCTCGGCGAGGCCCGGATTGGCCTCCAGGACCTGCTCGGTGACGCCGCCGGTTGCGCCGTAGTGCCTCCAGCAGAGCCGGTCGAGGGTGTCGTTTTGCTGCGCGCGGACGGTGGTGGCCATCAGATAAGCTCCACCGTGCTGCGGCCCAGACCGAGCAGGTCGCGGATGGCCCAGCGGGCATCGCGGCGGTACTCGTCAATGCTGGGGGTGAGTTCGTCAGCGCTCTGGCTTCCTGCCTTGGTGGTGTCATAGCTGCGGTAACGCTCGTAGAGTTCCGAGCAGGCCAGGCACGACACGGCGCGGTTGTAGAGCTGCAGCAGGAGGCTGATTCCGTTGAGTTGATCCGATGGGACCTCAGCCAGCGAGGTATAACCGAGCAGCGTATTACGGGCCTTGAACGCAACCAGGTCGCGGTTGGCGGAGATCAGGGCGCTGGTAATGGCGACCTGCAGACGCGTGTCGGTAATGCTTGAATCGATCCGGTGTCCTTCACGGATCCGGTTGGCCTCAATATCAGGCCACCAGCCGTCATTGATCACGGTGAGTTCGGAGGCCTGGGCTACTGCTATAAAACCGCTCATGGTGCCGCCTTAGGAAAAGATCGCCGGTGGTCGGCGCTTCACGAAACAAGGCCAGGCCTTTTCGATCCGTGCCGAGCCGGCGGGGTGCGTGGGACGCCTTGTTAGCCGGGAGTTCCGGCGTGTTTCTTCAGGAGGCGCTCGGCGCGCTCCAGATCCTTTTTGCCGCCGCAGCGGTCATGCAGGCCTATGGCCTTTTGCAGGGATTCGATGGCCGCCTGGAGCTGGCCTGGCTGGCCGGCACTGTCGTCATCGATGCCGTGGAGTTCGGCCTTGCCGATGGCCAGGTACAGCTTGGCCCTGGCCTCGTCAGGCATGTCCTGCTCGGCCGTGAGTTCGGCGGTACGCTTCAGGATGTCCAGGTCGAAGGTGTCGCCGGCCTTTTGCGCATTGAGCGCAGCGGTGGCTACTTCCTCGGCAACCAGGCAGCCGGTGGTGCGGGCGAAGCGATCCGGCATGACAAGCCCCTTGCCCAACACATAGGCCGCGATGTCCAGCGCACCGGCAAAGTCGCCGGCATCGATACGCCAGATCATCACCGTGGTCAGCACCTCGTCCTGTGCGCCCTGCCCGGCCGACAGCACGCCGGCCACATAGTCGGCGTACTCCGGCAGGAGCTGCCGCTTGAGTTCGGCTTTGCCCAGGGTGGACTGGATCTGCTTTAGCCGCAGGCGGTCCTGGAGCAACTTGGCCAGCTGCAGCTCATAACGGGTGGCCCCTTCCATGGAGCCATGCGGTGAGGCCTCGGCGGCCTCCTTAGCGGCGCGCTTGCGCAGCTGGGTACGTTGGGCGAGGGTCAGCATGGGTTACACCGCCTCGACGTGTTCAGCCAATGCAACCAGACCAAAATCCTCGATCACATAGGCATCGTTCGAGGACTGGTAGTCCGCGATGCGGTCGTACTCAGGCTCGTCTTTCAGATAACGGCGGCGGCCGCCTTCCTGGACGTAGATCGACAGGTTGGCCAGCGTGGTGACCAGAATGGTTCCTTCGGGGAAGAAC
>NZ_JAUEPD010000016.1:0-2813 GCF_030403525.1 Pseudomonas sp. WAC2
GGCTCCCACTGCTTGTACGCATACGGTTTCAGGTTCTATTTCACTCCCCTCTCCGGGGTTCTTTTCGCCTTTCCCTCACGGTACTGGTTCACTATCGGTCAGTCAGTAGTATTTAGCCTTGGAGGATGGTCCCCCCATATTCAGACAACGTTTCACGTGCGCCGTCCTACTCGATTTCACTCAAAAGATCCTTTCACCTACGGGGCTATCACCCACTATGGCCGCACTTTCCAGAGCGTTCGGTTAAAATCAATTGAGCTTAAGGGCTAGTCCCCGTTCGCTCGCCACTACTTAGGGAATCTCGGTTGATTTCTTTTCCTCAGGGTACTTAGATGTTTCAGTTCCCCTGGTTCGCCTCTCACACCTATGGATTCAGTGTGAGATACCTGACTTATGTCAGGTGGGTTCCCCCATTCAGAGATCTCCGGATCACAGTCTATTTGCCGACTCCCCGAAGCTTATCGCAGGCTATCACGTCTTTCATCGCCTCTGACTGCCAAGGCATCCACCGTATGCGCTTATTCACTTGACCATATAACCCCAAAGAATCTGAAGTTATGTTTGGTTTGGAACACGACATTCGCCGAAAACTTGCGCTTGAACTCGCAAATTTACCTTGACCACATAGTCTGCAGTGAAACAGCCTATGTGTTCGTACTTCTATCACATACCCAAATTTTTAAAGAACAGTCTGAAAACAAAGTTCAGAAGTCAATGCTTCGACCCAACCCTTAAGGGGGGGGGTAAGCACTCAGTTCTGAGCTTTAACGCGGTGTTAGATGGTGGAGCCAAGGAGGATCGAACTCCTGACCTCCTGCGTGCAAAGCAGGCGCTCTCCCAGCTGAGCTATGGCCCCATCGATTGGTGGGTCTGGGCAGATTCGAACTGCCGACCTCACCCTTATCAGGGGTGCGCTCTAACCAACTGAGCTACAGACCCAATCGTCTAACGCTTGAGTCTTGACTCATCTCGCGTCTTTATTTCAGTGAATCAAGCAATTCGTGTGGGAGCTTATGCCAAAGCTGGGATCTATCGATTAAGGAGGTGATCCAGCCGCAGGTTCCCCTACGGCTACCTTGTTACGACTTCACCCCAGTCATGAATCACACCGTGGTAACCGTCCTCCCGAAGGTTAGACTAGCTACTTCTGGTGCAACCCACTCCCATGGTGTGACGGGCGGTGTGTACAAGGCCCGGGAACGTATTCACCGTGACGTTCTGATTCACGATTACTAGCGATTCCGACTTCACGCAGTCGAGTTGCAGACTGCGATCCGGACTACGATCGGTTTTATGGGATTAGCTCCACCTCGCGGCTTGGCAACCCTTTGTACCGACCATTGTAGCACGTGTGTAGCCCAGGCCGTAAGGGCCATGATGACTTGACGTCATCCCCACCTTCCTCCGGTTTGTCACCGGCAGTCTCCTTAGAGTGCCCACCATGATGTGCTGGTAACTAAGGACAAGGGTTGCGCTCGTTACGGGACTTAACCCAACATCTCACGACACGAGCTGACGACAGCCATGCAGCACCTGTGTCAGAGTTCCCGAAGGCACCCATCCATCTCTGGAAAGTTCTCTGCATGTCAAGGCCTGGTAAGGTTCTTCGCGTTGCTTCGAATTAAACCACATGCTCCACCGCTTGTGCGGGCCCCCGTCAATTCATTTGAGTTTTAACCTTGCGGCCGTACTCCCCAGGCGGTCAACTTATTGCGTTAGCTGCGCCACTAAAGTCTCAAGGACCCCAACGGCTAGTTGACATCGTTTACGGCGTGGACTACCAGGGTATCTAATCCTGTTTGCTCCCCACGCTTTCGCACCTCAGTGTCAGTATCAGTCCAGGTGGTCGCCTTCGCCACTGGTGTTCCTTCCTATATCTACGCATTTCACCGCTACACAGGAAATTCCACCACCCTCTACCGTACTCTAGCCAGGCAGTTTTGGATGCAGTTCCCAGGTTGAGCCCGGGGATTTCACATTCAACTTACCAAGCCACCTACGCGCGCTTTACGCCCAGTAATTCCGATTAACGCTTGCACCCTCTGTATTACCGCGGCTGCTGGCACAGAGTTAGCCGGTGCTTATTCTGCTGGTAACGTCAAAGCTGCAACGTATTAGGTTACAACCCTTCCTCCCAGCTTAAAGTGCTTTACGACCCGAGGGCCTTCTTCACACACGCGGCATGGCTGGATCAGGCTTTCGCCCATTGTCCAATATTCCCCACTGCTGCCTCCCGTAGGAGTCTGGACCGTGTCTCAGTTCCAGTGTGACTGATCATCCTCTCAGACCAGTTACGGATCGTCGCCTTGGTGAGCCGTTACCCCACCAACTAGCTAATCCGACCTAGGCTCATCTGATAGCGTGAGGTCCGAAGATCCCCCACTTTCTCCCGTAGGACGTATGCGGTATTAGCGTTCCTTTCGAAACGTTGTCCCCCACTATCAGGCAGATTCCTAGGCATTACTCACCCGTCCGCCGCTGAATCAGAGAGCAAGCTCTCCTCATCCGCTCGACTTGCATGTGTTAGGCCTGCCGCCAGCGTTCAATCTGAGCCATGATCAAACTCTTCAGTTCAAACATATCCGGGTTTTGAGAAAACCCTAAACTTGGCTCAGCAATCGCAAATAAACTCTCGAATTCACGAGTGTTACTTGTCTTGCTGATAATCTTGTCGATCCATCAGTCTTACAGCACAAGCACCCACACGAATTGCTTGATTCAACTTGTTAAAGAGCGGTTGGTTAAGACCTTCGTCTCAACCGAGGCGCGCATTCTACGCTAACCTCTTGTCCTGTCAAGCATTTTGTTCAACC
>NZ_JAUEPD010000017.1:0-2639 GCF_030403525.1 Pseudomonas sp. WAC2
AAAGCAAAACCCCCGGGCGGTTAGGCCTGGGGGTTTTGGGTATAGGTGCTTGACGATGACCTACTCTCACATGGGGAAACCCCACACTACCATCGGCGATGCATCGTTTCACTTCTGAGTTCGGAAAGGGATCAGGTGGTTCCAACGCTCTATGGTCGTCAAGCAATTCGGGTGGGGAACCGGTGTTGAGTCGTTTCCCCGAATGGGTATGTGATTGGTATTTGCGGTTCAACCAAGCTTTCGGCTGGTCTTTACCAAACAACAGATTGTTTGGGTGTTATATGGTCAAGCCTCACGGGCAATTAGTATCGGTTAGCTCAACGCCTCACAGCGCTTACACACCCGACCTATCAACGTTGTAGTCTTCAACGGCCCTTCAGGAAGCTCAAGGCTCCAGTGAGATCTCATCTTGAGGCAAGTTTCCCGCTTAGATGCTTTCAGCGGTTATCTTTTCCGAACATAGCTACCCGGCAATGCCACTGGCGTGACAACCGGAACACCAGAGGTTCGTCCACTCCGGTCCTCTCGTACTAGGAGCAGCCCCTCTCAAATCTCAAACGTCCACGGCAGATAGGGACCGAACTGTCTCACGACGTTCTAAACCCAGCTCGCGTACCACTTTAAATGGCGAACAGCCATACCCTTGGGACCGGCTTCAGCCCCAGGATGTGATGAGCCGACATCGAGGTGCCAAACACCGCCGTCGATATGAACTCTTGGGCGGTATCAGCCTGTTATCCCCGGAGTACCTTTTATCCGTTGAGCGATGGCCCTTCCATACAGAACCACCGGATCACTAAGACCTACTTTCGTACCTGCTCGACGTGTCTGTCTCGCAGTCAAGCGCGCTTTTGCCTTTATACTCTGCGACCGATTTCCGACCGGTCTGAGCGCACCTTCGTACTCCTCCGTTACTCTTTAGGAGGAGACCGCCCCAGTCAAACTGCCCACCATACACTGTCCTCGATCCGGATAACGGACCAGAGTTAGAACCTCAAGCATGCCAGGGTGGTATTTCAAGGATGGCTCCATGGGAACTGGCGTCCCCACTTCAAAGCCTCCCACCTATCCTACACAAGCAGGCTCAAAGTCCAGTGCAAAGCTACAGTAAAGGTTCACGGGGTCTTTCCGTCTAGCCGCGGATACACTGCATCTTCACAGCGATTTCAATTTCACTGAGTCTCGGGTGGAGACAGCGCCGCCATCGTTACGCCATTCGTGCAGGTCGGAACTTACCCGACAAGGAATTTCGCTACCTTAGGACCGTTATAGTTACGGCCGCCGTTTACCGGGGCTTCGATCAAGAGCTTCGCTTGCGCTAACCCCATCAATTAACCTTCCGGCACCGGGCAGGCGTCACACCCTATACGTCCACTTTCGTGTTTGCAGAGTGCTGTGTTTTTAATAAACAGTCGCAGCGGCCTGGTATCTTCGACCGGCATGGGCTTACGGAGCAAGTCCTTCACCCTCACCGGCGCACCTTCTCCCGAAGTTACGGTGCCATTTTGCCTAGTTCCTTCACCCGAGTTCTCTCAAGCGCCTTGGTATTCTCTACCCGACCACCTGTGTCGGTTTGGGGTACGATTTCTAATTACCTGAAGCTTAGAGGCTTTTCCTGGAAGCATGGCATCAACCACTTCCTCTTCATAAGAAGAGTCGTCATCAGCTCTCGGCCTTAACTGTCCGGATTTACCTAAACAGTCAGCCTACCGCCTTAAACTTGGACAACCAACGCCAAGCTGGCCTAGCCTTCTCCGTCCCCCCATCGCAGTAATTAGAAGTACAGGAATATTAACCTGTTTCCCATCGACTACGCCTTTCAGCCTCGCCTTAGGGGTCGACTCACCCTGCGTCGATTAACGTTGCGCAGGAACCCTTGGTCTTTCGGCGTGCGAGTTTTTCACTCGCATTGTCGTTACTCATGTCAGCATTCGCACTTCTGATACCTCCAGCAAGCTTCTCAACTCACCTTCACAGGCTTACAGAACGCTCCTCTACCGCTCATCTTGCGATGAACCCGTAGCTTCGGTGTGTAGTTTGAGCCCCGTTACATCTTCCGCGCAGGCCGACTCGACTAGTGAGCTATTACGCTTTCTTTAAAGGGTGGCTGCTTCTAAGCCAACCTCCTAGCTGTCTAAGCCTTCCCACATCGTTTACCACTTAACTACAACTTTGGGACCTTAGCTGACGGTCTGGGTTGTTTCCCTTTTCACGACGGACGTTAGCACCCGCCGTGTGTCTCCCATGCTTGCACTTCTGGGTATTCGGAGTTTGCATCGGTTTGGTAAGTCGGGATGACCCCCTAGCCGAAACAGTGCTCTACCCCCCAGAGTGATACATGAGGCGCTACCTAAATAGCTTTCGAGGAGAACCAGCTATCTCCGAGCTTGATTAGCCTTTCACTCCGATCCACAAGTCATCCCCTGCCTTTTCAACGGAAGTGGGTTCGGTCCTCCAGTCAGTGTTACCTAACCTTCAACCTGCTCATGGATAGATCGCCCGGTTTCGGGTCTATACCCAGCGACTAAAACGCCCTATTAAGACTCGCTTTCGCTACGCCTTCCCTATACGGTTAAGCTTGCCACTGAATATAAGTCGCTGACCCATTATACAAAAGGTACGCAGTCACCCAACAAAGT
>NZ_JAUEPD010000001.1:0-875461 GCF_030403525.1 Pseudomonas sp. WAC2
GCTTGCCGGACCTGCCGGATCAGGAAACCTGTTCTGGCAGCGGGAGGCGTATTCTACACAAACCTAAAGGCTTGTCAACTACCGCTTCCCTCTTTCCGCTTCTGCCAGACCGGAGGCCTGACCCTGACTAAACAGCTAACCCATTGATCTACAAGGCTTTTTGCTGTTCCGTTGCAGCGGAAGTGGGGCGCATTATAGGCCCCTCCGCTCACAGGTCAAGCTTTATTTTTGAGCCAAGCCGAATACATTAACGCTTTCATTTCTATTACTGCTTGCTTAAAGCCAACGAATACAGCATGGGCCACAATGGCGTGACCTATATTCAACTCATTAATACCTGGGATTGACGCTATTGGCTCTACATTATGGTAATGAAGGCCATGACCTGCATTCACTATTAACCCGTTAGATAAACCCGCCTCAACACCGTCTTTAATACGCTCAAGTTCAAGGGTTTGACTTTTTTCGCTCGCTGCATCCGCATACTTTCCTGTATGAAGTTCAATGGCAGGAGCGCCAGCTCTCGCGGCGGCCTCTATTTGCTGCTGATCGGGATCGATAAAAAGTGATACCTGACAACCTGCCGACGCAAGCCTAGCGATAGCTTCCCTTATCCGATGTTCTTGTCCTAGAACATCCAAGCCACCCTCTGTTGTCAATTCTTCCCGTTTTTCAGGTACAAGGCAGACATGCTCCGGCCTAACATCGCAGGCCAAATCCAGCATCGCCGGAGTCATTGCGATCTCAAGATTCATGCGCGTCTGAAGGGCTGCCTTGAAGAGGCGAACGTCTCGCTCCTGAATATGCCTACGGTCTTCACGTAAATGCAGTGTAATTCCATCTGCACCGGCCTCCTCTGCATCAAGCGCTGCCTTAAGAGGATCGGGATAACGTGTACCGCGCGCCTGGCGCAAAGTTGCTACATGATCAATGTTGACGCCTAATAAAAGTCGGCTAGCAAACATCGCATTCAACTCTCACTTAAGAAACAATTCACGGCTAATAAGTGGCTTGCCATTAAGCAGCGGAGCATAAGCCTGGCGCATGAGTCGTTTAGCTGATTTAAGGACACCCGCATCATTCCAGTCAGCGCCTGACAAGGCCAGCAGCTCACTTCCTTGGAATGCACCAGGCTGATAAACAGGTATACATTCAAGGCCTTCATCTGGAACAAAACGATAGATGTTTTTGGGATCTATAGCGTTGCCGCGACTATCCACTTCTAATGAAAAGCCGTAACCCAGCTCATCGAGAAACGTCCACTCGAAGTTCCTTAGCGGAGGTTCTACATCTGCATGATTACTCAATGCACGCAAGGTATTTGCATATTGATGGAAGATCGCCGGGTGCGGCTCTTCTGGCAAAAGAAGACGTACGATGAGTTCATTGAGATAAAGGCCACTAAACAGAGCATCTCCGCTCAGAAGAAAGGGAGGAGCCAAAGGCTCCATGCGATGAACTGTTTTTAATTCAGTACGTCCCCGGAACTGCCCTTCAAATATCTGAAACAGCCGAACAACACTGCCAGACTTTCCACGAGCGCCTCGATAGACTGCTCGAAACCTCCCACGCAGTGAAAAAAAGTCTACGAGCGTGCTACTTTCCCTAAAGGGCCGCGCATGAAGAACGAAGACTTTCTCAGGTTCTTGCATCAAAGATCTGCGTATCCCAAAGAGCGGAGTGCGCGCTCATCGTCTGACCAGCCGCTTTTTACCTTAACCCAAAGGTTCAACATGACCTTCGAATCAAAGAGGGTCTCCATATCTTTCCGAGCATCCTGACCAATCCGCTTGATTCGCTCACCTGCATTTCCGATGAGTATCTTTTTCTGTCCATCACGCTCTACCAGAATCAGCGCATGGATGTGCAACACATTCCCTTGCTGTTTGAACTCCTCAATTTCAACCGTGACCTGATAGGGAAGTTCAGCACCCAGCTGACGCATAATTTTTTCACGTACGAGCTCTGCAGCCAGAAAACGACTACTACGATCAGTAAGCTGATCCTCAGGAAAGAAGTGGTCTCCCTCAGGCAGCCGATCCGCTACAAGCTTCTCGAGGGAATCCAGATTCACACCATTTTGCGCAGAGATAGGGATAACCTCTGCTTCAGGCAACTGCTCGGATAGCCACTTCAACTGAGGTAGAAGCTCTGCTTTATCTTCCATGCGGTCCGTTTTGTTAACCGCCACAATCACCGGACATTTGACATGGCGGACTCGTTCTAGAACGAACGCATCCTCTTCTGTCCAGCGCATGCGATCTACCACAAAGATAACTACATCTACATCTTTGAGGGCTGCGGATGCGGTCTTATTCATATAGCGATTGAGAGCTTTTTGATTCTCTTTGTGAATACCAGGCGTATCGACATAAACAGCCTGAACATCCCCTTCTGTCTTAATACCCAACAACGTATGACGTGTCGTTTGGGGCTTTCGAGAGGTGATAGCAAGCTTCTGCCCTAAAATATGATTCAGCAGAGTAGATTTGCCCACGTTAGGACGCCCAACGATAGCTACGTATCCACAACGGGATACCGGGTCAGTCATGGCCATTCTCTACTCCTAAAGCAATCAACGCGGCTGTTGCAGCCATTTGTTCTGCGATGCGGCGACTGGGCCCTTGGCCACTGGTTTTTTCGCTTAGCATCGATATGTCGCACTCGACGAAAAAGACGCGACAATGTGGCTCGCCTTCGATCGCGACCACTTCATACTTTGGCAACTCACATCCCCGCGCTTGCAGATGCTCCTGAAGGCGTGTTTTGGGATCCTTGTTCGTATCGACTGGCGTAAGCTCACGAAGTTGCGGCCCTAGCCAAGCCATGATCCGATCTCTGGCCGCTTCCATCCCAGCATCCAGATAGATAGCGCCAATCAGAGCCTCCATCGCATCTGCCAGAATAGACTCGCGGCGAAAGCCGCCACTTTTCAACTCGCCCGAGCCTAGCCGGAGATAATCTCCAATCTCAAAACTACGGGCCAGGACAGCCAAGGTCTCTCCCTTTACCAATCTTGCGCGCAGGCGAGAAAGCTGGCCTTCACGGGCCTGAGGGAAATGTTGATAGAGCGCTTCGCCAATCACAAAGTTAAGAATAGCGTCTCCTAGAAACTCAAGACGCTCATTATTCTTACTGGCAAAACTGCGATGAGTGAGAGCCAGGACCATTTGGTCCTGGTCTTTGAAGGTGTAACCGAGCCGGCGCTCGAGACGATCTAAGGGTGGGTTCACGGGATACTTATACGGAAGTCGCGTTCAAAATGAACCACTAAATCAATATTACGGATTAGAGGTTCACGCTTTTCATAATCCAGATGGATAAGGAATCTATTGTCCTCAGTCTTCACCTGCATGGCTTTATCAAGGTCAATATCATTAATGCTATTAACCTGCATGCCCTTGCTTACATACGAATACACATCGGGCACGCTATGAATGTTCATCGCTCTCTCACTTTCTATAGAGGTGATGACTTTGGTCATCGCCTGATAATCCAGATAATGAGGAATAAGTTTAAAGGCTGTGCTTGCCAAGAAAGCAATAATGCACAGCATTAGCAGCCAGCCTATGAAGGAAAGTCCCTTTTGCCTGTGCGACATAGACATGACGCATTTCCTATTTAATGAATGATCCCTACACGGGAAAAGTTAGGTAAATTTTTGACCTTTGGGTCAGGCCAGCTCATCCAGACAGCGAAGGCTTTGCCAACAATATTTTTATCGGGAACCATGCCAAGCAGTTCGTGTGGAATGCCAGGGTCGCTCCAGTAACGACTGTCATTGGAGTTATCCCGGTTGTCCCCCATCATGAAATAATGATCAGCCGGTATAACCCACTGACTATCCGCCGGCAGGTTATAACGAGTCATCTCCTCACGAATGATATGCTCTACTTCGCCTAATTTCTCTTTGTATAGCTTTGCACTACCCAAAGAGCCAGGCTCCTCTCCGATCAGTTGCTTTGAGACCAATTGACCGTTCACAAAAAGCTGCTTCTCTGGAGTATAGCGAATGGTGTCGCCAGGCAAGCCTACAACACGCTTGATGTAATTAACGGAGGGGTCGCTGGGATAGCGAAATACCATGACATCACCACGCTGCGGGTCTCCAACCGGGATGATCTTAGTATCGATAACCGGCAAACGGATTCCATAGGCGAACTTGTTTACCAAAATGAAATCGCCCACTTCCAATGTGGGCTTCATTGAGCCCGAAGGAATCTGGAAAGGCTCCACCAGAAACGACCGCAGAACCAAAACGATGGCGAGTACAGGAAAGAACGACTTCCCATACTCGACCAAGAGTGGCTCCTTCCTCAAATTATCCAAAGCAACTGGATCGGGCTCGGTAACCTGCCCTTCGTATGTCGCAATTCTTGTACGCCGGCGTGGCGCCAGAAAGACCAAATCAAACAGTGCCAAACCGCCACACACTGCGACAGCGATAACCAAAAGCAAAGGAAAATTGAATGACATATTCTCAGCTATCCACTTTGAGTACAGCCAGGAAGGCTTCTTGTGGAATTTCCACACTACCAACCTGCTTCATCCGCTTCTTACCCGCTTTCTGCTTCTCCAGCAGCTTACGCTTACGGGATACGTCTCCACCGTAACACTTGGCCAATACGTTCTTACGTAATGCCTTTACGGTTGTCCGCGCTACGATCTGTCCACCAATAGCCGCCTGGATCGCCACATCAAACATCTGACGTGGAATCAGCTCCTTCATTTTCTCTGTCAGAGCTCGACCTTTGTGGTGAGCCTTGTCTCGGTGAACGATCAATGCCAGCGCATCGACTTTCTCACCATTGATAAGGACATCAAGCTTGACCAGATTAGAAGCCTCGAAGCGATCAAAACTGTAATCCAGCGAAGCATACCCACGACTAACGGACTTGAGTCGATCGAAAAAGTCCAGAACAACTTCATTCATAGGCAGATCATAACTAACCTGAACCTGGCTGCTGAGGAACTGCATGTCCCGCTGCACACCACGCTTCTCAATACACAGGGTTATGACGTTGCCCAAGTGCTCTTGAGGCACAAGAATATTGGCCCGCACGATCGGTTCGCGCATTTCTGCAATCGACGCAAGATCAGGCAGCTTTGAGGGGTTGTCTACGTATACGATTTCGCCATTCTTATGCACAACTTCAAACACTACAGTCGGTGCAGTCGTGATCAGATCCAGATCGTATTCGCGCTCCAAACGCTCCTGGATAATCTCCATATGGAGCATACCGAGGAAACCGCAGCGAAAGCCAAAGCCCAGTGCCTCTGAGCTTTCAGGCTCGTACTGCAAAGACGCATCGTTCAAAGTCAGCTTCTGCAGCGCTTCGCGGAAGTCTTCAAAATCATCCGAACTGACCGGAAAGAGGCCTGCATAGACCTGAGGTTTGACCTTTTGGAAGCCCGGCAGCATGGCTACGTCTGGCGTGCTGGAAAGCGTCAGCGTATCACCTACCGGCGCCCCCAGGATCTCCTTGATACCAGCGATAATGAAACCTACCTCACCGGCCTTAAGATCCTGCATTTCGGTATGCTTAGGCGTAAAGACCCCAACACTGTCCACCTGATGTACTTTGCCGGTAGACTTCACCAGAATCTTGTCGCCTTTTTTCACACGTCCATGCTTGACGCGTACTAAGGACACAACACCTAGGTAATTGTCGAACCAGGAATCAATGATCAATGCTTGTAGAGGCGCCTCGATATTGCCTTCAGGAGCAGGGATCACCTTGACCAGTCGCTCCAGGACATCGACAACACCCATGCCACTCTTGGCTGAGCAGGGAACCGCGTCAGTGGCATCGATACCAATGATGTGCTCAATCTCTGCCTTAACGCGCTCTGGCTCGGACTGAGGCAGGTCCATCTTGTTGAGCACAGGCATGACTTCAAGACCCTGCTCAATCGCTGTATAGCAGTTGGCTACGGACTGAGCCTCAACGCCCTGAGCAGCATCAACAACGAGCAAAGCGCCCTCACAGGCAGCCAGAGAGCGGCTTACTTCATAGGTGAAGTCGACATGCCCAGGGGTATCGATAAAGTTGAGCTGGTACGTTTTACCATCCTGCGCCTTGTAGTGCAGCGTCACGCTGTGGGCTTTAATGGTAATTCCGCGCTCGCGCTCGAGGTCCATGGAGTCCAGCACCTGGGCTTCCATTTCGCGGTCGGACAGGCCGCCACACATTTGAATAAAGCGGTCGGCTAGCGTCGACTTGCCATGGTCAATGTGGGCAATGATGGAAAAGTTACGGATATGACTTAGGTCACTCACGGATCAACACTCGAAAGGCCAGCAGCGGAATGCCCGCTGGAAAAAATAGCCTGGGAGTTTACCCGATACTATGGAAACCCGTCACGTACGGACTTACATAAGGTAAAAAGGCGAGGTGTTTCCACCTCGCCTCATAGGCCTTACTTGGGCAGCCTGAAGGTAATAAAGCTGGCTCGGCCATCACGCATGACGCGCATGGAAATAGACTTGTCGGCAGGAAGCTTCTTCATTGTGTCCTGGAATTGGCGCGCCGAGGAAACCGGCTGATTATTCAAATGAGTAATCACATCGCCCGGACGCAAGCCAATCATGGCAGCCGGTCCGTCCGTCACCTGCTTGATTACCACGCCACTTTGCAACTGAAGGCTTTTCTTCTGCTCATCAGTCAGATCCGCAACAGCAATCCCCATTCGATTACTGCTACGCTCAGCGCCGGGCTGACCTGAGGCAGCAATGGAATCATCATCGGGCATATCACCGACCTTAACGGATACGGTCTTGCGTGCGCCTTCACGCACAATATTCATTTCCGCGGTGGCATCAGGCTTCAGGTTGCCGATCAGATGAGGCAGATCTGCTGACTCAACAATCTGTTGCCCGTTAACCGATAGGATGACATCTCCCACTTTCAAGCCACTCTTGGCTGCAGGTCCGTTTTCCAAAACCTGAGCGATCAAAGCGCCGGCTGGCTTCTCCAAGCCAAAGGACTCTGCCAGGTCTTTGTCTACTTCTTGAATGACAACTCCCAACCAACCGCGTGTCACCTTACCCTCGGTACGCAACTGATTGGCCACATTCATAGCGACATCGATTGGGATAGCAAAGGAAAGCCCCATAAAGCCGCCCGAACGCGTAAATATCTGAGAGTTGATACCTACCACTTCCCCGTTCAGATTGAACAGCGGGCCACCAGAGTTGCCAGGATTGATCGCAACATCCGTCTGGATGAATGGAACGTAATTCTCGTTTGGCAAACTACGCCCCTTGGCACTTACGATACCGGCTGTCACGGAGTGGTCGAACCCGAAGGGCGAACCAATAGCCAGCACCCACTCACCGACCTTTAGCTTGTCAGAATTACCTAACTTAACGGTCGGAAGATTCTTGGCGTCAATCTTGAGGAGCGCCACATCTGTACGCGGATCAGCACCAATTAATTTGGCAGTATGATCGCTTCGGTCAGAAAGGCGCACGATGATTTCGTCCGCATCGGCTACCACATGGTTGTTGGTCAGGACATAACCATCAGCCGAGATAATAAAACCGGACCCCAACGACTGGGCTTCTCGCCGACGACTGTCCGGCCCTTGCGGCATTTGAGGAATGCTTCGCTCGAAGAATTCACGAATACCTGGCGGCAGCCCTTCGAGATCAGGCATGGACATGGCACCGCCACGGCTAGCCGGCAGGTTTTGGCGAGTACTGATATTAACAACGGCAGGGCTTGCCGACTCTACCAGCGGAGTAAAGTCTGGAAGATCCGCATGGGCCAATAGCGATACGCCTAGCGCCCATGTTGCCATCAAGGCTGCCAGGTAATGTTTAAACATTCGCATGAAATACAGCTCCCGTTCTTTCAGGGGACAGACAGTGCTAACAGTTAGCTTTTACCAAGCGATGGTGCAGTACCCACCGCATCACTACTTCAGGCAGCAGACGAACCGCCTTAAAAGAGTCACCTGACGAAATACCATAGAAAAGCTGAATGTTTCCTGATACTCCCTATGAGTATCAGGAAACATGTACTTATTAGCGGCACAGACTTAGTCGGGCCGTACGGATAACGCTATGCGCTCGGCCGTACCGGCAGGAACTTCGCCTACGACAGTAATCAACACATCCTTGTCAGATGGATTGATGCGTTTGGATACGACACTGGTAGGACCAAACTGGTTTCGACTATCGGTCATCGCTGTATGACTATCAGAGTCAACGAATACAGAAAAAGCACTTAGACCATCACTGTATAGAAGGTACTGCACAGGTCGTCCGTCCCCACCTGCCTGCCAGCTCTTCAATGATCGTACCTGCTCGAAGCCGGAGGGAAGCCAGGAAGCCGCCCATGTAGCTTGGTCTGCATGGCTCGCCTCTTCTGCTTCTGCGCCAGGAGCACAGTCACCTTTAGGATCAAGCTCAGCTGCACTTGGCGCAAGCGACGAGTAAGTAATGAACTGAAGTCTTTCCAGTGCATTACCTTTTTGATCGAATGTGGTCGATTTGAGGACCTGTCCAGTCGACTTGCTTAGCTGCATCTCATAAGCGTATCGATAGGAATCTTTGGGAATAAACGCTATGACATCTGTGGGATTGTCTGCAACGCGCGACTCTCCGAGATGCTTGAGGGTATAGCCTTTATCGATTTGATCAGGCCTCAATTTGGGAGCAAGGCTTTTTGCCACATCAACCTGATCATCTGCTGAAGTACTGCAGACAATGCGATTATTATCACGCACTACTTCATAAGAAGTGCCATCAAGCCGGTAAAGACGCTCTTTAACATCCCCATTGGAATCGACTTTTCTGGCGATATGATGTGAAGTTAGATTCCCATTGCTCTCGTAGATAAAAGAACCTTGGGAATTAACCTTGTCACTGGTTGATAGCTTGTTCAACCAATCCGTTGACTCGGCGGCTTGTACTGATTGAGCTATCAGTAACAAACCGCCTATTCCATATATAACTGGAGCAAACCGCATGCTCTTCCTTATCAGGGATTAACGAGTTTCTGCGTTAGCACCACGTGCATAAGGAAGCGCTGAACCTTCAGCACTGTTGAAAGTAGCCTGCTGTGCATGCTGACGAATGTAGCCAGGCAGCTGTGGGTTGGCCACTGCAGCCGGGTTAGCCGCCTTGGACTCAGCACTCTGAGCACTTTCTTCGCTGTAATTAGCCAATACAGCAGGACTCTGTACCTGCGGTACGCTAATAGGTGCTGGAGCCTGTTGGGCCATCTGCTCAGATACGCCTTCCTGGTTATACAGACGCACACCTGCCAATACAGCCACTGTTACAGAGGCCGCGACTGCCACTCGGCTGATCGCACTCCAGCGGCTTGCCTTGGGCTTAGCCACTGCAGCAGGTGTAGTCACCACAGGCGCCTCTTCGTTAGCCAGCGCAGCTGACACTGCAGATGCGATATCAAGCTTTGGCATGATAGGTTCGTTGCGAATGACTGCACGAGCCATTGCATAACGGGACCAAGTAGCACGGAGTTCAGGGTCCTCGCTTGTCGCCGCGAGTACACGTCTGACTTCCAGTTCGTCCGCTTCGTTATCCATAACAGCGGACAGTGATTCCAGCAGAGCTTCACGATTCATATCAACCTCTCTCATAGCTGTCGCCGCTGTCTCATGCTTCCCGCAACAAAGGTTGCAGGGCTTTATCGATGGCTTCCCGCGCACGGAATATGCGCGAGCGTACTGTACCTACTGGACACTGCATCACATTTGCAATGTCCTCGTAACTAAGACCTTCAAATTCACGCAAAGTTAGCGCGGTTCTTAAATCTTCTGGCAATTGCTGAATAGTGCGATGAACGGTACTTTCAATTTCGTCCCGCAACAACGACCGCTCAGGCGACTCGATATCCTTTAAAGCATGGTCGCCTTCATAGAACTCAGCATCTTCTGCGCTTACGTCGCTGTCCGGTGGACGACGACCACGAGCAACCAGATGATTTTTTGCTGTGTTTATCGCAATGCGGTATAGCCAGGTATAGAACGCACTATCACCACGAAAATTCCCTAGCGCGCGATAGGCTTTGATAAAAGCTTCTTGCGCTACGTCTTGCGCTTCCTGGGTGTCGTGCACGAAGCGCACGATCAACCCTAAAATCTTGTGCTGGTATTTCAGCACCAGGAGATCAAATGCACGCTTATCGCCTCGCTGCACGCGTTCGACAAGCTGCTGATCCTGTTCCTGGGTTTGCATGGGAGCTCCTTGTTGATTCCGAAGGAGACCCGCTTCACCCTTCTCATCCTGTTGTTTGGATAGACCAGGGTGCTGCGTAAAAGTTCTCCCCACGGCAGATATCGGGCGAACCTTGTCTTCGATTCGCTGATCGGTAAGCCGGTCTTCCGCCGACATCCGCTGATAGCTATTAGCAGTCATTCCACTATTCATTCTCTCGGCCACTTTTTACTGTCCGTGTGGAAAATTATCCTCACATGGACGGCCCCGGGCCCTATAAAGTTCCTTCCTCCATAGAATGACATCGCCATTACGCTAGTTAATCGTATAGCTAAACCAACAAAAAGAGACGATATATGGGCCAACACATCGATCATGATGTTCTGATCATCGGCAGCGGCGCTGCTGGCCTCACCCTGGCACTAACCTTACCCTCGCACCTTCGGATCGCAGTTCTCAGCAAAGGCAACCTTTCCAATGGTTCAACCTACTGGGCACAGGGTGGCGTAGCCGCTGTGCTGGATGAGGACGACACCATAGACTCCCACGTCAAGGATACATTGATAGCGGGTGCTGGATTATGCAACGAACAGACTGTTCGTTTCACGGTGGAAAGAAGCCGTGAGGCCATGGAATGGCTAATCGACTTAGGCGTTCCTTTTACTCGAAGCGAAGGAGACGCACAGAAAAGGTTTCCTCTTCATCTTACCCGTGAAGGTGGCCACAGCCATAGGCGGATCATCCACGCTGCCGACGCAACTGGCGCTGCAATATTCGATACGCTACTGGCTGCCGCTAAGGAACGGCCTAATATTCATCTGCTTTCACAACAGGTTGCGGTCGATCTGATTACAGGCATCAAGATCGGACTAAAAAACAACCGCTGCCTAGGTGCATACGTACTTGACCGAAACACCGGTGAAGTTGATACATACGGTGCACGCTTCACAGTCTTAGCGACCGGTGGAGCAAGCAAGGTGTACCTGTACAGCAGCAACCAAGAAAGCGCCTGCGGTGACGGCATTGCCATGGCATGGCGAGCCGGCTGCCGTATAGGCAATATGGAATTCAATCAATTTCACCCTACCTGCCTTTATCATCCGCAGGCCCGCAACTTTTTGATTACGGAAGCATTGCGAGGCGAAGGGGCTCTTCTGAAGCTGCCAAACGGTGAGCGGTTCATGCCGCGCTTTGACGAGAGAGCCGAACTGGCGCCACGCGATATCGTAGCCCGGGCGATCGACCATGAGATGAAGCGACTTGGCATTCCTTATGTCCATCTCGATATTAGCCATAAGCCGGCCGACTTCATTACTGCACACTTTCCTACGGTCTATGAGCGATGCCTGAGCCTGGGCTTCGATATTCGCCACGAGCCAATCCCTGTCGTACCGGCTGCTCACTATACCTGCGGCGGGGTATGCGTAGATGAAAATGGAAGTACTGACCTGCCGGGGCTCTATGCCGTCGGAGAAACCAGCTTTACGGGATTGCATGGTGCCAATCGAATGGCCAGCAACTCACTACTCGAATGCTTCGTTTATGCGCGCTCAGCGGCCAGGCATATCGAGAGTCAACTCGACAAGACAGAGCACCCTCCCCACCTTCCCAACTGGGATGCCAGCCAGGTAACCGATTCGGATGAGGATGTCATTATTACACACAACTGGGAGGAGCTGCGCCGCTTCATGTGGAACTATGTAGGCATCGTCCGAACCGACAAACGATTGCAACGCGCCTACAACCGCATACAGCTTTTAATGAAAGAAATAGATGACTTCTACAGCAATTACAAAGTAAGCCGTGATCTGATTGAGCTTAGAAATCTTGCCCAAGTAGCAGAGTTGATTGTCCGCTCCGCCATGGCGCGCAAGGAAAGCCGTGGCCTGCACTACACACTGGATTATCCCAGGCCGTGCAATCAGGTACAGGATACTATTCTGGTGCCGCCCAACGTCGCTGCGCAAACCTGAGCCTGACCCGCAGACGCCGGTGAGCATCCGGCGTCATGGCATCGGACGGGATACAAACTGCCCGGGTCCACTTTTCATCTACACGCCGATATCGCAACACGATAATAAGCGGCAGCGCCATGCTATCCCGGCATAGCTGAACAGGGTGCCACCCCTGCCCTGGAGACCAGAGTTGCCATCCGCTCTCATCATGTTTCAGGCGGCGCGGCTCATTTGGCCGATGCAACAATATGGCGCCCGGAATTACCCAGGCAGCATGGGCGACACACATGAGAGTGCCCATGATGGCCGCCCATGTCGGAATGTTGGCCATAAATAACGAGACGAAGGCCAACAGCAAGGTCGCACAATAGACACAAACTAATTGTCGAGAGTGCTGCCAGTGGCATTCAAACGGCTCAATCCGGTTGGACACGATCCAGAATCATCCGAACGATATACTTTAGGTCTGGATCTTCAGGCTCGCCCCGCTGCATAAACCAGACGAACATGTCCTGATCTTCACAGTCGAGGAGTTTTTTGTAGCGGTCTTGATCCTGCAGGCTCAGTGAAGGGTAAACTTCCTGAACGAAAGGTACCAGCAACACGTCCAGTTCAAGCATGCCGCGACGGCTGTGCCAGAAAAGTCGCTTGAGTTCGGTTTCGTCTGTCATGGTGGCTCCTCAAAGTTGGGCGCATTATAGGCGAGTTCATCAGATTGCTCAGCTCTACCTGCAGGAAGGCATCTTGTTGTTATCGCAACTGACAAGAACACGCCTGCGTTCTATGATGAGCGTTCATTCTCTTGCCGTTGATGCTCTATGGCTGACTCCTTATATTTTTGCGCACTGTCTCATGAAGGCATCCTGGCGATTCGCGGAGCGGACGCGGGAAAATTCCTGCAAGGCCAAGTGACTTGCAACATCAATTATCTCAATGCAGAAACATCCAGCCTGGGTGCTCGCTGTACGCCTAAGGGAAGAATGGTTTCGAGCTTTCGCATCGTGCAAATCCAGGAAGGATACCTGCTGGCGATGGCGAAGGAATTAGTAGAGCCGCAGTTGACGGACCTAAAGAAATACGCAGTGTTTTCTAAGTCGACGTTGGCAGACGAAAGTGCTGAATGGGTGCGATTCGGCGCCAGCGTTGAGACAGCACAGAAAGCACTGCCGTCATTGACTCTTCCCGAACAGGTTAATGGTGTTGCTCATTTTAACGGCATGCTGGCGATACGTCTGAGTGGACAGCGTATCGAAATCTGGACTCCTAGCGCGCTTGCAGAGTCCTTCCATCAGCAATTAAGCAGCATAGCGTCTGAGGTCGCCCTAGAGCACTGGCTGCTGGGCCAGATACGCGAGGGAATCGGACAGGTATTCGGCCCCACCCGCGAGCTGTTCATTCCTCAAATGATCAACCTGCAGGCCGTGGATGGCGTCAGCTTCAAGAAAGGCTGCTATACCGGTCAGGAAATCGTCGCACGCATGCAATATCTTGGGCGACTGAAGCGCCGACTCTATCGCCTAAAGGTAGACGCTGATGCACCAGCGCCTGGCACCGAGCTGTTTTCTCCGGTGCATAATAGCAGCGTGGGAGAAGTGGTATTGGCTGCGCGGGATGAAGGTAGAACAGAGTTTCTGGCTGTTTTACAAATCGATGCGAAAGAGGATGGCCGCATTCATCTCGCGTCTAACGAGGGCCCCGTGTGCGAGCTCTTGGATCTGCCTTATGTAATCGATACGGATCGCGAAATTCAACGCTGACGTATCAGACGAATGCTTTTCGAGGGATAAAGAATGATCATGCTTGCCGAACAGGTAGCTCAAGAGCTCAACGAGGCCATTGAAAACGATCAGCTGGTTCTGCCAACGTTACCTGAAGTGGCCCTGCGTGTTCGCGAGGCAGCCGAGGACCCGGATGTCACAAGCGCTGACATGGGCAAGCTCATCGGCAACGATACGGCATTGACGGCGCGAATCATTAAGGTAGTAAACAGTCCGCTGCTCAGAATTAGCAACGAGATCACGGATCTTCACACCGCTATCAATCGGCTAGGTATCAACTACACCTGCAATCTTGCAATCGGACTTGCAATGGAGCAGATGTTCCAAGCTACTACCGACGCGGTTGATCATAAGATGCGTGAGGTATGGGCTAAAAGTACGGAAATCGCGGGCATCAGCTATGTTCTGTGCAAGCACTTCACTCGCCTTTCTCCCGATCAGGCTGCACTGGCGGGCCTGGTGCATCAGATCGGTGTGCTACCCATCCTGACGTATGCCGAAGAACACAGCTCACTGCTGGCCAACTCGCTGACACTGGATCGTGTAATCGAGGAAATCCATCCCAAGATAGGGCACCGGATTCTGAAAGCCTGGGATTTCCAGGAGTCCGTTGCCAACGTGCCTCAGGATTATCTGGACTTCGAGCGCAATACGCCCAACGTGGATTATGCCGACATTGTTCAGGTTGCTTACCTGCAGAGCCTTAGCGGCACGGAGCATCCCTTGACTAAAATGGACTGGACGCCTATCGCTTCCTTCAGAAAGCTGGGGCTGGATCCTTCTACCGACATCAAGGCCGATGAGGATCTAGGGGAAGCACTGGAACAGTCCAAGCACTTCCTTCAATAGGCCGTCCAATCGATATTGGGGATCACGCGCTCGTCAGGGAATACAACCCTTACACGCAGCCCTCCCGCCGCGCCATCATGCAAGGTTATAGCAGCCTGATGGGCGCGGCAGATCTCTCCTACGATAGCCAATCCCAACCCGGCACCGCCCCGCTGGGGATCTAGCCGGTGGAAGCGCTCGAAAACGTGCGCTCGCGCATCGGCAGGAATACCCGGGCCATCATCCTCGACCTCAAGAATACAAGGTGTGAGCACCCGGATAATGACCGTACCATTTTCAGGCGTGTGAGCCAGTGCGTTATCAATAAGGTTGGATAACAACTCATTGAGCAAGGTTGGCTCGCCCTTTACCCATACCTCAGCTTCCGCTTCCAGCTCCAACGAAACACCTCGCTTATAGGCCAACGGCGCAAGCGCAAGACCAAGATCTCTGGCCAAGGCTCCCAATTCGATGCGCTCTGCTCCACCTTCGGCAATGGCCTGTGCCCCGCTTTCAATTCTTGCCAGGGACAGGAGCTGATTGGCGAGATGAGCCAAACGGTCTGTATTGCGCTGGGCATCAAGCAGGGTTGCATGCCATTGCTGCGGGCTCTGCTCACGAACACCCAGCTCAAGGCGAGCCTTTAGCGCGGCCAGTGGTGTACGTAATTCATGGGCGGCGTCGGCAATGAACTGAGCCTGACGCTCGAAGAGTCCTCTCAGCCTGGCTGTAAACTGGTTCAAGGCACTTACCAAGGGAAACAGTTCACGCTGAATTACCACTCTGGGCAGCGGACGCAAATCGTCCGCCTGACGCTCCTCAACCGCAGCCCTTAATCGCTCAAGCGGCTGAAGCGCTACGCTTACAACCCACCAAACCAGCAGCAAAGCTCCCACGGAAAGAAGGCAGAGCCGCAACAAGGTATCAACCAGCAGGCTACGCGCCATGTTTTCACGAGCTTGCTCTGTCTCCGCTACCCGTATTTCAGCCATGCCGTTCATATTGGTTTCACTGACCGGCTGCATCAAACTGACAACCCGTACACCTTGCCCCCGGTACTGTCCGTCATAGAAACGCGCCAAGGCAGGATAGTCCTGAGTCAGCGGCGTATCCGGAGGCGGTGGCGGAAGATTTTCGTACCCGGAGGTCAGATGCCCTTCGATGTCGAGCACCTGATAATAGATTCGGCCGGCACTGTCATAAGCAAAGGTATCTAGCGCGACATAGGGCACATCGGCCCTCAGGGTACCGTCCTCTGCAGACAGCCCGGCTGCAATGGTTCGGGCTGATGCTAAAAGCGTCCTGTCATAGGCGGTGTCGGCAACCTGGCGACCATTGATATAGGCGCTAAGGCTGCTCACGATCAATAACAAGGCCAGCAAAACAGCCAGACGACCAAGCAATCGACCCCGCAGACTGCCCTCGATGATAACGCTGCTATTAGCTTCAGAACTTTCCGGGCTTACCCTCACGCCTTCCCTGCGCTCAAGCACCTGAAAACTCCAACAAGTAGCCCAGCCCTCTAAAGGTCACGATACGAACAGCACTGGCCTCAAGCTTCTTGCGCAAACGATGTACATAGATTTCGATGGCTTCAGGGCTGGCTTCTTCATCCAGACCAAAGACCTGGGAAGCCAGTTGTTCCTTGCTCATCACCCGACCGGGTCGGGCAATCAGAATGCCAAGCACTGCCTGCTCGCGCGACGTCAGGGTCAAGGGTTCATTATCAAGCGTGAAGCGTCGGGTGTTGAGGTCATAGACGAGCGGGCCGCAGCGCTGTTGGCGCTCGCCGCCCAACACACTGCGTCGAAGCAGCGCCTTGACTCGAGCTTCAAGCTCGGTAAGTTCGAAGGGTTTAGCCAGGTAATCGTCAGCCCCTAGGTTAAGCCCCTGAACCCGATCCTTCACTTCCCCGCGCGCCGTCAGCATCAATACCGGCAAACGGTTACCCCGCTCACGAAGACGGGCCAGGATTTCGAAGCCATCCATTCGCGGCAACCCGACATCCAGAATGGCCAATGCGTATTCCTCACTTGCCAGTGCCAGGTCAGCAGCGACACCGTCATTGATGACGTCAACAGTCCAACCTTCTCCCTTCAGCGCCTGCGCCACACTTTCAGCCAGTGACAGATGATCTTCGACGAGCAGGATACGCACTCGATTCTCCGAAATCGTGTTAGGTCTTCTCAGTGTACCTAGAGCGACTGATAAATGGTCTAGATCCTTTCAGATTGAAAGCTTCGTGAAAGCTTGTGCCACTACGATCAGGTTAATAAGCCTTATACGCACCAAAGGCCCTACAAAAACAACAATACGGAATCCCATTATGCAGACCCGTCGCGTACTCGCCTCGTCGAAAACTCTTCCGCCCTCCCCTGTTTACGCACTTCGCCAGCCGCCAGGCTCGCTACCTGTCTACTTATCAGTTTTTAACTGACGCAAGATTGCTTTAGCAATGGAATCACGCTGCTCCGTTGCCGTTCCGCACTATAAAAACAAAGGAGATAACCATGGCCCTATCCCTACGCCCCCTGGCAATCGCTGCTGTTGCAGCAATGCTCTCTACACAGCTGCAAGCTGAACCCAAACGCCCTGAATGTATTGCACCAGCCTCTCCAGGCGGTGGTTTCGACCTGACCTGCAAACTTGCCCAGAGCGCGCTGGTAAACACCAAGCTGCTAGAAAAACCTATGCGGGTTACCTACATGCCAGGAGGTGTAGGCGCAGTGGCTTACAATACCGTCGTGGCACAACGCCCCAAGGAAGGCGGAACGATCGTTGCGTTCTCAAGCGGCTCCCTGCTCAACCTGGCACAGGGCAAGTTTGGCCGCTTCGATGAAAAGGCCGTTAAATGGCTGGCAGCGGTAGGAACCAGTTACGGTGCCATCGCCGTAAAGAATGATTCCCCCTACAAGACCCTTGGCGATCTGGTCGAAGCGCTTAAAAAGGATCCAGGCAAAGTGGTCATTGGCTCTGGCGGAACCGTCGGTAGCCAGGACTGGATGCAGACCGCCCTCGTTGCCAAGGCCGCGGGTATCAATCCGCGTGACCTCCGCTATGTCTCACTGGAAGGCGGTGGCGAGATCGCAACGGCTCTGCTGGGTGGGCATATCCAAGTAGGCAGTACGGATATTTCTGACTCCATGCCTCACATCGAGAGCGGTGATATGAGAATCCTGGCGGTTTTTTCCGAAAACCGTTTGGATGAGCCTGCCATGGCCAACATCCCCACCGCTCGCGAGCAGGGGTACGACATCGTATGGCCTGTAGTGCGCGGCTATTACCTCGGCCCGAAAGTCAGTGATGAAGACTATAACTGGTGGAAAGCCTCCTTCGACAAACTGCTGGCTTCGGATGACTTTGCCAAACTACGCGACCAGCGTGAGCTTTTCCCATTTGCTATGACTGGCAGTGAGCTAGATGCCTACGTACAGAAAGAAGTTGCCAAGTACCGGGGCATGGCCAAAGAGTTTGGCCTGATCCAATAACGCTACCTGACGCTCCGCGCAGGCGGAGCGTCCGAGGGAAATGCCATGCTTTTTCAACGTCTCTTTCTGGGCGTCTGGCTAATTGCCGGCCTGGTCATGATGTACCTTGCTCTGGATTATCAGGCACCGTTCTCTTACGAGCCGGTCGGCCCCCGCGCCTACCCCATGTTGATGCTGGGACTGATGTCAGCAGGGCTGGCTTACCTTCTGATCAAGCCTACGCCAATTGATCACGCCCATGACGAACAACCCATGGATGCACCGACTGCGCGCAAGGTAGTCAGCTGCGTTCTGCTGCTACTGGCTTACGCCCTGCTGTTCGAGCCATTCGGCTTTGTTCCCAGCAGCATCGTTGCAGGCTTTCTGTTTGCTCGACTCTATGGCGGGCGCTGGTTGCCCAGCCTCGTGACCAGCATTGTCATGTCCATCTGCCTATACATCCTGTTCGATCGCATTCTGGACGTTCCACTGCCCTTGGGCATCCTAGACGGCCTGGAGATCTAAGATGGAAACCCTGAATTTTCTTGCCCAAGGCTTTGGTGTTGCCTTAACGCCTACCAACCTTATTATCGCCCTGATCGGTACGCTGATCGGAACCGTGGTTGGCCTGCTCCCAGGCTTAGGCCCTATCAACGGGGTGGCCCTGTTGATCCCGGTAGCGTTTGCACTAGGTCTGCCGCCTGAATCCGCTTTGATTCTTTTGGCAGCGGTTTACCTTGGCTGTGAATACGGCGGACGTATTTCGTCGATTCTACTGAACATCCCGGGCGAAGCATCAACGCTCATGACCACCCTGGACGGCTATCCACTGGCCCGTAAAGGATTGGCCGGCGTAGCCCTGTCCTTGTCGGCCTGGAGCTCCTTCATTGGCGCCTTCGTGGCGACATGCGGCATGGTACTGTTTGCCCCGCTGCTGGCTAAATGGGCAATTGCCTTTGGCCCAGCTGAATACTTCGTGCTGATGGTCTTTGCCATTGTCTGTCTGGCGGGCATGGCGGGTGACAAACCCGTCAAGACGCTGGTCGCCTCGCTGCTAGGGCTTTTCCTGGCGGCCATCGGTATTGATGCCAACAGTGGTGTTTATCGATTCACCTTTGACAGCATCCATCTGGCAGACGGCATCCAGTTTGTTGTGCTGGTCCTGGGCCTGTTTTCAGTAAGCGAGGTGTTATTGTTGCTTGAGAAAACCCACCATGGCCAGGAAGCTGTCAAGGCAACAGGTCGCATGCTGTTTAACTTCAGGGAAGCCAAGTCGGTATTTCTGACCAACCTACGCTGCGCTGTTGGCGGTTTTGTCATGGGTGTATTGCCCGGTGCGGGTGCGACACTGGCCAGTGCCTTGGCCTACATGACTGAAAAGCGCATGGCTGGTGAAAAGGGTGAGTTTGGCAAAGGAGACCTTCGCGGCCTTGCTGCGCCAGAAACCGCGATCGGTGCGTCCTGCTGTGGCGCCATGATCCCTATGCTGACACTGGGTGTTCCAGGGTCGGGAACGACAGCAGTCATGATTGGCGCCCTTACGCTGTACAACATCACTCCTGGCCCGCTTCTGTTTCAGAACGAGCCTACGCTGGTCTGGGGTCTGATCGCTTCGCTGTTCATTGCCAACGTGATGCTGCTCATCCTGAACGTACCCATGATCAAGGTTTTCACCAAGATCCTGGCCGTGCCGAACTGGGCATTGGTCCCCATCATTGCCATCATCACGTCAATTGGCGTCTATGCCGTGCATGCGACAACGTTTGACCTGATCCTCATGGTGATCATCGGAATCATTGGATACATCCTGCGCAAGCTGGACTTCCCATTGTCGCCGCTGCTGTTGGGCTTCATTCTGGGCGGCCTCATGGAGCAGAACCTGCGCCGGGCGCTTTCGATCTCCAATGGCAGCATGGACATTCTATGGTCCAGTGGCATCAGCCAAATCGTATGGCTGCTGGTCATCGTCATGTTGATCCTGCCGATAGTTCGCATCTGGCGTCGTCGCTCTCTTCGCCGTAAAGCCAACTTGGCCAACGCGTGATAAAGGCAAAAACCAAACAGTGAAGCGTTTCTGTCACACGTTGATCGTCTCGCTCCGGCCCTGGTGGATGACTCCCCTGGCCGGAGCGGCCGGAGGATACTTGGCCAGTCTCGCGCACTGGCCCCTTCCCTGGATGATCGGATCACTGCTTGGAGTTATCGCTATCCGCTGCTGTGGCTGGCTGACTCAGGAAATGCCTCACGCGCGCAAAGGAGGCCAATGGGTGATCGCCACAGGCATTGGCCTGCACTTCAACCAGACCATTGTTGAGCAAATTGCAGCGCACGCGCTGATCATTGTGCTTGGCACGGTGCTGACCGTCACCGCCAGTGTGATAGGCATTGTCTTATTACGACGCAGCGGCGAGGACCGTGCAACTGCTTTTTTTGCCAGCATGCCTGGAGGCGCCAATGAAATGGTCAATCTGGCCAAACGCAATGACGCCGTACTGGCTCGAGTGGCCGCTGCTCAGAGCCTGAGAATGGTGTTTGTGCTGTTAAGCGTTCCGGCAGCTTACAAGTATTTATTTGCTGGCGAGCATGTTCTTGTTTCGCACACTGTTGAAATCAGTTTTTCTTGGTTATTGCCCATCATGGTGGCCGGTGCCGGTCTGGCATTCATCTTTCAAAAGCTGCGACTGCCAAACGCCTGGCAATTGGGCGCTCTCCTGACCAGCATTACAGCCAGCGTGACATTCAATTTGAATATCGGCTTGCCTGCAGGAGCGGGGGACATCGGCCAGTGGCTCATTGGCAGCTCACTAGGATGCTATTTCGATCGCCCCTTCTTTCGCCAGGCGCCCGCCTTCATGGCACGCACGGTGTTGGCTACCTGCTTGGCCATCCTCATTGCCACCCCTATTGCAATGGGACTGGGCTGGTTGACCGGACTCGATGCCCGCTCGCTTTTGCTGGGGATGGTACCTGGAGGTATCGCCGAGATGAGCCTGACCGCCGAAGCATTGCATTTGCTGGTACCGCTGGTCACCGCCATGCAGGTGCTTCGGCTGCTGCTGGTTCTTTTCCTGGCACAACCGGTCTATCGGCTCTGGATGCGCCGAGCGACTGACTAGCGACTAGCCCTTGCCCAACGCCTTTTTGGGATAAATATCGTAGCGACTGGATTTGCCATCCAGACTATAACTGGGCTTCGCCCCCTCGATAGGAGGCGCCTTGCGTGGACGCTTCACCACCACGCGATGACTAGCCAACCCGAGGGCAGCCTCAAGCAAGGCTGGTGCGTCAGGATCATCACCTACCAAGGGACGAAAAATGCGCATTTCCTTTTTTACCAGCGCCGACTTATCACGATGGGGAAACATGGGATCGAGGTAGATCACTTGAGGTGCCTCATCCATCTTCCGCATCAGCTCAATGGCATTTCCCTTGAGAAGGGTCATGCGCGCCACGATAGCGCCGACTTCCTCGTCGCCTGTTGCACGCCTTAGACCGTCCTCAAGCAGAGCAGCAATCAAGGGCTGGCGCTCGATTAATGTGACCGCGCAGCCCAGCGTCGCCAGAACGAAGGCATCACGGCCAAGGCCGGCCGTGGCGTCGAGTACACTCGGACGTATGCCTGTGCCAACACCGACAGCCTTGGCAATCATCTGCCCACTGCCGCCTCCAAACCGTCGCCTATGCGCTGCTGCACCTTCCAAAAGATCAACCCGCACCGGTCCTGGCGCATCTGGGCCACGCTGAACCAGTTGAAGACCCGACTCCCCCAACTGAAGCACAAAATCCGTCTCAGGCGCTTGAGTGACAGGCAGGCCTAGCTGCAAGCCCAAGGCATCTGCCTGTCCCTGCCATGCGGCATCAAGCGGTTGGATGGAAACGGCGACAGCACTTGGATCAGTAATCATGACAAGGTCAATCAAGAAGCAAAGCCCGCATTCTGCCAGAGCGCTGCTGGATAGGCACGCTTAACGACACACATGGAAGCTCCCCATGTCGAGATGAAAGTGGTCATGGTGCGCCGCGTTGTAATTTGGAGACAGCGTCGTGTTAAAGGATTTACAGGCTCCTTCTCGAAGCAAATGTAAGAACCGTGCCTTGCTATCGTCCCCTTTCCAATCACGCGCTACGGTAATGCGCTGTCCGCTCTCCAGGCGAAAGCCAGCCAAGTCCAACGCATTGGCGGTAGCATGCTCACTACGACGGGCATTGGCACGATGATAGATATTGCGGCAGGCGAAACTTCCAAAATGCTCGACACTGACGACACGCTGCCCGAAAACGGCCTCTGCTGCTGGTTGTAACGTGTGCAGTTCAAACAAGGCGTAGGCTGTTGCTAAAGGACATGTCGCAAGGAAACTGCCGCTGAAGGCTACATTGGAGCGTTGCACCCTAACGACATTCTCCAGCGGGCACTGCTTGGTCCCGGCATTAGCAGGCATCTGGGCGTAGCGCAGCGGTGACGTCTGCAACGCCTGTGCGCATAGCTCAGGATCGTATTGCAGCCTCATCAGCTTGTATCGGGTCAGAAAATTGGGTGGCTGTCGCACATCAAGCGGCTTAAATGGATTCCATTGAGGCGGAACACGGATCCAGTCATAGGCCAGACCGATCCCGGCCACCAGAATGATCAAGCACATTAGAGCAAAGACGTAACGCATACCTGTCCTGACGGTGAGCGGTCATGACTAGCGTATATGATCTGGCTTACAGCAAGCCTAGCTGCTCGACAGGCTCAGCCATGACTGGCAATGGTGGTAGTTCCGGCAAGCGCTCCTGCAGTTGCGCATGAAAACGCATGGCGAGTTCAGGTGCATGACGGTTGTCAGGTGTATGCAGAAATATGTAAGGGGTACGCCCTTCCTTGATCCACTCTGCAAATTTATTCACCCAAGGCTCTAGATAGATATCATTGGCCTCAAGTTCCAACCGACCAATGAAGCGGATCTGTGGTGATTGGGTAAAAGCAGGAACACGGACAGGCACGCGAGGCTTTTTGGCTTGCGCGTCACGGATGACATCGGAAACCGGTTCGCTACTGAACAAGGCACGGGAATCTAGTCCGATACGCTCGACATTTCTGGCCATCAGCAAATTGTTGAGCTCACGCTCAGCCATACCCTTGCTGAAAAAATCGTCATGTCGCACCTCTACTGCTATTCGCCCTGAAGAAGGCAGTGCATCCAGAAAATCAGCCAGCTCGGCCAGTCGATTCGGACCAAAGCTTGAAGAAAACTGAAGCCAGTATGGGCTGACACGCCTCCCTAACGGGACCAGCAGTTGCATGAAGGAATGCGCATGGGATAAGCAGGCTCTTAGATCACCGTCATGGCTGATCTCGCGAGGAAACTTGGCGCAGAAGCGAAAGTGATCCGGCATCAACTCAGCCCATCTCGATACCGTCTCGACAGAGGGCTCGGCATAGAACGTGGTGTTTCCCTCTACCGCGTTAAACACCTGAGCATAGCGCGGAAGAAATTCCGAGGATCGTGTAGATGCTGGATAGAGTGAACCTCGCCAGTGAGGATCACTCCATGATGGGCAACCAATGTAATAAGGCAGCATCAAGCTTCAGACATAAAAGTCCAGGCCTACTACCTGAGCGGCCCCGGTATCTCGTGGCAGCATGGCAATGCTGTCGTAACTGGCAATGGCCCGTGCGCTACGGGCGCTGATCGGCTGTTCATAGAGAACATATTCCCGCGCTGTCAGCAGCTGAGCATCACTGGTCACTTCATCATCTGGCTGGGTTGACTCGACTCTGCGAATCAGTGGCGCAGTACCCAACCCCTGCGAGGAAACACTACCCGTAGCGGGCTGCTCACGACGGACTTCTTCCTCATTCTGTATCTCATAATACGAGCTGTCCGCCCGATTACGACCAGGACGATCTAATGAATAAGAGGAAGTGTAGCTATCGATACGCATGATTAATGCCCTTTTGCCAGTATCGCCACTGTATGAGATCGCCTGCGCTTAGCAAACTATCTCAAATACCATACGGTCGATGAAATCAGCAGTTCATCTGTTGACCTCAGTAATACACACAGTGTTTTACCGCCTGTCGCCTGTTGCTGTCGAGGCCGGATCAGCGTGGCTGCTTAGGCGTGGCAACTTGATCACGCAAATAGACGGGCTGCGCTTCTTCTGCTGGTACGGCGCCTCCCTGACTCCATGCATACGTCGCCAGGGCCAAGATATCCTTGGCATGGGGCAGAAGATTACCATCCGTTTCGGCAACAGAAGCGGCTATGCGGCCAACATACCCCCATCCTGTACCGGCCCCAAACCATTCTCCTGCGCTGCCTGCTGGAAGCTGCGCCTGCTCGGGAGGAAGCACCGCTTCAACTTCAACCAGTTGCATCACCTCTTGCTCCAGGCGATAACAACCCCAGTAGACTTCATCCATACGTGCATCGATAGCGGCGGCTACCTGATTAACGCCTCGCTCACGATAAGCCCGCTGCGCCAGTGCAGCCAGATTGGATACCGGCAGCACTGGCCGGTCTAGGCCGAAAGCCAATCCTTGAACAACACCAATCGCAATACGCACGCCGGTAAATGCGCCAGGCCCGCGACCGAATGCGATGGCGTCTATGGCCGTTAACGCAAGTTCTGATTCAGCCATGAGCTCTTGAACCATGGGTAGCACTTTCTGTGCATGCATACGGGGAATCACTTCATAGCGGCACATGACGCTTCCTTCATGAAGGAGCGCAACAGAACAGGCTTCGGTAGCAGTATCAATGGCCAACAGCGTAGGCATCGGTGGGTATCCAGACAAAACAGCAAAGTCTGCCAGTATAAGTTCCAGAAACGACAACGGCCATCCGAAGATGGCCGTTGATGGAATCTCTAGAGCTTACAAGTTGCCGGCTTTCTTGACGCCATCTTTGACATCGCCAACCACTTTCTGGCCTTTACCCTTGATCTCTTGGGTATCGCCTTCATTCTTGAGGCTCTGGTTATCGGTGGCCTCACCTACACCTTGCTTGGCTTTACCCGCTACTTCGTTCGCAGTGCCTTTGATCTTATCTGTTGTGCTGCTCATGGCATTCTCCTAATTTCGTTGTGTGCCTTATTAGGACTGAGCGCAAGACAGAGGAGTTCAACTATTCTTGTTTGAGAGGCTGGCTTTTGGTTTTTTGCATTTTCCCTTCAGATACTAAAAACGGCCCTGAAAGGACCGTTTGGCAACAGATGGAAACACCTTTACTTGAGCGCTTCGAGTACCTTAGCCGTAATCGATTCGACCGACCCGACACCTTCAACCCGGCTGCACTTCGGCGTACCTTCAGCATCTGCTAGCTTCTGGTAGAAGTCTACCAGCGGCTTGGTCTGGGAATGGTACAGATCGAGACGCTTACGTACGGTTTCTTCTTTGTCATCTTCACGCTGAACCAGATCTTCTCCGGTTTCGTCGTCTTTACCTTCGACTTTCGGCGGATTGTAGAGCGTGTGGTACACACGACCTGAAGCCGGATGTACGCGACGACCCGACATACGCTTGACGATCTCTTCATCATCCACGGCAATTTCAAGCACGTGATCAATGGTGACACCAGCATTCTTCAGCGCCTCGGCCTGTGGAATGGTGCGAGGGAAACCATCAAAGAGGAAGCCGTTGGAGCAATCGGCTTCCAGAATACGCTCGGAAATCAAGGCAATAATGATCTCGTCGGAAACCAGGCCACCACTGTCCATGACGCCTTTGACCTGTTGACCTAGCGGAGTCCCGGCTTTGACGGCAGCACGCAGCATGTCCCCAGTGGAAATTTGCGGAATGCCAAACTTCTCGGTAATGAACCGAGCCTGAGTACCTTTACCGGCACCGGGCGCCCCTAGCAGTATCACGCGCATGCACGTCGCTCCTTAAATGATGGTATCCAGGACTTGCCTTGAAGTGGCCCGCTCAACAGAGCCATTGCGATCCTCAGGCTGTCTCGATGTTTTATTTGGCCGTTTGACGGTCAAGGGGATTCAAAATACACAGCATCACGAGGGGGCACAAGCCACTAAAAGTCGCAGGGATTTATTCGTGCTTTCCAGATGAAATGGAAGGATTGCCTGGCTGACCGTCCTGCTGCTTCCTCAAGAGGAGCAGACAGGACGTTTTCAAACAGCAGAACTGGCCCTCAGCCCGTATTGCGAAGGCCTGCCGCAATGCCTGCAACGCTGACCAGCAGGGCCTGATCCAGGGGGCTTGCCGTGCCCTCTCCAGCCTGCCGAGAACGTTCCAGCAGCTCGATTTGAAGCAGGTGTAGCGGATCAAGGTAGATGTTACGTACGGCAATAAACGCCCGCGTTTGAGGGTTGTGAGCCAGCAGCTCGGACTGACCGGTCAGACGCAGTACAGAGCGCTCCGCCTGCGACAACAGGTCGCGTAGCTCTTGCCCTAGCGCACGCCACTGCTCAGGCACCAACTGTTCGTCATAGAGCCGGGCAATGTCTCCGTCAGCCTTGGCCAGAACCATTTCCAGCATGTCGATGCGGGTACGAAAGAACGGCCAGCGCTCACGCATCTGCTGTAACCGCTGCTCATCACCCCGCTCCAGGGCCCTAGCCAACGCTGTTTCCCAGCCTAGCCAGGCAGGCAGCATCAGGCGGGTCTGTGTCCAGGCAAAAATCCAGGGGATGGCACGCAGGCTTTCCACCCCGCCCTCACGCCGCTTCGCCGGGCGGCTGCCCAAGGGCAGACGGCCCAGTTCCTGCTCAGGCGTAGCCCTGCGGAAGTAGTCAACGAATTGGGGATGCTCCCGTACCACGCCACGATAAGCCTTCAGGCTGTCTGCAGCCAGACGATCCATGTCAGCCCGCCACTCCGGCTCAGGGACTGGAGGCGGCTGTAATGTAGCCTCCAAGACAGCAGCCAGGTAAAGGTTGAGATTCTGCCGCGCGATATCGGGCTGACCAAACTTGAAGCGTATCATCTCGCCCTGCTCCGTTACCCGGAAACGGCCGCAGACCGAACCTGGCGGCTGCGAAAGGATCGCCTCATGGGCAGGACCGCCACCGCGTCCCACCGTGCCTCCGCGCCCATGGAACAGGATGAGTTCGACACCCTGCCGACTGCAAATGTCTACCAAGGCTTCCTGGGCACGGTACTGCGCCCAGGCCGCAGCCAGGGTTCCTGCATCCTTGGCCGAGTCGGAATAGCCAATCATGACCTCCTGGGGTCCCTGAAGCCGTTCGCGATAGCCTGGCAGCGCCAGCAGGCTTTCAATGACCTCGCCTGCATGATCAAGATCATCCAGTGTCTCGAATAAAGGTACCACCCGCATGGGTCGACGTACGCCTGCTTCCTTGAGCAAGAGTTGCACGGCCAGGATATCTGACGCTGAGCCCGCCATCGATATTACATAGGACCCCAGCGCCGCTGCAGGTGCCTCGGCAATTACACGGCAGGTTGCAAGCACTTCGGCAGTGTCTGCCGAGGGCGTGTAATCCGGTGCCAGCAAGGGTCTGCGATTGGAAAGCTCGGTCTCCAGAAACGTCAGCCGACGCGCTTCATCCCATTCGGCATAGCTGCCAAGCCCCAGATATTCTGTAATTTCGTTCATGGCTGACGCATGGCGGGTCGAATCCTGACGGATATCCAGCCGCACCAGGAAAAGTCCGAAGGTAGTAGCGCGACGCAACGCATCCAACAACGGCCCGTCAGCGATAACGCCCATTCCGCAAGCATGGAGCGACTCATAGCAGAGCTTGAGAGGCCCCAGGAGCTCTTCATTGTGTTCAAGCACCCCTGTGCTGGGGATATGAGGCTCATGAACGGCTCTGGCAGCCCAGTCGCGCGTGGCTTTGAGTCGCTCGCGTAGTTGCTTGAGCAGGGCGCGGTACGGCTCAGGTGTATCACCTACCTCTGCCATGAGTTCAGCCGAGGCACGCTGCATGGAAAGCTCCGATGCAAGGCGGTCTACATCACGCATGTACAAGTCGGCCGCCATCCAGCGTGCCAACAGCAGTACTTCGCGCGTTATCGTAGCCGTTACATTCGGATTTCCATCACGATCGCCGCCCATCCAGGAAGCGAATCGAACAGGCGTTGCCAGCAAAGGCAGACGTTCTCCAGTAGCCTCCTGTAAGGTTTCGTCTACTTGTCGCAGCAGTCTGGGTACTGCATGCCAAAGCGAGTTTTCAATAACGGCGAATCCCCATTTGGCCTCATCGACAGGCGTGGGCCGCTGTCGGCGAATCTCTTCGGTATGCCAGGCTTCCGCAATGAGGCGGCGCAGTCGCTGCTGCACCTCGTGCCGCTCGGCAGCCGTCAAATCATCGTGATCCTGGGCGGCCAGCTGTTCGGTAATCTCCTCGTACTTCTGAATCAGCGTTCTGCGAGCAACCTCCGTTGGATGCGCCGTGAGAACCAACTCGACACTCAGCTGAGACAGCTGCTCGGCAAGCTTTGGCCCAGTGTGCCCCGCCTGTTTGAGACGGGACAAAACTTCCTGGAGCACCCGGTCTTCCAACGGTGCCGGCTCGTCAGCGCCACGCCGACGGATACGATGATACTCCTCGGCGATATTGGCCAGGTTCAGGAAATGGTTGAAGGCTCTGGCAACTGGTAGCAGCTCGGACTCATCCAGCGAATTGAGCGTCTCGGACAGCTGTCTTTCGCCACGGAGCGACCCGCCACGCGAAGCTTTCGCGCCCTTTCGGATACGCTCGATCTTTTCCAGAAAGGCAGGACCATACTGATCGGAAATGGTCTGCCCTAACAGCTCTCCCAGTCGGTGAACATCTTCCCGCAGACGAACATCAATCTCGACGACCATGTTTATCCCTCTTTCGTTGTTCTCTTTGTTGTTCTAGCACACCTGCGCCAGGGACCTCGTACGACACTCTGCTGTCTAGCTTTTGTAGAACTGCAACGAAACGGTCAGGCGACGGAGATTTCTCATGAAGATCAGCGAGCTCGTACAGGAATGGGAGCAGAACGCTACAGGCCGTATGGCCCACGCACACTACAACCTGGTTCTGGACCTTGAATCCGCGGCCCGGTTGCATGCCCTCCACGAAATGTATCCAAAGCGTAGCGTAGAAGAACTCTTGGCTGAGCTGGTAGGCGCGGCGCTAGAGGAGCTTGAAGCCAGTTTTCCCTATGTCAAGGGACAGCGAGTCGTAGCAACGGACGAGCTGGGTGATCCACTTTATGAAGATGCTGGCCCTACGCCACGATTTCTGGAACTGTCGAAGAAGTACCTGGCTGAGCTCAACAAAAACGATTCGTCTACATGATCGGCAGACGCACAATAACCCTAGCCAGAACAAGCCATTAGCTAGATTGAAATGCTGTTTTACCGCTTAGCGTGCTATGGATTTTTAGACAAAGGATGAACATTTCGTGACTTGAAGCGGTCCATACGTTAGTCAGTAAATAAGAGGCTTTTTGTCAATAACCTTCGATCCGATAAATAGCGAAGGTAATAAAAGGCCTCGGCCACCCTGTCAGCCAGGGAACAATTTAGCTGTTTGGACTATTAATGGAGCTGAGCCCTATGAATACATTGACTGCCAAGAAATCGATACAAAAGGCCTGTGGTCTTAAATTCGCTGCACTGGCGCTAGGCAGTGCACTGATCCTGACCGGCTGCGCAGGTGATCCGCCTAGTGAGCAGATGGCCGTTACTCAATCCGCAGTCAATGAAGCGGTAAGTGGTGGCGGTAACCAGTACGCTCCGCTGGAAACTAAATCCGCCCAAGACAAGTGGACACAGGCTCAAACAGCACTGAACGAAAAGAACTACGAAAAGGCCAAGCAATTGGCTGAGCAGGCCGAGTGGGACGCACGTCTCGCAACTCGCAAGACCCAGGCTGCCAAGGCTGATGCAGCCCTCCAGGACGCTCAGAAGAGCATTCAGCAGATCCGCGAGGAAGGGATGATCAACGGCGAGCTGCAGCAAAAGCAGAACCAACGCCAGCAATAAGCTGACCCATCCCCTATTCCCGTCTTATGCCTAAAGGATGAATGTTATGCGTAAACAGTTTCTTATCCCTGCCGTATCTGCCCTGAGCATCGCCCTGGCTGCCTGTTCGACTCCACCGAACCCGAACCTTGAGAAGGCCCAGGCTGACTATGCTGCCTTGCAGGCACAGCCCCAAGCTTCTCAATTAGCGGCATTGGAAACCAAAGATGCAGGCGATTGGGTAGATAAAGCCAGCCGCGCTTACCGTGAAGGCGAGAATGAAAAGAAAGTCGACCAGCTAGCGTACCTGGCCAACCAGCGCATTCAACTGGCCATGCAAACCGTCAAACTGCGTATGACCGAGCAGCAGCTACAAGGCGTTGACGCACAGCGTACCCAGGCTCGTCTGGATGCCCGTACTGCGCAGCTCAAGCAGCTGCAAAGCCAGCTTAACGCCAAACAGACGGATCGTGGTACTGTCGTAACCTTCGGCAACGTATTATTCGATCTGAACCAGGCCACACTTAAGCCCGCAGGCATGACCAACGTTCAGCAGCTAGCCAGCTTCTTGCAGCAGAACCCAGAACGTCAGGTCATTGTTGAAGGCTACACTGATAGCACGGGTTCTGACTCGTACAACCAGCAGCTGTCCGAGCGCCGTGCGAATGCTATCAAGACCGCGCTGGTCAGCATGGGCATATCGCCTAATCGCATCGTAACCCGAGGCTATGGCAAGGCATTCCCGGTAGCTAGCAACTCTACTGCAGCTGATCGCGCCATGAATCGTCGCGTAGAGGTTACTATTTCCAACGACGCGAATCCGGTTGCACCACGCATGTAATAGGTGACCGTCCTAAAAGCCCGGCTAATGCCGGGCTTTTTTATGGGCGGGTGATTAATCAATAAGCGTAGCGTTAGTTAATACCCCTGCCATTTCAGTGGAGAACGCTACCAAGATGACTTCACGAACCGAGCTATCTTCCGGTCTGGGCTCTTGGAGAGCGGATACCGCAACGCGTGCCGCTTGCTCCGCAGGATATCCATAGACACCACAGCTGATCGCAGGAAAGGCCAGGGTACGGGCATCGATACTTTCAGCCAGCGCCAACGTGTTTCGATAACACCGCGCTAACTGCTCGGGCTCACCTGAATTGCCTCCGCTCCAAACCGGCCCGACGGTATGAATGATGAAGCGGGCCTGAAGATTGAAACCAGGCGTAAGCCTGGCCTCTCCAACCGGGCATCTGCCCAGTCGTCGGCAATACTCCAAGAGCTCAGGACCCGCTGCCCGGTGAATCGCGCCATCAACGCCACTCCCGCCTAGCAGACACTCATTCGCCGCATTGACGATGACATCAACATCCAACGCGGTAATATCCCCTTGCCATACCCGAATTTTCATTCAAACCTCTACGAGCAATGGATGGCTATTCACTGCCTTTCTCGCCTTGCGCCTTGGTCGTTGCTTCATAGACGCGCTCAGCGAGACGTGAAAAAGGGAGCGTTTGGACCCATACGGAGCCGTGTCCTTTTAGGGTTGCCAATACCAAGCCCTCACCGCCAAACAGCATGCTGCGTAGGCCGCCTGCCAAGCCAATGCTGTAATCGATACCTTCGGTAAAACCAACCAGACACCCGGTATCAAGCCGGAGCGTTTCCCCATTGAGCTCTTTGCGAATGACCGTACCGCCCGCATGCATGAAGGCCAGACCATCGCCTTCCAGCTTTTCCAGGATGAAACCCTCACCACCAAAGAAGCCGGCCCCCAGGCGGCGGGTAAACGCTACGCCTACACGCGTACCTAGCGCAGCACAGAGGAAGGCATCGCGCTGACAGAAAAGCGTACCGCCAATAGCTGAGAGGTCAACCGGCACAACGTGTCCTGGATAAGGCGCAGCGAAGGCTACATGACGCTTGCGCTTCCCCTCATTGGTGAAGTGCGTCATGAATAGCGATTCGCCGCCCATCATGCGTTTACCAGCGCTCCACAGCTTGCCCAGCACTCCGCCGGATCCGTCCCCCATGCGGGCGGTGAAATCGATGTCCTCTTCCATATAGGTCATGGCACCTGCCTCGGCGATAACGGTCTCGCCGGGATCAAGTCCGATTTCCACCGCCTGCATAGACTCGCCAATGATGCGGTAATCGATCTCATGACTGGGCATGGCTTACTCCTGTAAGCCGACACAAGGCGTCGGCGTGGTCAAATGATATTGGCGTAATCCGCTTCGATTCGATCCAGGCTGAGATGGTTCAGGAAGTTGGAAAAACACATCCAGGCCGATAAGGCATTGAGATCCTGGAATTGGGGCGGCAGGTATTTGGGCGGCGCGACCAGACCCTCTTCAACCAGCTGGCTCAGAATGCGCATGTCTTCCAGGGTGGTCTTGCCACAAAACAACAGGGGAATCTGCTCTACCTTGCCCTTACGAACGGCCAGCTGAATATAGTTGTAGATGAGAATGAAGCCCTTGAGATAGGAGAGGTCTTTGGTAAACGGTAACTCGGAAGGCGTAGAACCGCGGAATACGCGACTGGCATTCTGGTAACCATCCTCCAGGCTGTAACCCTGCTCCTCATAGAAGCGGAAGACATCCAGAAAATCAGCACCCTCCTCTGCCATGTGAATAGCACGGGTACGATTGGTTAGCTTGCGCAGGCGTGAAGGGTAAGAAGTAAAGGCAATGACCTCCATGAGGATAGCCAAGCCTTCCTGCGTAACGGTGGACGATGGCGGTCCTTTCGAGAGAAAGGTGCAGATCGGCTGATTCTGACCGTTCAGTGTTGTCCCAACATGGACCAACCCTTCATGAACCTCCAACGCACGAATATCACGTTCGTTGAACATGGCGTCCGCCCGGATCTTGATGTAATCCGCGCCTGCGGCAGCGTCGGCAACGATTCCATCTGATTCGAACACACGGATAGTGCCTTCGTCTTCTCCAAATACTGCATTCAGGCGCTGCTGCAGCATCGGTGCAGCTTCCTTGGCGCTGAGTGTCTTGGGCTCGTCTTTGAGATCGCTGCGCTTATCAATGTTGTTCAGATAGTCCGACATCATCATGCCTAGATCCGCCAGAGTCGGGTCACCGGCATGAAAGGCATCGGACGCTGCCCCATAGAGTTCCTGGGAGATCAGGCCAAAATCTCGCGTCCCTCGCGCCTGAAGCATCCGCACGACCATGCGGTACTCACGGCACATACGCCGCATGATTTGCCCCACCGGGCTGAATTGCCCCAGGTGCCGGGTCACTTCCCGCTCGATGCTTTGAAACTCGCCCTTGACCTCATCCGGGTCGAACCCCAACGGCCGCTGCTCATAGTAGGCGCGATCCACCGGGGGTAGCATCTTGCCCTTGCCATCGAGAAAGCGCTGTTTGACCTCATCATCCCACTTCACCGCATCGAGAATCCGGATGGGGGCCTGGGCCGCCACGATACGATCGGAAAGCGTGCGAATCGTCTCTTGGTACTGGTTTTTCACCTTGCGTGAATTCATGCCCACCTCATTACAGGGAAGACAAACCCTGACGTATGCAGGATAGCGTATCGACTGCCTGGGTAGACGGCGGTTCGACAGATCTCGGTACGCCAGAAATAAAAGAACCGCCATAAAGGCGGTTCTTTGTTTACAGCAACTGCTTACAGCGGGCGCATATGCGGGAACAGAATTACGTCACGGATCGACGGAGAGTCGGTCAACAGCATGACCAGACGGTCGATACCGATGCCCTCACCTGCCGTTGGCGGCATGCCGTATTCCAGCGCCGCCACGAAGTCGGCATCGAAATGCATGGCTTCGTCATCACCGGCGTCCTTATCGGCCACCTGAGCGTGGAAGCGCTCAGCCTGGTCTTCCGCATCGTTAAGTTCGGAATAGGCGTTGGCGATTTCACGGCCACCGATGAACAGCTCGAAGCGGTCAGTCACACTTGGATCGTCGTCGTTACGACGGGCCAGCGGAGAGACTTCGAACGGATACTGAGTAATGAACGTAGGCTGCTCCAGTTTGTGCTCGACCAGCTCTTCGAAAATCATGGTTTGTAGCTTGCCAAGCCCTTCGAAGCCCTTGACGTCCGCACCGGCCTTCTTGGCAATCGCACGTGCTTTCTCGATGTCACGCAGATCATCAGCGCTGATCTCGGGGTTGTACTTCAGGATCGAGTCGAACACGGACAAGCGTGCAAACGGCTCACCGAAGTGGAAGACCTTGCCCTGATACGGCACATCGGTGGTACCCAAAACCGCCATGGCCAGCTCGCGGAACAATTCCTCGGTCAGGTCCATGTTGTCTTCGTAATCGGCATACGCTTGGTAGAACTCAAGCATGGTGAATTCGGGGTTATGCCGAGTCGATACGCCTTCGTTACGGAAGTTGCGGTTGATCTCGAACACGCGCTCGAAGCCACCCACCACGAGTCGCTTCAGATAAAGCTCTGGAGCGATACGCAGGAACATATCGATATCCAGCGCATTGTGATGCGTCTCGAAGGGCTTGGCCGCCGCACCGCCTGGGATGGTCTGCAGCATGGGCGTTTCGACTTCGAGGAAGTCACGATCCCGCAGGAACTGGCGAATGTGAGCGATCACCTGCGAGCGTACACGGAACGTATGGCGGACGTCGTCGTTGACGATCAGGTCGACGTAGCGTTGACGGTAGCGCATCTCGGTATCGGTCAGGCCGTGATGCTTGTCAGGCAGAGGACGCAGAGACTTGGTCAGCAGACGAACATTGTCCATGTCTACATACAAGTCGCCCTTGCCAGAGCGGGCCAGTGTGCCCTCGGCCGCGATGATATCGCCCAGATCCCAGGTCTTGATGGCTTCCAGCGTTTCCGCTGGCAGCTTCTTGCGGTCTACATAAACCTGTAGCCGGCCGGTCATGTCCTGAAGAACCATGAACGCACCGCGGTTGAGCATGATGCGGCCAGCAATCTTGACCTTGATGCCCGCTTCGGCCAGCTCTTCCTTGCTTTTGCCTTCATAGGCCTTCTGCAGATCCGCACAGTAGCTGTCGCGGCGGAAGTCATTCGGGAACGCGATGCGCTGCTCGGCGCGCAGGGCTGCAAGCTTTTCCTTGCGCTGGGCAATCAGCTTGTTGTGTTCCTGCTCTTGGGCATGTTGGTCTAAAGGTTGTTCGCTCATGGTCTGGGTATTTCCATCACGGGATCAGCCCTCCCCTGTCGGAGAAGGCGTTTAAGGTAGTGTTACAGGCCCTGCTTGAGGCTGGCCTCGATAAACTCGTCCAGGTCGCCGTCCAGTACCGCATCGCAGTTGCTGTTCTCGATGCCGGTACGCAGATCCTTGATCCGCGACTGGTCGAGTACATAGGAGCGGATCTGGTGGCCCCAGCCGATATCGGACTTGGAGTCTTCCAACGCCTGGGAAGCGGCCGTACGTTTCTGCATTTCCTGCTCATACAACTTGGCCCGCAGCATTTTCATGGCGGTGTCCTTGTTGGCGTGCTGGGAGCGCTCGTTCTGGCAGCTGACCACCGTGTTGGTGGGCACGTGGGTGATACGCACCGCCGAGTCCGTGGTGTTAACGTGCTGACCACCCGCGCCGGAGGAACGGTAGGTATCGATCCGCAGGTCGGCTGGGTTGATCTCGATTTCGATGTTGTCATCGATCTCCGGCGAAACGAAGACGGCCGTAAACGACGTGTGGCGGCGGTTGCCCGAATCGAATGGACTCTTGCGAACCAGGCGATGTACGCCGATTTCAGTCTTGAGCCAGCCGAACGCATACTCACCCTTCACATGAACGGTTGCGCCCTTGATCCCTGCCACTTCACCTTCAGACAACTCCATGATGGTCGTCTCGAAGCCGTGTTTGTCCGCCCAGCGCAGGTACATACGCAGCAGCATATTGGCCCAATCCTGAGCCTCTGTACCGCCGGAACCAGCCTGGATATCGAGGTAGGCATTGTTCGGATCCATCTCGCCACTGAACATGCGACGGAACTCGAGCTTCTCGAGAATCTCGCGCAAACGCTCGACTTCGGTGGCCACATCGTTGACAGCGCCTTCGTCATTTTCCTCGGCAGCCATTTCCAGCAGGTCGTTTGCATCGGCCAGACCACCGGAAAGCTCATCAAGGGTTTCGACTACCTGAGCCAGCTGGGCGCGCTCCTTGCCAAGGCTCTGAGCGTACTCAGGCTTGTTCCAGACGCTTGGATCTTCGAGCTCGCGCTCAACTTCGGTCAAACGATCTTTTTTATGATCGTAGTCAAAGATACCCCCGAATGGTCTGGGTACGTCCGGTGAGGTCTTTGATACTGTTCAGAATCGGGTTGATTTCCATGGCTGGCAATCACTCGCGGAAAACGTGGAAAAGCCTGCGAGTATACTGCAACCGGCTCCGATCCGGCAGCCTTTGCGGGTGTTTGTTCGTCCCTCCGTTATTCAGCCCCTCCGAATGGCCTACAGCAGCATGGAAAAGCACTGCTGCAGGCTCCGGTCGACTCATGCCGCTTGGCGCCTACCGGTACGACATCCGATACAGGCGGCACAGTTTACAGCGCGGCCTACACAGCCCAGACCTTTGAGTGCGCTTAATCTGCGTGAATATCGACATGACGGGTCTCACGCAGGAACAGCAGGCCTACCACCAGACTGCCCCCAGTAATAAGCACTGGATACCACAGGCCATAAAAAATATCGCCGGTATACACGACAAGCGCAAAGGACACGGTAGGCAACAGACCGCCGAACCAGCCGTTGCCAACATGGTATGGCAGCGATAGCGAGGTATATCGGATACGGGTCGGAAACAGTTCCACCATCAATGCTGCCAATGGACCATACGTCATGGTAGCGATCAAAATCAGCGCAACGATCAACAGCACGACCATGCCCTGATTGATGGCCGCCGGATCAGCCTTTTGTGGATAACCGGCTGCGTCCACTGCTGCGCTCAGGGTAGCCGCATCATAACCGCGTACTTTCTGTTGCCCTACCCGTACGACGATCTCACTGCCAGCGGCACCTTCAGCGGTCTGATAAGGCAGGCCGCGCTTTACCAGAAGTGCCTTGACCCGATCGCACGGACTGTCGAAGCGTGCCTTGCCGACAGGATCGAACTGGAAGGTACAGGTGGCAGGATCCGCCTCGACGGTAATCGGTGCCTGCCGGCTGGCCATATCAATCTCCGGATTGGCGTAATGCCCCAAAGCCTTGAAGATTGGAAAATAGCAAACCGTTGCCAGCAGCAGTCCTAGCATCATAATCGGCTTGCGACCGACCTTATCGGACAGCCAACCAAAAAAGACAAAGAAAGGCGCACCGATGACAATCGAGATGATAAGCAGTGTATTAGCCAGGGCGGCGTCCATCTTGAGCATTTGCGTCAGAAAGAACAGGACGTAGAACTGCGCGGTATAAAAAGTTACTGCCTGGCCGGCATTGATGCTGAATAACGCAATCAACACAACGCGCAAATTGCTCCAGCGGGTGAACGAATCCCTAATAGGAGAATGGCTCGTCTTGCCTTCGGACTTCATTTTGAGAAACGCCGGGGACTCGTGCATCGACAGACGAATCCAGGTTGAGATACCCAACAGCACAATCGAAAACAGGAACGGCAAGCGCCAGCCCCAGGTTTCGAATGCGTCACCGGTCAGCTTCCGACAGACCAGAATGACCAGTAGCGAAAGCAGAAGCCCAAGGGTTGCTGTTGACTGAATCCAACTGGTATAGCTACCCCGCTTGCCAGCCGGTGCGTGTTCAGCCACATAAGTGGCGGCTCCTCCATATTCGCCACCCAGCGCCAGCCCCTGAAGCAATCGCAACGTAACTAACAAAATGGGGGCGGCAAGTCCGATGGAGGCATAGGTAGGCAACAATCCAACCCCAAAGGTAGAAACACCCATCAATAGGATGGTTGCCAGAAATGTATATTTGCGGCCGATCTTGTCGCCTAGCCTGCCAAAGACAAGTGCACCAAACGGCCTGACCAGAAAGCCCGCCGAAAAAGCCAGCAGGGCAAAGATGAAGGCGGTAGTTTCGTTGACACCTGCGAAGAACTGCTTGCTGATCACGGCCGCCAGGGCGCCGTAAAGAAAAAAGTCATACCACTCGAACACGGTCCCCAAAGAAGAGGCAAAGATAACCTTGCGCTCTTCACGGGTGCTGCTGACGGTGCGGCTGTAGCCGCTGGCCTGGGCATATTCTGCCATGCTTGTCTCCCGACCCTCGTGGGGTCTCAGTGTCTGTTGTCATTGTTATTCACTGCGGGACGCCAGAACCTCATACGGCCTGTTCAAGCGGTACTGCCTTCGTTGAGATTGCCTTGTGTTGCTCAGATTGCCAGCCGCTCCGGCTCACGTCGGTCGTCTGGGCAGTATGGGTCAGCCGCTCGTCTCGCTGGCTTGCCACTATCAGTTCGGCCGCCTTCTGCGCGATCATCAACGTAGGTGAGCAGGTATTACCCGACACGATAGTGGGCATGATCGACGCATCGGCAATACGTAGCCCCGGTATCCCATGAACGCGCAACTGAGCATCCACGACCGCCTCGGGACCTGCCCCCATCTTGCAGGTCCCCACAGGATGAAAGATGGTAGTACCAATACTGCCGGCAGCCATTCTTAGCTGTTCTTCCGTCTGAAAGACCGGACCCGGCAGGTATTCTTCCGGAGCATAAGGTGCCAGAGCCGGCGAGCCGACAATGCGTCGTGTCAGGCGAATGGCATCGGCAGCAACCTTGAGATCCGCCTCATGGCTGAGATAGTTCGGCTGGATCAGCGGCGCAGCATCCAGCCCTGCCGAACGAACTTCCACTCGCCCCCGACTCTCCGGCCGTAGATTGCACACCGAGGCCGTGAACGCAGGAAAAGTATGAAGCGGCTCGCCAAAGCGATCCAGCGACAAGGGCTGAACATGGTATTGCAGATTGGCAGAAGGTTGGCTGGGGTCCGAGCGAGCAAAAGCACCCAACTGACTCGGCGCCATGGCTAGCGGGCCGCGGCGGCGAAGTGCGTATTGCAAGCCCATGCTCAGCTTACCCCACAGGCTACCGGCCATCTGATTGAGCGTATGAATGCCCGAAACCTTGTAGATCAGCCGTAACTGCAGATGATCCTGAAGGTTTGCGCCAACGCCGGGCAGCTCATGCTGAACACCAATCCCGAGTCGCTCCAGTAGCGGTCGCGGACCAATACCCGAGCGTTGCAGGATGGCAGGAGAGCCAATGGCGCCGCTGCACAGGATAATTTCTCGACGCGCGACGAAGCGTTGCAATTGCCCCTCCCGCACGACCTGAACGGCACGGGCCCGTCCGCCCTCCAGGATGACCCGATCCGCCTCGGCATCGGTCACGATCGTCAGGTTGGCTCGCTGCCGGACAGGCTTGAGAAAGGCCTTGACTGCGTTCCATCGAACTCCGCTACGTTGATTGACCTGAAAGAAACCACAGCCCTCATTGTCACCCGTATTGAAGTCTTCGACCGAAGGAATGCCCGACTCTGCCGCTGCGCGACGGAATGTTTCGAGAATATCCCAGCTCAGGCGCTGCTGCTCGACGCGCCACTCACCACCCGCCCCATGCAACTCAGACGCTCCTGCGTAGTGATTCTCCATGCGCCTGAATAGCGGCAAGACATCCTTCCAACCCCAACCGGCATTACCCGCAGCCGCCCACTCGTCATAGTCACGCGCCTGACCACGCATATAAATCATGCCGTTGATAGAAGAGCAACCTCCCATCACCTTGCCGCGCGGATAACCCAGCGCCCGCCCGTTGAGACCAGGTTCGGGCTCGGTCTTGAAACACCAGTCAGTACGGGGATTATTGATACAGTAGAGATAGCCGACAGGAATGTGAATCCAGGGATAGGTATCACGGCCGCCCGCCTCTAGAAGCAACACGCGAACCGAAGGATCAGCCGATAGCCGATTGGCCAGCAGGCAACCGGCAGGACCTGCGCCAACGATGACATAGTCGTATGAATTCGGAAGAGTGGTCATCAGAACATCTGCTCTTGTTGTACTTGTTATTGCTCTTCATGCTAGACGGAGTATTTCAGAACAAGAACAATCATTTTCAGGCAGCCGTTGTTCAAAAATGCACAGCAGTTACCTGGGTGAGGAGTCACGCGAATGTTCAACTGGGACGACCTCCGCTTCTTTCTGGAGCTACAGCGCAGCGGGCGCTTGCTATCCGCGGCCAGGCGTATGGGAACCAGCCACACGACCGTCGCTCGGCACATCGAATCGCTCGAACGCACCCTGGGCACGCAGCTTCTCGTTCAGCACACCCAGGGGTATCAGCTCACACCAGCCGGTCAGGCATTACTCAAGCATGCCGAGGCCATGGAGGAATCCGCCCTTCTGGCGCAGGAAGAAATGACCTGTAGCGTAAATCCCCTAGGCCAGGTTCGCCTTGGGGTGACGGAAGGACTGGGCACGGGCTTCCTGGCCGGGCGGCTGGCAACCTTACTGGAGCGCTATCCGGGCCTTGAAATCGAGCTGGTCTCGGTTCCCCGCTTTGTCAGTATTACCAACCGGGAGGCGGACATCGCCATTACGCTCGAGCGGCCTAGCGCTGACTTGGTCATCGCTCGAAAACTCAGCAGCTATTGTCTTCAGCTGTACGCCAGTCCAGCTTATCTAGAAAAAGCACCTCCCCTCCACTCCCGGGAAGATCTTTCCCGCCAACGCTGGATTGGCTACGTAGACGACCTGATATTTACCAAAGAACTGCTTTTTCTCCAGACAATGTGCAAGCACCCGCAAGTAGCGTTCCGGAGCACCAGCGTGCTGGCTCAGCAAATGGCGGCTCAGGCGGGAATCGGCATTGCCATCCTTCCCTACTACCTGGGAAGCCGCGATCCCCTGTTGATACCAGTCCTGCCGCAGGAGCGCGTCATTCGGCACTACTGGATATCATCGCGCCGAGAACTTCATCGAACGGTGCGGCTGCGCGTTGTCTGGGATTTTCTGGTTGGCCTGTGCGAGCAACACCAACATGTCTTGATGGGCCAGGCCGCCGAGCAAGACGGCCCGGACGCATGATCAGCCCTTGGCCTTGCTATCCAGCTCAGCCCGGAGGGCGGGATCCAGGTTTAGATGACGCGCCAGCTCGTCGAGATAGGCCTTTTCCATCACTTGCTGATCATCGGCCATCAACAGACTTGCCAGGTAAATCTCGGCAGCCATTTCCGGCGTCTTGGCGCTGGCAGCAATTTCGGCAGGGTCCAGTGGCTTATTGATTTCCTGACGCAGCCAATTCTGAAGCTCAGGATCATCTGCATGTCGATTCATTTCGTCATCAATGAGCTTACGCTCCTGATCATCGATATGCCCGTCTGCCTTGGCTGCCGCAATAAGTGCCTTCAGAATGGCCTGACTGTGCTGCTCCACCTTTCCTTCCGGCGCACGATCCACTGTCTGAGGCTCGGTCTGAGGCGCATTAGCCTGGCTTTTCTGCCAGTTTGTATAAGCCTGGTAGGCCAGGGTACCCAGCGCGACCAGCCCACCATACTTGGCCATCCGGCCACCTCCCATACGGCTGGCGCCCTTGCCGCGCAAAAGCATCCCCAACACACTGGCGGCCAGCGCTCCGCCGCCCGCACTCGACAGCATGCCGCCCAGAGGGTCTTTCGACGAAGGGGTTTGAGACTTCGTATTACCTTGATTCAACTTTCCAAGTGCACCGGACAGGCCGCCCTGCTTGGCGAGCATGTCCTGCCCTGTCTTGAGTAATTGATCCAGCAGGCCACGTGTTTGCATCATTGCTCTCCAGATAATGGCAGATACCTATTAGGGCAAGACACACCGGCAGATGGTTCATGCAGCGGAGCGCTCTTCTGCTGCGAGATATTGCAGAGACGCTTGGAGGGAGGATTAAACAGGGCGAACCTACTGGAAGCTCGCCCTGACAGGGTCAATCGAACGATAGCGGCTTGCGAAGGGGCGTATCCCGATGTGCCGCGCGAACGTACTGGGCGGGCCAGGAAACCTTGTCGCGCAATGCTTCAGCGGCCTGCAGCGGCCAGTGCGGATCACGCAGCAGTTCGCGTGCCAGCAGTACCACATCGGCCTGACCGGTACGAATGATGTGCTCAGCCTGGGCCGCATCGGTAATCATGCCAACGGCGCCACTGGCAATCTCAGCCTCCTTGCGAACCCGCTCTGCAAATTGCGTTTGATAACCTGGGCCTACCGGAATTTCGGCGTTTGCCGCAGTACCTCCCGAGGAGACATCAATCAGATCGACACCCAGGGGTTTCAAGCGCTTGGCCAGCTCTACCGTCTCGTCTACATTCCAGCCATCTTCTACCCAATCGGTTGCCGATAACCGAACAAAGACAGGCAGCTCATCAGGCCAGACGGCTCGAATGGCTTGTGTAACCTCCAACAGGAAACGGATACGGTTATCGAAACTGCCACCGTATTGATCGCTACGCTGGTTTGAAATCGGTGAAAGAAACTGATGTAGCAGATAACCGTGGGCCGCGTGGATTTCAGCAACCTTGAACCCGGCAGCCAATGCGCGCTCGGCTGTTGCGACAAAGGCTTTGGTGAGACCGGCAATATCCTCAGCATCCAGCTCGGTAGGACGAGTGTGCTGAGGGTCAAAGGCTATTGCTGACGGGGCTACAGGTACCCAGCCACCTTCAGCGATGGGAACGCTGCCGTGCTTGCCTTCCCAAGGGCGCCAGGTACTGGCTTTACGCCCGGCATGGGCAATCTGGATACCCGGCACCGCACCCTGTGACTGAATGAATTGAGTGATGCGGCGCAGCGGCTCGATCTGCTCGTCCTTCCACAGGCCTAGATCCTGCGGAGTGATACGGCCTTCTGGCGTAACGGCAACAGCTTCACTGATGACCAGCCCCGCGCCACCAACGGCACGGCTGCCCAGGTGAACCAAGTGCCAATCATTAGCGAAGCCGTCTTCGCTTGAATATTGGCACATGGGGGAAACTACAACGCGGTTCGGAAGCGTCAGTTGGCGAAGGGTAAAAGGCTCAAAAAGTTTGCTCATGATCGCTCTCGGCACAAGGACTTGAATCTATTAGAGCCTTACTTTGCCGGAATGATCACTTCGATAGCAATGCAACTATTTTTATGAGGCCTATTACTTCACTTGGGCGTCAGGTGAACCACAATCAGCTGCACGCTTTCCTGACCACGAAATTCGTTCACATCCAGGCGGTAGGCGGCTTCGACCCAGCGAATTTGCGGATTCGGCCAGACCTCGCGATTGATGTTGAACGCAATGCCGTCCAGTTGAATGCCTCCGCACTCACTCTTCAAAACCAGCTTCAAATGCCGCTCACCTACAATACGCTGCTGCACGACCTCAAACACACCGTGAAACATCGGCTCGGGGAAATGCTGCCCCCAGGGGCCGGCATGCTTGAGTGCACGTGCAATCTCTAGTTGAAAATCGCAGGTTTCCAGCGAACCGTCCGATTGCAAACGCCCTGTCAGATCATCCTCGACCAGATGCCGTCTGACTTCCGCATCGAAAGCCGCAGCAAACGCACCGAAATTCTCTTGAGGCAGTGATAGCCCCGCTGCCATGGCGTGCCCGCCGAACTTAGTGATCAGCCCAGGATGACGCGCCGCAACAGCATCCAGCGCATCACGGATATGAAACCCTGGAACCGAACGCGCCGAGCCCTTGAGCATGCCGTCACCGGCATCGGCAAAGGCCAGCGTGGGCCGGTGGTAACGTTCCTTGAGACGAGACGCCAGAATACCAATGACGCCTTGATGCCATTCGGGATCAAACAGACATAACCCGAACGGCATATCATCCTTGGGCAATTCCTTGAGCTGCGCCAAGGCCTCACGCTGCATGCCCTGCTCGATCAGCTTTCGATCCTTATTGAGCTGGTCCAGCTGGACGGCCATGTCTCGTGCAAGGGCTTCGTCCTCGCACAGCAGGCACTCGATTCCAAGCGACATATCATCCAGCCGCCCCGCCGCATTGAGGCGCGGCCCCAGAATGAATCCCAGGTCAGTAGAAGTAATCTTACCCGGCTGCCGCCCTGCTACCTCCAGCAATGCTCTGAGCCCCGGACGAGCGCGACCGGCACGTATACGCGCTAATCCCTGATGGACCAGAATCCGGTTATTCGCGTCCAGCGGGACCACGTCGGCAACACTGCCCAGCGCGACCAGATCCAGCAGCTCAGCCAGATTAGGTTCTTTTATGTTCAGCGCATCGAACCAGCCCTCTTCACGCAGCCGCGTCCGCAGTGCAAGCATCACGTAGAAGATAACGCCCACGCCAGCAATGCACTTGCTAGGAAACTCACAGGCAGGCTGATTAGGGTTAACGATCGCATGAGCAGCAGGTAACTCATGGCCCGGCAAATGGTGATCGGTCACCAGCACGCGCATTCCTGCGGCTTTGGCGGCTTCGACACCGTCTATGCTGGAAATTCCGTTATCCACGGTCACCAGTAGATCAGGCTGGCGCTCCCGAGCAACCGCGACGATTTCAGGCGTCAGCCCATACCCGTACTCAAAGCGATTGGGAACAAGGTAATCGACCCAAGCGGCGCCCAGGCTGCGCAAGGCAAGAACCGCTATACTGGTAGCGGTTGCGCCATCAGCGTCAAAATCACCCACGACCAGGATGCGTTGACGCTTAGCCAACGCATCGACCAGCAGCCCGATGGCGTCATCCATCCCCTTGAACAACCGATAGGGATGTAACCGCGCCAGCCCCTTTTCAAGCTCATCAGCACTCTTCACGCCACGCGCGGCATAAAGACGGGTCAGTAGCGGCGGAAGATCGCCCAGATCGGGCAACTCATCCGGCAGGGAACGAAGTTCGATACGCATCGATTACTCAAGTATTACAACAGAAATAGAGAACAGGCCGAACAGACGGCTCAAGCCATGGATAGATTCAAGATGCGTCTGCTTCCATGGCTTTTAAAGCGTTTTCCGATGAATTTAACGCTCACCCATCAACCAGTCGAGATGAAGCTCGTGTTGACCACGCTCGTCCGTCACGAACACAGTCCCCTCACTGATCATTACGCTCCAGCTGATCGAGCGTGGCAGGTCAGTAGCCAATGCAGCCAGCGGCTCAACAGGCACCGCTGCAATGTTCAGGTTCTTCAACATCTTCACCGAATCGACTACCTTGTTCTGCCAGACTCGCAAATTGCCATAGGCAAGCAAGCTGACCCGCTCCGCACGGCGAGAACACCAGACCAGGCGCTCAGAATCAGGCTGCCCTACTTCAATCCAATGCAATACACGATCATCGAGGCTCTTTTCCCAAAGGGCAGGCTCATCTACATCGGAAAGTCCCCGACCAAACCCAAGCTGCTCGCCGTACCACAAGGCGTATCCCAGGATGCGCACAGCCAGACGCTCTTCGGTTTCGGAGGGATGACGAGCAACGGTAAAACGCAGGTTCTCGTAGACGTTGCGGTCCAGATCCGTCAGGTTAAGTTCAACTTTATAAGGCGTGGCTTGCAGGGCCATGAATGTCCGCTCGAAAGTAAAGCTGACCAGTGTACCGTGAAAACGCCTGAAAAGTGGCTTGCTCAGACAGGCTGGCTAATGACACTTCGATTCTTGCCGAGCCCCTTGGCTTCATATAATCCCTTATCAGCCAGGGCAATCAGCGAATCAAGCACATAACCCGCCTCCGCCGAACTGGCTACACCAATGCTGATACTCAAGGAAACCCCTGCTACCCGTGAGCATGAAGCAAATTCCTTCCGTATCCGCTCAGCCATTTGATACGCCGCTTCAGTAGTGGTGTCTGGTAGCAGGCACGCAAACTCTTCGCCGCCCAAACGACCAAAAACATCACCTTTTCGAAGCCGCATCCTGGACACCTCACAAAAGGCTACCAATGCTTGGTCTCCAGCCTGATGACCATGCCTGTCATTGAGCTGTTTAAAATTATCCATATCACACAGTAGCAATGTCACAGGGCTATGCTGAACCTGGCAGTGACGCAGCATGTTTTCGCTGTCTTCGACGAAGGACCGTCGATTGCCAATACCTGTCAGCGAGTCCGTCAACGAGGCTTGCCTGTAACGCCTCTCCGTTCGTTGCTGCACCATGGCTGTCGCCGCAAACGTCAGACCAATGCTGTACAACAAGGTCTCAAGCAGCAGAAACGCCGCAAAGTCGATTCCATGACTTTCCCCGGCGAACGGCAGTGAGCGATCCAGAAAGAAACGACCGACATAAAAAGCACTGTGCAATCCAAACAGACTGAACAAGGCCGCCAGCGATACCTGATTTTCGTTCCGGGAGCGCCAGAGTTCATAACCTGCCAACACGGTATAGCTGACAATTACCAGCGAGCTCAGTTGAATTCGCGCGGCCAGCGATCCATAAAATGCGGGAATCAGACAGGCAAGCAACCATAGGACACTTCCAGCCCATACTCCGGACCAGAGTACTCGTCGGCCGGAAAAAGCCCGCATGGCAGTCCACCCCATGGCATAACAGACATGAACAAGCACGTTCCCCAGCACGATAGGCAACGCATCCATTCCTCGTCCACGCAGGCTACCTATTACAAGCCCCAACGCGCCCGACCATAGCATCACGCACAGAAAGCCCAGAGTTGCCTCGCGGCTCCCTCTTGCCCATGCAAATAGCATCAGCACGCCAAGCAGAACGAGTACATACACATTGGTCACAAGTAGCGTAGGCATGCTCAAAGTCACGGCAGCCCTCCTGGCAGTACGCGTGTCAATCAAACGAGCAAGGGGAAGCTGGTCAGGAGCGAATGCCAGAACAGCATCCGCTTCTGAACGCTATTTAGAGCGGCTTGCCGCGATTACCATGTTGAGCGACAAAAGCCTGTACCGCCTCAATGGCGTTAGGCAGCACAGTGCAGCGCTCCTCGCGCTGGAATAGATCGCTCAGGTGAGCCGGAAGCTCCAGCGCCTTACCAATACCGGCCTTCTCGACTGCGTCAGGAAACTTGACGGGGTGTGCTGTTCCTAGCACCACCATCGGCGTAGACAGGTTACGACGACACTCTCGCGCCGCCTTGACGCCAATTGCCGTATGCGGATCAAGCACCTCACCGGTACGCTTGAAGACATCAGCGATGGTAGCGCACGTGTCTTCATCACTTACCGCCAATGAATCAAACAGCTTACGCGCTTCAACCCAACGATCTTCTTCAACAGAGAGTTTGCCCGTGGCCTTGAACGTGCTCATCAGCTCGGCCAACGCCACACCGTTACGTCCGTGCAGGTCGAACAACAAACGTTCGAAGTTGGACGACACCATGATATCCATGGAGGGCGATAGCGAGGCGTGCAACGTTTCCTTGAAATACTGGTTGCCGCTCATGAAGCGATGCAGGATATCGTTGCGATTGGTTGCTACAACAAGCTGACTTACAGGCAGCCCCATGTTACGCGCCAGGTATCCTGCGAATATATCGCCAAAGTTACCGGTCGGAACGGAGAACGCTACGGAGCGCGCCGGGGCACCCAACTGCAGCGCTGCATGGAAGTAATAAACGATCTGGGCCATGATGCGCGCCCAGTTGATCGAGTTTACGGCAACCAGACGCGTGCCCTTGAGGAAGCTCTGATCGGCAAAACTCGCCTTCACCATCTCCTGACAATCATCAAAATTGCCTTCGATGGCGATGTTATGGATATTTTCGCCAAGGATGGTCGTCATCTGACGGCGCTGGACCTCAGATACACGCTGGTGAGGATGCAGAATGAAAATGTCTACATTCTCGCAACGACGGCAGCCCTCAATAGCAGCAGACCCCGTATCGCCCGAAGTGGCGCCGATGATCACGACACGCTCATCCCGCTTGAGCAGAATATGATCCAGCAGACGGCCCAGCAGCTGTAGTGCGAAATCCTTGAACGCCAGGGTTGGGCCATGGAAAAGCTCCATCACCCATTCATTGGCATTAAGCTGACGCAGCGGCGCAATCGCACTGTGAGCGAATGTGCCATACGTTTCCTCAAGAATCTGTTTGAAGTCGGTATCGCTGATACTGCCCTCAACGAACGGGCGCATGACGCGGAACGCCAACTCGTGGTAAGGCAGCCCAGCCCAGGAAGCAATCTCTTCCTGAGTAAACCGCGGCAGATTTTCCGGCACATACAGACCTCCGTCACTGGCTAGGCCAGCCAACAGAACGTCTTCGAAATTCAACGCTGGCGCATTGCCGCGGGTGCTGATGTAACGCATCGATTTAACCTTCAATTAGAGCAGCTGATAGCCGGATCCATCATCCGGCCGGCCTGGATCAGTTCAGATGTTCGACTCGGATACGAACAACAGCCCCTACCACATCCTCAAGTGACTCAAGCGCCTTGATGGCTTCATTCATATGCTGTTCATGTACCCGGTGGGTCAGCAGAATCATGGGAATCAAGCCGTCATGTTCCTCGGCTTCCTTTTGCATGATCGACTCTATATTAATGCCACGCTCCGACAGGATACTTGCCACCTGGGCCAACACCCCCGGATGGTCCTTGGCCTGGATGCGCAGGTAATAGGCGCTCTCACAGGCTTCGATAGGCAATACCGGATGATCGGACAAAGCGTCAGGCTGGAAGGCCAGGTGCGGAACGCGATTTTCCGGATCTGACGTCATGGCACGTACCACATCGACAAGATCAGCCACTACGGAGGAAGCCGTTGGCTCCATACCAGCGCCTGCGCCATAAAACAGTGTCGAACCCACCGCATCACCGTTAACCATGACGGCGTTCATTACCCCATTTACGTTGGCAATCAGGCGATCGGCTGGAATCAGGGTGGGATGAACACGTAGCTCAATACCCTTCTCGGTGCTGCGCGCAACGCCCAGGTGCTTGATGCGGTAACCCAGCGCCTCGGCATAACCAACGTCGGCCGTGGTCAGCGTGGTAATGCCTTCGGTGTAGGCCTTATCGAACTGAAGCGGAATACCAAAGGCAATGGATGCCAGAATAGTAAGTTTATGCGCCGCATCGATACCTTCAACATCAAAGGTTGGATCCGCCTCGGCATAACCGAGCGCCTGGGCTTCCTTGAGTACGTCTTCGAACGTACGGCCCTTTTCGCGCATTTCGGTCAGGATAAAGTTGCCAGTACCGTTGATGATTCCCGCCACCCAATTGATGCGGTTAGCCGCAAGGCCCTCACGCACAGCTTTGATAACAGGAATGCCTCCAGCAACCGACGCTTCGAAGGCTACGATGACGCCTTTTTCACGCGCCCTGGCAAAAATCTCGTTGCCATGCACTGCGATCAACGCCTTGTTTGCGGTAACCACATGCTTGCCGTTGTTGATTGCACGCATGACCAATTCACGGGCCACTGTGTAACCACCAATTAGCTCGACCACCACGTCGATTTCCGGGTTATCCACCACAGCGAACACATCGTCGGTAATCGGGGTAATACCGGTATCACACTTGGGATTAGGACGACGCTGAGCAATCTGTGCTACTTCAATACCACGGCCGGCACGACGTGCAATCTCTTCAGCGTTTCGTTTGAGCACATTGAAAGTACCGCCACCCACGGTACCCAGTCCGCAAATACCCACTTTTACCGGTTTCACGCTTTATTCCCCTGCTGTAGGCCTCGGTAGAACACCCGGGCTGATAAAAACTTGGAAACGGAGTTTACCTCAAGCACGCCGCTTGGCTGCCACGTATCGCTCAGGCTTATCGTCAAGACCAAACGGCCGAGCTTAGCTCGGCCGTCATGACTGCACTATACCTATTTACCGGCTGCCAGCGCGTCATTTACCAATTCTGACGCTGGCTGGTAACCAGGGATCATATGTCCATTGGCAAGAATAATGGCAGGCGTGCCCTGAATGCCAATCTGTTGCCCCAAAGTGAACTGCTTCGCAACCGGATCATCACAGGAAGCAGCCTTGATTTCCTTACCCTCGAACATGCGCTCCATCGCCTCGGCCCGATCCTTAGAGCACCATACTGCCTCAAGCTGCTTATACCCCGCCGAATTTAAACCCTGACGCGGAAATGCCAGATAACGCACCTCGATACCCTGCTTGTTCAACTTCGGGACTTCAGCGTGAAGTTTCTGGCAATAAGGGCATGTGGTATCCGTAAAAACGGTAATGTGAGCTTTCGTCTCGCCCACGGCCGGAAAGACGACCATCTGCTGCTTGTCCAAACCATTGATCTGCTTGGCCACTGCTGCATTTTCAGCCTGTTCCGTCAGGTTAACGGCGTGACCGTCCTTATACTGGTACAGGTATCCTTGAACAATGTATTGCCCATCACCACTGGCATACAGGATACGCCCGCCCTTGAGCTGAACCTCATAAAGGCCTTCAAAAGGACTTTTTCCAATCGACTCGACACCCAGATTAGGCTGTAATGCACTCAAGGTCTTACGGATAGCCTGCTCGGATTCAGCCATTGCAAAGGTACTTGCGAGCCCCAGGCAAACTGCCAGCACCAAACGAGTAATGCGCATGAATAACTCCTGTGAACAATAGCTGCCAGCCTACCACAGAGGCCGACACTACAATTTAACCGCGAGGATGATGTTCCGCATGCAGGGCCTGCAAACGAGCCCGGGCGATATGCGTATAAATCTGGGTTGTCGAAAGGCTTGAATGGCCTAAAAGCATTTGTACGGTACGTAAGTCAGCACCATGATTGAGCAGATGGGTTGCAAAGGCATGGCGCAGCGTATGGGGTGAAAGCGGCTTGTCGATACAGGCCACTTGGGCGTGCAGCTTGATGCGGTGCCAAAAGGTCTGCCGCGTCATTTCAGTTCCACGCAGGCTCGGAAACAGCACATCAGATGCCAACCCGTTCTGTAACAGGCCGCGCGCTTCCTTCACATACCGCTCCAGCCAATTGATAGCCTCCTCCCCCAGAGGAATCAGACGCTCCTTGTTTCCCTTGCCAAACACCCGCATCGAGCCCTGTCGCAGATTTACCTGCTGAAGCGTCAACCCAACCAGCTCGCTGACTCGAAGACCCGTTGCATACAGTACCTCCAGCATGGTTCGATCACGCAAGCCCAGCGGGTCATCAGTATCCGGTGCGGCAAGCAATGCCTCGACATCTGCCTCGGACAAGCTTTTGGGTAGAGGAGCGCCAAGGCGAGGCATATCGACCTGTAGCGTAGGATCAACATCGATCAGTCCTTCACGAACCGCATATCGATAAAAACCACGAACGCTCGATAGAAAACGCGCCGTTGAGCGTGCCTTGTAACCCTTGTCCAGCCGCCAGGCCAAGTGATCAAGAATCATCTCTCGACCAGCTTTTTCAAGCGAAACGCCCTGCTCCGTCAACCAGGCGTTGAACTGCCCTAAATCATTGGAATAGGCGTCACGCGTGTGTTCGGATAAGCCTTTCTCAAGCCATAAGGCATCCAAAAATCGATTGATGTACGGATGATCTCGCATCGGCAGTGTTACAACTCAGGAGTGTTGAGGGAAGTCCGGCAGAACAGCGACGGGACGCTTATCCTCATCGATCGCAACAAAGCTAAACGCACCACTGATCGCCAGTTCACGTCCTTCGTTATACATACTCTCGAGGTAAACCTCGACACCCACCTTGATGCTGGTATTACCCACTTTTATCACTCGACCAATCAGCTCAACGATAGAGCCACCTGGAATGGCGTGATTAAAATCGATACGGTCGGTCGATACCGTTACCAGCGGCAAACGGCAAAACCGTGTCGCCGTAATGAAAGAGACTTCATCCATCCACGCCATCGCCTGCCCGCCAAATAACGTGTGATGATGATTGGTATTAGGAGGAAATACCGCTTTGGCCACGCGCGTTTCAGACAGCTCTGTTCGGCGTGCGATTTCTTGCTCTCTAGGGGTCATGGACATCCGGGAACTCGCTTAGCTAACTCACCATACTGACTTTTCATCCACGCAACAAAAAAGCAGCCCTAGGGCTGCTTTTTTGTGGAATCGCTGAATTAAGCCAGCTTTTCCTTGATACGTGCTGCCTTGCCAGACAGTTCGCGCAGGTAGTACAGCTTGGCTTTACGAACATCACCGCGACGCTTGACGCTGATGCTGTCGATCATGGGGCTGTAAGTTTGGAAGGTACGCTCTACACCTACACCGTTGGAAATCTTGCGAACGGTGAAAGCACTGTTCAGGCCGCGGTTACGCTTGCCAATTACAACGCCTTCAAAGGCCTGCAGACGCTGACGGTCGCCTTCCTTTACTTTTACTTGAACGATTACGGTATCACCGGGCGCGAAAGCCGGGATTTCCTTGTTCATTTGTTCAGCTTCAAGCTGTGCAATAATCTTGTTGGTCATGCTAGTGTGCTCCTAAGACAAGCCGTCAGACCTGCCATCGATACGTTAACTATCGTCCTGTTGACGAAGGAATTCCGCCAACAGCTTCTGCTCTTCTCCAGAAAGCGAGCGTCTTTCCAGAAGATCAGCGCGCCGTTTATAGGTCCTTCCAAGGGACTGCTGTAAACGCCAACGCCGGATATGCTCGTGATTACCACTGAGCAGCACCTCAGGTACCCGCCGTCCCTCATACACCTCAGGTCGAGTGTAATGAGGACAATCGAGCAGACCGTCCGTAAACGAGTCCTGCTCGGCGGAATCTACATGCCCCAACGCTCCAGGCAGTAGCCTCGTCACCGCATCGATCAGGACCATTGCTGGCAGCTCGCCGCCAGACAGCACATAGTCACCAATCGACCATTCTTCATCAACGTGCGCTTCAATAAAGCGCTCGTCGATACCTTCGTAACGACCAGCGATAAGAATGAGGTGTTCTTCTTTCGCCAGCTCCTTTACCCCTTGCTGCGACAGCTGTCGCCCTTGAGGGGAAAGGTAAATTACTTTTACCGAGCCCTCAGCCTTGCTGCGTGCATCATTCAATGCCCGCTCCAATGGCTGAATTTTCATCACCATGCCGGGACCACCCCCAAAAGGACGATCATCAACAGTCTGATGCCGGTCTTCGGTATAGTCCCGCGGATTCAGGCAATTGAGTTGAAGTAACCCCTGCTTGACCGCACGACCGGTAATTCCGAAATCACGGACGGCTGTGAATACTTCAGGAAAGATACTGATGACGTCGACACGCATGATTTAAAAATCCGCGTCCCAGTCAACCCGCATCTCACCTGCCACTAGATCAATCGACTTGACGAATTGCTCCAAAACATAGGGCAACAAGCGTTCGCGATCGTCCAGACTGCCGACACATGGCTTTACCACCATGACATCGTTGGAACCAGTCTCAAGCAAATGATCCACCACGCCGAGCATCTGCCCTTCTTGATTGATCACTTTCAGCCCTTCGAGCTGGTACCAGTAGTAATCACCTTCGTTCAGGCCTGGAAGCTCATGGCGAGGCACACAAATTTCGAACCCTGAAAGGGCTCGTGCCTCTTCGCGATCATCCAGACCTTTAAGCTTGGCCGTCAGGACTTTGCCGTGAAGGCTGCCCTTTACCAAACTTACCTTGCGGATTTCGCTATCACGACGCAGGGTCCAATGACGATACTCCAGCAGATTGTCCAAGGGGTCGGTGAAGGAATAGACCTTCACTTCGCCACGCACGCCATACACCGAGACAATCTTACCGAGGACAACCAGGTCCTCTTCAGGCGCAGGCGTCTGACTCATAAATTTCAGGCAGTTGCCTTAGCAGAGTCCTTGAGCAGCTGAGCAACGCGCTCAGACGGCTGTGCACCGTGGCTCAGCCAGTAGCTAGCGCGCTCGGAGTCAACAGACAAACGGATTTCATTACCGGAAGCAACCGGATTGAAGAAGCCGATGCGCTCAACGAAACGACCATCACGGGCGTTACGGCTGTTGGTCACGGTCAGGTGATAGAAGGGGCGCTTCTTGGAGCCACCACGGGCAAGACGGATGGTTAACATGTGAACTTTGTTCCTGTAGTCGGTGCTTTACAAATGTTACGCACGCTGGGCCTCAGGCCCGAAAGGCCGCATATTCTAAGGATAATCCGAGCGATTGCAAACTCTTTTTCCCTATCATATGCAGGGCTGATCGCCCAACGGCAGCAACTTGGGGGATTTACAGCTTGGGCATTCCTCCTGGGAACATGCCACCCATGCCACGCATAAGCTTTGACAAGCCGCCTTTGGAGGTCACCTTTTTCATCATTTTCTGCATCTGCTTATGCTGCTTGATGAGGCGTCCTACATCTTGTACCTGGGTTCCGGAACCCATGGCGATTCGACGTTTGCGCGAGCCGCTGATCGTTTCTGGATCACGGCGCTCAGCAGGCGTCATGGAGTCGATAATAGCCTCCATCTGCTTGAACTGTTTTTCGGCTGCTCCCTGAGCATTTCCCATCTGGGACAAATTGACACCACCCATCATGGTAGGAAGCTTGTCCATAAGCGAGCCAAGGCCGCCCATACTTTTCATCTGGCGAAGCTGGTCACGGAAGTCTTCCAGATCGAACCCTTTGCCCTTCTTGAGCTTCTTGGCCAGCTTTTCGGCTTTTTCCTTATCCAGGTTCTGCTCGGCCTGCTCGATAAGGCTGAGCACATCGCCCATACCCAGAATACGGGAAGCAATACGATCAGGATGGAAAGGATCCAGCGCCTCGCTCTTTTCTCCCATACCCAGGAATTTGATCGGCTTGCCTGTAATGGCTCGCACGGACAATGCCGCACCGCCACGGGCGTCACCGTCGACCTTGGTCAGCACAACGCCTGTCAAGGGAAGCGCGTCATTGAAGGCCTTGGCGGTATTAGCCGCGTCCTGACCCGTCATGGCATCCACAACAAACAGCGTTTCGGCAGGCTTGATTGCGGCATGAACCTGCTGGATTTCAGCCATCATTTCTGCATCGACATGCAAACGACCAGCGGTATCCACGATTACGACATCAATGAACTTGAGCTTGGCTTCACGCACAGCAGCTTCGGCGATCGCAACAGGCTTTTGGCTGATATCGGAGGGATAGAACGTAACGCCGACCTCATGAGCCAGGGTTTCCAACTGCTTGATCGCGGCAGGACGATAGACGTCAGCAGAGACAACAAGAACGCTTTTCTTCTTGCGCTCTTTCAGGAAGCGCGCCAGCTTGCCTGCTGTAGTGGTCTTACCTGCCCCCTGCAGACCGGCCATGAGAATAACGGCCGGTGGAGAGACATTGAGAGCCAGATCTTCGTTTGCAGCCCCCATCAGCTCTTCGAGCTCGGCTCGAACGATTTTCACGAAGGCCTGGCCAGGAGTGAGGCTCTTGGAGACTTCAGTGCCTACGGCACGGTCCCTGACCTTATTGACGAAATCCTTGACGACCGGCAACGCCACGTCCGCCTCAAGGAGCGCCATGCGCACTTCACGCAGCGTGTCCTTGATGTTGTCTTCGGTCAATTTTGCCTTGCCAGTGATATGGCGAAGGCTCTGTGAAAGTCTATCTGTCAGGTTTTCAAACATGCAAATGCGTCCAAAACTGGCGGCAGGTTGTGAAGTATAACGAAGAGGACGTCGGCTGGCATCGTCTACAGTCTTCCTTGAACACTGGCATCTGTGCCAAACTCATCTGCTTTCGGCTCAGTGATTCAAGGATTTATGTCATCCCTGTTGCCCAGCCTGACGGCTGCCCTTCTCTATAGTGTCGCCACGGCCTATCAAAGTGTGTGTCTGACCACGCGCAAGCGTCCCAACAATACCCTTTTGGTCTCGTTGGGCGTAGTAGCGTTGCTCGCCCATGGCGCGGCCTTGTTCATTCAGCTGATTCTACCCAGCAGTCTTTCGCTGGACTTTTTTGATGCGTCCAGCCTGATCGCGGCGGTAGCCATACTTTTGATTCTGTTCGGCTGCATCCGCATGCCGTTACAGACATTATTGGTTCTGATTTATCCCCTAGGAGCCATTACGACGCTCCTGGCTGACGTGTTACCGTCGGGCACTGTTCAACCGATTGATATCACGCCGGGCATATTAACCCATGTCCTGCTCTCGATTGTTGCCTACGGTCTGTTAACACTGGCTGTTTTTCAATCGTTGCTGCTATTGATTCAGGACAGGCAGCTCAAGAACAAGCACCCATCGGGGCTGATCCGGAGCTTCCCACCTCTGCAAACCATGGAAAGCCTGCTGTTTGGTTTTCTATGGGCGGGCTGGGCTGTATTGTCCTTGTCCCTGATTTCCGGCTGGCTGTTTCTCGAAGACATGCTTGCCCAGCACCTAGTGCACAAGACGGTTCTGTCCTGTGTGGCGTGGGTCCTGTTTGGCGTCCTACTGTGGGGGCGTCATCGCATGGGCTGGCGTGGACACAAGGCCATCCGCTGGACACTGGCCGGCTTCTGCCTGTTGATGCTCGCGTATTTCGGTAGCAAGCTGGTACGTGAATTCATCCTGCATATCTGAAGACCCGCCTCTTAGGCACCTCGTCCTTCGCAAGCCTTGCCGGAAACGGCAAGGCTTGTCCATAATCCAAAGGCTTACCCAGCTAAACGTCTCTCTCTGCGGTTACCCCTTCGTCGATAGAGCCGCGTCATAACAGGCTAACGATTCACATCCGCACCGGATGATTACGCACCTGTGCCCTACCCGGGCAAGCGTACGAGTCAGGCCATAAAAAAACGACAGCGCCTGGGACATCCAATGACTGCTACTGCAACCTACGAGGCGGAACCTGTTTCGCCTGCCGCGCCTGCAAACTCTACAGCCCGTATCGCAACGGCAAGCTTTATCGGCACGGCTATCGAGTTTTACGATTTTTATGTCTACGCTACCGCCGCCGCACTCGTCATCGGCCCGGTGTTCTTTCCACAAACATCTGCGATTGCGCAAACACTCAGCGCATTCATCACCTTTGGCATCGCTTTCCTGGCCCGTCCTCTCGGCTCTGCACTGTTTGGCCATTTCGGCGATCGGATTGGTCGAAAATCCACTCTAGTGGCTTCGCTCCTCTTGATGGGTGTTTCGACCACGCTGATCGGCCTGCTCCCTGGCTATGCCAGCATAGGTGGCTGGGCCCCCGTGCTGTTGTGCGTTCTCAGATTCGCCCAAGGGCTTGGGCTGGGCGGAGAATGGGGGGGCGCCGCGCTGCTGGCAACGGAAAATGCGCCGAAGAACAAGCGAGCCTGGTTTGGCATGTTTCCCCAACTGGGCCCGTCTATCGGCTTTCTTGCGGCTAACGGCTTGTTTCTCGCGCTGGCTGTGCTGCTATCGGACGAGCAATTCAAGGCTTGGGGCTGGCGAATTCCTTTCATCCTGAGCGCAGCCCTGGTAATGGTAGGCCTTTATGTCCGCCTCAAGTTGAGTGAAACGCCAGTATTTGCCAAAGCCATGGAGCGACACGAAAAGCTGCGCCTTCCATTAACCGAAGCAATTACCAAGCACTGGCACCCCATGCTGCTGGGCGCCTTATCCATGGTGGTGTGCTATGCGCTGTTCTATATCTCAACAGTGTTTTCGCTGAGCTATGGCGTTAAAACACTAGGGTTCAGCCGAGAGGGCTTTCTAGGGCTCCTGTGCTTTGCCGTTCTGTTCATGACCCTGGCCACACCTCTGTCCGCCTGGCTTGCCGACCGTTATGGCCGCAAACCAGTTCTGGCAATCAGTGCAGCCGCCGCCCTGCTATCAGGTTTTACCATGGAACCGCTGCTTACCCATGGCTCAACAGGTAGCATTGCACTTTTCCTGGCGCTGGAGCTGTTTCTCATGGGCATGACGTTCGCACCCATGGGTGCGCTGTTACCGGAGATTTTCCCCACCCATGTCAGGTATACCGGCGCCTCGGCCGCGTATAACCTTGGCGGCATCCTGGGTGCCTCGGTAGCGCCTTATATTGCGCAAAAGCTGGCCGATACCGGAGGCTTGAGTTGGGTGGGCGGTTATGTTTCCGTAGCGGCGCTGATCAGCTTGATTGCCGTACTGTGCCTTAAGGAAACACGAGACCGGGAATTGTAATCAAGCGACAGCCCTGTGCAGCCAGGGCTGTCGTCCCGCAGGATTAAAGCGTTACGCTGATGGCTTGCGACGCCTTGGTCGCCTTTTCACGGGCCGCTTCCACCGACTCATCTCGAGCCAGTGCCACGCCCATTCGGCGCTGCCCTGCCACCTCAGGCTTGCCAAACAGGCGCAGGGCCGTATCCGGGTCACTTAGCGCTGCACCCAGATTGCCGAAACTTGTCTGGGTAGATTGTCCTTCAACCAGCAGTACGGCAGAGGCTGATGGACCAAACTGGCGAATGACCGGTATCGGTAATCCCAGAATGGCACGGGCATGAAGGGCAAACTCAGAGAGATCCTGAGAGATCAGCGTTACTAGGCCTGTATCATGGGGACGTGGAGAGACTTCGCTGAACCACACCTGATCGCCTTTTACAAACAGCTCAACGCCAAACAGACCACGCCCGCCCAGCGCCTCGGTGACCGCCCTGGCAACACGCTCGGACTCAGCAAGTGCCTTGGGACTCATCGCTTGCGGCTGCCAGGACTCATGGTAATCACCTTTTACCTGACGATGACCAATAGGTTCGCAGAAGGATGTTCCATTGACATGACGAACTGTCAGCAGGGTGATTTCATAGTCAAAGTCGATAAAGCCTTCAACAATGACGCGTCCCTTACCCGCTCGTCCGCCCTCCTGAGCATAATCCCAGGCGGCCTGAATGTCTTCGCTGCACTTGATAACGCTCTGCCCCTTGCCGGAGGAGCTCATGATCGGCTTCACGACACAGGGCATGCCTACAGATTCGACGGCAGCGGCATACTCTTCAAAGGTGTCCGCGAAGTGATACGGTGAAGTGGGCAAACCCAACTCCTCCGCAGCCAGACGGCGAATACCTTCGCGGTTCATGGTCAGCTGCGCAGCGCGTGCAGTAGGCACGACGGTATACCCTTCGCCCTCCAGCTCAACGAGGGTTGCCGTGGCAATTGCCTCGATCTCGGGCACGATGTAATGAGGTTTTTCCTGCTCGATGATCGCGCGAAGCGCGGCGCCATCCAGCATATTGATGACATGACTACGATGGGCTACCTGCATGGCCGGTGCATTGGCATAACGATCGACGGCAATGACCTCCACACCCAAACGCTGTAGCTCGATGACAACTTCTTTACCAAGCTCACCAGAGCCACATAACAGAACGCGAGTGGCGGTAGGTGACAATGGAGTTCCTATCTGGGTCATGCAGCATCCTCTGGTGTATACAGTCATGGGTTTAACCGGGCTGCCTCATAGCGATAACGCACTCGATCGCTATCCGAGGTGCCCTTAGAAATAGTGGCCAGCGGCGCAGGCACGTTCCTCACACAGCTGCAAGACCCTACGCCGCTCGGTGTTAGTCATGCGTCCCCATTGAGATATTTCCTGAGCGGTGCGCTGGCATCCTGTGCACATATCGGCCTCATCCAGCACACAGACTTGCACGCAGGGAGAGCGAACAGGCTTTTCGTTTTCATTCATGTCCAAGGCTGTCATCTCGTACAGGCAGCGGCCTGATAACGTATCGTTGGCATGAATTCTACTTGGCCTGCTGGCAGAAGTGCATCAAAAGGCATCATTTCTCAACTGAATGAGGCGGCTCATGGAGCGAAATGCCGGCATCATAAAGCAGGTTGACCAGCTCCACGATAATGGCAGCCGTCAGGCCCCAGATCCGATACTCACCGTACTGATAACTTGGGATATAGGAACGTCGCCCCTGCTCATCGATCCTCGGCGTGACCTCTGGAGGCACTTCGCACAGAAAGCTGAGCGGAACCGTAAATACGGCTGCGATTTCAGCGTCGTTGGGCGTGTACTCCACGTAATCGGGAATAATGCCGACATAAGGCGTTACCTTGATCCCATAATAAGAAATCAAGGGGCTCAACGGCCCTACTACTTCGACCAGCCCCGGCGGCAGACCAATCTCCTCATACGCCTCACGTAGCGCTGTATGAATAAGGTCCGGATCTTCCGGATCACGTCGCCCACCTGGTAATGCGACCTCTCCCCCATGCGTCGACAGATTGCTGGCGCGCAGCGTCAGAACCAGCTCAGGATCATCACCTCGAATAATAGGTAACAATACGGCGGCTTCGGGGTGTGTACGATCAGTCTCCAGGTGACGCGGTCGATAATGCCGCAATCGATGGAGCAACTCATCCACGATGCTTTCTCCACACGCTTACTCTTGAGGCATCATGGCATGGAATATCCAGCTTGCCCAACCCCTTGCTTGCAGCCTTAGCTCCTCGCAAGATGGCAGGACGACGAGGAGGCATCATGAAATTCTGTAACTATTGCGGCGGCACGCTGGTTCAGCGCATTCCCGAGGGGGATACGCGCCCTCGCTACATCTGCACACAGTGCCACACGGTGCACTACCAGAACCCTCGCATTGTGGCGGGATGCCTGCCCGTCTGGGGAGATAAAGTACTTTTATGTCGCCGAGCCATTGAGCCTCGCCGCGGCTACTGGACACTCCCGGCCGGCTTCATGGAAAACGGCGAAACGATCGAACAGGCCGCCGCCCGTGAGACCTGGGAGGAAGCCTGCGCTAACGTCGGCAACCTCAAGCTCTATACCTTATTCGACCTGCCCCATATCAATCAGGTCTATATGCTGTTCCGCGGCGAGCTTGTCGGCGGGTCGTTTGGCATTGGTGAAGAAAGCCTGGAAACAGCCCTGTTTGACGAAGCAGATATCCCTTGGTCGTCACTCGCTTTTCCGACCATTGCGCGTACCCTAGAATGCTTTTTTGCCGATCGCCGAACCGGTCACTATTCAGTGCATCATGAAGGCATCGCACCCATGCTGGAACGCTAGTTCCAGCTGATATATACAGAGTGAACAGCAGCACGCCTTGGCTGCTTTCTGCAGTCGCTTAGCTAGGGATTATTTTTCAAATGCGCCGGATGTATTGGCTTACTGCTTTCTGTTGCCTGTTTTTCTCTACCCTCTGCCTTGCCAGCACGACAACAACACTTGATGGCCGGACAATCGACAAGGTGCTGGTCATAAAGTCGATGAACAAGCTTGAGCTGCTCAGCAAGGGCGAAACCATCAAGTCCTACCGGGTATCACTGGGCAAATTCCCCAAGGGGCCCAAGTTTCGCGAAGGGGATCAGCGCACGCCAGAAGGCTTCTACTGGATAGACTGGCGAAAGACGAGCGACAAGTTCAACCTGTCGATGCACATCTCATATCCCAATGCACAGGACCTGGCACGCGCAAAAGCAGCAGGCGTGCCACCGGGCAGCATGATCATGATTCACGGCACCCCTATCGATGAAGAATACCCAGAGTGGTATTTTTCTTCGCTGAACTGGACGAATGGATGCATTGCGCTAACCAATGCAGATATGCGTGAAATCTGGACACTCGTCAAGGACGGTACGTTGATCGAGATACGCCCCTGAAGCTCCGGTACACACCTGACGCACAGGAGTCACAACGTTCGGCCTTGACCTAGAATGACGCCAGCTGCCACACCTCATAGGCTGGCGCCTCATAGGGGTGGGCTTTGCGTAACGCCTCGACAGCCTGCTTTACATAGTCATCGGTCACGACCAGCTCTACTTTCCATTCTGCCACGCGCTCCAGCTCGCCAATCTTCCCTAGAAAAGGGTTGCTTCCAGCACATGGGCGAAACTGCCCCTCTCCCAAGACCTGCCAGCAGCACGCCTCGTAATTACCGATGCGTCCACCTCCTGCAGCAAATACCGCGTCCTTGACGGACTCCAGATGGCTACCTGGCACATAGAAGCATAACTTGTACATAAATCCTCCAGATGCAAAAAGGCCGGTCATACCTGAAACAGTATGACCGGCCTTCTCGGACTTATCAGTCTACCCAGACACGCGCATTACGGAACATGCGCATCCAGCCGCCGTCCTCGCCCTGCCAATCACGCGGGATCCAGGAATTTTGAACTGCGCGGAAAACGCGTTCAGGGTGCGGCATCATGATGGTGACGCGACCATCACGGCTGGTCAGGCCAGTAATACCCAGCGGCGAGCCGTTGGGGTTGGCCGGATACGTCTCGGTGACACGCCCATGGTTGTCAACGAAGCGTAGCGAGACGGTGCCAGAGGCATCTGCTGCCTGCAGGGCCGCAGCGTCCCTGAACTCGGCATGGCCTTCACCGTGCGCAATGGCAATCGGCATGCGCGAGCCTGCCATGCCCGCAAAGAACAGGGATGGCGATTCCTGTACCTGTAGCATGGCAATACGCGCTTCGAACTGCTCTGAGCGGTTACGCACGAAGCGTGGCCAGAATTCACTGCCCGGAACAAGCTCGCGCAGGTTCGAGACCATCTGGCAGCCGTTGCAGACGCCTAGCGTAAAGCTATCCGTACGCTCGAAGAATTGCTGGAACGCATCACGTGCACGGGCGTTAAACAGAATCGACTTGGCCCATCCCTCACCGGCACCCAAGACGTCACCGTAGGAGAAACCGCCGCACGCAACGACACCCTTGAAGTCATTCAAATCGACACGACCAGCAAGAATATCGCTCATGTGCACGTCTACCGAGGCAAAGCCGGCACGGTCAAACGCTGCAGCCATTTCGACCTGACCGTTAACGCCCTGCTCACGCAGAACCGCGACCTGAGGCCGTATACCTGTCTTGACATAAGGTGCAGCGATGTTTTCGTTCGGATCAAAGCTCAGCTTGGCAGACAGGCCCGGATTGTTCTCTTCGAGCAATGCGTCGTATTCCTGCTGAGCACAGTCAGCGTTGTCACGCAGTCGCTGGATCTGATAGCTGGTTTCGCTCCAGATACGCTGCAACGAGCGGCGCTCGGCCTTGAAGACGTTCTGCTCGTTATAGGTGATATTGACCTCGTAACCGTTTACCGGCTGGCCAATGACCGCCACGCAATCCTCAAGACCTGCAGCGGTGAACTGCGCCAGCACTTCGGATGTGAAATCCTGAGGCACCTGGATCACAGCACCCAATTCCTCGGCAAACAAGGCGCGGGTCAGTTCATCACGGGTAGCGGCCAAGGCATCCAGTTTCAGAGACAGGCCACAGTGACCGGCAAATGCCATCTCCGCGAGCGTCGTGATCAAGCCACCATCGGAACGGTCATGATAGGACAGGATGAGCCCGTCCTTATTGAGCCCCTGGATGACTGCAAAGAAGGCCTTGAGGTCCTCTGCATCATCCACATCAGGTGCCTTGTGGCCGATCTTGTTGTGAACCTGCGCCAGAATTGAACCACCCAGGCGGTTCTGGCCTCGGCCAAGATCGATCAGGATCAGGTCCGTTTCGCCTTTATCCATGCGCAGCTCAGGCGTCAGGGTCTGACGAATATCCTGCACTGGAGCAAAGCCCGTCACGATCAGCGACAGAGGCGACGTCACGCTTTTGTCTTGACCGTTTTCCTCCCAGCGGGTCTTCATGGACATGGAATCCTTGCCCACGGGGATGGTGATACCCAAAGCCGGGCACAGCTCCATGCCCACTGCCTTTACCGTATCGTACAGGCGAGCGTCCTCACCCGGATGTCCGGCAGCTGCCATCCAGTTGGCGGAAAGCTTGATATCGCTGATTTTCTCGATACGCGCCGACGCCAGGTTGGTCAGTGTTTCACCTACCGCCATCCGGCCAGACGCTGCCGCATCCAGCAATGCCAAAGGCGTACGCTCGCCCATGGCCATTGCCTCGCCGGTATAGGCGGTGTAGCTGGTCGCTGTAACCGCGCAGTCAGCCACTGGAACCTGCCAGGGACCGACCATTTGATCACGCGCAACCAAGCCGGTGATTGTCCGGTCACCGATGGTGATCAGAAAGCTCTTGCTGGCAACGGCTGGATGGCGAAGAACGCGCTCTACCGCCTCCTTGAGCTCCAGGCCGGTACCGTCAAAGTCATCGCCCAGCGCTTCCTCACGAGTAGCGGAGCGATGCATGCGCGGAGGCTTGCCCAGAAGAACTTCCAGTGGCATGTCGACCGCATTGTTTTCAAAATGGCTGTCTGCCACCGTAAGACGGCGCTCTTCGGTAGCCTCGCCAACTACCGCGAACGGGCAGCGCTCGCGTTCGCAGATAGCCTTGAAGGTTTCAAAGTTCTCGGCGTCCACGGACAGCACATAGCGTTCCTGGGACTCGTTGCACCATATCTCGAGCGGGCTCATGCCGGGCTCGTCGTTGGGTACGTTGCGCAGCTCAAAGCGACCGCCACGACCGGCATCGTTGACAAGCTCAGGGAAGGCATTGGATAGACCGCCTGCGCCTACGTCATGGATGAAGGTAATGGGGTTCTTGTCCCCCATCTGCCAGCAGCGGTCGATCACTTCCTGGCAGCGGCGCTCCATCTCGGGGTTTTCACGCTGCACGGAAGCGAAGTCCAGGTCTGCCGAGCTGGAGCCAGTGGACATCGACGAGGCAGCGCCTCCACCCAGGCCGATCAACATGGCCGGGCCACCCAGGACAATCAGCTTGCCACCTATGGAGATATCACCTTTCTGGACATGGTCGGCACGGATGTTACCCATACCGCCCGCCAGCATGATCGGCTTGTGATAGCCCCGGACCTCTTCGCCACGTGGGGTTTCAACCGCCTGCTCGAAGGTACGGAAGTAACCTGCCAGTGCCGGGCGACCAAATTCGTTGTTGAACGCCGCACCGCCCAATGGCCCTTCGATCATGATATCGAGTGGTGTCACGATGCGTTCGGGCTTGCCGTATGGCTTTTCCCAAGGTTGCTCGAAACCTGGGATATTCAGGTTGGAAACTGTGAAACCGGTCAGACCTGCCTTGGGTTTTGCACCACGACCGGTCGCCCCCTCGTCTCGGATTTCGCCACCTGAGCCGGTAGAGGCGCCAGGGAATGGGGCAATTGCCGTCGGGTGGTTATGGGTTTCCACCTTCATCAGGATATGAATCGGCTCCTGATTGGCACTGTATTGACGAGTCTGTGGGTCAGGATAGAAACGACCGGCAGTAAATCCCTCGATCACCGCAGCGTTATCCTTGTAGGCAGACAGGACGCCCTCACGGTGCATTTCATAGGTGTTCTTGATCATACCGAACAGGGATTTTTCCTGGCCTTCGCCATCGATATCCCAGCTGGCATTAAAGATCTTGTGACGGCAGTGCTCGGAGTTTGCCTGAGCAAACATCATAAGCTCGATGTCATGGGGGTTGCGACCCAGTCCCTGGAAACTCTTGACCAGGTAATCGATCTCGTCATCCGCCAGGGCAAGACCTAGTTCGCTGTTGGCCTTTTCCAGCGCGGCACGGCCGCCATTCAGGATATCGATGACCGTCAGCGGCTTGGGCGTCGCATGACTGAACAGGGCTTCAGCCTCATCCAGACCTCCCAATACGAGCTGAGTCATACGATCATGCAGAGTGGCAGCCACAGCCTGAACATCAGCATCGGACAGATCGCCGGCAATATAATAGGCGACACCCCGCTCGATGCGCTCGACCTTGGCCAGACCGCAATTATGGGCGATGTCAGTGGCCTTGCTGGACCACGGCGAAATCGTGCCAAAGCGCGGGACTACCAGGAACAGCCGGCCTACAGGCTCTTGTACCGGAACACTGGGTCCGTATTTGAGCAAGCGCTCAAGCACGTGCTCCTCTTCAGCGGTAAGCGTGCCGACCACCTCGGCAAAATGAGCGAACTCGGCATAAAGTCCGGAAACACCCGGCACTTTACGGGTCAGTTGGTCGAGCAGTTTGCCGTGACGAAACGAAGAAAGAGCGGGAGCGCCGCGCAAGATCAGCATCGTAGGACAGCCTCGGGGCTAGAGGAATTTCAGGGGCCGGTATTCTACCGCAAAGGACCCGGCGAGACACCTTTAGGCGACAAAGGTTTCGCTAATGCTGCGTCAAACCGACTCATACAGCCGTCCTGAGAAGCGCTTCGCTCCAGAAATAACGACCTCTCGATGGCTTGAAGACGCCCCTTGGAAACCCTGGCATCATCGCGACTGATCCCATTTCACTCGGATATTTTGGCCTTGCTTAGCAAAAATTGGTTACGAGTGGAATCCAGGCAATAGAAAATTCTGTGGCGCTCCCCTGGTATGGCACTTGGATAGCTTTGCGTATACTGAGTAGTATGTTTGCACACCATGCGCTTTGCCTGAAACGAATCGCCTGCATCATGGCGACTGCGATCTTTCTGTTGCTCCAGGGGTGCGAAGAGCCTGACGAAGCTCCTCCCAAACAACCCACCACCCTGGAACGGATACAGAAGGAGGGCGTTCTACGCGTTATTACCCGCAACAGCCCGGCGACCTATTTCCAGGACCGTAACGGTGATACCGGCTTCGAATACGAGCTGGTGAAAAGCTTCGCCGACAGTATGGGGCTCAAACTGCAGATCGAAACTGCAGATAACCTGGATGATCTTTTCAACCGTCTCGACAGTGCTGAAGGACCAGTCCTGGCAGCGGCAGGCCTGACGCCCAGCCCGGCACGGCAGGAGAAGTTCCACTTCTCACATCCCTATCTTGATGTTGTTCCGCAGGTCATCTATCGCAATGGTTCACGGCGCCCTGCACAGGTAAGCGATCTGGTAGGCAAGCGCATCATGGTGCTCAAGGGAAGCAGCCAGGCGGAACAATTGGCTGCGCTCAAACCCCAGCAGCCGGATCTTACCTACGAAGAGTCCGATCAGGTCGAGGTGGCTGACCTGCTGAAGATGGTCGATGAGGGCCAGATCGATCTTACGCTGGTCGACTCCAACGAGCTGGCCATGAATCAGGTCTACTTTCCCAACGTGCGCGTCGCCTTTGATCTCGGAGATGGACAAAGCCTCGCCTGGGTAACAGCCGAGCGCGAAGACGGCACCTTGATGAAAGCCATCAACGCTTTTATCGACAAGGCCAAGCAGGACAATACGCTTCAGCACCTCAAGGAGCGCTACTACGGTCATGTAGATGTTCTTGGGTATGTAGGCGCCTACACCTTTGCCCAGCACCTGCAACAACGCCTACCTGTTTATGAAAAACACTTCCGCAAGGCCGCACAGCAACGGGAGGTCGATTGGCGGCTTCTGGCTGCCATCGGGTATCAGGAATCGATGTGGCAGGCTGATGCGACCTCAAAAACCGGGGTACGCGGCCTCATGATGCTGACCAACAACACAGCCCAGGCCATGGGAGTGTCCAACCGGCTCGACCCCTTCCAGAGCATCGAGGGCGGCGCCCGGTATTTCAATCAGATTCGCGGCGAGCTTCCCGAGTCGATCAAGGAGCCGGATCGGACCTGGTTCGCCCTGGCAACCTACAACATTGGCAGTGCGCATATTGCAGATGCGCGAAAGATGGCGCAGGACGAAGGGTTGGATCCTAATCGCTGGCTGGACGTCAAACGCATGCTGCCACGACTCAGTCAGAAGCAATGGTATAGCAAGACCCGTTACGGCTATGCCCGAGGCGGCGAAACGGTGCACTTCGTGCAGAACATTCGCCGCTACTACGACATTCTGACCTGGGTGACCCAGCCGCAGATGGAAGGCTCACAGCTGGCCAAGAGCGGCATGCACCTGCCCGGTATCGCTGAAAAGGAACCCGAGCAGGAAATGTAGCCGACGGGCCTAGACCGTCTTTGGCTTTGAAGGCTTGGCGATCAGTTTATCTACCGCCTTGGCTGCGGCCACCATGCCAAAGGTTGCGGTCACCATCATGACCGCACCAAAACCGCCAGAGCAATCCAGTCGTACCCCTTCCCCTACAAAGCTTTTCTGCTGGCACACGCTGCCATCCGGCTTGGGATAACGCAGCTGCTCGGTCGAGAACACGCACGGCACGCTGTAGTGCCGGCTGGGGTTACGTGAAAACCCATAGTCGCGGCGCAGCAGTGAGCGTACGCGGGACGCCAGCGGATCGTTATAGGTCCGGTTCAAATCGACGACCTGAATCTGGGTCGGGTCGATCTGACCACCCGCTCCACCGGTTGTGATGATGTTGATCTTGCGGCGCTTGCACCATGAGATCAGAGCAGCCTTGGACGCGACGCTATCAATACAGTCTAGCACCAGATCCATCTCCGGCGTGATGTAATCCGCCATGGTCTCCCGCGTGACGAAATCCGCCACGGCATGGACGGCGCACGCCGGGTTGATTGCCCGGATGCGCTCAGCCATCACATCGACCTTGGCCCGTCCCACCTGTCCTTCCAGCGCATGGATTTGTCGGTTGGTATTGCTAATGCAGACATCGTCCAGATCGAACAGACTGATACGGCCAACGCCACTACGCGCCAGGGCCTCGGCCGCCCAAGACCCTACGCCACCAATACCGACTACCGCGACATGACTGGCAGCCAGACGCTCGAGCGCATCGTTACCATACAAGCGGGCAATGCCACCAAAGCGTTGTTGATCAATATTCATAACGGCTCTCACTCAACGAGCTAATAGTATAAAGACATGCCCCGGCATTGTTGATCACCGAAGAGCGACGCTCCTTATGGCGTTTTGCTTTACCATGGACAACTTTTCGTGCCCTTGCTGCTTCAGGATTCATCCATGACGACCCTTACTCCGACGCTCGAGCTTGCCTGCGAGCTCATCCGCCGCCCCTCCGTCACACCGGTCGACGAGGGTTGCCAAGCCCTGATGATGACGCGGCTTGAAGCAGCAGGTTTTGCGCTCGAGCCCATGCGTATCGAAAACGTCGATAATTTCTGGGCACGCCGGGGAGGCGAAGGTCCGGTGTTGTGCTTCGCCGGGCATACCGACGTCGTGCCGACCGGGCCGGTCGAGGCCTGGCAACAAGGCCCCTTCGATGCTCAGGTCGATGCAGACGGCATGCTCCTGGGGCGTGGCGCAGCGGACATGAAAGGCAGCCTGGCCAGCATGATCATCGCGGTCGAACGCTTCGTAGCCGATCATCCCAACCATCGAGGCGCCATTGCCTTTCTGATTACCAGTGATGAAGAAGGGCCTGCCCTGCACGGGACACGCGCGGTTGTCGAACGTCTGCGTGCACGCAATGAACGCCTGGACTGGTGCATTGTAGGCGAGCCTTCCAGTACGACGCTTCTAGGCGACGTCGTCAAGAACGGTCGCCGCGGTTCGCTCAACGGCAAGTTGACGATTCGTGGCAAGCAAGGCCACGTGGCCTACCCTCATCTGGCCCGCAACCCCATTCATCTGGCCGCAGCGGCGCTGGCAGAACTTGCCGCTGAGCAGTGGGATGCCGGTAATGACTTTTTCCCGCCCACCACGTTCCAGATCTCCAACCTGAACTCGGGCACAGGCGCAAATAACGTAATCCCGGGCGAGCTGAATGCCCTGTTCAACTTCCGCTTTTCCACCGAGTCGACCGAAGAGGGACTCAAGGCGCGCGTTGAGGCTATCCTGAACAAGCATAACCTTGACTGGCACATTGACTGGTCTCTTTCGGGCCTGCCCTTCATCACCGAGCCTGGCGAATTGCTGGACGCTATCGCCTCGAGCATCCAGGCGGTTACCGGTCTTACAACAGAAGCCTCTACCAGCGGCGGGACCTCGGATGGTCGCTTTATTGCAACGCTTGGCACACAGGTGGTTGAAGTCGGGCCTGTTAACGCCACGATTCATCAGATCAATGAGCGAGTATTGGCCAGTGACCTGGATTTGTTGACCGAGGTGTACTACCAGACCCTGGTAAGGCTGCTGGTATGATATTGATCTGCCCCCTCTGCTCGGCCCAGCTGACCGAGGCACAACAAGGTGTTGTCTGTGAGCAAGGCCACCGTTTTGACCGTGCACGCCAGGGCTATTTGAACCTGCTGCCTGTACAGCACAAGAAAAGCCGTGACCCTGGCGACAATGCCGAGATGGTTGAGGCGCGTCGCCGCTTTCTTGATACTGGCCACTATGCTCCGCTGGCGCAGCGTCTGGCGGAACTGGCACAGGAAAAAGCACCGGCTCGCTGGGTCGATATTGGTTGCGGCGAAGGTTTTTATACCATGCGTCTGGCAGAAGCACTGCCACAGAGCGATGGTTACGCGCTGGACATCTCCCGTGAGGCGGTACGCCGGGCGAGTCGCCGGGCGCCGCAGGTGAACTGGCTGGTTGCCAGCATGGCCCGTATTCCCTTGCCCAACACAAGCTGCCAGCTCCTCACCAGCGTATTCAGTCCGATTGACTGGGCTGAAGCCGTACGCTTGGTGACGCCCGGCGGCGGCGTACTGCGTCTTGGTCCGGCGCGTGATCATCTGATCGAACTGCGCCAGCGGCTGTACGATGATGTGCGTGATTACGACGAGGCCAAGCACCTACAGGGCTTACCTTCGGCGCTGACATTGGCCGACAGTGAAACCTTGAATTTTCGCCTCAGCCTGGAAACTCGCGAAGCCCGAGCCGATCTGCTATCCATGACACCCCATGGTTGGCGTGTTAATGCCGAGCGTCGCGAACGCGTACTGGCTGAACCCTTCGAGGTCACCGTTGCCGTACGCTACGATTGGATTACCCGGACCTGAAAGCCCTATCGAGATTAACCATGCGCCAGCCAGACATTGAAATCTACCTCAAGGATGCCGACCAGCCTGCTATTACCGAGTGGCTGAGCCAGGCGCTGGGTACCTGCAGCGAGTGGCGCCAGCAGGGGCAAACCTACAAGTGTACGGTCGACTACCAGGGCACTGTGATTCCAGTAACCTGGCTACCCAAAGCTGTCGGCAAATGGAACAGCCTTCTGCTGGAAAGCGATGCAACCCCCTGGGAAGACGATCTGGCCTGCGCCAAGGCAGCCGCTGCCGCACTGGATATCCAGGTACGGTGCGCCCCTGGGAGCTGGGAAGAGGAACAGGGCGAGGATGATGCCGATCGCTGGATAAAAGTCACCTCAGCCGGCATAGAAGAAATCATCTGGCGAACCTGAAGATTTGCCAGTAATAAAAAAGCCCGTCAGCTCAACTGACGGGCTTTTTTCAGGATTCAAAGCTTGGAGACGTCTTCGGCCTGTAGACCTTTCTGGCCCTGAATCACAGAAAACTCCACCTTTTGGCCTTCAATCAACGAGCGATGCCCCTCGCCACGGATGGCGCGGTAATGAACAAACACATCCGGGCCACTCTCACGTTGAATGAATCCATAACCTTTGGCGTCATTGAACCACTTGACGGTTCCGGTCTCACGTTCAGCCATTACCACTCTCCAAGCTTCGCAATTATTATCTGTGCCCTTGCAGGACAGCTCCCCAGCCGATCCGAGTCATCCTCATGGCCTTCCAGGCCAAACAACTGATGCTCGTTTCCGCCGTACCGGCGTATAAAGCAAAAGTTTCCAGGCAATTGCAACAGGTTTTATCACTAAAATGTTTTCTGCTCTTTTTTGGTGCTAATTACGTATTAATCGTGGCTGAAAGCACAAAATTCGTGCTTTATAACAACAAATTGCGTAATCGAAATGTCAAAAAAAGAGCGTCAATCAAGCAGTGCCTGAACCTCTTTAGTTTTGCTGATGAGTGTTTCAGTCTGATGATCGTGGGCTTTGCGCCATCGGGCCATTACGGCACACTGCTCGCTTGAATTTCAGGTACATGTCATGAATCGCTCCCCTTTTCGCCGCATGCTGTTTGCCGCCTTCAAACGCCTGCTGTACACCTGGGTTCGCTCGCAGACCATCAATCAGTCAGCAGTAACCCTCAAGCTCGACCGCAGCAAGCCGGTGATCTATGTCTTGCAGGAGCATTCGCTAAGCGATCTGGCCGTCCTGGATGCCGAATGCATCAAAAATGGCCTGCCCCGCCCGGTAACACCCGTAACGATTGGGGATGTGGTCGAACCGAATGCCTATATCTATACAACGCCCTCACCTGACTGGCTGGGTCGTCCTACCAGGCGTAACGTTCCGCCCTGCCTTACCCAACTGCTTGAAGCTGTTGGCCAAAGCACAGTTGAAGATGCCCAGATCGTACCTGTCAGCGTGTTCTGGGGGCAGTCGCCTGATCGTGAAACAAGCCTTTGGAAGTTGCTTTGGACAGATAATTGGGTCATTGCAGGCCGACTACGCAAACTGGCACGTATACTTTTCCTGGGCCGCATGACGCGAGTGTTGTTTTCTGACCCTATCCATCTGAGTCGCCTCGTTGCCCAGAACAAAGGACAGGAGCGTACGCAGCGCATGGTGCTGCGTATTCTGAGGGTGCACTTTCGCAACCTGAAAACGGCAGTTATCGGCCCTGATATTTCCCACCGGCGAAACCTGGTAAAAAGCCTGATCCAGGCTCCTCAGGTACGCGAAGCGATCCAGCACGAAGCGAAGCATGGAAAGACCTCTCAGGCGCAGGCCGAGCAGCAAGCCTTAGAATATGCCCAGGAAATAGCCTCGGACTTCTCGTATCCGGTAGTGCGCTGCCTTGAAGTCATCTTGACCTGGTTCTGGAACAAGCTCTATGAAGGGCTACGGGTCAACCATATCGAGCGCGTCCAGAATGTGGCGCAGGGCAACGAGATCGTTTATGTGCCCTGCCACCGCAGCCACATGGACTATCTGCTTCTGTCCTACCTGTTATTTCACAATGGACTGACGCCTCCACACATCGCAGCAGGTATCAACCTGAACATGCCCGTTGTGGGAAATATTTTGCGCCGTGGCGGTGCCTTCTTCATGCGCCGCAGCTTCAAGGGCAATGCGCTCTACACCGCTGTCTTTAATGAATACATGCACACCTTGTTTTCCCGGGGCTTCTCGACCGAATACTTTGTAGAAGGCGGTCGCTCGCGAACGGGACGGATGCTGCAGCCGCGCACCGGCATGCTGGCCATTACCCTGCGCAGCTTTTTGCGGGACTCCCGTCGTCCGCTGGTGTTCGTGCCAGTGTACATTGGCTACGAGCGGGTCTTTGAAGGCCGCACTTACCTGGGCGAGTTGCGGGGAGCGGCCAAAAAGAAGGAATCCATCTTTGATGTGTTCAAGGCCGTGGGTGCCTTGCGCAAGCGCTTCGGTCAGGTTTGGGTCAATTTTGGCGAACCCCTTAGCCTGCCGCAATTTCTGGACCAACGTCAGGAAGACTGGCGTAAGCTCGCCGCTAATCATGATGGCCGCCCTGAGTGGTTCAGCACGCTGACTCACTGCCTGGGTGAGGTGGTGGCTCGCAGGATCAACGATGCGGCAGCCATCAACCCCGTTAATCTGGTGGCATTGATCATGCTATCCACCCATCGACAGGCGATGGATGAGCGCGCTTTGGTTGGCGTACTAGACCTTTACCTAGGGCTTTTGCGAAAGGTTCCCTACTCGCCCTCTGCAACCCTGCCCGAGAGTGACGGACAAGCGCAGGTGGACTACGTGAAGAGTCTGAACCTGCTGGCCGAGCAACAGGATGCGCTGGGCCGTATCCTCTATCTCGATGAGCAGAATGCCATCCTGATGACCTACTACCGCAACAACATCCTGCACATTTTTGCATTACCGGCGTTACTGGCCAGCTTCTTCCAGAACACGCCTCGCATGAGCCGAGAGCAGATTCATCGGTTTACCCTGGCGCTATACCCTTATTTACAAGCCGAACTGTTCATCCGCTGGGACCGCGACGAGCTACCCGCCATGATTGATCAGTGGCTGGCAGCGCTGGTGGAGTATGACCTGCTTCAACAAGAGGACGAGACCTTCAAACGCCCGCCTCCCAGCTCACGGCAGTTTGTACGTCTGGCACTGCTGGCCCGCAGCATTCAGCAAACGCTACAGCGTTATTACATGACCATTGCGCTGCTGCTAAACCAGGGCCAGGGTAGACTGACCGCCAGCGAACTGGAGGAATTGTGTACCGTCATGGCACAGCGACTTTCCATCCTGCATGGCTTGAACGCACCGGAATTCTTTGACAAAAGCCTGTTCCGGCATTTTATCGAAACACTATTGAAAGAAGGCGTGCTGCACAAGAACGCCGAAGGCAAGCTTGGCCACCATGAACTGCTGGGCGAGCTGGCCGAAGAGGCTGGCAAGCGAATGCTGCCAGCCGAAATACGCTTGTCGATTCGACACGTGGCATTGGAACGGCCAGATGAACCCAGCATTCCGCCCTCAGTTCCGACGCCCGATTGACCTATTCAGAAGAGACCTTATGTCATGCGCAAGATTGTTCTGTTAAGTCTGACCAGCCTGTTGCTTACGGCCTGTAGCGGCGGGCTGCGCCCAGTTTCCGAACCTGGCCCTCCCCCTACGACTCCCAGCACGAGCAAACCTCCGGTCATCATGCCGCAACCCGGTACGCCTTCACCGGCCAAACGTAGCCTGGAAGGTGATGCCTATTTCGAACAGTCCGAACCCTTGCCGCCTACCGCCAAACTGACGGTCAGTCTGCACAATGCGGCCATGGGCGATACGCCCTCAGGGCGCCTCGCACAACGTACCGTTTTCGTGAAACAGGAAACGCCTATCCCTTTCCGCCTGGACTACGATCCGTCAAAGGTCAAGTCTGGTCAGCGCTATGCCATCAGCGCTCGCGTATTGCTGGGTGGCCGCCCGCTGTTCCTGACGCCAAAGGCAATACCGGTGCAACTCAATGGCACCAACGACCAGCCGGTTGAAATCAAACTGACCCCCGTCCGTTGATACAAGGGATATAGATGAAACGTTTCGCGCTTACGCTTGCGGCCTTAACCTTATCGGTCAACGCCTTTGCCTTGAGTCTGTCTGACTTTTCCCAACAAGATTCCGCCAGCGCCATGAAGGACGCACTGACTCAAGGCGCGCAAATCGCGGTTCAACAACTGGGTAAACCGGGAGGATTCACCAACAACCCGGAAGTCCGTATTGAGCTGCCTGGAAAACTGGGCAAAGCATCCGCCCTGCTCAAGCAGTTCGGTATGGGTGCGCAGGTAGAACAGCTGGAAACCAGCATGAACCAGGCTGCCGAAGCCGCTGTGCCAAAGGCGCAAGCCTTGCTGATCGATGCGGTCAAACGTATGACGGTTCAGGATGCCAAGGGTATTCTGACCGGCGGGGACAATGCGGCCACGCAGTATCTGGACCGCTCCAGCCGAGACCAGCTTCGCGCTCAATTGATGCCCATCATCAAGCAGGCAACAGACAAAGTAGGCTTGGCTCAGCAGTACAACGCCCTGGCTGGCAAAGCTGCTGCCTTCGGCGCGGTGGATGCCAAGAGTGCAAACGTTGAAAGCTACGTCACGGACCAGGCGCTTAATGGGTTATTCACCGTAATCGCTGACCAGGAACGCGCACTCCGGGAAAACCCGGCCGCTGCAGCCACTAATATTGCTAAAAAGGTGTTCAGTACGCTTTAAATACACAAAAACAAAACGCCCATTCGGGCGTTTTGTTTTCATCCTTAGTGATTTGAAACCCGCTCAATGGCCTTATCATAAACGGGATTAGCCTTCTGCTGGCGAGCCCATTCATACTGCTGACGGGCATCCTGCAGCTGCCCTGCCGCCTCGTAAATTCTGCCGATATTGTAGTAAGAGCTTGCACGAACTGTGTGGGCTGTATTACCTGAGGCTAAGGCGATGGCCTTTCTGTTTGCCCAGATTGCCTCAGCAACGCGCCCTGACTTTTGGAAGGTTAATCCAAGATTGCTATAAGCCTGACCATTATTAGGATTCAGCTCAATCGCCTGCTGGAACAGCGCAATAGCTTCATCTAGTTGACCAGCCTTATAGGCAGCTTCGCCCTGTCGATTGATTTCGCGCGAGGTATTACTGTCATGCTCGCTCGCCTGAATAAAGGCGACTGGATGAGAAGAGTCTTGGTAGGGCTTTAAATAATTATCGATGTTTTCAGCGTCCGCCATTATACCCTGAAGAGTATTGATATCTTGAAACTCACCTTCAGGTGTAATACGGAATACAGTCCACAGATTACCTGTTTTATTAGTTGGCACATAGTAAGTACGGACTAAGGAACTACCCACATAGACAAAGACCTTGGCCTGACTATTACCAAGCCGGCTAGTACCGGGACTAGTTCTATCAGTAAAGTCGTGGACTGCGTAGACGTATGACTCACCTAAGTGTTTCTTTTCTAGAGTAATGGTTTCTGGACCATAACTCGTCGTATCGTCTACATCAAGATTAGCATCCCTGCCTTGCTGGCTATCAAAATAAACATGATTGCCAGGGAAAGAAAAATGAGAGTCCAGGTCGCTGGGGTTTGCACCCCATGTCAAAACAACTCGAATGCCATCCAAGTTTTGCATGACCGGGCTAATGGCATAAGTCATACCAGCACAAGGGCACTTTACGACAAGATTCGAGTAACCCTCTTTTTTTAATATTAGTAGGGTATCAGAGTCATCAGGATATGTTGTATCAAGGATGGCATGTCCTTGGGAATCAGTAGAAGCCGTATATGTTTGAGCACCATTTCTCTGGACGAGAACACTTGCATTGGAAATCTTTTGATCTTTAATAGTAGCGCTCAGCACTTCAACCGGAACCGTAGTTGCTTGAGCATAGTAACTAGCGCCGAGCAAACAGAGAGCAAAGGCAAGACGGCTGGGAAAACGAGCCATGATAACTTCCTTGTAAATGAGATGAAACGCCCTTAGCGCAGCGCGCAACGCCTCGATCCTTGGGCGGTGCGCGACTATATCCGATTACCTAAAAAGTGATATGTGCGTCTCACACCAATGTGAGAGCGCTCACAAATGACTGCTTTTCCTTACAAAGGCGGTAACAGCCAATCAATAGGCTCTAGGCCCGATTGCTCCAGAAACTTGTTCGTCCGGCTGAAATGGCCGTTGCCGATAAAGCCTCGATGGGCAGAGAGCGGTGACGGATGGGGTGAGCGCAGGATCAAATGCTTTTGTGTGTCGATCAGCTTTTCCTTGCTCTGTGCGTGAGCACCCCACAGCAGAAAGACCAGATGGTTACGTCGCTCGCTGACCACCTGAATCACACGATCAGTGAAACGCTGCCAGCCGGCATTGGCATGGGAGCCGGCCTTGGCCTGTTCTACCGTCAGCGAGGTATTGAGCAACAGTACGCCCTGCTCAGCCCAATGCTGTAGATAGCCATGATTGGGAATGGGCAGATTCAGGTCCCGCTTCAATTCCTTGTAAATATTCTGCAAGGATGGCGGTGCAGGGACACCGGGCTGTACGGAGAAGCACAAGCCATGGGCCTGCCCTGGGCCGTGATAGGGATCCTGCCCCAAGATGACGACCTTTACCTGATCCAGCGGCGTACTGTTCAACGCATTGAAGATCAAGGGGCCTGGCGGATAGATCACCTTGCCGGCCGCTTTTTCGCTGCGCAGGAACTCACCCAATTGCTTCATATAAGGAGCATCGAATTCATCACGCAGTGCGGCTTTCCACTGCGGTTCCAGTTTGATGCGGTCGTCGTCCACGTTATGTCCTCATGTCAATCGAGCGCACCGTAGGAAAGGTGATCTGCTCTGTCAACCATTCATCCCATTTCCTGCCAGCAGGCTCCCGCCCCACAAACGTGCGAAGCACAAAGCAATGCCCTCCAGCGGGCGCAGAAAGCTACCCCTGGTAAACGGTGCGCTTATGGACGTCCTTACATCTCTTACAGGCTCTATGCCTTGACTGGCAGCCCACCCCTCCTCCCAGGCATGGTCCGTGTAGCCGAAGGCGGCAGAGCCATTGCCGTGGAAATATGGGAACTGCCCAGCCGCGAGCTGGGCTCGTTTCTGATGGGTATTCCTGCTCCGCTCGGCCTAGGCAAGGTTCAGCTGGCTGATGGCAGTTGAGAAACCGGGTTTATCTGTGAGCCCTATGGGTTGGAAGGCGCCAAGGACATCACCCACTTCGGTAGCTGGCGAGCTTATATGGCCAGCCAGCGATAGGAGGGGCTTGCTAATCGCCTGCCGGGGCTTACCACCGTCTCGGTGGTGGCCCCCAGTACGGTCTCGGTCCATGACGCCAATAGCCTGGGCCGGGACCGGGGCCCCAACCAGGGCGAAACCGCGGCGGAGGCGGTGGTGGACCATAATAGAAATTCGAGCGCCAACGTGTCACGGGCCGGTCATAGATAATGACAGAAGGTGGCGGCGCAACAGGAACAGCCGGTGTCACATAAACGGGGGTATATGAACGGTAGTAGGTCGTGGTGGTATGACGGTAAGGGTTATCGTCGTAGACCACACACCCGCTTAACGGTAGAGCAAACGCTAACGCCAAGAATAGACGCCGCAAAACAGTATCCTCCACGCCCTAAAAAACGGTGCGTAATGGCATATTACCGCTCTGCGAAACCCTGTCCTTTGTAATCACTCAGGCATTCAGCTGGCATTAAGCAACGTAACCAGATATTTCATCTCAAGATATCTGCTCAAGGTAGTCGCGCAGCCGTGTTTGCAGATAAGGTACTGCGTCCGGCAAGGACAGGAACTCCGCTATTGGCATCATCTGCCAATACTGGCCCTCATCACCAAAGCGTATGGATTCGATCTCTTCAGCGGTTAGTTCGCCGACGAAGAAGTAGGCGTCAAGAGGCTTACGGGTATAACTCGTGTAGCGCCTTTCCCAAATGATCCGATCTTTGGTCAGCTGCAGGGAAAACTCTTCATCCAACTCTCGCAATGCGCACTCGACTGGGCTTTCATTCCCCTCTCGACCACCGCCAGCAAAATCCCAGCAGCCTGGGAAGGGAATCGAGTTCTTCTCGTCTCGCTTGTAGGTCAGGAGTTGATCACCACACAACAAGGCAAGTTTAGCCCCGGAAAAATCATTCACTACTTCTCTCCTGTTGGCAGCTCTTTTTCAGACCCACCCTGCCAATTTATCCATGTTGTGATCGAATTGCGGTGAGCGCATAGGCGGTTGTACGGATAAGGGGGCGACATGACGGGTATCGCTGCGCCCCCCCCCTCCTACGTCCAAGCCGGTCTCTTCTAGAGTGGGGTGGAGCAACGCGGTACCCATCAATAAAGCTAAAGGGCGTTTATCAATAACCGTGGCGCTTCAGTATCGTGTCGATGCCGTCCTTTGCAGGGCGGTTGTAAAACTTCAACAGCTCGGCAGTGCGGTTGGTAAAGAAGCCATCTACGCCCGCATCGCTGATCTTCTTGAAGTCCACGGCCTCGTCCACCGTGTATGGATGCACGATCAGCCCCTTTTCATGAGCCATCTGATTCATCCAGGGCTTCACCAGATCCGCATAACTCTGATCACCGCCATTTGTCAGTGCCGAGGAAGGCCCTATTCCCAGTGCGCCATGCGCTTTCGCCCAATTCAGCCAGCGTTCGTACTCAGCCTTGGATTTGACTTCCTGCTTGGCATAATAGGCTGCCTTGTCCTTTTCGCCGGACTCGGCAAAGGTCACGTTCGACTTGGGTTCGATACTGCCATCGCCCAGCCATAGCAGAAGCACTTTGGGCACCTGCGGCATTTCCTGCTGCAACAGTTCCATACTGCTCTTTTCGAACGTCTGCAGGACTACGCGACCTGGCATTGAGGCCACATGCACCTGCGGGGTATCCGATGTTTTTGCCGCAGGCTTGCCCAGCCAACCACGTGCCTGGAGCTTGTCCTTCAGGTCTTTTTCGATACCTGGGAACAGTTTGGGCTGCTTTGTCTCGATATATAGGCCCGGCTTGTTCTGGCCACCCTCGGCGATATCGATCACCTCGTCCAGGGTCAGAATTTTCTGGCCAGCAAAGCTGGGCCGCGCACGGTCCGGGTGAGCCGTATTGAACCAGGCTCCGGCATCCAGGCTTTTAAGCTCCTCCAGCGTAAAGCTACTGACAGGTTGATCCGCCCGGTCCGGAAAGCGCTGCGCAACGTTAGTGGTGCGCTTGAGGTTGTCGTCATGCAGGGCGATCAGGACGCCATCACGGGTACGCTGCAGGTCCAGTTCCAGATAGTCGGCGCCCAAGTCACGGGCCAGCATATACGCGGGCGCGGTGGACTCTGGTGCATCATAGGACGCCCCCCGGTGTGCAATCACGGCCGGATACGGAATGCCCGCCTTCTCGCTCAGCGCCTTGCCTGCCGGCTCGCTCGCGGCACCAGCCGACTGCCCCATCATCCCCATGGCCGCCATTAGCGCTCCTGCCAATAATCCCTTGCATAAACCTCTATCCATCGGTGTCTCCCGTTGTTGTGACTTTTTGGATTTTGAATACACAACGCCCATGCTGCGGCATGAACACGACGTTAACGTGACGATACCGCTTATCCCCACCCTTGCGGGCCATCAGTCAAAGAACGTAAGCAAGCGTAGCCCATACGGCTGGTCTTCATAGCCGTACTGCCTCACACGGGGTACGATTACGGTCTACCCCTATTTACATTGAATTTCCGTACGCCCTTACAGGCGCACGAGGCGACAGACATGAGCACAGCCTATCCACCCCACCTCTGCCCACGCTGCGGGCAACCCAATGGCTGTGCTCAGCTCGGTTGCAGCCAACCGGTGACTGACTGCTGGTGCTTCCACACTCGTATCGCTCCCGAAGCACTCGAGACCTTGCCGGAAGACGCTCGCAACGTGGCTTGCCTGTGCGCCCGCTGCGCCAGTGCTACCTTAGAACATGAAACGGATACTAACGGCTGATGCGCCTGGATCGTTTCATCAGTAACCGACCGACCCTCAACCGCCTGGACGCACGCGTGCATTTAGCGCATGGACACGTACGGATCAATGGCGTGCCTGTGCGTGATGGCCGCTACGAGGTACGCTTCTTCGATCGGGTCGAGCTGCTGGACGAGCTGCTTCAACCTGGCAAGGCTGCTCGTTACTTCATGCTGCACAAACCCGTTGGGTATGTGAGCGCAACGCAGCATCCGGATCACCCCACGGTAATCGATCTGCTGAACGAACAGGACAAGGATGATCTCCACCTGAGCGGCCGTCTGGACCTGAACACCTCAGGCCTCATGCTCATCACCAACGATGGTCTCTGGTCTCGTCGTCTGACCCTGCCCGGCAGCAAGCTGCCCAAGGTGTATTACGTCGAGACGGCCAACCCGATCCTGCCGGAATACGTCTCCACATTCGCCGCCGGGCTGTACTTCAAGTTTGAAGACCTTACTACCTTGCCCGCCCATCTGGATATCCTGAGCGAGCGCAGCGCGCGGCTTACTCTCATCGAAGGCCGCTATCATCAGGTCAAGCGCATGTTCGGGCACTTTAGAAATCAGGTCTTGCACCTGCACCGGGAGCGGATCGGTCCCATTGTGCTCGACCCCGCCCTGGCACCCGGTGAATATCGCCCTCTTACCGCTACAGAAATCGCATGCGGCGTCCCTGCTTAGACCACTGAGGAACATTCGTCGCGCACTCCGGTCGGCATAAGGATCATTCATCAGCCAGGAGAGCCGTATGCGCATTCACGTTCCCCGCCTCGGTTTTGGCGGCGCCCCGCTGGGCAACATGTTTCATGAGCTGACCGAGGAACAAGCCTCCGCCACGCTTGAGGCGGCCTGGGAGGCCGGTATTCGCCTGTACGATACGTCACCCCATTATGGTGCCGGCCTGTCGGAAATTCGCTTTGCCGAGGTGCTCAGTCAAAAACCCCGGGATGAATACACCCTCTGCACCAAGGTTGGCCGTCTGCTGCAAAAGGCCGACCAGCCCGAGAATGCAGCCCCATTCGTCAACGAACGCCCCTACCGCCGCATTCTGGACTACAGCGCAGACGGTGCCCGTCGCTCCATTGAAGACAGCCTCGAACGCCTCAAAACCGACCGGATTGATATCGTCTGGATCCATGATGTATCTGAAGACCAGTTCGGCCCTACATGGCGAGAATATTTTGACCAGGCCATGAAAGGCGCAGCGGTTGCACTGACCCGGATGCGCGAAGAAGGCCTCATCAAAGGCTGGGGGCTGGGTGTGAACATGGTCGAGCCCTGCCGTCTTGCCCTGGAACAGGCTGACCCGGATGCCTTTCTGCTGGCGGGTCGATACTCACTTCTGGACCATCGCGAGGCGCTGGACACCTTGTTCCCGCAATGCCTGGAGCGCGGCGTAGGTATTGTTGTAGGAGGTCCGTACAACTCGGGTATTTTGGCGGGCGGCGAGAACTACAACTATGCCGAGGCTGATTCCTCCATTAAGGAAAAAGCCAAGCACCTCAAATGGGTCTGCGAACAGTTCGACGTCGACGTGCGCGCTGCAGCCCTGCAATTCTGCGTGGCACACCCTACTGTAGCCGCCACGATCCCAGGCACCAGCAAGCCTGAGCGGGTCAGGGAAAACGTTGAACTGATGCAGGTACCGATCCCGCAGGAACTCTGGACAACACTACGGGAGCAGGGCGTCCTGCCCCCTGATGCGCCGGTGCCAGGCGAGACGGCCAGACACTAGGCGTGAAGTGGGATCAGGGCACCTTGGCGTCGCCCTTATCCCACAGCCTTACCAGCTCGTTGGGTGCACGGTCTTCCGGAACGGTAATTGTGATCTCGTCGGGCTTGTCCTTGAAGCGCAACTCGATCTTGTAATACCGCTGATCGCCACGCCCTACGCTTTCCGCCGAGGCTGGCAGCGAACGCTCGAGCACGGAACAGATTCGTCCGCGCTCATCCTCATTACAACTGGAAAAATCGATCTCCCGTGGGCGCGCCAGCGCATGGATCGCTGCAAAGCCGCCTTGTCGAGAAAGCCTTAACAAGGCATCCGGTCCCAGTTTCGGTAGCTCTTTCATAATGACCTCCTCAGGTCAGCTCTACCCCAACGTCTTCCCAGGCCTTGTTGATCGCCTGGGTCTCGTGCGCTTCTGCGCCGAAGCGGCGACCGGCATTCGAAACGGTGAGTCGAGCGAAGGCCGCAAAATCAGCATCGTTGGTCAAGCGGCTGTCGCATAGGGTGTCGTACCAGACGCGGCCCGCTGTCTCCCATGCGTATCCGCCGATCCCGGTTGCCGCCAGATAGAATGCCCGATTTGGAATGCCCGAGTTGAGGTGCACACCGCCATTATCATCCCGCGTTTCAATGAAGTCTCGCATATGGCCAGGCTGCGGGTCCTTGCCCAGCATCGGATCATCATACGCCGTACCCGGCTCAGCCATCGAGCGCAGACCACGACCATTGATCTTCTCGGTCAACAGCCCTTCCCCGATCAGCCAGTTGGCCTCCTCGGCTCGCTGCTTCAGGCTGTATTGCTTAACCAAGACCCCAAAGACATCGGACACGGACTCATTAAGCGCGCCAGACTGGTTGTAATACACCAGCCCCGCCTCACTTTCCGTGACCCCGTGGGTAAGCTCATGGGCAACGACATCCAGCGAAATGGTAAAGCGGTTGAAGATCTCGCCGTCCCCATCGCCGAATACCATCTGCTCGCCATTCCAGAAGGCGTTCTGATAGTCCTGACCGTAATGCACCGTGCCCGAGAGCGGCAGGCCCCGGTTATCGATGGAGTTGCGGCCCAGCACCTGATAGAAGAAATCGAAGGTGGCGCCGAGATGGTCATAAGCCTCATCCACAGCAATGTCGCTTACGGCAGGCTGGCCTTCCTTGCGAACCAGCACACCAGGCAACTGGTTACCATTTTTTGCATCATAGATACTGCGCTGTGCACGCTCATCATCGGTACGCTCCAGCTCACTTACCGGTGCCTGACGCACACCAGGCGGGCCTGGATTATGCAAAAGCGTACGTACATGACTCAGCGTACCCAACGCGCAGGAGCGCTGGCGTTCATCGCCATGATCAACGATACGGCTGAGGATATACGGGGGGATAAAACCTTGAACAGAACCCAAGCGAGGCATACGAACGCCCTCCCTAAGCAGCCAGCGTTGGAGCAGCACAACACTACCCCTCTCACGCCACTCTACGTGGCACAGGGTTAGACCGCAAAACCCGCCCTAGACTCCCTCGCACAAAAACCTTATCAAGAGGCTTCACCCAAGGCTCGGCTTCTGGTACAAAGGACGCCTCCCGAAGCGGGCGTCGTATAATGGCATTACCTGAGCTTCCCAAGCTCATGACGAGGGTTCGATTCCCTTCGCCCGCTCCAATTCGCTTCCTCATGATTCAAGCGGGGCTGACATCCTGGCTTGCCTTCCCAGTAGCAGCACTCGCCAATCCCCCTTCGCCCGAATCATTGCTATCACTACGTAAGGCAGCGTAAACAAGGCGCCCGCCATGAGTGCCAGCAAGCCCCATAGCAGACCAACCTGCCAGGAGCGGGCTCGATAGAGAAGCCAGAGGGCAATCAGGAAAACGTTCAGGCTCAGGTCTGAGTGGAACTGCGCTCGCCACGGATGAGCAAAGTCGCCTACAAAGGTGTACAGGCCCGTCACTAAGCCCATCTCGACAGTGCCGCGAAGCGTAATGGCGACCAGCACCAGCCATCCCACCCCAAGCAGCAGCGTTAGCGCCGTTACCTTCCGCATATCACCCCTCAAAAAATACATACCCGCTGTAAGGATTGTAGGCAGAAGACATGAGTTTGCCCGTACGCTGCCACTGAGCAACGCACAGGCAACCGGTATGAATGCGCTTAGATATCGCTTTGTGCCAGTGCGGACTTGGTATTCGAGTTGATTGCCTGGTATTTCTTGACCGTACCGTCTTCATCGATCAGGACGCGTAGGCCCTTGGATTGTTCAGAGGCAGCGAGAAAGCCTGAATTGAAATAGGACCAGTACAGCATCTCATAGCCTGACTTGCGGATTTTGGATTGAGGCTCGCCAAACATGGCGATGAGCTGCGAGCGGGTCGTCTGGCCCTCGACGATCTGCCCTACCTGTTGCTCGTCAATGTTGCGCCCGCTCATGACGCAGCCGGTTGTCAGTAACGTGATCAGACTTACTACTACTAAACCACGCATGGTCTCCATCCCCCGTTATACAGATGACTTTCTTGTTATGTTTTGTCCATCCTATCTATCCCATATGACAGTTCGGTTGGCTAGATAGCTTCATCAAATTTATTTGTGCAGAACGGGCGGGCCAGTAGAGGGAATCAGAGGTATCCAGTCAGGCGCCTGAGTCATCTATTCAGGCACCTGTTGCTATCAGGTAGCGCTCTACTCTTGAACGTTGCTCTTGTTCATGCGGCGCAGAATGCCTTCGGGCACGCCTTCTTTAACATCAGGCTGGGAAGCGTAGTCTTCTGAAACGGGCTCCAGATCGTGGTCGTGCAGCCAGATAAGGGCATATTGGCTGACCTGAGTAGCCTCATAGGCTTCCCAGGCTTTCTGGGCCTTGGGGAAATTCTTGAGTTCATAGTCAAAGGTGCGCAGCGGCTTGCGGTCGGTCAAGGCGCGGGAGAGCACCGGATGTGCATGGGGGTCATGAAGATCGAACATAAAGGCTTCGCGCATGGCTACGCGCTCGGCGATGCCCAGTGGTTCGATGGGCACGTAGCGGTCTTTCTGGGTTTCGATGGCGTGCAGTTCTTCGGCTTCAAAGTCATCCTCGGTCAGATTCAGGAGCTTGCCGGTTTCCAGATCGAGTACGTGGTCGTGTCGGGCCTCACTGGTGAGGACTGATTTGAGCGCTTCGAGGTTTATCGTGATCGGTCGCATGGCTGCACTGACTTACTGTGGCTTATCGATACAGGTATGACCCAGGGATGGCCCGAGGGTGCCCAACATAGGACAAGCAGATACCGCGGAAGCGAAAAGCCGCAGCGGTAGCTGCGGCTTTTCACGGTTACGGCGCGAGGTATTTCTCGGTAAGGCGCACCTGTGCCTTGAGTGGGCGCTCCAGGGCGTTGGCGCCTGCGCTGACGCGGTAGTTACCGCTCCGAATATGCCAGGCATTAACCTTCTCATCAAAGCGCGCCACAAGACGAGGATCGACCGTTACGGTGACACGTTTAGTCTTGCCAGGCTTGAGCTCGACCCGGTCCCAACCCACCAGACGGCTGGTAAAGCCATTTTGACTGGACGCATTGCCGATATAGAACTGCGGCGTATCGATGCCCTTGAGCTGGCCGCGGTTGGTAACATCCATGCCGAGTACGAGCTTGGAGCCACGCAGCTCGGCACTCAGGTTGCTGTAGCTGAAAGTCGTATAAGACAAGCCATAGCCGAACGGGAACAGCGGCTTCTTGCCTTCACGCTCGTACCACTTGTAGCCCACATCGGCGCCTTCGATATTGTAGTTCTCAGAAAACAGCCCCTTGCGTTCTTCCCCTGGATTAGACGTCGTGGTCGCCGGGTCACGCATAATGGGGCGCGGCAGCTGAGTCTCATCCTGTGGGAAGGTGATCGGCAAACGGCCGGAGGGATTCACACGGCCGAACAGCACGCTGGCAATCGCCTCGCCGCCTCTGGAACCTGAGTACCAAGCCTCGACCACTGCCGGCACCTTGTCCAGCCACGGCATTTTGACCGGACCGCCCGTTTCCAGTACGACAGTGGTCTTAGGATTGGCCTTGGCAACCGCTTCAATAAGCGCGTCCTGGTTGTCAGGCAGGCTCAGGCTCTTCACATCCAGGGACTCGGTAGTCCATTGCTGCGCAAAGACGATGACGGCATCGGCGCCCTGGGCCAGTTTGGCTGCCTGCTGAGGGTCTTCCCCGCTATCGAATACCACCTGCGTGTTAGGTGCCTCCGCCTGGATGGCCTTGAGCGGCGAGGATGGGTGGTAAACCATATTGGCTATAAAGGCGTTGTCTGGATATGGCGAGGGCACCTTTACGCTGCCCAGCGGCGTTACCTGACTGGAGCCGCCACCCGAGAGTACTCCGACATCCGCATGGCTGCCGATCACCACGATGCGTCTGGCCTTGCTGGACAGCGGCAACTGGCTATTGGCGTTTTTCAGCAGCACGATCCCTTGCTCTGCGACAGTCCTGGCGATCTGGGCATGGGCGTCGTAATCGATACTGGTTGCTTTGGCTGGGTGGTCGATGGCACCTACAGCAAACAGACTACGCAGGATGCGCTTGACCATGTCGTCCAAGCGCTCTTGGGGGACCCGCCCTTCCTGCACGGCCTGTTTCAGCGGCTCGCCAAAGAAAACTTCAGGGTCGAGGTTTTCCCCGGATTGCTGATCCAACCCGGCTAGAGCAGCCTTTTCAGTCGAATGTGTCGCGCCCCAATCGGACATCACCCAACCTTTGTATTTCCAGTCACCTTTTAGAACCTGATTGATCAAATAGGTGTTTTGCGAGGCGTACTCGCCATTGATGCGGTTGTACCCTGTCATCACTGAACCAGGACGGCCTTTTTCGATAGCGAGCTCAAAGGCCAGCAGGTCGGACTCACGAGCAGCACCCTTGTTGATGTCCGAACTGACCATCACGCGCCCGGTTTCCTGAGCATTCAAGGCATAATGCTTGATCGTCGAAACCACATGCTTGCTCTGGATACCGGCAATGGAATTGCCAGCCATCTGTCCGGCCAACAGCGGATCTTCACCCAGGTATTCGAAATTGCGACCATTACGTGGCTCGCGGGTCAGGTTCACCCCACCGGCCAGCATCACATTGATCCCCTTGGCATGGGCCTCGGTGCCTACCATCTCACCGCCCTTGCGGGCCAGCTTGGGATCGAAGGTAGCGGCCAACATCATGCTGGACGGCAGCGCGGTCGCGTTGTCGCCGGGGCGGATGTCGTAGGGATTGGTCACACCGAGGCTGGCATCACTTTCCTGCAGGGCGGGAATACCTAGACGTGGCACACCCGGAGCATAGGCCGCAGAACCGATGGCACCTTCCGGCTTGGGGCTATCGCCAATCGGATAGCCGAACGGGGTATGCACGAGCGCAATTTTTTCGTCCAGCGTCATTGCACTTACAACTGCCTCTGCACGGCGGTCCGGTGAGTCGTGTCGGCTTGCCACCTCGACAGCCCAGGAATGACCTGCCGTCAGCAGCGCTGCACTGAGTACCGAGAGAGAGAAACCACTGAGTCCAACTTTTGTTGGCATTATGAGTGTCCTTAGGATCTGACCTGTTCAAGTAGTAGCCTTGAAGCCGTTCGGGAGATGACGTACGGACTGGATCGTCATCTTTATGCGAGAAACCGGTCGGGTTGAACAGGCAGTTTCAAACGGCCATATCGCGAAACGATTTGGACTAGTTGCCTGAAGCCAATCTCCAGCATGCTTAAAGAGTGGAACGGAAACTGATTAGTTTCCAGTTATGTTTATTAATTTTCTAGGAAGGATCAATGACGGAACGTGAAGCCTTGACCGAACCAGCCCGCCGCCACCTGGATCGCCTTATCGAAGCGGCCCTGCGGGTATGGCTGGAACAGGGGTATCGCGCCAGCATGGATACCATTGCCGAGCAGGCGGGTATGTCCAAGCGGACGGTCTATGCCGTGGTCCGTTCCAAGAGTGAGCTGTTCGAGGCGGTAATCGATGCCTATATGGGTCAGGCGATAGCCTACATCGGCACGCCGGGTGATGATCTGGCCGAAGGACTGCGGCGCTATGTGCGTGCGATTGCCGATGTATCGCTCGGTGAGATTCCAGTGGGCCTTTTTCGATTGGTATTAGCGGAGGCGAAAGCCTTTCCCGAAATGGCGCGTCTCTACGAAGAGCGTGGTGCCTACAAGGCGGTCGAGCTATTGGCAGAGTGGATCGAACAGCAATGCCAGGCGGGACGCCTGCACGTACCGGATGCCAGGGAGGCGTCGATCATGCTGTTCGGCATGGTGATTCCAGGCCCGCAGCGCCGCGCCGCCCTGGGTGCGGCCCCCTCACCTACCTCAGAGGAGCTGGACCGGCTTGTCGACCATGCTGTGCAGTTCTTCCTGCACGGCGCCAAGGTCAGGCCCGCCTGACCCGTGAAGCAGGCTGGACGCCTTGCCCATAAGGCATGACATTGTTACGGCCAGCGCCCTTGGCTTTATACAGTGCCTGATCCGCACATTTGATGACTTCTTCAGGGGTGCGCGCTGCCACGCCCCGCTCTGCGACGCCCATGCTGACTGTGATAAAGACAATCTTGGCCTCACCGGAGCCACGTTGCTCCCTGCCCCGCTCGTCATCCTGGGGGCGGCTCTGCTTGTCCCGGATACGCAAAGGGTACTCTTCGATGCTACGCCGTACAGCTTCCAGATGCGGCAGGCATTCTTCCAGCGTCTTGCCTGGAAAAAGCAGCGTAAACTCCTCGCCGCCATACCGATACGCACTGCCGCCACCGCCGACCTTGCGCATCTTGCTGGCGACCAGCTTGAGTACCTGATCGCCGACGTCATGGCCGTGGGTGTCGTTGAATTTCTTGAAGTGATCCACGTCGGCCATGGCAATGACGTACTGGTTACCCAGGCGACTCAAGCGCTCATTGAGCGCGCGGCGCCCCGGAATACCGGTCAACTCGTCACGGAAGGCCATGTAGAAGGTTTCATGGATGACCGAGCCGATGATGATGAGCTGAACAAAGCTGATCATTACATCCAGGATCTGGGGCTCGATAAAGACCTTGGACCACATCCACATCAGACAACCAATAGCCACAATAGGCGCCGCCGTCTGCGGCCTTGGCAAAAGAACATATCGCGTGATGACAAGCCCCAACCCCACGATAAAAGTGAAGTAGGCCAGCTGCGCCAGCTTCATCCAGTCGCCGTGCAGCATGGGCCAATAGATGGTATCGACCGCGTGCAGCATCGCCTCGGGATAGACACGGCCCAGCGCCAGCGGGACGACTGTTGCCACAATCAGTAGCGTCAGCCGGGCAATGCTGTCCTGCAGCAGATGCGCCTTGACCTGCCAGACGCAATAGATGCCAATCAGCAGTGGAGTCATGACGGTGGCAAGGTGAAAGACCAAGGGCGTTTCAGGGTTGAGCGTATGGGTCTGCTGATAATGGCTGACCTGAAGCGACAATGAAAAATGTGCAATGTAAAGCGTGACCAGAGAAAACAGTTGGCTCTGCCGCTGATAGACCACACAAAAGGCTCCTCCCAACAACACCAGAAGCGTTGGGAGTACACTGAACAGCGATGCCATGAAAGCCGTGCCCGGCCAATACAGGCTAAGCAGCCACGCCACCATTGCCAGAAACAAGGGCGGCGCAAAATGAATCGGGCTTTGAGAGAAGCGGTTCCGCACAAGAAAATCCTGATAACTACGTTCACCGCCACGCGATGAAACAAATCGGATAATGAATGGTTACTGGCCTACCCTGGCAGCCTGACCTGCACGATCCTGTCTGCACCTTGCACAGCCAACAGCTGCTTCATCACGCGGAGCGATGGCCATTCGATATCAAGCATGCGTGCGGAGCATACACCTTGACGCCAATAATCTGTAATCGTCTTTACTGTAACGGCCGTCTCGCTGAGAACCTTAGCGTTAAATTGAATCCCCATTAAGAAAACACGTTAATCGATTGATTTATAATGAAAATTTACTAAAAAATTCAATCAATGCCGTTCATGAACTGTTGCCTTCAATATCAAATCGGCAGCACTCAGAGGTCTACCAGCGGCCTGATTCGACAGAAGGATAAACACGGAAAGGTTAGTGGCCCTGTGTTGCAAAGCGTGCAGCGCAGCGAGTCTCTTCTGCCTTGAGTAAACCGCTGTGCTCATGTGCCGCGACCCGATTGATGTCATTCAAGCCGCCTTGGTACGGATACCCCGTAGACCGCAATAAACACGCCTCTCCGCTTCATGAAGAGCACAGCCCGTCACCTCGATTGATTCAAGTCAATCGAGAGCGAATTAGTCCGCTGCCTAGGCAAGGGCTACCGGCATCACCTGCTAGGCTACATCGGACATACCCTTGCGAGGCTCTAGCCACTGTAGCGTCAGCTCTGATGGGCCTAGACTCGTAACCTGCTCCCTTCCATCTGGAGGTAACTTGGAAGCCCTGCTGCTTATCAGCCGCTTTGGCGCCTCCTTTATTAATGGATAAGACGTGTCTTTAAGCAGTAGCCATGATTTTGATTACGTTTTTCCGCCTCGCCCTATGGCATAACAGCTTTCAAAGAGCGTGGCCTCGTTATGTTTACTGAGCGCTTCATGAAATCGAATCTTTCCGCGAATGATGATCTACTCGACCACCCCACAGCGCAGCAGGTGATGCTCAAGCGGCTGGCCCGTATCGAAGGCCAGATTCGGGGCCTTCAGGCCATGATCCGACGCGGAGAGCGCTTCGAGTCGGTGGCCCAGCAGTTTTCTGCCTCACGCAGTGCGTTAGAAAAAGCGTATCGCCTGATGCTGACAGCATTGATTGAAGAAGCCATGAGCGATCCCGATCAGGACAGTGCCGAGGCGCCGGCCAAGGTTCGCGAGGTTTTCATCCGCTACACCTGACCCCTGCGGCAAACTGCCATCCCTTGAGGGATGCTTCTACTCTGATTTCATTGCGCCAGATCAATAGATAGCACCCTGCCATCGTCTCTAATGCCGATACTCCACGGAGTATCGACTATGAACTCGCCCTTCAGCTTTCTTAAACACCGCTTGGCCAAGGAGATCGCCGTGATTCTCCTGATCAAGCTGACCCTGCTCATGGGCATCAAGGCCCTCTGGTTCGACGCGCCCACCGTTCCCAAGGACGGCACCGTGGAAATGAGCCAACGCCTTTTGGGTGCCACTCCCGCTTCGCTTAAAATTGAGGAGACACCGAGATGATCTCGGAACAAGTCGTCGACCTGTCGCGTCTGCAGTTTGCCATGACGGCGATGTATCACTTTATCTTCATTCCCCTGACGCTGGGCATGGCCTTCCTGCTGGCCATCATGGAAACGGTTTACGTCATGACCGGCCAGCAGGTCTACAAGGACATGACCAAGTTCTGGGGCAAGCTCTTCGGGATCAATTTCGCTCTGGGGGTCACTACCGGCCTGACGATGGAATTTCAGTTCGGCACCAACTGGGCGTACTACTCACACTATGTGGGCGATATTTTCGGTGCACCGCTGGCGATCGAAGGCCTTATGGCATTCTTCCTCGAATCGACCTTTATCGGCCTGTTCTTCTTTGGTTGGGAGCGGCTGTCCAGGAAGCAGCACCTGGCGGTAACCTGGCTGGTGGCCCTGGGCTCCAACCTCTCGGCCTTATGGATTCTGATCGCCAACGGCTGGATGCAGAACCCGGTGGGCGCCGAGTTCAATTTCGAGACCATGCGCATGGAGCTGACCGACTTTGGCGCCCTGCTGCTGAACCCGGTCGCGCAGGTCAAGTTCGTGCATACCGTGGCGGCAGGCTATGTGACCGGCTCGGTATTCGTGCTGGCCATCTCCAGTTACTACCTGCTGAAGAAGCGTGACGTAGGCTTTGCCCGCCGCTCCTTTGCAATCGCCTCTGCCTTCGGCTTGGCCTCGGTGCTGTCTGTAATCGTGCTGGGTGACGAGTCCGGCTACGAAGTGGGTGACGTGCAGAAAGCCAAGCTGGCCGCCATCGAAGCCGAATGGCATACCGAAGAAGCTCCGGCCTCCTTCACCCTGTTCGGCTTCCCGAATCAGGAAACCATGCGCACCGACTATGCGGTGAAGATTCCCTATGTCATGGGCATTATCGCCACCCGCTCGCTGGACAAGCAGGTGACCGGCATTCATGAGCTCATCGACCAGCACGAAGACCGCATCCGTAACGGGATGGTGGCCTATAGTCTGCTGGAAAAACTGCGTGGCGGTGAGAAGACCCCTGAAAACATCACTGCCTTCAACGATGTGAAAAAAGACCTGGGCTATGGCCTGCTGCTGAAGAAATACACCCCTGATGTGGTATCGGCTACCGATGCCCAGATCAAGGAAGCGGCCAAGAGCACCATCCCGCACGTATCTGGCATCTTCTGGAGCTTCCGCATCATGGTCGCCTCGGGTTTCCTGATGCTGATCCTGTTCGCCTGCGCCTTCTACGCCGTGGCACGCCGCAACGAGGCCACCAAGACCTGGCTGCTCAAGTTTGCCCTGTTCAGCCTGCCGCTGCCCTGGATTGCCGGCCAGACGGGATGGTTTGTCGCCGAGAACGGTCGTCAGCCCTGGTCCATTGGCGAACTGCTCCCTACTCACCTATCGGCTTCCAGCGTCTCTACAGGTGATGTCTGGGGCTCGCTGATCGCCTTGATCGTCTTCTACAGCGGCCTGCTGGTGATCGAAATGTACCTGATGATCCGCTTCGCTCGCCTCGGTCCGTCCAGCCTGCACACCGGTCGCTACCACTTTGAGAAAGGCGCAAAGACCGAACTGCCGCAGGCGCCGGAAGCGGCTGCGACTCCAACCATCATTGCCTGAGAACACCCTTATGTTTGATTACGAGAGTCTTAAACTGATCTGGTGGGTACTGGTGGGGGTATTACTCATCGGCTTTGCCCTGACCGATGGCTTTGACCTGGGTGCGGCGATTCTGATGCCCATCGTTGGCCGTACCGACAACGAGCGGCGCGTGGTGATCAATACCATTGCGCCTCACTGGGACGGTAACCAGGTGTGGCTGATCACAGCAGGCGGTGCGATGTTCGCCGCCTGGCCGATGGTTTATGCCGCCGCGTTTTCAGGTTTCTATTGGGCCATGCTGGTAGTGCTGTTTGCACTTTTTGTACGCCCGGTGGGATTCGACTACCGCAGCAAGCTGGAAAATACCCAATGGCGTCAGGCCTGGGATTGGGGGCTGTTCGCCGGTGCAGTCGTGCCCTCGGTCGTGTTTGGTGTGGCCTTTGGCAACCTTCTGCAAGGCGTACCGCTTGAACTGGATAACACGTTGCGTGCCTCTTATCACGGTAGCTTCTGGCAACTGCTGAACTCCTTCGGCCTGCTGGCCGGTATCGTCAGCTTTACCATGCTGGCCCTGCATGGCGGTACCTGGCTGATGATGCGCACCGAAGGTGCCATCAGCCAACGCGCCCGCCGCGCCTCGCAGATTCTGGCGCTGGCGTTCCTTGCTACCTTTATCGGGGCGGGTGTCTGGCTGTGGATGGGTGGCATCAACGGTTTCGCCCTGCTTTCCAGCTTTGACGCCAACGCCGCACTGAATCCGCTAGCCAAGGAAGTCGCCCAGACCAACGTCGGCTGGATGACCAATTACGCTCAATATCCAATGACCAAGCTGGCCCCGGTCATCGGTATCGTGGGTGGACTGATGGCCCTGCTCTCCTCGACTTCCGGCCGCAGTTGGGTAGCCTTCCTCGGCTCCAGCCTGGCCATTGTGGGTACGTTGTGCACCGCAGGTTTTGCACTATTCCCCTTCATCATGCCGTCGAGCTTTGATCCCGCGGCGAGCCTGACCATGTGGGATGCCGTCTCCAGTCACAAGACCCTAGGGATCATGCTGGTAGCAGCCTGCATCTTCGTCCCGATCATCCTGACCTATACCCTGTGGGGTTACGTGAAGATGTGGGGCAAGGTGACTACCGCGCATATCAACGACAACCCCCACGGCCTTTATTGATTCATTCGTCTGCTCATTCGGCCGACCCTAAGGAGGCTCAGAACAGTCCCAGGGATCGGTCGGACAGGCCCTAAATATCTTCAGGAGTCATCATCATGTGGTATTTCACCTGGGTTCTCGGTATCGCTCTGGCGTGCGGCTTCGGCATCATGAATGCATTGTGGCTCGAAGCGACTGAAAATCTCGACGAGGAGATCCAGCCGTGATCACCCACGCCCGCCCGGTGCTGCTGCGAGGAGGGTTCAGGGTACTCTCCCTGCTCCTCGCCTCGCCGCTGTGCCTGTTGCTGCTCATCTATCCCACTGCGTTTCTGAATGCCGAAGGCCATTACAGCCATAGCATGCTTATGCTGGTGATGTGGGGCGTGGCGGGCGGCTTTGTGCACGGCGTAGGGTTCGACCCTCGAGCGAAAGTCTGGAAGTGGGCCTTTGGCCCGTTGTTAGCCTGGACGCTGATGGCGCTGGGCTACGCCCTGCTGATACAGGCCCGAATGGGTTGACGTATGAGATGCCAGCCTGATTGATGGCTGGCATCCTGTGGTCAGGTGGTCATAAGCGAGTCGGTTGGATGCCGTGATGCAATCTCCAACCGCTCTGCTGGATACCTTACTGATGCGGTTCTTGCGCTCCAGCTGGGTATCGCGTTGCTCAACCTCATCCTACTCGGCCTTCTCCATTACGCTCTGCTCTGCAGGTTGGGTACAGCCCAGCGATACCCAACATCCGTCCTGGACGGGTAATGCTTAATGCCTATTTAGGCGGCAGAGCGGTCGAGTTCATCTCTCAGGGTTTGCGCCAGGGTCTTCAAATCGTAGGGTTTGGAAAGGACCTTGAAGCCATAATCCTTTACCGCGTGCTCGGTATAACCGGTGGCCAATACAATCGGCAAACCTGGATCGCGCTCGCGTAGCGCCAACGCCAGTCCGACGCCGTCCAGACGGCCAGGCATAATGATGTCGGAAAAGATGATGTTGGGTCGTACGCTGGGCGAGCCGGACAGCATCGTCTCGTACCGCTGCAAGGCCTCGTCGGCATTGGCGGCTGTGGTTACTTCAAACCCTAATTCCTCCAGCATCGGTCCGACCACTTCCCTCACCTGCTCGTCATCATCCACCAGCAACACCCGGGCAGACGCAGCAGGCAACGCGCTGTCGGAAGCGGCCTCCTGGTGCTCGATCAATACGGCTTCCCCCAGAGGCAGCATGATTGTAAGGGTCGTGCCTACGCCTACAGCGCTTTCGATCAGCACAGTCCCCCGCGCTTGCCTGGCAAACCCATAGACCTGGGCAAGCCCAAGCCCGGTGCCTTGCCCCACCTCTTTGGTCGTGAAGAACGGCTCTATGGCCCTGGCCTGCACATCTTCACTCATGCCATGGCCATTATCCTTCACGCACAACGCCACGTATTCTCCCCCTGCCAGCCCCTCTACTTCACCGGTCCGGATTACCTTGCGCACCAGCGAGACGGTGATTTCGCCGCCATCAGGCATGGCATCGCGGGAGTTGAATACCATGTTCAAGACGGCCAACTCACATTGAAGCGGATCGAGGAATACCGACCAGGACTGGTCAGGTATTTCCAGCGTGAGCCTTATACGGCTGGGCAAGGCGCCGTCCAGCAGATCGCTCATGCCCATCAGGACCGTACGCAGGTCCACTGTACGAGCCTCATCAACCCGGCTGCGACTGAACGCCATGAGCTGGCGAGTCAACTTGGTGCCCCGCTCGACAGACCGGCTACAGGCTTCGATCGCTTTTTGGGCGCGGGGTGTCGTGGCTGACTTCTCAGCCAGCGCCAACCCCATGGTTAGCGTTTGCAGCAGGTTATTGAAGTCGTGAGCAATACCGCCGGTGAGGCGCCCCAGAGATTCCAGTTTCTGCCCTTGCAGCAACGCCTTCTGCGAGCGCTCGGCCTGAGCAACCGCCTCATCCACCCGCTGGTTCATCTTGGCGTTGGCGCTCTGTATTTCCTCGCTGGCCTTTGCCAGTACGCTGGCAGTGCGGTCCGTTTCAACCATGCCTGTTGTAATGGGCTTGATCGCCTCGCCCCGGCCCAGCGCCTGGGCCGTCTGATCCAGCAGGCGAAGCGGCTGTGCGATTCTGCGCCCCATCCAGAAGGCTAGAAGAATGGCGCACCCCAACAGAATCAGTGATCCTACGATGACAGCAATCGAGGCATGAATAGCCGTACGCTGAATTTCCGCGCGTGGGAGGCCAATAACCACTGACCACCCCGACAAGGGTGCCTTGCTGAAGAAGGAGCGCATGGGCATGCCTTCCAGCGAGACCGAATCGAGAAACCCTTCACTATCGACCATCAGTCGATCCATCAAAGGGCCTGAAGCCTGTCTTCCTACAAAGTCCTGCGGACGGCTACTTCTGGTTACGACTTGAGCCCTGGAATCCATGATGACACCCAGCCAAGACTGGGGCAGCTGCTGCTCTTTAAGCACCGTATCCATTTGCGAGGCAAACGAGCCCATTGCAATAAAGTAGGCGACCTGCCCATCACGAAAAACAGGCCGCCGGACCGCAAAGCTGTACTCTTTCCCCACAGGCGCGACATACAGTCCGCTCACCAGTAATGGCTTGTTGAAGTCAGTGGCATTGATTTCAGCGTTAATGCTATGGGGAAGGTCTGCACCAAAAGGTCTACGGGTATTGATTAGCTGTTGCCCGTCCAGGTCGAACAGGATGATGGAGTTTTCCCAGGTCTGGGTAATCCGTCGCGCATGCTTGTAGAAGGCCTCAAGGTCGTTGCGCTCAAGGGAAGGCGAAATGGCCAGAGTCGAGATAATGGCATCACGCCTGAGCAGGTCACGGTCAACGGCCAGCGAAAGCGCCCGGGTTGTGGCCCGCATGCTCTCTTCCACCTTGCTTCGCTGATCCTGGTAGACGTAGTAGATGGCGAATGTAGAAGCCAACAGTGTCGGAGCCAAGATGGCTATTACCAGCGTAATAAGCTTGGCGCGGATCGACATACTGCTGCGACCTTATTCAAAGGTGAATATGCTTGAAATTCTAGGCCCCTTTAGGGAGTTTGACTATTACTAGCCAAGGGCCTTCTAGCGCCTCCTGTATCAGGATGCACCGCCCGCCGCCCTGCTGCGCCTTTCTTAAAAATGAACTCTTATGCCAGGCGGTGTTGTCGACTGGACAGTACTAGCAGCCAGGCACCCCTTCATGTGTGGACGATTTGCGCAATACCGGACCGCCATAGACTATATCGAGGCACTTAAGACATCGGTCGACTTTGCAGGCGGACTCGACCCCATGCCCATTGGCCGTTACAACGTGGCACCTGGCACCCGGGTGCAATTGCTGCATGAAGAGACCGAAGGCATCCGCTTCGATCCAGTGCCGTGGGGATACGCACCCTTTTGGGCACGTGATCCAGAGTCACACAAGCCCAAGCGGCCTCCTGTCATCAATGCCCGAGTAGAAACAGCGGCCACCAGTAAAATGTTTCGCAGCCTGTGGAAGCATGGAAAATCACTGGTAGCAGCTGATGGCTGGTATGAATGGAAAAAGGATGCCGATGACCCCAAACGCAAGCAGCCTTACTTCATCAAGCTGAAGTCAGACGAGCCGATGTTCTTTGCCGCCATTGGACAGTTTCATCGGACCGACCAACACGAACATGAAGATGATGGTTTCGTCATCATCACGGCGGCTGCCGATGAAGGCATGATCGACATTCATGACCGACGTCCGCTGGTATTGACGCCCGAAGCGGCCCGGGAATGGATAGAGCCAGACCTCTCACCCGAGCGCGCCGAGGAAATCGCCCAGGACGGCGCGATTTCTGTCGATCAGTTCGAATGGTATCCGGTGAACAAGGCTGTCGGCAGTGTTCGTAACGACAGCCCTGCCCTGCTTGAGCGAGAACCCAAACCGTTGGTATGAGCCCATAAAAGCCCGACAGCGCCGGGCTTTCGTATTCAGAAGATGTCGAGTGGGTAATCCGCGATCAAGCGGAACTCGTTGACCGACCCGCCCGTCGAGGCAGCGCCACGGTGCCATGCCTGACGAACGCGCAGGGACAGATCCTTTGCCGGCCCCTCCTGAACGACATACTTGGCCTCCAGGTTGGTTTCACGCTCTTTGTCATTATGATCGTAGGCATAACCTGTTACCGCACCCGCCTCGTCTCGGGATACGTAGGCACCGCCAGCGTCCGCATGAGTACCGTCGATGTCATAGCCATAGATGTAGCGGGCCATGAAGCTCAGACCTGGCACGCCATAGGACGTCATGTCCAGGTCGTAACGCGCCTGCCAGGACTTTTCATTCGGTGCGTTGAAGTCAGACCACTGGATCGAGTTAGCCAGGAAGATCGAGTCACCGCCGCCGCCTGCGCCATTGTTGCCGAAGCCTACATAATCAAAGGGCGTATCGCCGTGAATCCGCTGGTGCGCCAGCGTAAAGGTATGCGCGCCTAGGTTATAGGCCGCTGCCAGAGACCAGGCCGTGTTACTGATGGAGCCCGCCTCGGCGCGCCCTTCATCATTGGTACGGTAGATGTTGAAATCGAAGGTTAGCGACTGATCATTCTGTAGGGGCAGCGCATAGTTGACGTTACCGTAGTATTGACGCCAGAGGTCCTGGAATTCCGAGCCATACAGCGAGACACTGAGGTTGTCATTAACCTGATAGGCGCCACCCAGGTAGTCGACCTTGCGGGTCTCGACGCCAGCATAGGTCGCCCACAATCCGCCATCGGTGCTGGTAGAGGTTGGTTCGGTACCCGCCGTGAAATGCCCCAGGTCCAGAGTCAGGCCATCGATTTCCTTGCTAATGATGTTCAGGCCACGTGCAGTCTGCGGTAATAGTCGGCTGCCACCTGCCGCGAACACCGGGGCCGTCGGCTGCATTTCGCCATACTTCAGAATAGTGTTGGAAATTCGTAGCTTTACCGCGCCGCCAGCCTTTGAATATTCATCCTGGGTTTCGCCACTCGAGTTGACCTGGACATTGCCACTGCCAGCATGGCCATTACCGCCGTCGAGTTTAAGCGCAAGATACCCGAAGGCATCTACCCCGAAGCCTACCGTTCCCTGGGTGAACCCCGATTCATAATTGGCGAGAAGACCATAGGACCAATCGCGAGGATCACGCTGGTTATGCGCGTTTTCGTGGTAGCCATCGCCTTTGACCTGGCGATTGAAGTACATGCTGCGATTCAGGAGTTGAAGATGGCTGTCTTCGATAAACCCATTGGAATCCGCTTGACCGGCGAAGGCCATTGTACTGCTGCAAGCCATTAACGAGAGGGTTAGCGTGCTCAGTCTAAAGGTCTTCATCAGGGGTGGCTCTCCTTAAAAATGGTGCACCGTAAAAATCGAGAGGTGCAAGATCTCATTGGCAGTCGAGATTCAATTCATTTGTCGTTTGTCTTTATGGTACGCATCGCTTTCCACGGCTCGGCAATTCAGCCAAAAGCCCAGTACAGACGACGCGCTGCCCGCTCAGTGTGCCATTAAATTGCGTAGCAAACTAACCTTATAGGCACACCGGTGCCGGCCGAGATGTGCTGTCTTAACAGAGATAAACGGGACAGTTAAAGCCGAACCAGCTGAATGAGCAGGTTGGATCCTCCTCACTACGCCCAACCCGTCACACTTTGCAAAAGCGAAACTGATGGAGCACAAACCAGCTGTCGGCCAAGCGATTTTGTAAGCGCCAAGGCTTGCTGAAAGGCGGACCCACGTCCGTCTGGCGTCTCGAGCCAGAGCCTGCCCCTCTTGCTTTTCCAAAATAGTGATGCCAGACACCCATAACTGGAAATGCGCATGCTGACAAGCCTTGCCGTAAGGTAGCAATTACACATATGGTTACAACTGCGTGACTCAAAAGAGCCTGATATTTGTAACCAGATACGTCAGGGCCGATTATTCCAACATCGAGTGTGTACCCATGGCGAACAACTCCAAAGGCAAAGCCATCTTCCGGGTTGTCAGCGGCAACTTCCTGGAAATGTACGATTTTATGGTGTATGGCTTCTATGCCACCGCCATTGCCAAAACCTTTTTCCCCGGCGACAACCCCCTCGCCTCGCTCATGCTGTCCTTGGCAACCTTCGGAGCGGGCTTTCTGATGCGTCCTCTAGGCGCCATCTTTCTTGGGGCTTATATCGACCGTCATGGCCGTCGCAAGGGATTGGTCATCACATTGGCCCTGATGGCCACCGGAACCTTGCTGATTGCACTGGTGCCCGGCTATGCCACACTGGGCGTGCTTGCGCCCATCCTGGTATTGCTGGGCCGTCTTCTGCAGGGTTTCTCAGCGGGTGTCGAACTGGGTGGTGTATCCGTTTATCTGGCCGAGATCGCAACGCCCGGCCGCCGCGGCTTCTTTGTCAGCTGGCAGTCAGCCAGCCAGCAGGTAGCGGTGGTCTTTGCCGGCCTGCTGGGCGTCATGCTCAATCGTCTCCTGTCTCCAGAAGACATGGGTGACTGGGGCTGGCGTATTCCCTTCTTGATTGGCTGCCTGATCGTACCCGTGCTGTTCATCATTCGCCGTTCGCTGGAGGAGTCGCCCGAGTTCCAGGCGCGTCACCACCGTCCAACTCTGGGCGAAGTAATCCGCTCCATTGGCAGCAACTTCGGCCTGATCATCGCCGGGATGGCCATGGTCTCGATGACCACAGCATCCTTCTACCTGATCACCGCCTATACCCCGACCTTTGGCAAGACCGAACTGCACCTGAGCGACATTGACAGTTTGTTGGTCACCATGTGCGTAGGAGTTTCGAACTTCATCTGGTTGCCTGTAATGGGTTCGCTATCGGACCGGATCGGGCGTCGCCCCTTGCTGATCGCAGCAACGGTTCTGGCTATTTTTACGGCCTACCCCGCACTGATCTGGTTAACGAACGAGCCCTCGTTCACCCGTCTGCTGCTAGTCGAGCTATGGCTGTCCTTCCTGTATGGCAGCTATAACGGCGCAATGGTCGTGGCCCTGGCTGAGGTCATGCCGGCTGACGTACGGACTACAGGCTTTTCGTTGGCCTACAGTCTGGCCACGGCGACCTTTGGCGGCTTCACCCCGGTCATCTGTACCTGGCTGATCCATACGCTGGACAATCGTGCCGCACCGGGCATCTGGCTGACGTTGGCGGCCGTACTTGGCCTGACGGCTACGCTGGTTCTGTTCCGCCGCAAGGATCTGCAGGGCGCGGGTCAGCAGGTACTGAGCTCGCAGTAACCCTCCCTGGCAGGGCATGAAACGCCATACCGCTTCATGCCCTGCACGCTCTACCCTCCGCTTGTCTGCCACTGAAATTCTTTGATTCAGTGTGTGCACCATCCCTTGAATCGCGGGTCGAAGGCCACATTAAAAGGCTGATTATTCAGCATCAATGACCCGACGCCACGATTCCATCATGCCAGCCCGCAAAATACTGCATGATGGACACTCAGGTTGAATCTGATGTCCATGAGGTACGCGTCTGGCGACCTCGCTCTTCTTACGAGGATAAGCAATGCCTGCATCTGTTATTGCCGAGCTTTTACAACAGCATGAACGCGAGTTGTTAGAGGAATGGGTCACTGCGCAACGCTCAGCAGGTATTCGTACCGATCTGATTGATGAGGAGACGGTCAAGAGCAATTCTAAAGAAATGCTCAAGCTATTGACCGTTGCGGCTGCCGAAGGCCTGGATGATCTTCATCATGACCAGTGGAGCCCGGTTAAGGCCATGCTGGATCGTCTGTCTCGCAGCCAGAGCCGACAAGGATTTTCACCGTCTGAAACGGCAACTTTTGTCTTCTCGCTAAAAGAGCCTCTTTTTGCACGGATTCAGGCGCAGTGCGCCAATCCGGTAGAGGTGGTATGGATTGCCAGCAAATTACTGGACAAGCTCGGCCTGTATTGTGTTGAAAGCCACATGGAAAGCCGTGAGGCGATTATCCGCGAGCAGCAGGAAAGCATGCTGGAGCTCTCGACCCCTGTCGTTGAACTCTGGAAAGGCATCCTGGCCATCCCCCTGATCGGCTCGCTCGACAGCAACCGTACCCAGATCGTGATGGAAGCCCTGCTGGAAAAGATCGTCCAGACCGAGTCCGACCTTGCCATTATCGATATTACCGGCGTGCCTACTGTGGACACCATGGTCGCCCAGCATTTGCTCAAGACAGTGACCGCCGCCAAGCTGATGGGCGCCAAGTGCATCATCAGTGGTATTCGTCCGCAAATCGCCGCCACCATCGTCCATCTGGGCGTAGAGCTCGGTGACGTCGTGACCAAAGCCTCGCTGGCCGATGCATTCCAGATGGCTCTGAAAGAGCTCAACGTTCGTCTCGTTTCTGCTACGGCACGCTAAGGAGCCGCCATGGTAGACAAGATCCCTATTCTCAAAATGGGCAAATACCTGCTCTTGTCCATCCAGGTCGACATGCACGACCAACTGGCCCTGGACCTGCAGGAAGATTTGACCAATCAAATCGTCAAGCACCGAGCCAAGGGCGTGCTGATCGATATCTCTTCCCTGGAGATCGTCGACTCGTTCATTGGCCGCATGCTGTCCCACATTGCCAATGTCTCTCGCATCCTTGACGCCAAGGTCATCGTCGTGGGCATGCAACCTGCCGTCGCAATCACGCTCGTCGAATTAGGCCTGTCACTCGACGGCATTGCCACGGCATTGAATGTAGAAAAAGGGATGGCCCGTCTGGAACAGATGGTCGCGGATGATGAACTCCTGGAGCTAGAGCGTGGCGAAGAAAGACATACTTCCGCTGAAGCAGGAGACTGACATTGTCCTCATCCGGCAGCGTGTACGCCAATCTGCCGAGACAGCCAAGCTGGGGCTTGTCTCACAGACCAAGATCGTTACGGCCGCAAGCGAGATTGCCCGTAATGCTCTGATTTACGGCGGCGGCGGCGAATGCGTGATCGAGGATACGATGCGTAACGGCCGCAGCGCCGTTCACCTGGTCATCACCGACCAGGGTAAGGGAATCGATGACATCAGCAAGGCCATGGTGGACGGCTATACCTCAGGCAATGGTCTGGGCCTGGGCCTGAGCGGTGCCAAGCGGCTGGTGGATGAATTCGCAATCGAAAGTGCACCCGGCCAGGGTACACGTGTGGAGTTGTGGAAGTGGCGTTGACCCCATTGTATTGCAGCCAGACATTCTCGGTTTCCGATGTTGCTCACGTGGATGCTGCGCGCCGGGCGGTCATCCGTCATGCCCGCGAACTGACCGATGACGAAGAAGTACTGGGCAAGCTGACCCTTGTTGTCCAGGAGCTGGCACGCAATCTGGTCAACCATGCCGGCGAAGGCGAGTTGTACCTGAGCCATAATAACCATGAGCTGGACCTGATCGCAGTCGATAGCGGTCCAGGCATGGTCAACGTGGCGCAGTGCCTGAGCGACAACTATTCCACCAAGGGTACGATGGGAGCCGGACTGGGGGCGATCCGGCGTATGTCTGATCGCTTCGACATCTACTCGCAGCCGGGCAAGGGCACTATTGTATTTTCCCGAACGCAATTGGCGCCCTCGCCTCTAGGCAAGCAGTTTGAAGACGGTGTGTTGTGCACCCCGCATCCGCGGGAGGAAGTGTGTGGCGACAGCTGGGCTGTGCTGAACAACCGGATTATGGTGTGTGACGGGCTTGGGCATGGCATACAGGCCAGAGAAGCCAGTGCTAAGGCTCGGGATATATTTCTCAACCACCCCACCGGCCTTCCCCTGACCGAGCTGATGGAGCGCATGCACCGTGCTCTGACCAGTACACGTGGTGCAGCCCTGGCCTTTGCTGAAATTCTACCGGAACAAGGCACCGTCAATTTCTGTGGTGTTGGCAACATTGCCGGCACCCTGATGGCAGATCGGCCGCGAAGCATGGTCTCGGCCAACGGTACTGTTGGCTACAAGATAGGCCGCGTACAATCCTTTTCCTATCCCTGGGATGAATCTACCGTGCTGGTCATGAATTCGGATGGTATCAATTCCCGGGTCAACCTTGCAGGGTATACCGGCCTGCTAGGCAAGCATCCCGCCATTATCGCCGCCCTGATTCATCGTGATTTCAAGCGTTCAACGGATGACGCCACGGCGCTGGTAGTACGTCATGTCTAATGACCGCCTGATTTCTAGCCTGCGCATCGAAAGCGAACAGGACATCGTCTGGTGTCGCCAACGTGCCAAGCAGCTTGCCGATTGGATTGGGCTACCCAGGCTCGACCAGATTCGCGTTGCCACCACGGTTTCTGAGTTGGCACGCAATATCTACCAGTACGCCAAACAGGGTCGATTCAGCTTTTACATGATGACCACTGCCGAAGGGCGCCTGAACGGCCTGCGATTTGAAGCGCAGGACAACGGTGCAGGCATCCAGAATCTGGACGATATCCTTAATGGCAGCTACGTCTCTCAGACCGGTATGGGTGTAGGTCTGCGGGGCGCCCAGCGCCTGATGGATGATTTCCAGATTGACACCTCTTCGAGCGGTACCCGCATCCGCGCCGCCAAATACCTGTCCGTACCTAAGCCCTTTCCCAGCGAGGCGGAGCTGAGCCGGCTGCTGCATCAGCTCACCGACAAGAGTGCGCTGGACCCTTACAAGGAAATGCAGCTCCAGAGCGAAGACCTGCTGGTGACCACCTCGGAACTGCGCGCCAAGCAGCAGGAACTGGAGGACACCAACAAGGAGCTGGAGGAAACCAACAAGGGGGTTGTGGCCCTGTACTCCGAGCTGGAAAAGACCGCTCAGGAGCTGCAGGATGCCAGCGAAGCCAAGAGTCGCTTTTTCTCCAACATGACCCATGAGTTCCGGACGCCGATCAACATTATCGAGAACATCTCGAAGCTCCTGATCTCCGGTCAGGACGGACCACTGAATGGAGAACAGTACCGTCAGGTCAAATTCATCAGTGATGCTGCTGCCGAACTCTCAACCTTGGTCAATGAGCTACTGGATCTGGCTGAAGTGCAGTCCGGTCGAATGAAAGTCATGGCTGAACCGTTCAGCCTGAATGAACTTCTGGAGCGAATCGAAGCCTTTGCCGCCGCGCTTTCGTTCCGCTACGAGAATGTCAGCTACCGGCTCGACCGCCTGCCGGAAGACGTCATTCTGAATACGGACCGGGAGCGTCTGTTCCAGATCCTGCGCAACCTGATTTCCAATGCTTTCAAGTACACGCCCAAGGGTAGCGTGACGATTCGCTGTTTTCGCCCGGACGACCAGCAGATCGAATTCATGGTGGCCGACACCGGAATCGGCATTTCCGAAGAAAACCAGAAAAAGGTATTCGACGAGTTCTACCGCATCAAATCACCGGGCAGGAAGAACATTGAAGGGACGGGGCTGGGCTTGTCCCTGGCGCAGAAGGTGGCCACCCTGCTCAAAGGCGAAATTGATCTGACCAGCCAGGAAGGCGTGGGCAGCAAGTTTTACCTGCGCATCCCGATAGCGCTGGAGGAAAACGCCTCCACACTCGAGCAGAACGCCCTCTCCGGCATGACGATTCTGCTGATCGACGACAGCGAAGCCGATCGCTATATCGTTACCCGCGCCCTGGAAAGCTATGCCCCGATCATGATCGAGGCTGATAGCGCCAAGGCCAGCATGGACAAGCTCAATGCCGTGCGACCAGATATCATCTTCCTTGACCTCGATCTGCCGGATATCAGCGGTGAAGAGCTGCTGGAGAGCATGGACTGGTCCATGCACCGTCGCGTCCTGGTCAACACAGCCAAGGCTCTGAACGATGAAGAGCTGGCCCGCCTCAGACCCTATTGCCATGCCATTCTGCAAAAATCCCAACCTGGGTATCTTGAGCAGTTGCTCTGTCAGGTACAGAGTTTGTCCAGGAGCTTGAGAAATGAGTGACCGTAAGCGCATCGTCATCATTGATGATACGGATGCGAACCGTTATGTGCTGCGGAAGATTCTACTGTCCCAGCCTGACTTCGATATTCTCGAGGCCGGAAGCGGTAGTGCCGGCCTCGAGCTGATCAACGAGCAGACCAGCCTGGTGATCATTGATATCAACCTGCCGGACATGAGCGGCTTTGAACTGATCCAGGCCATTGAAAAGAAGCTGGACCAGGACAAGATGCCAGCCATTATCAATATTTCGGCCACGTTCGTCAGCGGCAAGGACAAGGCTATGGGACTCAACCAGGGCGCCCAGGCCTACCTGACCCACCCGATCAACCGGGACGAAGTCCTGGCTACCATTTCGTCCTTGCTCAAATCGAGCACTCGTCTGGCGAGCATCGAAAACCAGCGCAACGTCGCCATTGCCCGCAGTGAAAACCTGGAGGCCGAAAAGATCATGCTGGAGCGCTTCATGCGCTCGCTGAACCATGACCTTCGCTCCCCGCTGACCGCCGCGACCATGGTAGCCAGCCTTATGCGTCGCACACCTGCCCGACGCACCGATGACATGCTGAAGCTGCTCGAAGAAAACCTGCAGCGCATGAATCAGATGATCACGAACGTACTGGATATTTCCCATACCAGCCTAGGCGGTGGGATCAAGCTGCATGGTGAAAAGCTGAGCCTTGGCACCCTGCTTGGCGAAGCGATCAGTAACCTGCGGATTCAGGTACAGAACGAGATCACGCTTACCCTTGAATCACCTGAACAGCAGGTCTATTGGGATAAGCACGCCCTGCTGCGCATCATCGACAATCTGGTCATCAATGCCGCCAAGCATGGAACAGCTGATACGCGAATCGACGTCAGCCAGACGATGTCTGCCGAGCGCATTGTCTTGTGCGTTCGCAACCAGGGCCGGATGCCTGACGAGGTACTGGTCAATCTGGCAACGCCTTATTTCATTTCCACCCGCAGCGATGATCGCGGTTGGGGCCTGGGCCTTCCCATCGTCAAGGCGCTGTGTGAAAGCTTTGGCGGCCATGCCGAATTCAAGAATATCGATGACCACGTCGTGGTAGAAGTCCACCTCCCCTCTACGGTGCCCTCTACCTGACTACCGCCTTGCCGCTCAAGGAGCCCTGCCGGTGGGCTCCGTAGCATTAGGCGATCACGTCCAAAGCTCGCTCAAGATGCTCATGCAAATAGGGACTGTGCTCGATGCATTTGTCGATAAGAAACTCCGAGCACAGGTCCTGTAGCGACTGCTTGTAGGCAGCATATTCGTCCAGCGCCCGCGCGGCACTCCAGTCCTGACCGGCATAGACCAGCGCCAGCAGTTCAACCAGTTGTTCGTGGGTCAGACCGGATATTGCTTCCCGCAGGCGCTGTTCGGCCAGTGTTTCACCGATCAATGAGCCTGTGGCGGATTCGCCTCCCAATCCCAAGCCTCCCCCTAGCCCGGTACCAAACCCGTCATGGGTAAGTTGGGTACAGGTTGCCAATGCCGCGATAGCTTTTATTTGCTCGCGGCTGAGATATTCGAGTCGCTGCGTCATATCCTTTCTCCTGCTCGATGCACTATTCGACCGCTCCGGATACCCATGGTGCAGCGGCGCTTGAACCCAAAACCTGATCTGGATCAGGTTAGCTACATCACTTGATCCCCAATCGCTTGGCCAGGCGGCTCAGGTTGGCACGGTCAACGGCCAGTTCTCGGGCTACATCCGCCCACCGATGGTGATGCCGCTCGAGCGATGCTTCAATCAAGTGCTTCTGATAGGTATCTACCGCTTCGCGCAAGGGAAGACTAACAGGCAGGTCGGGCCTTTCAACAGCAGGCGTTATGTCTGCAATGGGTGCTGCAGTGGGCAGATCCAGCGAGCGGCTGTCGATACTCAGGATACGGGGCCGCTCGCCGTGGCTCGACAGCGCCTTGAGTGCGGCGCGACTGATCAGGTGCTCCAGCTCGCGCACATTACCAGGCCAGTCATAGGTCAATAATGACTTCTGAGCCTCAGGATTCAGGCGCAGGCTACGCAATCCTAATCGCGCCCTGTTCTCCTCAAGAAAGTAGCCGGCCAGAAGCAGTACATCACGTCCACGCTCGCGCAAGGCGGGCACCTTCAGCGGGTACACACTCAAACGATGGTAGAGATCTGCCCTGAAACGGCCAGCTTTTACCTCTTCGGCCAGATCGCGGTTGGTGGCTGTAATGACCCGAACATCGACATGATGCTCACGATCCGAGCCTACCCGCTGTAGCTGACCACTCTGTAGAACCCGGAGCAATTTGGCTTGAGCCGCCAAAGGCATTTCACCCACTTCATCCAGAAACAGCGTCCCGCCATTGGCCAGATCGAACTTGCCGCTGCGCTCGCTAATCGCTCCGGAAAAGGCGCCACGCACATGCCCGAACAACTCGCTTTCGACCAGGGTTTCCGGCAACGCCGCACAATTGATGCTGATCAAGGGCCGGCGTGCACGGGCAGACTGCGCGTGAATGGCTTCGGCCACCAGCTCCTTGCCAACACCGGTCTCTCCCGTCACCAATACGGTCAGATCGCTATCCCCTACAAGAGCGATCTGCTGCAGGAGCTGCTTGTGTGCAGCACTCTGCCCGATCAGCTCACGGGTTCGCACCTGCCCTGCTGCCTGCTTGTAGAGTTCGGCCAACTGGCTTTCATCGGCCACGCGTCGCGTCAAAGCATTGATCCGCTCGGCTGCTGTTACGGTGGCCGAAGCCAGACTGGCAAAGGCTTGCAGCATATCCAGATCCACAGTGCCGAAACGCGCTTCGTCCAGGGCATCGAGTGTCAGCAATCCCCAGACCTGATCCTGCACATACAGAGGGCAGCCCAGGCAGTCATGGACTTCAAGGGCTTCATGGCCCTCAACCAGACCGTCATAGGGATCGGGTAAGTCGCAGTCTGCTGCAAAGCGGGTCGGCCCTCGATGTTCGATCAGCGCCTTGAGCCGCGGGTGCTCACTGATGCGAAAGCGCCGCCCCAACGTATCAGGGCTGAGCCCCTGTACGGCTAGTGGTATTAGTTGATCGCCATCCAGCCTGAGCAAGGCAACGGCATCGCAGGGCAGCAACTCCCGAAGTGCCAGTAATAATTTGCGATAGCGCTCTTGCTCCGGCAGCTCTCGGGACAGGTCGGCGACCAGTGGAATCAGTGCAGACAACAACGGAGCCGTGGTCATTATGACCTCTCATAGAGTCATTTCGACAAATCTATTAAGCAGTCAAAATGACTCGAATCTAGATAAGCTATTGATTTCAAAAGCTCTCGCTATTGGCACGCCTCGTGTATTACTCAGGTAAAGCCAATGCAGGAGCTGAATCATGTTAACCGCTCAACAACGCACAATCATCAAGTCCACCGTTCCGCTGCTGGAAACCGGAGGTGAGGTGCTGACAACCCACTTCTACAGGATGATGCTCAACGAGTACCCGCAGGTCCGCCCGTTGTTCAACCAGGCGCATCAGGCCAGTGGCGCCCAGCCTCGTGCTCTGGCCAATGGCGTACTCATGTATGCCCGTCATATCGACCAGCTGGAGGCGCTCGGCCCGCTGGTGGCTCAGATCGTCAACAAGCATGTCGCCTTGCAGATTCTGCCGGAACATTATCCCATCGTAGGGACCTGCCTGCTGCGGGCTATTCGCGAGGTATTAGGCCAGGAAATCGCTACCGACGAAGTGATCGATGCCTGGGCCGCAGCCTACGGTCAGCTGGCCGATATCCTGATCGGCGCCGAGGAAGATCTGTACGCCACTCATGAGGCAGCCCCCGGCGGCTGGCGTGGCGGTCGCTGGTTTCGTGTTGCCCGCAAGGTGGCAGAGAGTAACGAGATCACGTCCTTTTACCTGATACCCGAGGACGGCGGTGCCCTGCTGGACTTTCAACCGGGCCAATACATTGGCATGCGCCTGATTCTGGAGGGTGAAGAGGTACGCCGTAATTATTCGTTATCGGCACGCGCCAATGGTCGCGAATACCGCATCAGCGTTAAGCGCGAGGCCGATGGCCGTGTTTCCAATTACCTGCACGATCAGGTAGATGAAGGGGATCGTCTTGAGCTTTTCCCACCGGCAGGCGAGTTTACGCTCAGGCCATCTGACAAGCCTCTGGTCTTCATTACCGCTGGTGTCGGCATCACTCCGGCACTCACCATGCTGGAAGCGGCACTCGAAACCCGTCGCCCTATTACCTTTATCCACTGCGCCCGCGACGCAGGCGTCCAAGCCTTCCGCCCGTGGCTCGAAGCGCAGAAGGCAAAGCATCCTCAGCTACGCTGCTACTTCTGCTACAGCCATCCGCGTCCCGAGGATCGGGGCGATGCAAACGGACTTTTAACACATGCACTACTGGAGCAGTGGCTACCCGAGAATCGTGACCTGGATGCCTACTTCCTGGGTCCAAAGCCCTTCATGGCCCTGATCAAGCGTGAGCTGAAAGCGCTGGGTGTACCTGAAGCGCAAAGTCGCTATGAATTCTTTGGGCCAGCAGCATCGTTGGAAGCCTGAGTAAAGAGGCGGGTCTCAACGGCCCGCCTTTTAATTCACTTTTATTGAGCAAAAGGCTCATTATTATTTATTAGATCGATCCCAATAGGCTCGCTAGGATAAAGAGGCTATTACCTGCGTGCCTATAAAAGCCTCTAATAATCGTGAAAAAAACACTGCGTTCCGTGCTGCCCTGGTTCAAGCGTTTTAAACCCGTTGCCGTCAAAGCCCCGCCCCGTGAACTGGTCCGTGCCACGCTTGGCGCCTGCCTGGGCATGGTAGCCAGCGTTCTGGCATGTACTCACTTTTACGGACTCGAGATTGCGCTGCGAATTGCAGCCCCTATCGGTGCATCAGCCCTGCTGCTGTTTGCTGTCTCGTCCAGCCCTCTGGCGCAACCCTGGTCGATTATCGGCGGCAACGTAGTGGCTGCTGGAATTGGTGCACTGGTTGGCCAGTGGATCGACCATACCCTGCTGGCCGCCGCGGTGGCGATGGGGTTGACCATCGTGACCATGTTCAGCCTGCGTTGCCTCCATCCACCGGGCATTGCAGTGGTCGTGGCAGTCAGCCTGGGCGGGCCGGCTTTTCAACAGCTTGGTCTGTACATCATGCTGCCGGTGGCGCTCTGTTCGCTAATCGTCCTGGCAGGCGCCTTGATCTACAACAACCTGACTCGCCTGCCCTACCCGAAAGCTCCGGCGCCAGCCGCCAATCCGCATAACACGCGAGACCCGCTTCCGTCGCAGCGTGCGGGTTTTACGACGGCAGATCTTGAGCTTGCCATAAAAGAGTTTGGTGGCGTTGTCGACATCACTCGAGACGATCTTGAGTCCCTGGTCCGTCAGACCGAGCGCCACGCCTTGAGTCGTAGCATGGGCGCCATCACCGCCGCTCAGATCATGTCGCGGGACCTACAGATCGCCCATCCTGACACGCGGCTACAGGATGCCTGGAACCTGCTGGAATCTCATCACCTGAAAGCGCTGCCGATTCTTGATGAGGCAAAGCATCTGGTGGGCATCGTGACCCTGGCCGACCTGTTCAAGGCCATCGAGCCGGGCTCGCCGAACGCGCAGGGTAATCCAGGCGATATCCCGCTTGAGCGCTTTATGACACGCCATGTGCAATGTGTGCGGGATACCACCCATATCGTGGAGCTGGTGTCACTGCTTTCAGACAAGGGCCTGCATTACCTGCCTGTCCTGGATGAGCCGGGCAACCTGGTCGGCATCATCAGCCAGACCGACCTGATCGCTGCGCTCTACCAACGCTGGTTGAAGAACGTACTGACGCACCGTGAGGCGGCCAATCAGCGCGCCTCCGAGGAAAGCGCCGCCTGATTCAGAGGGCGCATGGTTAAGGCCATGCGTCCTCCTGGATTCATCCCTCCCAACGCTGGGACCAGTCTGCGTCCTCACCGATCACGTCTCGCAGCAACTGGATCGCATCCTGAAGCACGGGCGTTTCCTTGTCCCGCGAGTACACCAGATACGTGGGATAAGTAAATTCCGGTGCCCGTTCTACCCGCTGCAATATGCCGTTATCCAGATAGCTCTGGACGACGCGCGTCCTGAAATATCCTGCACCTCCATTCTGTACAAGGTACTGCAAGGCCAGAGGCCCCAGACTGAAAGAAAGTGCTGCCTTCGCCTTTTCGGGCATGGCTGCGTCGTGCTGCTTGCGAAAGGCCTCGCCCCAATCAATGTAGATATAGGGCTCAGGTTGAGCTACCGAGCAGACCTGAATCAACTTTTCCTCCAGCACCTGCTCGACCTGCATTCCTGGCCAGTATTCCGGCTGATAGACCAGTGCCGCATCCAGCACACCTTGCTCTACCTGCTGTTGCAGACGACTGCTGTCGGCAATTTCAGCCCGTACCGCGTAGCCAGGCAATGCCTCCCGCAAACGCTTTACCCAATTGAGGATCAATGGATTGCTCAGGCTGACCTCCCCGCCTACCGTGAGCAGATTGCGAAACCCCTCCGGCAGCGGCAGGTCACGCCGCGCAGCGTCCCATGTCTGTACCAGCTGACTGGCATATCCGGCAAACACCTGACCATCTGCCGTCAGCCTGGCACCCGCCCGGTTACGCACGAACAGCCGGCACTGAAGCTGCGCTTCCAGATTCTGTACCCGCGCCGTGACCGCGGTTTGCGTCACATGCAGCCGTTCCGCCGCAGCTAGAAAGCTTCCAGTCCGGGCAATTTCAAGAAAGGTACGGGCCAGTTCAAGATCCATGGGTATCCGATTATCGATAAGCGAGCCGTCAGTGTAGCCATGAACTCAGGCTGTATGCAGTTCTGCTTCGCGCGAGGAGGACTCCTGGCGGAACACCGAGGGCGACACCCCGGCCAGCCGCTTGAAGAACCGCGTGAAATACGCCGGTTCGGAAAAGCCCAGCAGATCCGCAATCTGGTTGACCGTAAGGCCCGTGTAGATCAGGTTTCGCTTGGCCTCAAGCAACAGCCGTTGATGGATGACGCCCAGTGAGGTCTGTCCGCGCAGCCGCCTGCAAAGTCCATTGAGATAGGCCGGTGTGATACCCAACGCCTTGGCATAGGCCTCGATAGGCCAGTGATTGCTGTAATTCGCTTCTACCAGCTGGGAAAACGCAGTCAGGTAGGACTGACCCCGCTCGGGCCGCTCCTGGGCGTCGCGCACCATCACCTGCCGCCCCAACCATACCGCCAACACCCCAACCAGCGATTGCAGGAGCAGGTCCCGCGCCGGTGCCGAGGAGCTGTACTCATTATTGATCGCGGCAAACAGCGTGTGGATGTAACGCCGCTCTCGTCCGACCTGATAAAGCGCAGGCTGGCTGAAGGTCTGGGTCTGCCCGCCCAGATGTTCCTGCAGCCGGGAAACCAAGGGCATTGCCAGGGTAAGAATAAAACCGTCGATGTCCTCCGAGAACCGAAATCCGTGGATGCAAAAGGCTGGCACCACCTGGATGGCGGCATCATCAATGCGGGTCAGCTGCCCATCCACATTAAGCTCGGCCCATCCCTTTCGCACATAGAGCAGTTGCACCAGATCGGCATGCCGGTGCAACTGAATCTCCCAATCGTGCAGGCTGCTGCGCTTGGGAATGGACTCGCAGTGCAGCAGGTCCGGTGTAGGCCATTCCAATGGGTCGCCATAGAGCATGAACACTGGAATATTCGGCACGGGCGGTTTCATGGTGGACCTCATTCTTATGCAAGGGTGTTTATAAAAGTCCAGAACTTCCTACGTAAAGTGCCTTCTCGCCCGGCAATGATCAACCAAAAATACAGGCGACGCAGATAAGAACGCACGCTGGCCACCCCTTCGCCGGACGTGACGACACAATAAGCGAGAGACCATAACAATGAAGACACAAGTCGCCATCATCGGCGCCGGTCCATCCGGCCTTCTCCTGGGTCAGCTGCTGCACAATGCTGGCATCGACACCGTTATCCTCGAACGTCAGAGTCCTGATTACGTGCTGGGCCGCATTCGTGCTGGCGTCCTTGAACAGGGTATGGTCGACCTCTTGCGCGAGGCTGGCGTCAGCGAGCGTATGGATCGGGAAGGCTTGGTCCACGATGGATTCGAGCTGGCGTTCGAAGGTCGCCAAGAGCGCATCGACCTCAAGACGCTCTCCGGTGGCAAGACGGTTATGATCTACGGCCAGACCGAAGTCACCCGAGATCTGATGGAGGCACGTAAGGCCAGTGGTGCGCTTAGTGTCTACGAAGCCAGCAACGTACAGCTTCACGAGCTGAAAGGCGAAAAGCCCTATGTGACCTTTGAAAAGAATGGCGAAACCGTCCGCCTGGACTGTGACCATATCGCCGGGTGCGATGGCTATCATGGCATCTCGCGCCAGTCGATTCCGGCAGACGCGCTCAAGACGTTCGAACGGGTATATCCCTTCGGCTGGCTGGGCGTCCTGGCCGACACCCCACCGGTGAACGAAGAGCTGATCTATGCCAACCATGAGCGCGGCTTTGCCCTATGCAGCATGCGCTCCAAGACGCGTACCCGCTATTACGTGCAGGTTTCCGCTGACGAGAAGGTCGAGGACTGGTCCGACGAACGCTTTTGGGATGAACTCAAACAGCGCCTGCCGGCCGAAACCGCTGCCAGACTTGTTACCGGCCCCTCTATCGAGAAAAGCATCGCGCCTCTGCGCAGCTTTGTGGTCGAGCCCATGCAGTATGGTCATCTCTTCCTTGTCGGCGATGCGGCGCATATCGTTCCACCCACAGGGGCCAAGGGGCTGAACCTGGCGGCCAGCGATGTCTGCACCCTGTATCGGATTTTGACCAAGGTCTATCACGACGGCCGTACGGATCTCCTACAACGCTATTCGGAGGTCTGTTTGCGCCGCGTCTGGAAAGCCGAGCGTTTTTCCTGGTGGATGACTTCCCTGCTCCATCGCTTTCCTGATACGGATGACTTTGGCCGCCGCATCCAGCAGACCGAGCTGGATTATTTCCTGGGTTCTGAGGCCGGTAGAAAAACCATTGCCGAAAACTATGTCGGTCTTCCTTATGAACCCATCGAATAAGGCGACGGCAGCCAAGCTCTGGTAATCTGGCCGTCTTGACCCACGCCCCGTAAAGCGCATCCACTCGGCTGCGTTTTACGCTGCACGCCAGGACTGTCCATGCCCAGCACCTACCTAGAACAATTACCTCAGGAAATTCAGGCCAACGTCCGCACTGCGCTGGCTGAAGATGTAGGAACCGGCGACATTACCGCCCAGCTCATCCCTGCCGACCGCACCGCCAGGGCTACTGTCATTACCCGCGAAGACGCCACCCTCTGCGGCACCGCCTGGGTCGATGAGGTGTTCCGCCAGATCGATTCCACCGTAAAGGTTGAATGGCAGGTTCGGGACGGGGAACGGGTCATGGCCGACAAGATTCTTTTTACTCTGTCAGGCCCCGCCCGCTCCCTGCTGACGGGCGAGCGGACAGCGCTCAACTTCCTGCAACTGCTGTCAGGCACAGCGACTCGCTGCAGTTACTACGCAGACTTGGTCAGCGGTACTCAGGTCCGCCTGCTGGATACGCGCAAGACCCTACCCGGCCTGCGGCTGGCACAAAAGTATGCCGTTACCTGTGGTGGCTGTCATAATCACCGCATTGGTCTGTACGATGCCTTTCTTATCAAGGAAAACCATATTGCGGCCTGCGGCGGTATTGCCCAGGCGGTCGAGACGGCGCGTCGTATCGCCCCCGGCAAGCCGGTTGAAGTAGAGGTCGAGAACCTCGCTGAGTTGGAGCAGGTCCTGGCCACAGGCGCTGAAATCGTCATGCTCGACAATTTCTCGCTTGAGGATATGCGCGAGGCCGTAAGAATCAATGCGGGCCGCACCAAGCTGGAGGCGTCGGGCGGCATCAATGACACGACCATTCGCCCAATCGCCGAAACCGGTGTCGACTATATTTCAATAGGCACGCTGACCAAAGACGTCAAGGCACTGGATCTTTCCATGCGCCTGGCGCTTTAATCATATGCCTCCTGTTGTTCACTGCAGGTCGGTTCGCTGGCCCGCAGGCTTTATCAAGGAACCTTTGTGAGCCATCGCTACCTTGTCATCGATAGCAGCGCCTTCACCAGCCCACAGCTGGAAGCCTACCTGTCTGCACGTCCCAAGAACCGTGTCATCATTTCCGACAGCACGGCCGTACAGCTCTTTCAACCCGAGCAATGGGTAACGGCCCGCAACGGATTGTTCAAGCAGTACAAGGATCGCATCTTCTTTTCAGATTCCAGCGGGCCAATTCTTCAGGCCGAGCTAGAAGGACGCAAACCCAGCATCCTCGCCGCACCGTTGACGCGAGCCTTTAACGCGACGATTGCCGCCGAAGGCGAAGAAGAAGCCCGGCAATTGGCATACATCCACAAGAACCTGCTGGATATCGAAGACGAATATCTAGCCAACCGCAAGGTATTTCTCAACACACTTATTACCCATATGAGCAAGGCGCTGCAGGATAATCCTGCCGTTACCCAGGACCGTGAGGCAGCCATTCACCTGGCAGCCGCTACGGCTCAACGTGGTCTCGCCAAAGGGTTCTCTCCAAGCCTGCTTGACGCGCCCTACAGTGTGTTTCTCAAGGCCTACCCTCTGGCAGCCCGCTATGTTGCCCTGCTTGCCTCGCTGCTGGTCGAGCATATCCAGGCAACCGGTACGGCTGCCAAGGTAAACGCAACGGCCATTATCGAAACCTTTACGCAGCGGGATAACGTGCTGATTGCCAGCCTGTTCGACGGCCTGTTGAGTACGGATGAGAATACTAACACTGCCTTCGCCGCGCTCAAGCAGACCCTTGCAGTGCTCAGCAAGGTGGGCGCCCAATCCGTGCATTAACGTCTGGAATGCCCTTGGAATCGGTGGCTTCTGCAGCAGCGGCAGAGGCCACCGATATATTGATCAAGCTCACACTTTAGAACTTTAGCTGTTAACGCTTCAAATCCTCTTCGCTGGTCCGCCTCTCGCTTCCTGTGCGTTTTTCGTCCACGAAAATATCTGTCCCGAACATCATTCATAGCTCCGGTTAATCGTTGACTCATCGTCACTTAGCCGCGCCAATTATTTTTATAAGCGCCTTCGCCATATTTTTGACAGACCTGAATTAATCATTCCAAATAGCCACTATTGCGACCAATCGCCGCTTTATGACGGCCTTTTCACTGCCATTTCGTTCCTCAAGCCAAACGCTAAGCCGTCGATACGCCAAGCACAACGACAGCATGCGTCGCAGAAATCATCTCGGCGCTTAAGCAACTGTCACGGCTTATCCAGCGCAACACAGCAGCTGGTAATTGATTTATTCAATATTGGGGAAACTTTCATGAACCGCTTTGAATCCATTGCACGACTCAGACGCCTCTTCCGTGGTGCAGTACAGGGGCTGCTGCTCTCTGCTTCTATGGCTACGCTATCAGCTACAGCCCAAGCGGATGATTTAAGCGTCGGTCTGGTTGGCTTGAACATGTCGGGCGCAGGGTTTGCGGCCCACGTTCTACCCGGCCTCAACAACCGCAACTACATTTTTCCTACGGAAACCCATTTCAAGGATTGGAGCGAGAGAGGCGTTCGCCTGATTCGCTTTCCTATCATCTGGGAGCGCCTACAGCCCAAGCTCTACAGCATGCTTGACCCGGACTATGTAGGGCTGATCCAGCAGACCATGAACTATGCACAGAAATACAATGTGCGCGTCATTCTGGACCTGCATAACTATGCGCGTTATCGCGGTGAGCTGATTGGTACAAAGAACGTGCCGTATGCGGCCTACCACGACGTGATGTACCGCATCGCCTTTCGTTGGGCCAAGCACCCTGCCCTCTACGCCTACGACATCATGAATGAACCCAACGGTGCGCTCGATTACTGGCCGACCGCAGCACAGCACGGCATCAATGGCGTGCGTACGGTGGACAAGGTCAAGCCCATCATTGTCGAAGGCAATGGTTGGGCGGAGGCAACCCGCTGGGCGCAATGGAACGATTCGCTGCTCAATCTGAAAGACCCGTCCGACAATCTGATTTTCTCGGCGCACACCTATTTCGATAACAACTCCGGCGGCACCTACGAGACCGTGGACGTCAGCACATTGGACCCCATGTATGGTGTGGCGCGTGTGAAGCCTTTCGTAGAGTGGCTGAAAAAGCATGGCAAGAAGGGTTATATCGGCGAGTTTGGCGTCCCGGACAATGATCCTCGCTGGCTGGTACTGATGGACAACATGTTGGCCTATCTCAGACAGAACTGTATCCCGGCAACCTATTGGGCGGCAGGTCCTGGCTGGGGTAACTACAACCTGGCGGTTGAGCCCGTGAATGGACAGGAACGCCCGCAATGGCCGACGCTCAAGAAATACCTGAGCACACCTAGTCAGTGCATACAAATAGGCCCGAATTAATCGGGCCTATGGAAATGGGGCCTGCTTGAGGCCCCATTGGCTTACTTGGGCATCGTTTTTGAGGTCACGTACTTGCTCAGGACTTCATTGTCATCCAGCGCATGAACGTCGGAGGCGACCCACAATTTACGCTCGATCCCCTGGGCAATCAGATGCGCGACAGCCGCCTCGATAGCCGACAGCACACAAAGCTGAGCCGGCTCGTTGGTGGTATAGCCAGACTCTGCCTCTAGTAGCTTCTTGAACTCGACGAACTTGTAGACATCCGCCGAGCGACCAATCGAGAAGATGGTCTTGGATGTCATCACGTTCGCTAATACCTGTCCGCCACGTACATCGATGGCGCGCAGATTGACCGTCACCTGATCGACCCGGTATTCCTGGGACGCACCGATTCCCAGGTAGCGAGCGCCTTCGCCGCCGCTGCGAATATTGGTGTCGTAGGCAACGATGCCACCCTCCAGCAGGATATTGGCTGCCTGCAGTGAAGGGAGCGGCTGCTGAATGTTTTGTGGCGTGTTGGGCTTGCTCTGGGTCGCCCGGATAATCTTGCGCTCGGTCAGAATGTTCTGCAGACCCTCACGTTCCAGCACCACGAACCAGCCGCTGGCCTGGAGTGCATCGACCAACATGCTGGCGCCACCCTGGGTGACGGCGGTAGAGAACGAGCTGGCCGGGCTGGGCTTGTACTGGCCGGTCTGGTCACGGAACCCATAGACGGCCGCAACAAGCTTGCCTCGCGGTGCTGGCAGATTCAGCAGATCGTAATAGGTAGAAGCCCGTGGGGTCAGTGTAGGTTGGGCATTTTGTTCGGCGGGCATGGGGTCACGCACAGAACATCCCTGCATCAGCATCGCGCACAGCAACGCTGACGACATCATGAGTCGTTTCATAATGGCTATTCCTGGTTTAGCGTGCTGCTTAGTAAGTCGTTCCGGCCAATCCGTTTACGGCAATCTCAGAGACCTCGCCTGTCACCCGATCCGTAATATGGATGACCAGCTGCCCTGTTTCGTCATTGAGAATATTGACGATGAAATCGTCGGTAGTAACGCTGCCTGCCTTGCCGTTACGGGCATTGGTCAATACCTGCGAAAGCAGGCTCGACTGCAACTGACTGGTAAAGCGCTCGATGGCCGACATACTGCTGGAAGACTTGGCATCCGGATCGTCGTAGTCATTCTGGGCCTGCGCGTTACCAAGCAGGTACGAACCGTTTAACGGACTACCACCAAAGGCGGGGTTCTTGGGGGTATAGACCAGTTCAGTGGCCTGAAGCGACGAGACGGAACCTAGCAATAGCAGCCCTAGCATCGTTGCTGAATGTACGTTCTTATTCTTCATAGCTCGTCTCTGTCCATGTCGAAGGTGTCATATAAAAGATTTTCCAGTTTTTGTTTAGCGACTGTGTCCTTGACCATGTCCGCCGCTGCGTAGGCTGTGCCTTTGAGCTCCGCGACATTGGGTTGGATGAACTGTCGGTAAACCACTCGCTGGTCATGCTCCACCCAGACCAAACTTCCCCAACGCGCAGAAGGCCTCTCGCGTACTACCAAGTTGAAATCCAGTTGGCTGGTATCGACCAACCGATCGCTGAAATAGCGATAAAAGTCGTGACCGAAGCGGGAGATCGTGTTGTCGACGATAAAGCCCTGGATATTCTCCTCATCATCGGCAGCCTGTGCCGACATTAGCATCATCATCCCCAGCAGTCCGACTCCCCAACGCTTCATTGCGTTAATGTCCTTTACTCTTTTCGTAGAACTTCAGCGCGGCCTCTGCACGATTGGAGGCGCCAATCTTGCGAAGCAGGTTATGAATATGACTCTTGATGGTGTGTGTACTTAGGCAAAGCTGATGGGCAATTTCCGCGTTTGAATAACCCTTGCCAACCAGGCTCAGGATCTCACGCTCGCGCCCGGTCAGGTCCACCGCCTCCTCTTCCAGTGTCTGCATCCGCCGATAACGCTCGATCAGACGCTCCATGACATCACGTGGCAACCAGTCCCGTCCCATCAGCAGGGCCTGTATGCCATTGAGCAAAAGCTCTCGGGAGGTATGGGTGTAGAAGATTCCCTTGATCTCGGGATGTTTTTCGATGAGCTGCTGCGCCTGCTCATCCGAGGTATTGACCAGCGCAACCGGCGCCTGACCAATCAACTGATCCAGCACAGCCGAGCATTGCTCGAATGCGACACTACCGACATCAAGCAGCCACAGAGATGCCCTGGCCTTTTCCAATCCATTGAAGTCACCCACGCATAACTCGAATTCCGTCTGCTGATTGAGAAAGTGCTGGAACAACTGCCCCAACAACTGATTCTTGGTCAGTAGTTTGACGGTAAGTGGCGGGCGGCCTGTTGCCATAATGGCGTCTGCTGAACTCAACTTTAAGCCTCGGTTATTCTTAATGTCGGTAGGCTATCCAACGATCTTGCGATCACAAACAAAAAAGCCCCTGAAACCATTTCGCCTCAAACAAATGAGAAATTAAACACAGCGATACATTGAGATTCTTTTGGCATCACTCCCTGATGACGGTTGAATATTCAGCAGGCTGGATTGAAACAACAGAATTCTCAAGAACCAACGTGAACACTTTATGAAACAGGACTGTATTCACGTAACGAGATACATCAGGAAAAGACTTCTCTTTCCAACTTAGGTAATAGATCACCTGCTGCACCAATCAACGTCCAGTCATCGGAATGTACTCCTGAAACCGGCTGCGGATTGATATGAACGACCGCGGCATTGGCATCACGCGCAATATGAGGCATCTGAGCGGCCGGGTAGACCACACCGGATGTACCAATGGAAAACAGGACATCACATTGGGCTGCCGCATCAAATGCCTGTTGCAAGGCCTGTACCGGTAACGACTCGCCAAACCAGACGACGCCTGGCCTTATAAAACCATTACACCTGGAACAGCGTGGCGGTTCGACACGACGACCTTGATCTGGTTCAACCGGTATTTCACGCTCGAACGAATAGCCGGTGCCGCAGGCAAAACAGCGCGGCTGATGCAGGCTGCCATGCAGGTGCAGTACATCGGCACTCCCAGCACGCTCGTGCAGATCATCGACGTTCTGGGTAACGACGGTAGCGCGTGGAAAGTGCTGGGCCAGACGGGCAATAGCAAGATGGGCCGGATTGGGCTGAGCCTTCAGCACCTTCATACGACGCCATTCGTACCATCCCCAGACGAGGGCCGGATCCGCCCTAAAGGCTTCGGGGGTTGCCAGTTCGGTGGCATTGAACGTTGCCCAGAGTCCGGTCTGTGCATCTCGAAAGGTGGGAATGCCGCTTTCGGCCGATACGCCTGCACCGGTAAAGAACACCACGTGCTGTGCATCGCGAATACAGTGTTTCAGCGCTTCATCTATCGCCAGGGACGTAGAGGATGGGGTTTGACTCATAACATCTGTTCCAATCTTTCCATGAGTGGGCCGATCCTGCTTTTATAAAGAGGCCTTTCCGGTCTTTTTTCACCAAGAGTCCTATTGGTGAATAAAACGTTCTTGTCTGAATATGAAATGCTTATCCAGTTGTAGCCAATTAATATGAATTTGCCAGTTGAAACGTAACCAGTTTTTGCGGCAGGCGCTACCTTTTTAATGGGAAGTGCATGCCAGAGCACTTGTGTAAATACGCTACACAATTGCTCAAAGTTCTCATTTTTCTTTTACCAACAGATACCTTATCGTTTTCAAACTCGACCGACGGTGCCGCCACTCATCGTATTTCGACAAGAGCGGGTTCACTCGCTGCGCTACATGCCGATAATCCGGAAGTTCCCTTCGAGCGAGAGTATTTTTCTCTTGCTGACGTTTCGCCTCACCGGAATCGCCATGAAGAAATCCTTTTTTAGCAAGCATCGTTTCACTGTTATTCCCGCGCTGGCCTTGGCTGCAGTACTTGCTGGCAGTATCGGTTATTGGAGCCTGACGTCTGGTCAGGCAACAGTCAGCACAGCAGCCCCCGGCTCGGTTCAAGCGATGCTTGATACGGTCCGCACGGCACCACAACCGTGGACAGACCATCCGCAGGACTTATCCGTTCTGGTCAACGACATGCGCAGCAACGCCATTGCAGGTGCTGTGATTGGCGAAAAAGCGGTGTATATCACTACCACGGCCAATGCTCACTACACGGTAGCCGATCCTTCTGGCCGGGTTGGCGATCTGGTTTTGCGTGACTACTCGAACCGTGGCGAGACTCTGTTCCCGGTTGCGACCTTTGCCGAATCGGCTGAGCGCAGTCCGGTCATGGAAAGCCTGCTGGCCAACCTGCCCACCTATCTGCTGCTGCTTCTGCTGGCCGTACCGCTGGCGTTCCGCGCTATGAGCCCGTTCAAGATCCAGCGCAAGGGCACGAATGTTTCCTTCGAGGATGTCGTTGGGGCCCACGAAGCCAAGCGTGCACTGGAGGACATCACTACCTGCCTGCGTAACCCTGCCGCCTTCTCGACACTGGGCGCACGCCCGCCAAAGGGTGTCTTGCTGACTGGTGAGCCGGGCACAGGAAAAACCCAGCTGGCCAAGGCACTGGCTACGGAATGCAACGCGCATTTCATCCAGGTGACGGGCAGTGATTTCTCCTCGATGTTCTTTGGAGTGGGCATTCAGAAAGTGAAGGCCCTGTTCCGTACAGCGCGCAAGAAGGCACCGTGCATCATCTTCATCGACGAGATCGACGGTATTGGCAAGCGTGCCGAGCAGTCCCGCTCAAGCGACGCGGAAGCCAACCGCATCATCAACCAGTTCCTGACCGAGATGGACGGCTTCGATGGTTCCAGCGGCGTGCTTGTCCTGGGTGCGACCAACTTTGCCAACTCGCTGGACCCGGCACTGGTGCGTGAAGGCCGCTTCGACCGGACCATTGCGGTCGGCCTGCCAACCCTGGAGGACCGTATCGAGCTGTTCCGCCTGTACGCCAAGAAAATTCAGGTGCAGGGCGATCTGGACTTCGAGGCCCTTTCCCGTAACACCGTTGGCCTGACACCTGCAGCCATTGCCTACATTGCCAACCATGCGGCGCTGCTGGCAGCACGTGAGAACTGCACTCAGGTCAGCATGAGCCACTTTGTGGATGCGATCGAGACCTGCCGTATCGGTGAGCAGCCTACTGCTGTCACGCCGCTGAGCGATACCGAGCGGACCCGTATTGCCGTACACGAAGCCGGCCATGCCCTGGTAGCAGCGGCGCTCAACACTGGGCGTGTCGAGAAGGTGACCATCCTGCCCCGTGGTCAGGCCTTGGGTGTGACACTGGTAACACCGGTGGAAGACAAGCGTCTGCATCTGGAGTCTGAACTCAAGGCTCGTATCCAGATGCTGCTCGCCGGCCGCTGTGCCGAACAGATCTACTTCCATGAAGTATCTTCGGGCGCGGCCCAGGACCTGCAGGAAGCCTCCAAGCTGGCCCTGTCGATGGTGGGTTCATTGGGTATGGGACCGAAAGGTTCGCTGATCAGCATTCAGGCACTGCGTGATGCCGGCATTGAATACGATGCAAATACGTCCATCGAGGCCGCAGATGAGCTCCTGCATCGCCTGAACGATCAATGCATGGCCCTGTTGCAGCGCCTGCGTCCGGCCCTGGACAGCATTACCCAAGGTCTGCTCGAGCACGAGACGATCCCGGGCGAGGATGTCATGCAGGCTCTGGCTGCCCATGGCGGTAGCGAGGCAGTCAAGGCACTCAATCGCGCCATCAAGGCCGATCCCGAGCGTGCCCAGAATGCAGCCATGAGCGGTTGGACGCTGGACTAATTTCCGCCGCAGCTCTCGCTGATCCCAAAAGCCCGTGGTGAACACCGCGGGCTTTTTTATTGGGAAAAATCTGCAATTTCTTACCGTAGAAAGCAAAACCGTCTGCCTTTCGCCGATAGTCTGAATTGACAAAGTAACAAAGGAACGTTACATAATATTTCCAGTTGTATGACGACGTATGACACAACAATCATAACAAATGGATATGTAGCGCTATGGCCCTCGCAGCGATTACACCTATTCGAAACCGTGTGGCACCGACTACTTATCGCGCAGAGGTAAACCCGCCTGCTAGCGCGGTTGTAAGCCTGTTGACAGGCCTACATCTGTCACGCTTGCTTGGCATCACCTGCAGGTCCGGCGTCAAATCAAAGACGTCATACATCCGCCTCTTGAATCCATCGTGCCGCATGCGCGCTTCCTCCGATCCGCATCATTTCGTTATTCGTTGGCCGGGTTTAAGCCCCTTTATGGCGATATCACGCCGAACGCTTCGAGCCCGTTGCTCGCCTTGTGTGTCCTGTTTCGAACGCAGCATTTGATTACGCATTGCGGCGTTTCAACGCTTTAGCCCTGCCCTGCAGTACAGCTCAACCATTAAGAACAATTAAAGGTGTGTCATGAAAATAAAAGGAATCCGCTGGTGGATGGTCGCCCTTGTCACGGGCGGTCTGATCGTCAACTACCTGGCCCGTAATACCCTGTCGGTGGCAGCGCCCACCATGATGAAAGAGCTCGATTTTGGCGCCGAGGAATACTCTCACATCGTAATCGCCTGGCAGCTCTGCTATGCCTTCATGCAGCCCATTGCAGGCTACTTGCTGGATGCCATCGGTACCAAGTTGGGCTTTGCGATTTTCGCCATTGCCTGGTCGGTGGCGTGCGCAGCAGCAGCCATGGCCAACGGCTGGCAAGGGCTTGCGTTTTTCCGGGGCCTACTGGGGCTGACAGAAGCGGCCGGTATCCCTGCAGGTGTGAAGGCTACCTCCGAGTGGTTCCCTGCCAAGGAACGTTCGGTCGCCATTGGCTGGTTCAACATCGGCTCATCGGTAGGCGCTCTGCTGGCACCGCCGCTGGTGGTCTGGGCCATCCTGCAGAGCGGCTGGGAGCTGGCGTTCCTGATCGTGGGCGTGCTCGGCATTGTATGGAGCGCCCTCTGGCTGGTGTTCTACAAACATCCGCGTCAGCAGCAACTGCTGTCCGACACCGAGCGGGACTACATTCTTTCGGGCCAGGAAGCCCAACACAAGGATGAAACGCCTGCCAAGGCCAATTGGAAAAAGATTCTGACCAGCCGTAACTTCTTCGCCATTGGAGCGGCGCGCGTTCTGTCCGAGCCGGCCTGGCAGACCTTCAACGCCTGGATTCCGCTGTACATGATGACCGAACGTCACATGAACATTAAGGAAGTGGCTCTGTTTGCCTGGCTTCCCTTCCTGGCGGCAGACATCGGTTGCGTGCTGGGCGGTTACATGAGCCCCTTCTTCCACAAGCACCTCAAGGTCTCGCTGTTCACCTCGCGCAAGATCGTACTGATGCTGGGTGCCTTCTGCATGATCGCACCAGCCTGTACCGGCCTTGTGGCGAGCCCGTATACCGCGATTGCCCTGCTCTGCATCGGTGGCTTTGCCCATCAGACGCTTTCAGGGGCGCTGTACTCGGTGACCGCTGACGCATTCGGCAAGAATGAAGTGGCTACTGCGACCGGCATGGGCGGCATGTTCGGTTACCTGGGCGCCGCGGCGTTCACGTTTGTCTTCGGCGTGCTGGTGACCAAGGTAGGCTACAGCCCACTGTTTATCGTGCTGGCCATTTTCGACATCGTGGCGGCGTTGATCGTCTGGAACGTGGCAACCGACCGCTCTCACCTGACCGACACGCAGCCGGTTAATGCGAACCAGGCACTCACTGGCGCCGAACCAGTCAAGAGCTGAGCCTGCTCCTGAATAAAAAAGCGCGGCCTATGCCGCGCTTTTTTATACCTCTCGTTCCTGAAACACCGACTCTCCCTCAAGGGAGATCAGGTTCAGTTCAAGGTCCGCCCGCTCTGCCCACTGCTCATCGATCTCGGCTTTGACGGACACGCCCAACGCGCGGAAATCGTTGACCTGTTTGACCAGGTTGCCCTGCCCGCTGACCAGCTGCCCGCAGGCCTTGTGATAAGCCTCCTGGGCTTTTTCCAGGCTCTTGCCAATACCGTCCATGCTTCCCAGAAAGGTCCGTAGCTTGTCGTATACCCGGCTGGCGCGGTCGGCCAGTTCGGCGGTGTGCCGGCTCTGGTCTTCGAAGCGCCAGAGCTGCCGGACAATATTGAGGCTGGTCAGCAGGGTGGTCGGGGTTGCGACCAGCACATTCTGTTCGATGGCCCGCTGGAACAAGGTCTCGTCTGCCTTGAGGGCTTCGACAAACGCCGACTCGATGGGTACGAACATGAAAACCATCTCGGGCGCGTTGAGTCCCGGCAGCTTGAAATATTCACGATCCGATAGCTCGCGGATGCGCTCTCCTACCGCGCGCACGTGTTCTGCCAGAGCGATCCGGCGCTCGGCCTCATCTTCACAATTGATGTAGCGGGTATAGGCGTTGAGCGAGACCTTGGCATCAATGATGAGGTGCTTGTTCTGGGGCAGATACACCAGGACGTCCGGCCGACGACGGCCTGTCTCGGTGGTAAAGCTGACTTCACGCATGAAATCGGTGCCCTGACGCAAACCGGAGCGCTCCAGCACGTTTTCAAGAATCAGCTCACCCCAGTTGCCCTGAGCTTTCTTCTGGCCTTTCAGGGCGGTCGCCAGCTCATGGGCCTCCTGCGTGATCTGCCGATTAAGCTCTTTCAGATCGAACAGCTGCTGTGCCAGAGCGGCCTGCTGCTGGGTGTCCTTGTGGTGGATATCTTCAACCTTGTGACGGAACGCTTCGATCTGCTCGCGAAACGGCTTGAGCAACGCATCCAGCGACTGCTGGCTGTGTTGGGAAAAGGTCTGCCCCTTTGCCTCGAAGATCTGGCTGGCCAGCTGCTCGAACTCCGCCTTGAGTTGCTCGCGGCTTTCCTTCAGAAGCTGGGTCTGCTCAAGGAAATGCTGTTCCTTTTGCTCAAGCGTGGTCCGCAAGGTGGCATGGTCTTCCACCAGTTGGGCGTGCCGTGTCTGCATCTCCCGGAGCATCTGCTGCTCACGGCCCTGCTGGGTGCGCTGCTCGGCAAGCTGTTGCTGCAGGCCGTCCAGCTGCGCGCGCGCCGCTTCAGCCGCGGCACGGTGATCTGACATTTCCAGCTGCGCCTGACGCGTCTGAGCTCGCAGCTCCGTCTCGCTTTGCCGAAGCATTTCGATCTGCTCTTTCAGCTGCTTTATGCGGTCACGCTCGGCATTCAGCTCAACCGCCTGCCGACTGTTGGCCACTTCCAACCGCTGGGCCTCGCTGCGTTCCGCTTCAATCAGCTCCTGGGTTTCCTGAAGGCGCGCCTGCAAACCTTGCTGCTGTCTGACCAGCAACGCTGCCGTGACGCCCCACCCCAGCAGAGCCGCCAGCGGCAACACCAGGGAGATCAGGTTCAGCGAATTCATAGCCAGCCTCACAACGGATACATCAAAGCTCGCACCTTATGTGGGCCGGATGAGCCCGTCCAGTGCCTACGGCCTGGTTTTAGCGCGAAAGGATTATTTGTAGAACAGCTTGGTAGCGTTTGCGACACCAGCCGCCACGTCAGCGATGACTCATCAGCCTGCTCCACCCAACCTGCAAGGCATGCAGGCTGGATAAGGCGCTCTACGCCGAGGCTAAGACGTTTTATAGGCGAACAGACTTACATCAGCATTAACCCGCTCAGGCGTCTGACGCGCCGGGACACGGCCTCTTCAAAAACGCCTGTTTTGGATTCGATCAAGCTGAACCAGTCCCGGGCCCGGGTAATGCCGGTGTAGATCAGCTCCTTGGTCAGCACTGGGCTGATCGTATCCGGCAGGATCAGCGCCGTGTGAGCAAACTCGGAGCCCTGGGATTTGTGCACCGTCATGGCAAACACGGTTTCAACAGCGGACAGTCGGCTCGGCAGGATAAAGCGCAGGCCACCGGTGCCGTCGTTACGCGGAAAGGCCACACGAATTGTCTTGCCGGAGCGATTGGCCGGTTCAGGCATACACAGAGCAATGCCAATATCCCCGTTCATGAGGTTCAGGCTGTAGTCATTCTTGGTCACGAGTACCGGGCGGCCCTCGTACCAGCCCTGGTCCTGGCTGATAAGCCCGGCACTGAGCAATGCCTTGGCGATCCGCTGGTTAAGCCCCTCTACACCCCACGGTCCCTTACGGACCGCACAAAGCAGCTGGAACTCATCAAAGGCATCCAGCACAGCCTTGGCCCAGACTTCCCAGACAGGATCATCCATAGGCAGGTCGTAACTGGGGCGAAGCGCCTGCATCACGCGCAGGTAATGCCGGTAGCCATGAGGTCCTCTGGGTGAATGACCTTCCAGCACCAGCTTTTCCAGTGCCTTGTCTTCGGCATCACGCAGCCGCAGGCAGAACAGGTCATCGTAGGTCTTTTTGACCAGCAGCTCACGTGCACTGCTGGCTTCCTGAAGATTTACCCGGCGTGCCAGCTGGCCGATACCGCTGCTGGAATTGAACCGGCGAGAATGACGTAGCATGACGACCTGCTGTGCCAGGGCATGATGCTCCTCGTGACCGTCTTCCAGCGATTCGTCGCTCAGGCATTCCCCGCAGATTTCCTCCAGCCACGCGCGAGTTTCCGGCGTGTAATAGCCCAGCTCGGCATCACGGCACAGATCGCCCAGAACGGCGCCGGCCTCGACCGAGGCCAGCTGATCCTTATCGCCCAGCAAGATCAGCCGCGCGTGCTGCGGAAGTGCGTCGAGCAGGCAGGCCATCATCTCCAGATCGATCATGGACGCCTCATCCACGACCAGCACATCCAGCGGCAGCGGGTTGCTGACATGATGGCGGAAATGACGGGTATCCGGGCGGCTACCAAGCAGCCGGTGCACCGTAGTAACGTCCACAGGAATATACGGACGCACGGCCTCGCTTACACCCAATGACTGCACCTGTCGCCCAATGGATTCGGTCAGCCGGGCGGCAGCCTTGCCTGTTGGCGCCGCCAGGCGGATACGCATGGGCGTTCCCTTCTCGACAGCCGGAGCCTGAAGCAGCGCAAGAAGCCGGACAACTGTAGTGGTCTTACCGGTACCCGGACCGCCGGTGATGATGCTGAACGCGCCTCGCGCCGCCAGGGCACAGGCCAGCTTCTGCCAGTCGGTCACGTTCTTGCCATCGATCAATGGACGCTCGGGAAACAGCGCAGCCAAGCGTGTGCAAAGGTCATCCGGCACAGACCCCAGGCCGGAGAGACGCAGCCGCAGGCATTCGCTGACACGGCGCTCATAACTCCAGTAACGGCGCAGGTACAACCGCTGGCCATCGAGCACCAGCGGGCAGTCATCCATCTGACCGATGGCCACGATCGGGCTTTTCTCCAGCGCACTCAGCCAGTGCGCTACGTTGAGAGCTGTCAGTACCTCGGAAGGCAGCAGCACCGGTTGCCTGTCTTCATCGCCCTCCGGTGGCAGCGATAATGCCATGTCCGGGTTGCCCAAGGTTTCGGCGAGGTCCAGACACACATGCCCATGGCCCAGCTGATGGCTGGTCAATGCCGCTGCCAGCATCACGCTCGGGTGGCTCTGCCCGTCGAGCTCATAAAGAAAGGATACAAAGGCGCGGTCCAGCGGCCTAAGCCACCCTCGCTCAACCCAGCGGTCCAGCAGCAAAAACAGATCCGCCATGCGTTCAAGCGGCCGGAAGTCAGGTGTATGGGCCGTCGGTGCAGTGGCTATCCTGGCCGGCGCAGCGGCTGCAGCATCGGCTGACGCAGGCTCGTCGGCAAAAGCCATATCGAATAAGGAAAGCTGTTCTTGAGTCATGCGTATTCCCCGGTCAGTTGAGAACTTCCCTGAAAGCACAGGTCGAGCTCTTCGATCAGCTCACGTGGTGGCCGAGTAAAGAACACGCCCTTGCTGGCAGCACGACTGCCCCGCAGGAAAAGATAAAGAGCACCTCCCATGTGACGGTCGTAATCGTAGTTTGGAAGACGCGCCTTAAGCTGGCGATGCAGCGCCAGCAAATAAATGACGTACTGAAGGTCATAGCGATGCTCTAGCACAGCGCCCACCATGGCCTCCTGGGTATAAGCGGTATCATCGGCGCCCAACCAGTTGGACTTATAGTCCGCTACGTAATAGCGACCCTCATGCTCGAACGTCAGGTCAACGAACCCTTTAAACATGCCGTTAAGCAGGCTTCGCTCAACCGAGGGCCGTGGCTTGCCTGGCATGACATAGCGACGGACCCGCTGATCGAGGGCCTCCGCCTCTAGCCGATGGGTAGAGAACCAGAACTCCATTTCGATCTGGTAGTGCGTGAGCTGGGCCAGCGTCACAGACGAGCCCGTTGAACCGAGCGGTAGACGCCTTGTCAGCAGCTCTTTCAGCCAATCGCTTAGGGTAGCAATCCAGCCTTCCCAGCCGCGCCGGTTGCAACGGCGTGCCACAGTGTCTTCGATCAGCTCGGGCTGTTCGGCTATGTTCGCAAAACCCTCATTACCCGCCCACTCCAGCAGACCGTGCAAAAACGTTCCCGGACCCGGACCGCGGGGGAACCGATGCAGGTCGACTCCGCTGCTGGCTGTGGCGGGCTGGGCGTCATCGTCCAGGCGGTCATCGTCGAACAGTTTTTGTGCTTCCGGGCTTTCGGGTGACAGGTCGGTATGCAGAACGGCGGTCTCTGCCTCGTCAGCCAGCTCGCCGATGCGCAACGCACTATAAGAGGCAATCCACCAGTGTTCCGCGACTACGCGCCGTGGCTGGCAGGCCTTGAGTTCAGGCCGCACCTCTTCGCGAGGCGCGAAGCGTGCAGTGGTGATTTCCGGCAGCGGCCCCACCGAGATAGCCGGCAGTTTACCTGTCATCTCTTCCAACATGCCCGCCAACACACCCGAGGACGACAGCACCTCTCCTCCGGTCGTGAGATATCCCAGGGCGCAGCGGTGGAAAGCCGACTCCTTGCTCTGCCCGCGCTTAAGGTCAGCCACGCCCATCCAGCAGGCGTGTTGTGCACGCGTCAAGGCAACGTACAGCAGGCGCAGATCCTCGGCCAGACGCTCTTCATCTGCGGCTATGATCACCTCGGCATCCGGCGTCAGGGTCATCTTGGGTGTGCCGTCGAGGTCGTGATAACGCACCGGAATACGGCTGCCGTCCACTGGACGGAACGAGCAGATAAAGGGCAGGAAGACCAGTGGATACTCCAAGCCTTTGGACTTGTGAATAGTGACAACCTTGACCAGTGCCTCATCACTTTCAAGGCGCAGGATCTGCTCCTCGGCAGTATGGCCTTCGGTAAGGTGCTCCGCCAGATAGCGAATCAGGGCCTGCTCACCATCCAGCTCGGTCGCCACTTGTTGCAGAAGCTCCGCCAGATGCAGGAGGTTGGTCAGTACACGCTCACCGTCAACCCGTGCCATCAGTGTTTGCGGCAACTGAAAGTCATGCAGAAAACGGCGCAACATGGGTAGCACGCCCTGGGTACGCCAGAGGGACCGGTAGTGGCGGAACTGCATGACCCGCGATTCCCAGGCGCGCTCGTCGTGGTTAAGCCTGTCCAGCTCGGCCAGCGGCAGGTCCAATGTGATACTGGCCAGCCCGGCACGGAGCACCCGATCGACATCCGGCTCGGCGCACGCACGCAGCCAGGAGAGTAGGCAGTGTGCCTCCTGAGAGTTGAAGACCGAGTCTTTGTCCGACAAATAAACGCTACGTACCCCACGGGCCGCCAGCTGACTGCGAATAGCCTGGGCCTCGATGCCGTCCCGCACCAGCACGGCGATATCCGCCGGGCGTAATCCACGCAAGCCTTTTTCCGGATGCTCGAAACCGGCCTTGTCCTGTTGCCCCAGATTGAGCAGGCGCACGATTTCACTGGCGGCCACTTGTGCCAGCTGTCCGAGGTAAGCGGTTTTGGAAATCGGCTCGGCCTCGTTGGGATGCCAGAGGGTTAGCGCCGGGATACCCTGCCCCTCGGCCACCAGGCGCTCCTTGCGACCCTGTGCCCTGACGGGATGGAACGGCAATGGATTTTCATCGTCCTTGCGGAACAGGAAGGCACCGCGCCCTTCCTCATGCTGCTCGGCCTGCTCGAATACTTGGTTGACGGCAGCCACCATGGCCTCGCTGGAGCGATAGTTGGTATCCAGTGTATGCAGGCGTCCTTCGGTGGAATAGCGTGCCTTCAGGTAGGTGTAGATGTCCGCACCACGGAACGCATAAATGGCCTGTTTTGGATCGCCAATCAGGAACAGACCGATATCCTGGCGGTTCTCCCCAATACGATAAATTGTCTCGAAGATGCGGTACTGCACCGGATCGGTGTCCTGGAATTCGTCGATCAAGGCCACCGGGAACTGTTCGCGGATCAGTTCGGCCAGACGCTCTCCTGCCCCGTCACTTTGCAGGGCAACGTCCAGACGGGCCAGGAGGTCATCGAAGCCCATTTCCGCACGGCGGCGCTTTTCCAGAATGAAGCGCTGCTTGATCCAGTGCGCGGCGTGTTGCAGGAGTTCAACGTCCGGTTTGGGTAGGCTGTCCAAGGCGGCCTTGAGCCGGCTCATTTCTGCCAGCGCCGGATGATCGGGCGCAGAAGCCTTGGTCCAGACCTCAGCAAAGCCCTCGGGTGTGAAACGCTCGAAGCCTTTGCCGATATCAAGCAGCTCGGCGGATTCATCCTGCGCCCAGGCGGTGATCTTTTCGCACCAGGGGACATACCACTGCGCCTTGAGCTTGCGCCCATCCACCACCTTGCGGGCACAGGCGTCGTCACACAACAGGCGCAGCTCTTCAGCCCAGGCTGCCCAGGGTGCCTTTAGCGCCTTGAGCAGTCCTCGCTTGCGCGTCAGGCACTCATCGATCAGCGTGCCCGGCTCCTGGTCGGCAATACCTTGCGTCTCGCCCACGATCAGCTCGCGTACGGATTCTGCCAATTGGTCAGGGCTGACCCAATGCTCGCGTATCCAAGCCAGCGACTCGCCGCTTAAGGTGTAGCAGAACCGCCGCCAATAATCCCGAACGACCTCAGCCAATAGCTCGCTGTGGTCTGTCTCCAGGGTCTGATTGAACAGGCTGCCGCTGTCGAACGCATGCTCGCGCAGCATGCGCTGGCACCAGCTGTGAATGGTGGAAACGGCGGATTCGTCCATCCATTGCGCGGCCATCTCCAGCTTGCGTGCGCAGCCAGGCCACTGCTCTTCAGAAAAATCAGCCCGTAGCGCCTTGATCAACGCATCGGTCTTATCGATCTCGCCACGAAAATAGCGGGCGGCCTCGAACAGACGAGCCCGGATTCGGTCACGCAGCTCACGCGTGGCGGCGTCGGTAAAGGTCACGACCAGAATTTGCGGTGGCAGCAGCTCGCGGCCAAAGCCGGTTTCTTCGCCGCCATGCCCAAGAATCAGGCGTACGTACAAGGCGGAAATGGTAAAGGTCTTGCCGGTGCCTGCGCTCGCCTCGATCAGTTGGCTACCGCGCAAGGGAAAGCGCAACGCAAGCGGCCGGTCTTGTGGTGTAGTCATGCGGCGGCTCCTTGTGCTGGCTGCTCACACCAACCTGCCTCGAACATCGGACGATACAAGGCATTGCACCAACCTTGGAATTCCTCACTGGCGGTCAGCCTAGCGAAGTCCGGGTATTGACGCATCAAGGCTGGGCTTTCAGCTCGCTCGCCCAGGCTGTTTACGCCATCACCTTCATAGGCTTTACGAGCCGCCATTTGCGCCTTGACGGGGTCCTGCTCAGCATTGAGCCAGGCGAAGGCGGTTTTCACCGCAACCGGCAGCGGATAGCGCATGCCGTTCTGCCATGCCAACAAAAGATCGCGCAACGCAGCGGCGGCCTGAGCGGTTTCCAGCGGAGCAAGCATCAGGGTCTCATCGGTGGCCACCAAGGCCGTCGTAAGCGGCACGCCACAGGCAGAGGCCGTCAGGTGCACGATCCACGGTCGGATCAGGCGATACCATTTACGTGTCTTGGCCGAACCGATTTCATTCGGAACAGGTGTAATTGCAATCAGGCTGCCATCCGAGCGGCGACGTAACCGCTCAAGCCAACCCTCCAGGCGTAGACCCTTGTGCTCGAAGCTGAGCGGCTGTGCACCGGCCACCTCTTCCGGCCACGCCACCAGCAGGCCGGTATGGCGTTCAAGCAAGTCAGGCAGTGGCTGGATCAGCTCCTGCTGCATCAGCTCACCAAAGCCTGCCAGTGGCAAGAGACCGCTGCGCTGCAACCGCTGCCCCTGGGCACGCAGCGCCTCTTCGGCGCGTTCCGGTGCCTTCAAGGCGGCATCAAGCAGGCTTTCGCTCAAGGCATACCGGGTCAGGCCGTCGAGTACAAAGGGTTCCTTGTCCTGGGTCGGAATGGCAATTTCTTCGAAATGCACCTTGAGCCGCTGGGAGAAGAAATGTCGCACCGGATGGCGCAGAAAATCCTGTAGCTGATTCAGGCTCAGTGGCTCGTCCTGCTCATGGGGCGGAAGTATAGGTTCCTGACCTCGCGGCGGCTGCTTGTCGTGCACGGCAAGCCACTCGCGGGCATAGCTAAAAAAGCCCGGCTCGCCCTGAAAATAGCGGATGTTAAAGGGCTGTAGCGGATGCTCCTGAGTCAACGCCTCAAGCAAGCGCTCGCCCTCCTTACCCTTTTCCTTATCAGGACCCTCATCTATCAACGTCCAACCTGCGGCCAAATGATCACGCAACTGGCCTAGCAGAACGGAGGCCGGTCGCTCACTGTTGTCGCGAATGCTACGGCCAATCCAGCTGATATAGAGCTGATCACGGGCAGACAGCAGTGCTTCCAATAGCAGGTAGCGGTCGTCTTCACGGCGGGAGCGATCGCCGGGGCGATAGTCCTTGCCCATCAGGTCAAAGTCAAACGGCGGCTGGGCGCGTGGATAATCGCCATCGTTCATACCCAGGAGGCACACCACCCGGAATGGAATGGCACGCATGGGCATAAGGGTACAGAAATTCACTGCGCCTGCCAGAAAACGCTGGGACAGCTTGCCCTCATCCAACCCGGCGAGCCATGCCTCACGCACCACCGTAAGCGGCAACGTTTCGTCCAACTGGACCGCCTCGCAGGTGTCCAGCCAGTCTTCACGCAGCTGCTCCAGCTGGCCAAGCAAGTACTCGTCACGTTCGCTGGAAGACACGAAGAACGTGCGCAGCACCATTTGCAGACGCTCGCCCCATACTGCAGGAGTGGCAGGCTCGGCCAGCTCGTCATGGGCCTTGTCCAGCGCATCCATCAAGGTAACCAGCGGGCCGACCAGGGCAGCATCCAAGCCACCAATCTCGTCGAACGGCTCGATTTCATCCCGTGCCACGCCCTGCCCCACGGCATACCCCAGCAACATGCGCCGCAGACCGAAACGCCATGTGTTTTGGGTGAGATCATCCGGAAGATCCAGCCGTGCCCGCTGCCGAGCATCCAAACCCCAGCGGATACCGGCACCCTCGATCCAGCGATGCAGGGTCGTCAGGTCGGTGTCATTTAAGCCGAAGCGCTTGCGCAGGGCCGGGACGTCCAGCAGGTCAAGGATCTCGCTCACCGAAAAGCGGCTTTCCGGCAAACGCAGGAGATGTTCCAGTGCAATCAGGAGCGGATCACGACCACGCTGCCCCTGATCCGCTAACGTGAACGGAATGAAGCGCGGATCATGGCTGTCCAGCTGCCCGAACACGGCGCGAATGTGGGGCGCATAGCTGTCGATATCCGGCACCATGACGATGACGTCCCGCGGACGCAACGTAGGGTCTTCCGAGAAGCGCGCCAAGAGCTGATCGTGGAGAATTTCCACCTCGCGCTGCGGGCTGTGAGCAATGTGGAAACGAATGGACTGATCTTTAGTGGGATTGACGGCCGGCCAACGCTCGCGGGTTTCACTCAAGGGGCGCAGATCGAGAATATCGTCCTGCAATTGGGCGAGCATGTGCTTAGGATTCGACTTAGTTGCAACATCATGGAAGTAATCAATTCGGCCATCACTCAGATCTTTAAATTGATGCTTGTAGCTATCCGGTTCATCAAAGCGATCTAATAAGTTGATGTAATCGCGGCCTTGCTTACCCCAGCTGGCGAGCAAGGGATGACCATGCTGGTGTAGTTCATCAAGATCAATCTGCATAGGCATACCCGGCTTGCGCAGCTGCCGCTTGTATTCATGGCGCAGCAAATCTTTGTCCGCCACGATGTCACCCCAGTGGTGGCGGCACGGGTTGTGAACACACAGCAACACCTGACTGAAGCGCGCCAAGGCGGCCAGGGCTTCCAGGAGCTGGGCGGGAACCGATGAGATGCCGAATACAACGACCCGCCGCGGCAGGTGCGAAGGGGCTTGTTCCAGCGCCTTCATGGTGCTGATGAAGCGTTGATGCACCCCCGCCCGGCTTTCCGCCATGCCGTCATCGCCCACATCCGCCAGCAAGGCACGCCACAGCTCTGCCTGCCATTGGCATATCGGCGGCAGCGGTACGGCGCCATCACGCAGCTTATTCAGTTGATCCTTGCCGTTGACCCAGTCCTCCAGCCAGTCGGCGCGGTACACCTGATACTGATCATAGAGATCGGCTAGACGCTCTGCCAATTGGTAGCGCTTGCGCATGTCGCTGTCTTCATCGAGGAAGCGGCGCAGTGAGGCAAAGCTTGGACGTTCAAGCAGGCTGGGCAGCAGCCGCACCAGACGCCAGGTCAGCGGCGTACGATCCAGCGGGGAAGATGCTGGAACGGTATCGCGACCCAAGACCTGTCGGTACACCCGCCATAAGAAAGCCGACGGCAGCTGCACATCAATAGCCGCCGCAATGCCGCAGCCGCCTTCGCCGTCCTCCGTCGGGTCTTCGGCCAGGGCCAGCTTGAGCCATTGGGCGATGCCGTTACTCTGCACGAGCACCTGCTCGTTTTCCAAAGGCGCGAGGGGATGATGGCGCATCCAGGCAACAGTCAGATTGCGCAGGTCCTCCAGACGATTGCCGTGAACGACCATAAAACCGGGCGTCAGATGAGCCGCGTCCTGCATGAATAAGCCTCTGGGTAGATCTGGAACTGCAAAAAAGGCGAAGCGTACGGAGATCACGGCTCAAGAGCCAGACCTGTTCAAAGTCATCGGTAAGGTTTTCGTGCTGAATAGCGCTTTCTTGACCTCAGCAATACCACGGCAGACGGGCGTCTTACCGCTCGTCTGTTGAGCAGGCAGGGCCAGCCGGGCCAGCCGGGCCAGCCCTGCCATCGACTCAAAGACGTATATCAACCCGGACCGGCTGAGGTCCGTATTGGCCGTCTACAAACGCGACCACACGCTCGCCGAGCCGCTGGAAGGTCAGGTCTATCTCCTGCTGGCCCAGGCGTAGCCGTTTCAGCTGAATACGGTCGATGCCAAACGGCAAGCGGGGTTGAGTGATCGTGACGCTTGCGGTGTGCCCATCGATCTCCACGCCCAGGCAAGCTTGTAGCAGCATAAATACCGAGCCGGCGGCCCACGCCTGGGGTAGACAGGCCACCGGATAGGCAATCGGCGCTTCGCCCGGCGCACGTTCGAAACCGCAGAAGAGCTCTGGCAAACGCATCCCGAAATGGGCCGCGGCTTCAAACATGTTTCCGAGCAGACGTACTACCCCTTCCCGCTCACCGTAGCGCGCCATACCGGCGGCGCACAGGGCCACATCATGTGGCCAGACCGAGCCATTGTGATAGGACATGGGGTTGAACCGTACAGCGTCTGGCACCAGGGTCCGTACGCCCCATCCGGAATTGAAGGCGCGGGACAAGAGCTGTTGCGACACGGCCTGACCACGCGCCAGTTGAGGCAGCCCCGTAAACAAGAGGTGGCCTGCATTGGAGGCTCGAACCGCACATGCCTCGCCATGGCCATCCAGGGCCAGGGCATAGAACTGCCGACCCTCCAGCCAAAAATGCTTTTCCACCGCTGCCCGCAGATGCTCGGCCCGTGTGCGCCAGTGCGCGGCCTTGTCCTGCTCACCGAGCCATTCCGACAGTTCAGCCATGCTCAGATACGCCTTATAAGCATACCCTTGCACTTCAATCAGTGAGATCGGACCATCCGGTGTACGGCCATCGGCATGGAAAATCGAGTCATGACTGTCCTTCCATCCCTGGTTGGCCAGACCACTCTCTTCTGCACGGGCATAACTGATGAACCCCTGTGCGTTACGCTCGGCATTACCCTCAACCCAGCGAATAGCCTCTTGCAGTGCGGGCCAGATTTCCTGGATGAATGCCCGGTCGCCCGTACGCCGAGCATAGGCTCCAGCCAGCATGACGAACAGCGGTGTGGTATCCACCCCGCCGTAATAGCGACCGAACGGCAGCTCGTTCAGCGCCGACATTTCGCCCTTGCGCGTCTCATGCATGATCTTGCCAGGCTCGGCATCCCGGAAGCTCGACGTTTCATGAGCCTGATGTTGCGCAAGGTAAGACAGCACCCCACGGGCCAGCTCAGGATTCAACCAGAGCACCTGATGCGCCGTGATGATCGCATCACGGCCGAACGGTGTTGAATACCAGGGTACACCGGCGTAGGGATACGGCCCGCTAGGCAGCTCCGCTGTGAGCAGCGCCAGATCCGCACGGGACTTCTCCAGCCACGCCTGGAACAGACGGCCAGATGCCTTGACCTGAGCACCCCGCCGCTGTCGCCTGCGCATACTGCGCCGCGCTTGTGCAGCGGCCTGCCGATAACGTGCCCGCGAAGGCTGAGCCGGTTCTGGTCCAATGTCGATATACAGCTCCCAGCTTCCACGTCCTTCCAGAGCCACCCTGAACTGCGCGCCCTGCTCGCTTAACTCAACAGGCTGTTCGGAAAAACTGATGGCAGCACGGCGCGGCTGCTCATCGAGCCCAAGATACCGTAGCGTGACACTGCGCTCGGCCATCTGGGTATGCTCCTGCTCGCCCCGATGGCTACGCTGTTGTCCACGCACTTCAAACATGTCTCGGAAGTCCGCGCCAAACTCAAGCTCCAGCGGCACCTCAGTAGACAAGTCACTGTAGTTGGCCAGCAGGATGCGCTCATGCACATACCCCTTCCATACAAAGCGCTTGCGTTCGATGTGAATCACGCCTTCGGGCGTCGTGCTCTCACCCAGCCGCGGCAACGGCTGGTTGGTCTGATGGGAGGTAAAGTAGACATTATCCTGACTGACCGACGCTGACAGCAGCGAGGGTCGCCTCCCCGCCACGGTCAATCGGTAACGGGACACGATGCGGGTATCGTTATGGAACAAGCCATCGTCCCGCCCACCCATGTCGCCATAGGCATCTGCCACGACAAAAGTATCACCCTCCATGAGCACGAACAGGCGTTCGGGATGACGCGCCTGTTCGACCTCGCTTCCTTGCTGTGCTGACTGATCAGACATAAGGATTTCACCCATGGTCGTTACGCCGTTTGCTTGAAGTTGACTTCAGTGTTCCGATTGCCCGGCAGCTGCCGGTACAGTTCCAGATAGTGTCTGGCCATGGCCGTGGCGGAGAAGCGCTGCTCGAACACCTCCCGAACCCGACGCCGATCCAGAGTCAGGACCTGCCGCGCCGCCTCCACGGCCTGCTCCTCACTCGTTACGATATACCCGGTCACGCCCGGTTCCACGACTTCTGGCACTGAGCCACAGTGCCAGGCAATCACCGGCGTCCCGCAGGCCATAGCCTCGATCATCACCAGCCCGAACGGCTCAGGCCAGTCGATGGGAAAGAGCAGCGCCCGCGCGTTACCCAGAAATTCAGATTTTTCACTATCACCAATTTCGCCAATGAACTCCACCAGCGGATCATCCAGAAGCGGCTTGATCTCCTGTTCGAAGTACTTGCGATCGGCGTTGTCCACCTTGGCCGCCAACTTGATGGGAACACCTGCCTGCCGTGCAATGGCAATCGCCCGATCAGGCCGTTTCTCTGGAGAAATGCGGCCCAGAAATGCCAAGTACCCTTCGCCCATCTGCTCATGGAACCGGTACGTGGACGCATTCAGACCGTGGTGCACCGTGCCGTGCCAGTTGGCAAAAGCCAGTGGCGTGCGTTGATGGTGAGAAATGGACACCAGCGGGAACCGGTGCCAACGCCGGTAGGCTTCCGGCAATCCCTTGAGGTCGAGCCGCCCGTGGAGAGTGGTCAGTGTCCGCTCAGCCAAGGGCTCGAACAACGGGAAATGGAGCAGATCCACATGAAAATGCAGGACATCAAACTCATCGGCCCGCTCCTGCAACGTGTGCAGCATACTCAAGTGACTGGCAATATCAGACTTGAGCGGTGCAGGGTCCAGTCGTAGCGCCCGCTCGCAACCGGGCACAAGTTGGGCTGATGTGCGGGAGTCAGCGGATGCAAACAGAGTGACTTCATGACCCAACTCGACCAGCGCATCGGTCAGGTGAGCCACCACTCTTTCCGTTCCGCCGTAGAGACTTGGCGGAACGGCCTCGTACAAGGGGGCAATCTGCGCGATCTTCATCAATTAATCTCCTTGAAAAAAGGATGAACAAGGCCAGAAAGGTGCGAATGTTCGCTGGCAAAAATGCCGCGGAAAAATGTAAGGATCAGCCGATAAATTTCAAGTGCTGCCGAGTGGCAAAAGCCGCTCTGCTGACTAATGCCTGGAACCTCCCTGCGTTCAGGCACTCCCTCGTAAACCAGTCGATTCAGGTAACAGCCATGAGCAACATAAAAGGCAAGGTCATTGTCATTACCGGTGCCAGCAGTGGCATTGGCGAGGCCACCGCACGGCTATTGAGCTCAGAGGGCGCGACGGTCGTCCTGGGCGCACGTCGGCTGGATAAACTGAACGCCATTGCCGAGGGGCTGCGAACCGTTGGCGGTCGCGTTGAGGTGGTGCAGATGGATGTGGCCAAGCGGGATGACGTCGAGTTGCTTATCCAGGCAGCCATTACGGCCTTTGGGCGGGTCGATGTGATGATCAATAATGCGGGCATCATGCCCAACTCGCGACTCGATCAGCGTAAGGTCGAAGATTGGGAGCGCATGATCGATATCAATCTCAAGGGCACCCTTTACGGGATTGCGGCGGTCCTGCCGATCATGCAGCAGCAGAAGAGCGGACACATCATCAATGTCTCGTCCCTGTCCGGCCATCGGGTGCGCCCGACCAGTGCCGTGTATTCGGCAACCAAATTCGGCGTACGCGCGATTGCCGAAGGGCTGCGCATGGAGATGACGCCCTACAACATCCGCAGCACGATCATTTCACCCGGCCCGGTCGATACGGAGCTGCCCAATAGTGTGACGGACGAAGACGTTGCCAAAAGCGTGCGGCACATTCATGAGATGGCTATCCCTGCCCTGTCGGTTGCCCAGTCCATTGCCTTTGCCATCGGTCAACCGGCAGCGGTCGATATCAACGAGATCCTACTCAGGCCGACAGCCATGGAATAAAGGCGATTACCCCGCTTCCTGACCGCGAGAAAAGATCCGAATCACCTCATCCAGGTGCGCCCGCATGGCGGAGCGTGCCTCTTGCGCATTGCGGGCCTGCAATGCCTTCAGTACACGCAGATGCTCGTCCTCAGAGCGATGGGGCATGTCCTCAGGGGTATAGTGTGCCTGCAAGCGCTGAAACATCGAGCCATAGCGGTGCCCTAGCAGGTGCTGGATCATCAGGGCATAGGCCGGATTACCGCTGGCCTGGGCGATGCGGATATGAAACAGGCGATCGCCGGGATGGGTCGTCGAGCCCTCGCGGTTGTCCTGCACATTGCGCTCATAGGCCGCGTGAATACCGGCCAACTCTTCCTCGCTGGCATTGATTGCAGCCAGGGCCGCCGCTTCCGGCTCGATCAGCTGCCGCGCCTGAAGCAGCGAGAACGGCGGGATCTCAGCATTGAAATCCACCTGCACATCCAGCTCGGGATCAGGCCCTACCCACTGGCCGCGCGCCGCCAACTCCATCACCGGCGCATCGTCTGCCGGACGCTGGTCGCCAGCACAAACCAGTACGCCGTTACCAACCCGCACATCCACAAGGCCAATGACTTCGAGTGCAATGAGCGCTTCACGTACCGAAGCCCGACTGACACCCATTAGCTTGGCCAGCTCTCGCTCGGCCGGCAGGCGACTCCCAGGAGGAAATTCGCCACTGTCAATCAGGCTGCGCAGCTGATCGGCGATCTGACGATAAAGCCTTGGATTTTCAATTGTTTGTATTGGCATCACGTATCCCACTGGTATACATCGCGTCGCTTGCGCTACAGAAAAAACTTGCGCAGCCGCTGACTCACTGCTAAACCAGAGGACCAATGGCCTGACCATTAGCCGCTCGATATGCCCCCAGCATAGCAGCGGTTAACGCAAGCGGGTCATGCATACGAATAATAAAAACAGGAGGCTCTCATGTCCGTTGCTGGAAAACGTGTCCTCGTCACCGCCGCTGCTCAAGGAATTGGCCGGGCCAGCGTTCTGGCCTTTGCCGAAGCGGGCGCTGACGTCATTGCGGTCGATATCAACGCTACCGCCCTCGCCGAGCTTCCCAATGTTCGTACCCATGTTCTTGATGTCACTCAGCCCGATGCTATCCAGACACTTGCCAGTGAGTTAGGCGCTGTTGATGTGCTCTTCAACTGCGCCGGTTACGTGCACAGCGGCACCATTCTCGACTGTGATGAGGATGCCTGGAAGTTCTCCTTCGATCTGAACGTTACCGCCATGTACCGGATGATTCGTGCCTTTCTACCGGCCATGATCGAAAACGGCGGCGGCTCGATCATCAACATGTCCTCGGTGGCGTCCAGCGTAAAAGGCGTCCCGAATCGCTTTGCTTACTGCGCCAGCAAGGCCGCTGTTCTCGGCCTGACTAAATCCGTAGCGGCTGATTTCGTCGCCAAGGGTATTCGCTGCAATGCGATCTGCCCCGGCACGGTCGACTCGCCTTCCCTGCGCCAGCGTATTGCGGCGCAAGCCCAGCAGGAAGGCCGAGCCGAAGACGAGGTCTATGCTGCGTTTGTGTCCCGCCAACCCATGGGCCGAATCGGCAAGCCGGAGGAGATCGCCGCATTGGCGCTCTACCTTGGCTCAGAGGCTTCAGGCTTCACAACGGGCACCATCAACGTTATCGATGGCGGATGGGTCGCTTAAGGCCACCGCACACCCTCTTATTGCACAAGGAAACCGCTCATGAAATTGCTGCGTTACGGGGAAAAGGGTCAGGAAAAACCGGGCTTGCTGGATGCTCAAGGTCAGATTCGTGACCTCTCTGGCCATATTGATGACATCGCGGGCCAGGCCATCACTGCTGAAGGACTCGACACGCTCAGGAATATTGATCAGAGCAGTCTGCCCGTTGTGAACGGTTCCCCTCGCCTTGGCCCCTGCGTGGGCCGTGTCGGCAAGTTCATCTGTATCGGTCTTAACTATGCCGACCATGCAGCCGAGTCCGGATTGGAAGTGCCGAAAGAACCTGTCGTGTTCAACAAGTGGACCAGTGCCATCTGCGGCCCGAACGACGACGTAGAGATCCCGCGTGGCTCCACCAAGACCGATTGGGAAGTTGAGCTGGGCGTGGTGATTGGCAAGGCCGGGCGCTACATCGACGAAGCCAATGCCATGGATTATGTAGCGGGCTATTGCGTAATCAATGATGTATCCGAGCGTGAGTGGCAGATCGAGCGTGGCGGCACCTGGGATAAGGGCAAGGGGTTCGATACCTTCGGCCCGCTCGGCCCCTGGCTGGTCACCAAAGATGAAATAGCCGATCCGCACGCGCTCGACCTCTGGCTGGAAGTGGATGGCAAGCGTTACCAGAACGGTAATACCCGCACCATGGTGTTCAAGGTGCCGGAGCTGATCGCCTACCTGAGCCGCTGCATGAGCCTGCAACCGGGGGATGTCATTTCCACGGGTACCCCGCCTGGAGTAGGTCTGGGCATCAAGCCCGAACCAGTCTACTTGAAGCCCGGCCAGGAAATGCGCCTGGGCATCGCGGGCCTGGGCGAGCAGAAGCAGCGCACGGTTCAGGCTGACTGAAACCATACCCTTCGGGTGATTGGGACGTTTAACCGCGTCGCACGCCCGGAGAAGCGCCCGCTCAACATGCGCTCTCATATGAAGAGCTTTTGAGCGGGCCTCCAACACAGCGTTGACAAGCCCGGCATCAAGGGCTTCCGGAGAACCGATATGACAATAACAATCACCGGTCTTCGCGTAGAGGACATTCGTTTTCCTACGTCCCAGGCATTGGACGGGTCGGACGCCATGAACCCCGATCCCGATTACTCTGCCGCCTATGTGATTCTTGAAACCGACCAGCCTGGGCTCGAAGGCCACGGCATGACCTTTACCATTGGCCGGGGCAACGAGATCTGCTGTGCGGCCATTCAGGCACTGGAAGGTCAGATCAAAGGGCTTGATCTGGAATGGATCACGGCAGACATGGGCCGCTTCTGGCGCCACATGACCAGCGACAGCCAACTGCGCTGGATCGGTCCGGACAAGGGCGCCATCCACTTGGCGACCGGTGCCGTCGTGAATGCGGCCTGGGACCTGTGGGCCAAGCAGGTTGGCAAGCCGGTCTGGCAGCTGGTCGCCGACATGTCGCCGGAAGAATTCGTACGGTGCGTCGACTTTCGCTACATCACCGACTGCATCACACCGCAAGAAGCGATACAACTGCTCACGGAGCGCGCCAAAGGCAAGGAAGAACGCATCGGCCTGCTCAAGGCCCATGGCTACCCCTGCTACACCACCTCTGCCGGCTGGCTTGGCTATCCGGATGACAAACTCCGCCGCCTCTGTCAGGAGGCCATTGATGCAGGCTTCTCTCATGTAAAGCTCAAGGTCGGCCGTGACCTTGAGGACGATATCCGCCGCGTCACCATTGCCCGTGAAGTGATAGGCCCTAACCGACACTTGATGATCGATGCCAACCAGGTTTGGGAAGTCAACGAGGCCATCGATTGGGTAAACAAGCTGTCGTTTGCCAAGCCCTGGTTCATCGAGGAACCCACCAGCCCGGACGACGTAGAAGGTCATCGCGCGATCAAAGAGGGTATTACCCCGGTCAAGGTGGCTACCGGCGAGATGTGCCAGAACCGTATTCTGTTCAAGCAATTCATCATGCGTGGCGCCATCGACGTGGTACAGCTCGATGCCTGCCGCCTGGGTGGTTTGAACGAAGTGCTTGCTGTGCTGCTCATGGCCGCCAAGTACGAGCTACCTGTCTGCCCCCATGCCGGCGGCGTTGGACTGTGCGAATACGTGCAACATATCTCGATGATCGATTACCTGTGCGTGGCGGGCACGCATGAAGGGCGCGTTGTGGAGTATGTCGATCATCTTCATGAGCATTTCGAAGACCCCTGCGTCATGAAGGGCCCCGCCTACCTGCCGCCCCAGGCACCAGGATTTTCGATCACCATGAAACCGGCCTCGCGCCAGCAGTATCGGTTTCCCCGTAACACTTAGCGGCAGGTTGAGTAGAGGGCCTACCCTTTTACTCAACGAGCATATCGGAGGGACCAGCCTCACCGATCCCGCCGCCCACTGCTTTCAGGAGACAATAACAATGACACGCCCTGAAATACCCAGAATCGACGCACATCAACACTTCTGGCATTACGAGCCGGATCAGTACCGCTGGATCGACAACAGCATGTCGGTGTTAAAGCGCGACTATCTGCCCTCGGATCTCGAGCCGCTTCTTAAAGAACACCAGATGACGGGATGCATTGCCGTTCAGGCCCGGCAATGCGAGGAGGAGACTGACGCACTGCTGGCGCTGGCTGCGAAACATCCGTGGATTGCCGGCGTTATTGGTTGGGTAGATCTACAAGCGCCCAACCTGCTTGAGTCGCTCGATCGCTGGCAAGGCCAGCCGCGCCTGCGTGGCTTTCGCCACCAGATCCAGGACGAAGCGGACCCGGATGCCTTTCTCGCCGACACCGCATTCAACAAGGGTGTGGCCATTATTCAGGCCCGCGGCTACCTCTATGAAATCCTTATCAAGTCCCCCTCGCTCAAGGCCGCGTACGCCTTTGCCCGAAGGCATGACCGGCAGCCCCTGGTGCTTGATCACTTGGGCAAACCTGATATCACACATGGCAATCTGCAGACCTGGGCTGAGCAGCTGGCGCCGTTGGCTGCCCTCCCCCATGTGCACTGCAAGTTGTCCGGACTGATTACGGAGGCTGGCTGGACAACCTGGCGACCGGACTATCTGGTCGCCTATATGAGCCAGGCGCTGGAGCTGTTCGGCCCGGAGCGCGTGCTGTTCGGATCGGACTGGCCGGTGTGCCGGCTGGCGGGCGAGTACGACCATGTCCATGCCCTGGCTCAGCTGGCCATCGCGCCCCTCTCATCCGCCGAGCAGTCCGCCATCATGGGCGGCAATGCAATTCGCCTGTATGGCCTTACGGTCAATGCACAGGAGCACGCCGCATGAACCTGCATCTGGATGGAAAAGTTTTTATCGTAACCGGCGGCGGCTCAGGGATCGGCGGCGCCATTTCCCTCGGTCTGGCTGACGAAGGCGCTATCCCAGTGATTGTCAGCCGCACACCGTTGGAAGATGACTTCGCAGCCAAGCTGGACGCGCTTCAGCCACAGACACTCTTTATCCAGACTGAACTGTGCGATGAAATCTCTTGCCGCGCAGCCGTCGAGCAAACCTTGACCCGATTTGGCCGCCTGGACGGACTGGTCAACAACGCCGGGGTCAACGACGGGGTCAGCCTTGAGGCTGGACGCGAGGCGTTTATCCAGTCGCTGGAAAAGAACCTCATTCATTACTATGTGATGACCCATCTCTGCCTCGACGCCCTTCGGGACAGCCAGGGCAGCATCGTCAATATCAGCTCCAAGACCGCACTCACCGGCCAGGGCAACACCAGTGGTTACACCGCCGCCAAAGGCGCACAGCTGTCCCTTACCCGAGAATGGGCCGCCTCGCTGCTGGCTGATGGCATCCGCGTGAATGCAGTCATCCCGTCCGAGGTGATGACGCCTTTGTACGAGAACTGGCTGAACACCTTTGACGATCCTAAAGACAAACTGGACAAAATCGTCAGCAAGATTCCGCTGGGCAAGCGCATGACCACTCCCGAGGAGATTGCCGACACGGTCGTCTTCCTTCTATCACCTCGCGCTGCCCATACCACCGGGCAATGGCTCACGGTCGATGGCGGCTATATGCATCTGGACAGGGCACTCACATGAGCACTCGCTACTGCATGGCGCTGGACCTCAAGGATGACCCTGCGCTCATTGCCGAATACGAGCAGCTGCACGCGCGTATCTGGCCCGAGATCACCACCCATCTGCGCAACGCCGGTGTGCAGGACATGCAGATCTACCGCCTCGGCACGCGCCTGTTCATGATCATGGATGTCGGTGCCGACTTCAGTGTAGATGCCTTCGAAGCCGCCGCCGCGGCCAATCCCAAGGTGCAGGAATGGGAAGCGCTGATGTGGCGATACCAGACACCGACACCCTGGACGCCGCAGGGCAGCAAATGGATTCCTCTGCAGAAGATCTTTGCACTGGCCGAGCAACCTGCCCCAGCGTAGACAGTGCATGCCTGATGTATGAGCACTCTGGAAAACAACAATAACTGGAGTCATTCATGTCTACGCTTACCGCCCCGCTCGACAGTGCCCTGACCAAGAGCCGTCGCCGAATTATTCCATTCGTGGCCCTGATGTTTGCCATGGCCATTATCGACCGTTCTAACGTTGGGTATGCCAAGCTCGCATTGCAGGCCGACACAGGGATCGGCGATGCAGCCTTTGCTCTCGGCGCGGGAATCTTCTTTATCGGCTACGCGCTTTTCGAAGTTCCCAGCAACCTTATCCTCCACCGTATCGGTGCACGGATCTGGTTGAGCCGAATCATGGTGACCTGGGGCCTCGTTTCGGCTGCCATGATGTTCGCTCAGAGCGAAATGTCCTTCTATATCCTCCGCTTTCTGCTGGGCGTGGCCGAGGCAGGCCTCTCGCCAGGTGTCGTGCTGTATCTCACTTACTGGTTCCCTCATCGCCACCGCGGTGCCGCGTATGGGCTGTACTACTTTGGCGTACCGGCTTCGCTGCTACTGGGCGGCCCCGTATCCGGCTGGCTGCTGGAAATGCATGGTGTATTCGGCCTGCGCAACTGGCAATGGATGTTCGTGGTGGAAGGACTGCTTGCCTCGGTCATTGGCGTGATTGCGTTTTTCTACCTACCGAACCGCCCGCGGGATGCACGGTGGCTGACCCGGGACGAGAAAACGGCACTGCACAAGGCTATCGAACAGGAAGAGACAGACAAGAAGGAACATAGCCCTTCCTCCTGGAAGGCAGCCCTCGTCAACCCAAAGGTCATGTACTTCGTACTGATCTATTTCACTATCCAGGTAAGCGTTTATGGCGTCCTGTTTTATCTTCCGGCGCGCATCGCTCAGCTGCTCGGCACCAAGATCGGCTTTGAGGTTGGCATGCTGACGGCCATTCCCTGGCTATTCACCCTGGGTGCACTGTTCATGGTGACTCGCTATGCAGACCGCACCGGCAAGCATCGCCAACTGGCAGTGGCCATGCTGCTGCTCGCCGCAGTGGGCATAGCAGGATCGACGGTTATCGAAAGCATCGTGCCCGTGCTGTTTGCCTTCTGCCTCGCGGCTGCCGGCTTTATCACTGTTCAGCCGCTCTTCTGGACGCTTCCCACCCGCTACCTGGGCGGTGTCGCAGCAGCCAGCGCAATTGCCCTGATCGGTGCGCTGGGCAACCTGGGCGGCTTTCTTGCGCCCACCCTTAAAACCTATATGGAACAGACGTTCGCCAATCCCCACGCCGGCATGTACACCCTGGCAACTGTCGCCCTGCTTGGCGCAGGCCTGCTGGCCCTAGGGGGAACGGCTATTCAACGCCAGGACGCCGGTTTTGCTGTACCCACCAAATGACCTCAACGCTGCACAACGATAAGAACCACGGAGAGCTGTCATGTTAGTCAACCAAACCAGAACGGCCACACCCGTTGCCAGCCAGGAACGCTCGGGCTATCAATGGGCATTCATCCTTGTCACCAGCCTGTTCTTCATGTGGGGCCTGTCGTATGGCCTGCTGGACGTACTCAACAAACACTTCCAGGAAACGCTGCACGTCACCAAGGCGCAGTCCGGCCTGCTTCAGGCGGCGTACTTCGGCGCCTATTTTATCGTTGCCCTGCCCGCCGGGATCTTCATGGGCAAGCGCGGCTACAAGGCCGGCATCCTGGTCGGGTTGTGCCTGTATGCCCTGGGTGCCTTGCTGTTCGTTCCGGCAGCGTCTTCAGCCAGCTTTGCCATGTTTCTTTTTGCCTTGTTCGTAATCGCCTGCGGTCTGGGCTGCCTGGAAACGGCAGCCAATCCCTATGCCACGGTTCTGGGCGATCCGAACGGAGCCGAGCGCCGCCTCAATTTCGCCCAGTCTTTCAACGGCCTCGGTCAGTTCACCGGCCCAATCCTGGGCGGCACCCTGTTCTTTTCGGCCACCAACAGTGCAGGTACCGCCTCCTCCGACAGCCTGGGCTCGGTCAGCATGATCTATGTGGGTATCGCAGCGCTGGTTCTGATGATTGCCGTGCTCTTTGCCAAGACCTCCCTGCCCGACCTTCGCAATCAGGAAGAAGCCGTTGCCCGGCAGGACAGCCGCACACTCTGGCAGCACAAGCATTTCGTCGGCGGCGTCATCACCCAATTTTTCTACGTGGCGGCGCAGGTAGGTGTGGGTGCCTTCTTTATCAACTACGTGACTGAACACTGGTCCGACACCTCCAGCCAGTCCGCGTCGTTCATGCTGTCCATTGCCATGCTGTGCTTCATGCTGGGCCGTTTCTTCAGCACCTGGCTGATGGGATTCATCGCGCCGGCTCGTCTGATGATGATCTATGGCGTGATCAACTTTTTCCTCTGCGGTCTGGTAGTGGCCGGATTCGACGGCATTGCCGTAGTAGGTTTAATCGCTGTGTTCTTCTTCATGTCGATCATGTTTCCCACCATCTTTGCGCTGGGTGTGAAGAACCTCGGCCCACACACCAAGCGCGCCAGCTCCTTCATGATCATGGCTATCGTGGGTGGCGCGATCATGCCCTACTTCATGGGCCTCATTGCCGATATGAGCAGCACTGCATATGCGTACTCGCTGCCCATGCTTTGCTTTGCCCTGGTGATCTGGTACGGCGCCTCGCAGCAGCGCAGCGCCTGACCACCGAGCGGGCCAGGTACGCCTGGTCCGCTTCATCGCCTCCTTACTGCCTTTTATCTCTGCTCAATCGGTTGAATGGCTCAAGGCCGGTTCACCAGCTGGATTTATCCGCCTGGTCTGGATACCCTTATGTAACGTGAAATTCATCACGCATCTTCAACGTCAGTACCGTCGTTTCGAGTCCTGCAAGGAAGCATCATGGGCACACACGACCGCGGTCAACAGCAAGACGATGGGCACAAGCCCATGCTTGTGCATGAACCAAATCCTGTCACCCGACCACTCAAGCGCCGCCGTACATTAACCCTGGCTCAACTTCTGTGGCTGGCGTTGCTGCTGTTTGCCAGCCTGCTGGCCTGGAATGCGCTGGAGGACATTGAACAGCTGCAAGCCCCTGTCATGCTGCTTGAGCCCGCTGACGGTATCGATACTCCCCCTTCGGCCCAGGGGCCTGTCGATCTTTCGCTGGATCAGACCGAAGTCGCTTCTTCTGCTGACCTGACCTGTATGCGAAGCGACGGCGAGACCGATGACTCGATCATTCGCTGCCATCTGGGAAAGCCGCCATACCCTCATCGAGGAGCGGTCCCCAGAGCCTACCGCGCCCACCATGATCACCTGCCACGGGCGCTCATCTATCCGGCCGACCCGGTACGGGAAAGCGAGCAGCACTGGGTTGAGGCATGGGGCAGCAGTGAAAGCTATCTGGCGGCCTGGGAGATTGTTAACAACCGCATCGACGACACCAGCGTATGCGGCAACTACCGCAAGGATTCGGTCGGCTATAGCGAATGCCGCAAGGGCGCCAAGGAATACTTCAGACAAAAGTGCCAGGACTGGCGCGTCCGCCACGATAAGGATGAGCAGAACAAAAGCAAATGGATGGAAGAACGGTACTGCTCGGCCAAAAGCCATTTCGATCCGATGGGCTAACACCGCCTAACACGTCAAGCCCGTCTCATAAGCAGAACCCGTTCACCAATTCGGCTGATCCCGCTCGCCACGCTTTCCAATCCCCTATATACGGTGCGCCGGCTGACCTCTGATTGCAGGTCGGCTCTACTCCATTTGAGCTCATAGGGAGATCTCATGCTCAAGCGTAACCCCGCGGTTGCCCTGTTTTTCACCCTGATATGCGCCTGCCTGCTGTCCGCCTGCTCCAACGAAGAGGCGCAGCGCAAGGCACTCATTGAATTCCTGCAAACCCGCATCATCGATAAGCCCGGCGTACACGTTCCGGTTCTTCGGGACGAAGACAAGAACCTCTTTGGCGAATACAGCGCCCAGTATGCGGCGATGCAGCACTTTCACGAGTCCCTCAACAAGCGAACCGAAGACTCGCTGACCACGGCGATGAAGCAGATGAACATCAGCTCGATGGGACAGGCTATTCAGCGCCGCGAGGATATTCAATCTGCCCAAAAAACGCTGAACGAGCTGCCGGCGCTGATCAGCGAAGAACAGGCGAAGGCGGATGAAGCGCGTAAATCCTTCAAGCAGCCGGAAGATCTGAAGGCTGCCTATGACAAGGCCTATGATCGAGTTGTCACCCAGCCGGCCGAAGCCATGAAGAACATGATGCCGGTTGCCAGCGAGACCCTGACGGCAACGCTCGAAGCGCTTGATTACATCAATGCCCATCAGGACGTGATCAAGGTCAACGGTGCCATGATCGAAGTATCCGACCCCGCTATCCAGAAAGAACTGAACACCCGTCTCCAGGCCCTGAACACCAAGGCCCAGGCGACCATGCAGGCTCAACGCAAGATGGTAGCGGTCGTTTACGGTCGCGGGTAGGAAAGTCGGTGAAGGAAAGGCTGGACAGCGGCTCTCTGCCCAGCCTTTTCATGGGTCAACTGGGGACAAGCGGAGTATCCGGGTCAATCACGTCAGGGTTATCGGTCACGTCATCCGGGTGATCAATGATCCCATCAGGCCCTACTGGCTCATCGGGCCAGGGCGACTCCTGGCCACCGCCTGGGTTGATCGGGCTTGGATCCATCGCGTGAATGGGCGCCAGCAGTTCATCACTCATGATGCACCTCGCGTTCTTATCTTTTAATAAATGTTACTCTGTTGGATAGCCGTTCACGGCAAATGTTCGAACCAGACGCCTGTCACAAAAAATTCATTAATTTATCAAGCCGATAGAATATTTATCGCATTAAGTTTTTTGCTATTTCAACGACACAGTGACGAGTACCTCCCTCTCTCGAGACACTGTGATGCTTAACCGTTCCCTGCGTGCTCAAGTTCTTGCCCTGCTCTGCGGCAGTCTCTTGCTGCTCATGGCTATTTCAATCGTTTCCTTCAAATTTCTTTCCGGGAGCGTTCAACGCTATCAAGGTCTTCTGGCCAATGAGATACGTAGTGTTTTGCTGATCGACGAAGCCAACCTGAATTTTAAAACCCAAGTTCAGGAATGGAAAAACGCCCTCTTGCGCGGCAAGGATGACGCCAAGCGCGAAAAACATTGGAATGCCTTCCAGGCAGAAGAGCAAAAGGTTCAGGTACTGCTGTCTGACCTGAGCAAGCAGCCGTGGTCAGATAGCTCTATCGCACAAGCCATTCAAAGCCTGCAGACCGAGCACAAGACGCTGGGTACAGCCTATCGCACAGGTTTCGAGCGCTTCAGGGCTGCCGGCTTTGACCCGGAGGCAGGCGACAAGGCTGTTGAAGGTATCGACCGTAGCGCCACCGCCCAGATGGCCGATCTTGTCACCAAACTGCACAAGCACAGTAACGAGCTATCCACCCAAATCAGTGCACAGGCCGACACCACCTTCCTGGCAGGCCTGATTGCCTTGATTGGGGGCGGTATCGCCATCCTTGTTATCAGCCTGTGGCTGGTCAATCGCCGCCTGGTCGTACCGATCAGTGAGCTCATCGGCCATATCAACCAGCTCAGTCATGGCAACTTCAGCGTAAATATCCAATCCAGCCGCCAGGATGAACTCGGTCGACTGGCGGGAGCCGCCAGTATTCTGCGTAACTTCCTGTCCGATACATTCACGCGCCTCAAGCAGAGCACCCAGGACCTGGACTCTGCCAACCGCGACCTGAACGCCATTGCCAGCCAGATGGCTCAGGGCAGCAACGAGCAGTTCTCCCGTACCGATCAGGTGGCAACGGCCATGCATGAAATGTCGGCTACTGCCCAGGAAGTCGCACGTCACGCAAGCGAAGCCTCCCTTGCTGCTACCGAAACCGATCAGGCTGTTCAGCGCGGTAGCGTCGTCATGCAGGGCACCATCAAGACCATTGTCGACATGAGCGACGAGATTGCCGGTACGGCCTCTGTCATCAATCAGCTCGAAGAAGACAGCGTGCGTATCGGCAAGGTAATGGAAGTCATCCACGGCATTGCTGAACAGACCAACCTTCTGGCGCTTAACGCGGCCATCGAAGCCGCCCGCGCGGGTGAGGCCGGTCGCGGATTTGCGGTTGTGGCCGATGAGGTCCGTAACCTGGCGCGTCGCACAGCCGACTCGACCAACGAGATCAACCAGATCATTGCCAACGTTCAGACCGGCACTGCCAACGCGGCCAAGGCCATTCAGAACGGTCAGAGCATCAGTGAGCGCAGCGTCACACAGGTGAAGGAAGCTGGCGCGATTCTGGACACCATCTCGGTCTCGGTCGACTCGATGCGCGCCAAGAACATCCAGATTGCGGCAGCAGCGGAGGAACAGACATCAGTCAGTGAAGACATTGCTCGTAACCTGACTGAAATTACGGCCATTGCCAGCGCCAACCAGGCCCAGGTTGAAAAGACGCAAGACGCTGCGGTGCACTTGCAAAACCTGTCCCAGGGACTGGCCGAGCTGACCAAGCGCTTGGGCGCAGCCTGATTGACCTACAGCCATCCGCCCCCTGCAGGCGGATGGCTGGTTTCAGGTAAAAGCCAAACGTGCCATTCGTCCCTACCGCGAACGGCTTTCCCGTGGACTACTCTAAATTGTCTTTAGCGGGAGCCCTGGCATGAAAAATCTCCGGCATACCGACAGCGCACACGTTACGCCTAGTAAAACCACGCCTTTACCCTTCCGCCCCGGCCCGCTTGTGTGGGGCTCCCTGGCCGTCGCGGCATCAGCCATGCTGGTCCGCCATTACAGCTGTCAAGCGGAAAAGCAGCACCCACCGGCAGGCACCTTTATCGAGGTGGATGGTATCCGAATCCATTACGTCGAATACGGCGAGGGACAGCCCCTTGTGCTTCTGCATGGCAACACGACCATGGGTACTGACTTCGAGTTGAGCGGGCTTGTCGAGCGCGCAGCTCGTACCTATCGGGTCATCATCTTTGACCGCCCTGGGTATGGCTACAGCGAGCGCCCGTCGTCTATCGTCTGGGGTCCGCTCGAACAGGCCCATTTGTTCAATCGGGCCTTTGCCGCAATGGGTATCGACCGCCCTATCGTTCTCGGCCATTCCTGGGGCGCATTGGTGGCCATGGCGCTGGGGCTCGACTTCCCACAGTCTGTCCGAGGCCTTGTGCTGCTGTCCGGCTATTATTACCCGACCGTTCGCCCTGATATTCCCATGGCGGCTTTGCCGGCCATCCCCGGTGTGGGTGACCTCATGTGCCACTCCGTTTCACCGCTGCTGTATCGCAGCATATGGCCACTCATGATGAAGCGAATGTTTGCGCCCGCCAAAGTGCCCGCCCGCTTCAAGCGATTTCCGGCCTGGATGGCCTTTCGTCCTGTGCAGCTTCATGCCAGCGCAGCCGAAATAGCCCTGATCATTCCCGCAACGCTACAACTCAAGGAGCGTTACAAGACGCTGACAGTACCTTCCATCATCATGGCGGGACGCGAGGATCGGCTGGTTCATACCCATGTGCACTCGGGCAGGCTGCATACCGAGTTGCCGGAGATGGATTTCCGTGTCATCGAGGGCGCCGGGCATATGCTGCATCATCTGGCACCGCAGGCAGTACTCGACGCTACTCATACCTTGGCCGAACAGACACCGTCGGGTTGAACCTGTCTGGACAGTATTCATGAACAGGCGCCGGGCTCAGGTAATATAGGCGCCTTTTCCTGTAACGCGACGCTCAATGAACTCGATACCAGCCCGCATCATTTTCTCCAGCGCCCTGCTGCTCCTGGCTTATACCGCCTTGAGCCATACCCGCCTGGGCACGCTGCTCATCCCTATTCGTGACGCACAAACGCCCGACAATCAGGTGGTGCTGACCGTTGCTGTTGCGACCTTCGTATTGGTAGTCATGCAGATTGCCGCCTGCGTTCCCCTGGGCTTTCTGAGGGATCGCTTCTGGGCCAGCGCAATGGCGTGTGTCCTGCGAGTGCCGTCGTGGCTATTTACTTCTATCAGTGCGGTCATGTGCCTGAGCGAAGCGCTGGCTAATCCTGCTTATTGGGCACCCTGCCTTGCGTACGCCGCCGCAGCGGCCGTGATCCTGTGGCAGGACTACCGGCTGCTCAAAAGCGCCCGTGTCAGCCCTCGCGCCTGAAACCGTCGGGTCCTACCTGCTAGTTATGCTTTTAACGTCAGTCTGAGCGGATGATCACGCAACGTAAGGCTTCATTGATCTTTTGAAACAACTCCGCCTCGCAGGCAGTTGTCAGAACGGGGCACTCTCGCATTCCATCCCTCGGACAGACCTACACGTGAAGTGTCAGAGATAAACAAGTCATAGGGGATCTCAGACGCAATGACCGCTACCGAAACCCGCCGCGCCCTTCTGCTGATCAATAAACGCGCCCGCCGTGGGAGTGAATCCTACACGCCTATCGTTGAAAAGCTCAGCCAGGGCGGAATAACCGTAGTCGAACCTACCGGAGGGGAAAACCTTTCCATCAGCGAGAAGATCAGACAGGCCAAGGGATGCGACCTGATCATCGTCGGCGGCGGCGACGGCACGTTGAACGCCGCAGCTCCCGCCCTGATTGAGGCCGGCCTGCCCGTCGGCCTCCTGCCGCTCGGCACTGCCAACGACCTGGCCAAGACACTGAATATTCCTCAGGACCCGCTCGAGGCCGTCGACATCATTGTGCGGGGGCAGCTGCGAGCCATCGATGTAGGTGTCGTCAACGATCATGTCTTTCTCAACGTCGCCAGCATTGGCTTCAGTGCCGATCTGGCTGATCAGCTGACCGCGGATATCAAGAAGAAATGGGGCAGTCTCGGCTATGGCCTGACCGCCTTTCGGCTACTGCGCCGCTTTCGCCGTTTCACCCTGTATATCGAACATGACGGACAGGTGGAAAAGGTCCGAACGGTCCAGGCATCCGTGGGCAATGGCCGTCACTATGGTGGTGGCATGACGGTGGAAGAATCCGCAACCGCCGACGATGGACGCCTGGATTTCTATAGCCTTGAGGTGAAGCATTGGTGGGAACTGATCGCATTGCTGCCCAGCCTGCGCAAGGGCACCCATGGCAAGGCAGATAAGGTCAGGGCGTTTCAGACAACCGCTATCCGGCTGAACACCCGCAAACCCATGCCTATCAATACTGATGGAGAGCTGACCACCTACACACCCGCTCTCTTTTCTATCAAACCCAAAGCGCTCAGGATCTATCGTCCGTAGAGCGCACCTATCGAACCATGGGTGAAAGAATCGGAAACACTCGCACCTGCCTTATTCAGCTTCAGTTAAGCCCAACCCCCGTAGGCTATACGCCCAGAATTTTGAACCTGACCTAACATGCAGAACGCTCTCTCCTCCAAAACGATGGCAACGGCCTTGGCCTGCTTGCTAGTGGCAGCCGCGATAACCGCAGGTGCCCAGCAGCGCCTGTTTGAGCAGGTCTGGTTCCGTCTGGAACAGCGCTTCAGCTCCGAGGAGGCCCAAGGGCAAGCCCTGTGGTTGCCTGACTACCATGTCACAATCGATGCCAAGCCACTGGGTAATGACGAAGACATGTCAGCGCTGACCTTCGACGCCAGCCGCCAGACGCTTTTTACAGTAACCAACAAAGACTCGCACCTTATCGAGCTTTCGCTCTCCGGTGATGTGCTGCGTCGTATTCCGCTGCGGGGTTTCGGTGATCCGGAAGCGATCGAATACATTCGTCCCGGCGTCCTCCTGATTACAGAGGAACGTAACCATCGTCTGATCGAAGTGCATGTCAATGATCAGACCCAGGTGATCGATATTGCCGACCCAGCTAATGCCAAACAGTTTTCGCTCAGCGCAGCGGATAACAGCAACAAAGGCTTCGAGGGCCTGGCCTACGACCCCAAGGAGCAGCGCCTTTTTGTTGCCAAGGAAAAGGACCCGGTCCGCATCTTCGAGATCAACGGCTTTTTGACCGCCTCGCCCGACCAGCCGATCGACATCGACGTGCATGTCAACGCACAGCGCGACCGGGATTTGTTTGTGACCGACCTGTCCAGCCTTCACTATGATACGAGTACAGGCCATCTGCTGGCCTTGTCTGATGAATCCAAGATGATCGTGGAAATGGACGCCAACGGTAAGCCGGTCAGCTCCTTCAGCTTGAGGGGTGGTAATCAGGGGCTTGCCAAGGATGTTCCCCAGGCTGAGGGCATGACAATGGATGATCAGGGCAACCTGTATGTGATCAGCGAGCCCAATCTATTCTACGCCTTCAAGAAGAAGTCATAGGCCTTGTCGAGCTCTTTATCCGCAAGGCTCTGGTGAGCCTTGCGCTGCCGGGTTACGCTGTACGGCGTTTCCATCCTGCCCGTGCCCTGAATGAAAGTCACCCTCGTTACGTATCTGGTTCGCTACCCGTCTGCAAGCCTGTTACTTATCCAGCTATTGGGCATCGTGCTCTATCCCTTCATGGAGAACATGCCGGGTGGGCGAGCCGTCTTTGGCGCGTTTGGCGTCATCGTGCTGGTTGCTGCCCTGCGAATGGTCCGTCGCAGTCCAATGCTCCACTCGATTGCCTTCATTCTGGCCGCGCTCATTCTGTGCTTGGCTATCGTCAGCGAGATCTGGCCCAACCAGGCCGTTACGGTTGCCTCCGCCCTGCTGGAAGGCGCCTTTTACTTTTACGCAGCCGCCAGCCTGATTGCCTACATGATGGAAGATCAGCGCGCATCGACCGATGAGCTGTTTGCCGTAGGCGCAACCTTTACTCTGCTGGCCTGGGGGTTTGCCTATGCCTTTACCGTTTGCCAGTTGCTTCTGCCAGGCAGCTTTACCGCCATGCAGAACCCTGAGGCACCACGGACCTGGATGGAACTGCTGTTCCTGAGCTTTACCACGCTTTCCGGCGTAGGGCTGGGTGATGTTCTGCCTATTTCACCGCTTGCCCGCGGTCTGGTAATGCTCGAGGAGTTTGCAGGCGTCATGTACATCACTCTGGTAGTGGCTCGCCTGATCAGCCTGACGGTCATCAAGCGGTAGAACCAACCGGTCGACCCTTACAAATGACAGTCCGGCTTTTAGCACCTGACACACCGATAGCCCATCGATATCATCCCGCCTACATACCTGTTACCCAGACAGGCCGACGGTTGGGCAGCCGGCGTGATAGACAGTCTCTCGAGTGCTGGATAGACTGGACCGCTCGCCAATCCCTACCTTTCCAACGTCGTTCATTCGTGACCTGATCGTGAGCGAAGCTGTGCCTGTGCGCTGCCGGACTCATGGCAATGCATTGGCCCCTACCGCCAGGTACCTTATGTACCGCGCCCTTCTTTTTATACCGGCATGACTACCATCGAAAACGAACATCTGCGTCTGCGTATCGCCGAACTCGAAGCCGAAAATACGGCGTTCAAGGCCGTTGCCGAAACGACTCACCAACAGAACCAGCGCCATCGGGATATTCTGAACAGTGCTGTCGATTTTGCGATCATCACAACCGACCAGTGCGGTCGCATTACTCACTGGAACTCTGGTGCAGAGCAGGTCTTTGGCTGGACAGCCGAAAGTATACTAGGGACCTCTATCAATCGCCTCTTCACCGTAGAGGACCAACTCCAGCAGCGCGCCGAATGCGAGATGCAACGCGCCCTGGAAAAAGGTCGCGCCAGTGATGAGCGTTGGCACCAGAAGAAGGACGGCGCCCTGTTCTGGGCCAATGGCGAGATGATGCCGCTCCGATCAGCCGATGGAACCCACCTGGGTTTTCTGAAAATCCTGCGCGATCAGACCCGGCAGCAAAAAGTGATTGAAGCTCAGCAGGCCGACGCCGAGTTCCTGCGCAGCGTGTTGGCCTCCTCTGACGACTGCATCAAGGTGCTCGACCTTGACGGCAAACTGCTTTACATGAGCCCAAACGGCCAGGACGCTATGGAAGTCAGCGACTTCAATGCCATTGCGGGTTGCCCCTGGCCGACCTTCTGGCAAGACAAGGGGAGCCAGGAAGCGAAAGAGGCCATGACGCTGGCCCGCGCGGGTCAGGTTGGCCGGTTCATCGGGCAGGCCAATACCCTGGCAGGAACCCCTAAGTGGTGGGATGTACAGGTCACGCCTATCCTCGGCTCTCATGGGAGGCCTGAAAAGCTGCTCTCCATTTCGCGGGACATTACTGCGAATCACTCTATCGAGAATGCGCTGCGCATTTCTCGCCAGATGAACAGCCTGATTCTCAATTCGAGTCAGGATTGCATCGTGATCATGGATCTCGAAGGACATACTCAGTTCGTGAGCCCCGGCGGTATAGAGTCCATGGAGATTACGGATCTCTCTTCCGTACTGGGCAAGCCGTGGATCCGGGTATGGAAAGACGCGGATCTGGAGGCGGCACGCAACGCCATCGCAAGTGCTCGTGCCGGAGGGACAGGACGTTTCCAGGGCTACTGCCCTACCCACACAGGAAAACCCAAGTGGTGGGATATTGCTATTTCCTGCATACCAGGCGCAGACGGCACGCCTGAAAAACTGCTCTCCATTGGCCGCGACATTACCGAGCGCACCCGTGCTGAGCTGGCGCTGAAGGAAAGCGAAACCCGCCTGGCTTCCATTTTCGACGAAGCCTCGGTAGGCCTGTCCGAGATCAGCCTCGACGGCCGCTTTCTACGGGTCAATGACGAGCTCTGCCGCCTGTTGGGTCGCTCTCGCACAGAGATGTTAAGCACAACCGCAAAGACCGTTACCCTGGCTGAAGACCAGCCCAAGACGTTCGAGGCGCTTCAACATGTCCTGGCCACCCGACAGCCGACTCGCCTCGACAAGCGCTACCTCCGCCCCGATGGCACTATCGTCTGGGCCAATAGCAATCTGACCTGTCTGAACGATGATGAAGGCAATCCCCGCTCTATCATTGCCGTGACCATTGATTTCTCGGCTCGCAAGGCAGCCGAAGACCGGCTCAAGGCCAGCGAAAGCCAGTTGAGGGAGCTGAACGAAACGCTTGAGCAACGTGTCGAGGAACGTACCCGCGAGCGCGATCAAATCTGGCGCACCACGCCAGATCTGGTCTGCACCGCCAGCCCGGAAGGCTACTTTCTCAACCTCAACCCTGCCTGGAGCGAAACCCTGGGCTGGTCGGAGCAGGAACTGAAGGCACGCCCCTACAAGGATTTTCTCCACCCAGACGACCTGGAACATACCGTGCAAACCAAGCGGCTACTCACGAACGGCCAGGTCTTGTCAAATTTCGAGAACCGCTACCGGCACAAAGATGGCAGCTATCGCTGGTTATCCTGGAACTCCCAGCGTCGTGATGGGCTGTTCCACAGCATTGCACGCGATATCACCACGATAAAGGCGCAGGCCGAAGTCCTGCATCAGACGGAAGAACGGTTGCGCCATAGCCAGAAAATGGAAGCTGTGGGCCAGCTCACCGGCGGGCTGGCCCATGACTTCAACAACCTGCTCACCGGGATTTCCGGTAGCCTGGACCTGCTCAAGACGCGCCTGATCCAGGGACGCTTGAACGATCTGAATAAATACATCACCGCCGCCCAGGACTCTGCCAATCGAGCCGCGGCCCTGACCCACCGATTGCTGGCCTTTTCCCGTCGCCAAACGCTCGACCCCAAACCGACCCAGGCCAACCAGTTGATCGAAGGCATGCGTGAACTGATCACACGTACCGTAGGACCAGCCGTGTGTATCACGACCGATCTCAGCGAAGCACTCTGGCCCACGCTCTGTGATCCCCATCAGCTCGAAAATGCCCTGCTGAACCTGTGTATCAATGCACGAGATGCCATGCCGGATGGTGGTCGATTACTCATTCGAACCGAAAATCGCTACCTGGATGAGACCAGCGCCCATGAGCGCGACATGAATCCGGGTCAGTACATCGTGACGGAAGTATCCGACACGGGCACAGGCATGTCGCCGGAAATCATAGAGCGCATCTTCGACCCGTTCTTTACAACCAAGCCTATCGGCAGGGGTACCGGGCTGGGTCTGTCCATGATCTATGGATTTGCCAAGCAGTCCGGCGGTCAGGTACGTGTCTTGTCGGAGCCGGGCAAGGGCACCACCATGAAAATCTACCTGCCCCGCTATGCAGGCTCGGTCGAGGCCGGTGCGGAGCAGGTTAGATCAGGGGATGCACCACGCACGAGAAAGGGTGAAACCGTACTCATCGTCGATGATGAGCCCACTGTACGCATGCTCATCAAAGAGGTACTCGAAGAGCTGGGCTACAGGGCAATCGAAGCGGCTGATGGCGCGTCAGGGCTTGCCATCCTTTCCTCCGCTGCACATATCGATCTGCTGATTTCAGACGTAGGATTGCCAGGGGGCATGAACGGCCGCCAGATGGCCGATGCCGCCCGCCATCAACGCACGGATCTGAAGGTTCTGTTTATTACCGGCTATGCGGAAAATGCGGTAGTAGGCAATGGCAACCTGGAGGACGGGATGCATCTCATGACCAAGCCTTTTTCCATGGAGTTGCTGGCAACCCGTCTGGACACTATCCTCAAGAAGCGGTGAAAGGTTGCGTCCAAAGGAACTATCCTGAGCGCGACCCCAAGAAAATGAGGCACCAATCGCTATATGCCAATGCCCTACCGTTTTGCAGTTTGGATAGGGCGTTCTGTCACTTGCCAGAAATAAGCTAAGGTATGCACCTGAACGAGTCGGGACCTTATCGCAATCGGTGTGTCCAACACGAGTGACTGCGGATCATTTACGAGCGTGCCCTCACACGCCGTAACATCCGTTCTATATCCTTAGCGTGGTAAGCCCGAGCCATAGACTTGAGCTTGAAGCCGTTATCAGGTACCGGAACCTTGCAGCAAAAGAAAGAAACCCTCTTCGATCGCCTGCAACAGTGGGTGTTACGCCATGAATGGCCTACCCCCCTACGCTATGCTGTTGCAGGGGCGGCTGTCATTGTCAGTGCGGGCATTCGTCTGGCCCTGCCTGTCCTGGGCCTGCCGTACCTGCTGTTCATTCCGCTTCTGATGATTATCGGCTTCACGCTGGGCCTGGGGCCTGGTCTGTTCGCCACCGTTGTTGCTGCCCTTGCAGCGGCCTACCTGTTTGTCTCTACCCCCTTCACGTTCGATCTCGATCTGCTTCAGTGGGCAGCCAACGCCCTGTTCATTCTGGTTAACTTTGGCATCGTGGCGGTGTGCGCTGCACTCAGAAAGAACCTGATTCGACTGAACGATCTGATGGACACATTAGAGCGTCGCGTAGAGGAACGTACCCGTGAGCGCGACCAGATCTGGCAAACAACCCCTGACCTGGTGTGTACAACTAACGCTGCAGGCTATTTTGTAAGCCTTAACCCGGCCTGGACCAAAACGCTTGGCTGGTCCGACCAGGAGATGCATTCCAAGCCCTTCAGTGAATTTGTCCACCCGGACGATGTAGAGCGCACCGCCCAGGCACTGCACATGCTGCAACGGGGCGACACGGTCTTTCGCTTTGAGAACCGCTACCGACACAAGAATGGCACCTATCACTGGTTGTCCTGGAATGCCGTGGCCCGAGGGGATCAGATTTATGCCACCGTGCGCGATATTTCATCCGAAAAAGAGCAAAGCGAAGCACTCAACCGCGCCGAAGAATTATTGCGACACAGCCAGAAAATGGAAGCCGTAGGTCAGCTTACTGGCGGTATCGCTCATGACTTCAATAATCTGCTGACAGGCATCTCCGGTAGCCTCGAGATGATCCAGATGCGTGTAGCACAGGGTCGTGCTACGGATATCGATCGGTATATTACCGCCGCCCAGACGGCCGCCAACCGCGCGGCCTCCCTGACCCACCGGCTGCTGGCCTTCTCCCGTCGCCAGACGCTCGATCCCAAACCGACCCAGGCCAACACACTGATCGAAAGCATGCAGGACTTGATCGACAGGACGGTAGGCCCGGAGATTACGGTAACCACTAGCCTTTCCTCTGATCTCTGGTCAACGCTGTGCGATCCGAACCAACTGGAAAGTGCCCTGCTCAATCTATGTATCAATGCACGGGATGCCATGCCCGACGGCGGCCAGCTGACAATCCGTACCGCCAATATCTGGGTCGATGAGCGTGATGCCCATGAACAGGACATGCTCTCTGGGCAATACGTTGCCATAGCAGTCATGGACACTGGCATTGGCATGACTCCAGACATCGTAGCGCGGGCATTCGACCCGTTCTTTACAACCAAGCCCATCGGCATGGGGACCGGCTTGGGCCTGTCCATGATTTACGGATTTGCCAAGCAGTCCGGCGGGCAAGCACGCATCTATTCCGAAGCTGGCAAAGGCACCACGGTCTGGATCTATCTGCCGCGCCATCTGGAAGAGAGCAAACCAGAGCCTCAGCAGACTGAACTGATGCGCGCCCCACGTGCAAGCACCGGCGAGACCGTTCTGGTTGTTGACGATGAGCCGATGGTGCGCTTGCTTATCACCGAAGTGCTCGAAGAGTTGGGCTATGCCGCCATCGAAGCGGCCGATGGCGCCTCGGGGCTGAAGATACTGCTCTCCGATATGCACCTTGACCTGCTGATTTCGGACGTAGGCCTGCCCGGCGGCATGAATGGGCGGCAGATGGCCGATGCGGCCCGCCAGGCGCGCCCTGATCTCAAGATACTATTCATCACCGGCTATGCAGAAAATGCAGCCGTGGGAAATGGCAACCTTGAGGCAGGCATGCACGTCATGACCAAACCATTCCCAATGGAGTTACTGGCCAGCCGGATCAAGGAAATTATTCTGGAAGATTGATTATGGCTTGCGCTCTGCCAGCGGAGGCGCTAATGTTTCTTAATCATTTGCCAGCTGTTGGCTGACGCTACCATGAATCATCTGCATACAGGCCAGTTCTCCTCCTCGTCCGCACCGGACGTGGCGTGCCTGCATGCGCGTTTCTCCCTCGCACCACCTGTCGTATCCCTTCCGGTTGTCGTGGCAGTAGTCGCTGCCTGATGACGCTCGGCTGATTACAGCCGTTTTCTTTCTCCAGTCTTGATTGGAACTGCCTACCACAGGCCGTTGGCTGGAGCCTGCTTTTCGTACTGACAGGTGAAATGACAATGTTAGGTTCATTAAGAACCCTGCTTGTGGCCAATAGCGCCACAGGGTTGTTCGTGCTGCTCTGGAGCAGCGGCGCGTTATTCGCTCACGTGGGTGTTACCCACGCTCCTGCATTCGCGTTCCTGCTGTTACGCTTCCTCATTGCGTTTACAGTGCTCTTGCTAATGGGGCTCTGGCGGCGGCGCTGGTTGCCATCGCCGGGCTCTCGCAGCCGGGTAGCCCTCACCGGAGCGCTGCTTATCGGCGGCTATAGCATTTGTTATCTGTTGGCTCTGGATAAAGGCGTTACGCCGGGAGTCCTGGCTACCCTTCTGGGTGTACAACCCATTCTCACCCTGGTGCTGGTTGAAAGACGATTATCACCCCGTCGGCTGGCGGGCCTGCTGTTGGCCTTGGGTGGACTGTCTCTGCTCGTCTACCGCAGCCTGGCGATGACACATCTGTCCTTGAGTGGAATTCTGTATGCGCTGGCAGCGCTCTTATGCATGTCGATTGGTGCCATTCTGCAGAAAGGCCTGAGTCAGCCCCCAGCGGACGTCTTGCCGTTGCAGGTCGGTATCAGCCTGGTACTCTGCCTGCTTTTCGTCCCCTTCCAGCCCATCAGGTTTGAGCTGTCCTCGGAGCTTGTGACATCCGTTCTCTGGATGGCCGTCGTCATCTCCGTTCTTGCACAACTCCTGTTTTATCGACTCGTACAAACCGGCAATCTGGTAAACGTAACCAGTCTGTTTTATCTGGTGCCACTTGTGACAACGCTGTTGGATTACCTGATTCTTGGTCACCGGGTCGACGTACAAGGTGGTATGGGAATGGTGGCCATCCTTATAGGGCTGGTATTGGTATTCCGTCAAAATAAACCTACCAATAATTGACGCAGCCGTGCCAGAAGGACGGTTTCTACCGCCCTTCTGGCACGGGCTTATTTATTGAGGTTTCGTAATAAACAGGTCTGATACGTGTTTTCCATCCCTCTTTATAGGCTATGGATGCGACGCATCAGACTCAATAACGGCAGGACGGCCTGGCATTAGTTGGGCATTGCGATCGTGACAACCAACAAGATACCGAACAAGGTGGAAAGTGTGGCAAACCAAGCCGTAGAGCTGGGTCTTTTACGAGGATATCCGCGGTTTGTTTTTGAAACAGCTGGATATGCAGATTCTGAGTTCATGTCTCTCAAACTGAATAATAGAGTTGCCCGTCAACGACTTCACGGGTAGATGAAGCCAAACGGCGAGCCATAGCGTTCAAACAAGGATGGCTCTACAAGCAAGCGCCACGGTTCAGGACGCCTGTCTCCTTGCACGGCGCATAGATATATCAAACTTTTCAGAGCAGAGAGAGCGAGAGATGTTTGCAAGTTTTTGCATGAAGCGAGGGTTTTGAAAGAGCCGGCCCTGGCAGGCAGGACCGAAACAGGAGGGTATGCAAGCGGCGCATGCTCCTTTGCCCCCCTTCTCTCAATGAGACATCTATTTCCAGACGTGTTCAGGTCAATAGCCCAACAGCCCCTGCGCAGCATCCAGACTGCTTATCTCCACACCGGTGGACAGCGCCGCGAAGAGCACTACCATGTAGCGCGCCATTTCCAAAGCGTCCGCCTCCTCGCAATCCAAGGTAAGGTCCTCTACGTCCCACAAGGGACAACTGACGCACATGGTTTTCTCGTGGGGGTTGTAGGACAGGTGAATCCCCAGGCGTATCTGAAGTCGACGTGACTCACCATCGTCGATATGGGGCAGCCACTGGAAGCTCTCGCCGTTTTCATCCCTGACGATGGGTATGTCCTGCGCCCAATCGATTACCTTCCAACCTAGGGCTTCGGCCGCCAGAGTCAATTGCTGGCGTTGATCAAACGGATCGCTGTCGGTTTCTAAAGCCATACTGTTACTCCATCAGGGCAATGTACTACTTAAAGCATAGCTGGCTGCTTCAAGCAGGCTGAACCTGACAGATAGGCTGTCGGCTTCGCCTGCGATGCAGACATCTGGCAACGTCAAATCCTCAAGCAGACGCAGCGTTCTCGTAAACCAAGAAGACGAGCGAGTCGCCATATCCAGCCCGCACCGTTGGTGGTGCCCTGTCATGTACGCGCCTCTCTGTACAACCGATCATCGGCCACTACTACCTGGACGAGCATAGCGCTCCAGATTTATCGAACCGGGCCGATAGCCTCCTATCAGTCCGCGGCAATTGGTTGCCGTGTCGTATTTGTCTCTGTCGGTTTGATGTCTTTATGAAATGGTCTTTGCGTAAAAAGATTGCTCTATCCACCAGTACTGCGGTACTGCTGGTGGGTGCCAGCCTGACCGGTATGAACTTCTGGAACAGTCAGAAAAGCCTGGAGACCCACATTGCGGAACAGGTTAGTAATGCCAGCAGGACGTTCAGCGCCAACGTGCGTTACTGGCTGCAAAGCAAGGAGGTAGTGCTCCAGGCTGTGAAGGCCACTGACGACCCGGCTGACATGTTGTCAATTCTTGATCAGGCCAAAATTTCCGGCGGTTTCGACAACGTCTTTTTTGCTCGGGCCGATGGCAGCCAGGTGAACGCCAACGGTGTAACCCTGCCGCCAGACAATAATGACCCTCGCAAATGGAAGTGGTACCAGCAGGCGCTGGTCGCGCCAAACAACATCTACATCTCGACACCGACTATTGCAGCGGCCACTGGAAGCCACGTGCTGTCCCTGGGCCGCGCTCTGCAGCAGAGCGGAAATACGCTTGGGGTGGTGGGCGCTGACGTCAGCATGGCCGAGATTCTTGAGCAGCTGAAACAGATCAAGCTTCCTGGCAATGGCTCGGCCTTCTTTGTAGACAAGGACGGCACCATTCTGGGCCACACGGACACGGACCTGCTCGACAAGAAGGTCAGCGACCTGATGACGGAGCTCACCCCTGCCACCCTGGCGTCACTGGCTGCCAGCAAGGGTACGCAGCACTTGCTGGACCATAACGGTGAGCGTTTGTACGCTGTCCCGATCGATCATGATGGAGAGATTCTCATCATGACGCTGGACGACGCTGTTCTGACCGCCCCGCTCTATCAGCAGCTGTGGGCGAGCCTAGGCGCATTCGGCGCCATCCTGGTTCTGTCGCTGATCACCATCAACATGCTGTGCGCCTGGCTGCTACGCCCGCTGGGTGTGGTCTCCCAGGGACTTCAGGTAATCGCCCATGGCAATGGCGACCTGACCAAGCGCATCCCTCAACAGAGCCAGGACGAGGTGGGCCATCTGGCCCTGCACTTCAACCAGTTTGTGGCCAGTCTGCATGAACTGGTTACGCATATTCGCCATCAGGCGGTGGAAATCGGCCAGGAGTCCACGACGGTGCTAAACAACAGCACATTGTCGGTCGCTGATCTGGGGCGTCTCCAGCAGGAGCTGACACTGGTCGCGACGGCGGTCACCGAAATGGCTTCGGCTACCCAGGAAATTGCGGGCAATGCCGAACGTACGGCGCAATCGGCGCAGCATTCTACCGAAAGCAGTCAGCAAGGCCTGGAGCTGGTTCGCAAGACCCAGACCTCCATTACCGATCTGGCCCAGGAAGTGGCGGAAGCGACTCAGGTCATCACTGAGCTCAGCCAGCACTCCCAGTCCATTTCCAATGTCTTGACCAGCATCCAGAGTATCGCTGAGCAGACCAACCTTCTGGCTCTGAACGCAGCGATCGAAGCGGCGCGGGCGGGCGAGCAGGGTCGCGGCTTTGCGGTGGTGGCTGACGAAGTGCGGACTCTGTCGCAACGCACCCAGGCGTCTACCCAGGAAATCCAGACGACAATCAGCAATCTGTTGCGTGTAACACAGGATGCGGTCAGCCGGATGGACAACAGTCGTCATCTGGCTGAACGCAGCGTGGCGGATGCCGATCAGGCGTACGTGGCGCTGGAGCAGATCACCCAGTCGGCCTCGCTGATCTCGGACATGTCGATGCAGATTGCAGCGGCGGCTGAAGAGCAGACCTCCGTGACGGAAGAAATTACCCGTAACGTCGTAACCATTAAATCCTTGGGTGATACCCTGGCTGAAAGCTCAGTGCAGGCGGAGCATCAATCCCGCTCACTGCAAAGCCACGCCAGTGATTTGAACGAACGCGTCTCCCGCTTCATTCTGTAACCCTGCCTTGCTGTCCACTCCCTTATCCAGGGAGTGGACCCTCTTCTCAACCCATCCGTCTAACACGGTCGTGAATGACCTTCAGGGCTTCCCGAAATACCCAGTGCCACTGGGACGATGCGGCTCGACCAAGCGGGTACCAAAAAAAGCGAAACTCCAATCCGCCTCCGTCGGTGGTGCGATGGACCCAGCCCTCAGGTAACTCGTACGCGCTTTCGCACAGGTGCATCGACCATACCTGCTCCTGATAGCCAGAGACCCATGTTCCTAGATCCACAGGCCATTCGGGCACTTGGATACCTGATTCTTTCCATAGCTCCCGCAACGCAGCCTCAGCAGGTAGTTCATCCGGCTCGAGAGACCCTTTGATCAACTGAAGCCCTGCCAGAGGATGCTCGAACGCCAGTATCTGCAGTTCGCTTTTATGACGCAGTACGACCGGACATGCCTTAACCAGACTTGCTGAAGCATCGCTAGTTGCCAAGGGCAGCCTTGTCATCGCACGTCGACCTGGTTCAGCTGACGCCTCAGCCGATCGTTTTCCCTCTGTAACGCTGTGATGTGGTAGCGCAAATCCTTGATGACACTCAGGTGATAGCGGTGCTCAAGCTCCAGCGCTCGGTAGCGCTGCATCAGTGTGCCTGAGTCTGCCATAGCCAGGGATTGGGAAAGATCGTCTGCTGGAGACATCGGTACGCCCTCCTCTTATTTACTGTTTATTTATACAGTAGTCAGCGGAGCGCAAAATGACAACCTTTTCTGACGCCAAAAGACTGGTCGTACAGGAAATTTCATTGATGTGTCATAAAAAAGGGCGGAACCCGTCCGCCCTTTTCAAGATATCGACTGTTTTTAGACGCGCTTGCGGATCAACCCTTCCTGGGCAACCGAGGCGACAAGCTGACCCGCTCGGTTGTATATGCTGCCACGGCACAATCCACGCGCCCCCCCGGCCCATGGGCTGTCCATGGAATACAGCAGCCACTCGTCCACCCGTAGCGGCTGATGGAACCAGATCGCGTGATCAAGGCTGGCGACCTGCATCTCCTTATTCCAATAGCTGATGCCATGAGGCAACAAGGACGTCGGGAGCAGGTTGAAGTCCGAGGCATAGGCCAGCAGGTATCGATGTAGCGCAGGGTTTTCCGGCAGCTGCCCGTTGGCCCTGAACCAGACATGACGCGAAGGCGCTGTTGGCTCTGGATCAAACGGATGAGTCACCTTGACCGGTCGAATCTCGATGGGCTTTGGTGCCAGCAGCTTTTCCCGCGTAGGCTCCGGGATAAACTGGGCAAACTGTTGGATGTAGTCCAGCTCGGACGCCAGCGAGTCTGGATCGGGCACGTCCGGCATTTCGCTCCGGTGTTCAAAACCGGGTTCCAGACCCTGGAACGAGGCACTGCAAAAGAAAATCGGTTTGCCTTTCTGGATGGCCGTGACGCGACGGGTCGTAAAGCTGCCGCCATCCCGGACGCGATCCACCTCATACACCACCGGAATCGTCACGTCGCCAGGCCGCAAGAAGTAGCCATGCAGCGAGTGCACCTGACGCGACGCATCCACCGTCTGGCTCGCCGCTGACAGGGCCTGACCGAGCACATGCCCACCGAATAATTGCGGAAAGCCCAGGTCCTGACTACGACCGCGGTAGAGGTTTTCCTCGATGGACTCAAGGCTTAACAAGGCAACAAGATCATCCAGCACTGTGCTCATCACGTTTTCCGTGGTCGTTTTGATAATGGCCAAATCATACGCAAGTCAGTCGTGAAGCCGTAGCCCCATGATGAGGAAACGGCGGCGGTAGGACGTCCCTCCAGGACTCCGCCACCCATCAGGCAAAGTCGTTCTCAGGCGCGGGATAAGCTGGCAGCGAAGTCAGGCGCATGTCCACGGTCGCGCGTCCCATGGTGAAGTGATAAAGGCTTTGCCAGGTTGTATCCGCAAGCCCTATCAAGTCATGCACCAGCGGGTCGAAATAGCAACCGATACCGGTGCCTGAAAGCCCTGCCGCTTCTGCCTCCAGGTAAAGCACCTGTCCAATCTGTCCGGTCTCCCAGAATAGCTGCGGATAGCACCAGGCCCCCTGGGCAAGGGCATCATCGAAACGAGCCATCATTGCGATACTGATACAACCGTCAGACGCAATGTCCTGGCCGCAGGAAAGCAAGCCAGCCAGCTCACTGGCATCCCCTTTGAGCAACCGGAACAACCTGAGCCCCTCCGCCTCCTCTACCCGCTCCCAGAGTAAGTCCGCTCGGGCGGTGATATTGAGCTCTCCCTCACTGCGCGCCAGCCAGTACAACCCCGGTTCCAGTCCCACAACGCGATTTACAAAGATCAGAAGATCGACCTGAGCAGGCTTGCCCAACGTCAGGAAAGGCACCGGTGCCTGCTCCGGCAATGTACGCCTTAGCCAGGCAAAGAAAAGATCAGACAGAATGCCCGTCCGACCATCCATGGACTGCGCGCTACGCCGTTGATGCAGCAATGGCCGCAGCAGTAGCTGGTCGTTTTCCTGGATAACTACGCCCCGGGAAATGGGCATGTCATAGGGCAAGCGCTTGGGCGCACGGCATGCGGCAGCGATCCGCCCAACCTCAGGCCACTCTACGTACTCTCGCGAAAGTCGATTAGGCGTGCCGGCGAGCTGCAACTGACTCAGCAGCTTGAACAGACTATCGGGCAAGGAAGGCTCGGCCGATTGCGGCGGACCGATCCAGAGCAGCGCCTCCATTTGCTCCTGCTCACCAAAGCCGTCTCGATCAACTCCAAACGCCGCGTCGAGCGTTTCATCCGCCACGTCGTGAATCAGTCGTGTTTCCCAACCTTGCGCGGCGGCAGCAATGGCAATGGCGGCCAAGGCGTGGCCTATATCATGCTGACAGTAGCGCCAGGCTCGCTCGCCATATTTCCAGGCCTCACGCCAATAGATACTGGACAGCGCGACCAAAAAGCTTCCCGGCGGCAAGGCGCCAATAATGTCTTCATCCAGCACTTCGGGAAGCTCGGCGCGTACTTCCAGGGCATGCAGGTCGGCCGTGTAATGTGTCATCAAGGCACGATCGTTCAGTACACCCGGTGGCAGCAAGGCATAGGCTTCGGTGGGATGCAGATTACCGGAGGAAGGATTCACTCGCAGCGCCCAGCGGCTGCTGCCCGACTCTTTCCAGGCAGAAATGGCCAAACTGTCATAAAACAGCCGAGAGATATTGGCAGGATCCAGCGGGGCCGGCTCGCCTACAGGGCCTGCAAAAACCTCATCGTACAGAGGCGAATCCTCTAGCATGCGGCGCAGTAACGGAATGACTTCGCATCCCCGATACCGGCGGAATGGCGCAGGTTGGTTAGCCCAATCGAGCGCATCGGGTCCGCGGGCATAGCCCTCACGACGGTGCATGCTGAGCGAATGATAGGCTCTGACGATGTCTTCTGGGGTCATGCAGTCCTCTTTGTCATTAACAGGCATTCATGCTGTCGCCAGTTTCCAGTCTACTAATCCATTGATGGCGGCTGAGTCGATACAGAACATGGTGGCGCAAGGGGTGGCCTTCCGGCAGGTTTGGATGTTCAAAGTCGTCGGCCGGATCGTACTGCATACCCAATCGTGCCATCAGGCCGCGGGAGCGTTCGTTTTCAGGCACGGTAAACGCCACAATCTCTTCCAGGCCTACCTGCTCGAAGCCAAAGGCAAGCGCGGCTTCGGCAGCTTCATGGGCATAGCCTTCGTCCCAATATTCGGCACCCAGCCGCCAGCCGATCTCGACCGCTGGCGTAAAAGGTGCGTCGAAATTGGAATGCTCAAGCCCGACATACCCAATGAAAGGCGGACCGTTCCTGACCTCCACGGCCCACCAGCCATAGCCATGATCGTGGAAATGCGCCTGGATACGCTCGGTCAGCGCCTGCGTTTCAGCCTCACTCAGGCATTTGGGGAAAAATTCCATTACCCGTGGATCAGCGCTTTGTGCAGCGAAAGGCGTATAGTCTTCATTGCGCCAAGGGCGCAAAATCAAACGTTCGGTACGTAACACCTTGGGATAGGCCTGGCTCATCTCCACCCTCTTTTAAGGTCCTTTGATGTTGGGACTGTTGTGAAGCCAGAGTATTCCGTAAAGCCGGTTCGGTTTTTTGATAATGGCTACCGCTTGGCGAGATCGGCAGGAATCGTCATCATGAGCGCCCGTCGGCAGCATCGCCTGTATCTGCCGAAACTTGGCATTTAGCCGCATCCTAACAACTACATCTCTAAATTCGACCAATGTATTGACCTTCACTGAGCAATATGGCCGGCGAATGGTCCTACATCATTAATGCGTTCTTTTCAGGCTGCTGCACACACATGACTTCCAAGAATTCGGACAACTTCACCACTAATGACCACAATAAAGTGGCAAAAGGTATGCCAGATGAAGTCCGTAGCCAGCACGTCGATATCTTTTTCGCTGCGGTTAAAATGACTCGCATGCCTATGGTCGTGACCGACCCACGGCAGGACGATAATCCCATTATTTTTGCCAACGACGCCTTCCTGAAAACGACCGGCTATGAAGAGCATGAAGTATTGGGACGCAACTGCCGTTTTCTTCAAGGCCCGGAAACGGACCGGGAGACCATCCGACAGATCCGCGAAAGCGTCGAGTCCCGTCATGAATGCAATACCGAGTTGTTGAATTACCGCAAAGATGGCTCGACCTTCTGGAATGCCTTGTATATTTCTCCGGTCTACAACCAAGCAGGCGAGCTGGTGTATTTCTTTGCCTCGCAACTGGATGTCAGCCGCCGCCATGACGCCGAAGAGGCCTTGCGGCAATCCCAGAAAATGGAGGCGTTGGGTCAGCTCACCGGCGGCATTGCCCATGATTTCAACAATCTGTTGCAGGTCATGGTGGGTTATCTGGACATTCTCCGGATCAACCTGGATCGTCCGGAAATGGACAGGGAAAAGGCCAAGCGCCATGTCGACAACACCCGAGAAGCGGTCAATCGCGCGGCCACACTGACGCAACAGCTTTTGGCGTTTGCCCGCAAGCAGCGCCTGACCGGTCGAACGTTGAACATCAACGAGCTGATTGAAGAGCGACTCGACCTGCTGTATCGAACGCTGGGAGAGCCCTATCAGCTAACGACTCGGCTGGCGCCTGACCTCTGGAATTGCAAGATAGACCCGACCCAGGCCGAAATGGCGCTCATCAATATCCTGGCGAACGCACGTGATGCCATGGAATCGCGGGGTGAAGGTCGTGTCACGATCGAAACCCGCAACATTGAAGTAACGCCAGAGGATATGGCCTACGGAGGCCTGACTCCTGGCCGCTATGCCTGCATCGCCATTACCGATACCGGAGAGGGCATTCCAACAGAAGTGCTTGGACGGGTCCTCGATCCGTTCTTCACAACCAAGGAAGAAGGCAAAGGGACCGGTCTTGGTCTATCCATGGTGTATGGCTTCATGAAGCAGTCCGGCGGCGCGGTTCGTGTGTACTCCGAGGCCGGTATGGGTACGACGGTCCGCCTGTATTTCCCGACGACACAAAGTGAAATCATCCAGCAGCCTGCCGAATCCAATGACACCAGCGAGGAGCCCGGTAACGAGACTATTCTGGTTGTGGATGATCGAGAAGAAGTGGCAGCGCTGGCACAGGCCATTCTTGAGGAGTTCGGTTATTCGGTTCGGGTCGCCTACAATGGCAAGGAAGCGCTGGCTACCCTGGAGCAGCATGGCGATATCCAGATGCTCTTTAGCGACCTGATCATGCCCGGCGGCATGAATGGCGTAATGCTCGCCCAGGAAGCCCGCCGACGCTGGCCTCATATCCGCGTCCTGCTCACGACCGGCTATGCCGATACCACGCTGGAGCGTGGCCAGACGGATACCTCTGAATTCGAAGTGCTGAGCAAGCCCTACGGTCGCCTGGAACTCGCGCGTCGAGTCAGGAAGATACTGGACGGAGCAGGATGAATGACAATGAGGGTGTGATGGAGGAAGACGACCGCTACGAGTGCAGTGCCGAAAGTGACTCACCAGCCAGCCTGGAAGCCTTTCTCAGTTGCCTCGAAGAGGTCGGGCGCAGCCCGGAAAAGGTTTCTGTGGGCCACTTGATCGATGCCATCGGGAGTCGCTCCTACGGTCCACTTCTTCTGCTTGCAGGCATCATTACCCTGTCTCCCCTGACGGGCATTCCTGGCGTTGCCACCGTCATCTCGATCTATGTCGTTCTGGTGAGCGTACAACTGCTCATCGGCCGCAAGCATTTCTGGCTGCCGCGCTGGGCACTGAAACGTCAGGTTCCGCGTGGCAAGCTACGAAAATCACTGCGCATGCTGCACCCTACCGCACGTTTCGTGGATCGCTTTTTGAAACCACGTCTGACCTTCCTGACCAAGGGTATCTTCCAGCACATCACGGCGTTGCTCTGCATTGGGGTCGCGGTATGCATGCCGGTTCTGGATCTGGTGCCCTTCGCCAATACCACGGCCGGAGCCGCCATGACGGCATTCGCCATCTCGCTCATCGCCCGTGATGGACTTATATTCCTGCTGGCCAGCGGATTCTGTTGCGGTATCGTCTGGCTGCTCATCAGTCTCCTGCTCTAGCCATCAGCCTTTTCATGACAGCACTTCCTCTGGTTTACCACGACGATTACAGCCCACCCTTTCCACCCGAGCATCGGTTTCCGATGGAGAAGTTTCGCCTGCTCTATGAGCACTTGAGCGAAAGCGGACTGGTGACGGCTGACAACCTGTACCGCCCGGAATTACCTGTGCCAGAAGTGCTGGCACTGGCTCACGATCCGGTCTATGTCGAGCGCTACATGGGCGGCGAGCTGTCCCATGCCGAGCAGCGCCAGCTGGGTCTGCCCTGGAGCGAGGCGCTGGCACGACGAACCATTCGCGCTGTGGGCGGCTCGCTATTGACGCTGGAGCTGGCGTTGCAACACGGGTTGGCCTGCCATATGGCTGGGGGCACGCACCATGCACATCATGATTACCCAGCTGGGTTTTGTATCTTCAACGACTTGGCCATCATGGCGCTGTATCTCTTGGAAAGCGGCAAGGCGGGACGCGTTCTGATCTTTGACTGCGATGTTCACCAGGGGGACGGCACTGCCCGAATTCTTGAACATGTTCCCGATGCCGTCACGGTGTCGCTGCATTGCCAGACCAACTACCCGGCGCGTAAGGCACAGAGCGATTGGGACATTCCATTACCCAAGGGCATGGGTGATGCAGGGTATTTGCATACCGTTGAGGAAGCACTGAGTTACCTGTTACCTCTCCACCAGCCTGACATTGTGCTCTATGACGCCGGTGTCGACGTGCATGCCAGCGATGCCCTGGGCTATCTCATGCTGACGGACGAAGGCATCGCTGCACGGGACGAATACGTCATCCGCCATTGCCTGAGCCGGGACATCCCGGTCGTCGGCGTGATTGGCGGCGGCTACGACCGGGACCGAGCTCTGCTGGCCAGACGGCACGGCATCCTGCATCACAGCGCCGCCAGGGTCTGGGCCAGCGGGCTTGCGCCGGGCTAGAGCTTCATGGGTCTGGGCTTGGAGCCATCGGAAAAGCGGGTAAACCGGAACTCATAAGGGTCAACGATCGGCCTGGCGCCTGTTACCAGGTCTGCTGCCAGCTGCCCAACCGCAGGCCCCACGCCAAACCCATGACCGGAAAGCCCTGTCGCCACAACCAATCCAGGCACTGCATCAATCTCGGAGATAACAGGAACGGCATCCGGGGTTACGTCGATCAGCCCCGCCCACTGCTGGGCGATCTGTGCCTTGGCAAACACTGGAAACTGACGAACCAGTTGATTCATGGCGTTCAGGTTCTGCTGAGGGTCCGGGTAAGGATCCAGCACGCGCATGTATTCGTAGGGAGACGGGCGATCCAGCGGGACAGGTTTGCCTTCATGCCATTCCTGGCGGAAGCGCTCGTCAAACCGGATCCGCAGGCTCGACCATTCCGATTTCAAGGTCGGTAAAAAGTCCAGAAAGAAGCGGAAGCTGTCGGGTACCAGCGAAGCGATATTCACGCTGCCATTGGCAATGGTATAGCCACCGTCCAGGCGTTTGCGAAATGCCACGTCGCGCGTCCAGAGCGTACAGTCAGGCCCCTCCTCCAGCGGCGCCGTCCGCAGTACGCTGTTGCGTACCTTGAGTTGTGGCAGTCGCACGCCAAGGTCCTTCAGAAAACGGCTCGACCAGGCCCCACCTGCCAGGATTACGGACTCGCAGGCAATTCGGCCTCGTTCGGTAATGGCTGCACTGACCCGCCCGGCCGACAGTTCCAGCCCCCGCACGGCGCAGTCGGTCAGAATGACAGCCCCGAACCGCTGGGCCGCCGTTGCGATCGCAGGTGCTGCTTTCTGGGGCTCGGCGCGCCCATCGGTGGGGCAATAGATACCGCTTTTCCAGCTGACTTCGCCGGCTGGCAGCAACTGCTTGAGCTCGCTGCCAGACACCATGCGCACGTCTATATCATGCTGACGCGCCACACTGATCCATTTTTCGTAGTCGGCCTCCTCCTGCTCGGATTCGGACGAAAACAGAATGCCGGAGCGGCGAAAACCGGTTTCGCCCTGTACAACCTCATTGAGACCCTCCCAGAGCCTCAGGCTTTCAACTGCCAGCGGAATCTCGCGGGGGTCACGGTACAGCTTGCGCACCCACCCCCAGTTGCGGCTGGACTGTTCTCCAGCGATATAACCCTTCTCGCAGAGCACCACGGAAATGCCTTCCCGCGCCAGCGCCAATGCCGCGCTGGTCCCGGCAATGCCTCCGCCGATCACAACGACCTGAACCTTGGCTGGTAGCGCCTTATCCGCCTTGACTAGATCAACCTCGGGTCCCATCTACCACGCTCCGTTCATCGATAATCAGTTAGTCACGCAAGAGCCATGCCCTGTTCAATCGTACACCAGCGGGATTCTGCTGGTACTTCGCGGTAAACTGGCGGGCTTTCTCTACCTGCGATGGCTGTCATGTCCCCACACGTGCCTACTCATTCCCGTACCGCCGCCATTATCGGCGGTGGGCCTGCCGGCCTTATGGCTGCCGAAGTTCTGGCCGGTACTGGTGTAACAGTAGACGTATATGACGGTATGCCCTCGGTCGGACGCAAGTTTCTTCTGGCCGGGGTAGGCGGCATGAACATTACCCACGCCGAAGACCAACCCGCCTTTCGCTCCCGTTACCGCGAGCGTGAAACCGCCCTTTCCCGCTGCCTCGACGGATTCGACAGTCATAGCTTGCGAGATTGGATTCATGGGCTGGGCATCGAGACGTTTGTCGGCAGCTCAGGCCGCGTCTTTCCCACAGACATGAAGGCCGCTCCTCTGCTCCGAGCCTGGCTGCATCGCCTGCGGGAAGCAGGCGTTCGCATTCATACGCGGCACCGCTGGTTGGGCTGGGGCGAGCACGGCACCCTGCGTTTTTCCACTCCGGCTGGGGAAACCTGCCTGCGCGCCGGGGCGACAGTCTTGGCCTTAGGTGGAGCCAGCTGGCCGCGACTGGGCTCCGATGGGGTGTGGACAGGATATCTTGAGGAACAGGGTATTGCCCTTGCCCCGCTAAAACCAGCCAACTGCGGTTTTGAGGTCGCTCAGTGGAGCGATCATTTACGCAGCAAGTTTGCCGGCTCGCCTATCAAACCTGTAGCCATGATGCTTAAAGACGGTACTCGCCGCCAAGGCGAATTCGTGCTGACTGAGACAGGCATTGAGGGCAGTCTGGTCTATGCCCTGTCGGCTGAAATTCGCACCGAACTGCTTCGTACCGGCTCCGCCACCCTATACCTGGACCTTGCGCCTACCAAGGAACAGAGCGCGCTTGCCGCGGCGCTAAGCAAGCCGCGCAAAGGCAAGTCCATGGCCAATCACCTGCGTGCCCATGCCGGACTGGAAGGCGCTCGCTCTGCCCTGCTGCGGGAGCTGGCTCCCGCCAAGGCGTTTGATGACATGCAGCATCTGGCAGCCGCGATCAAATCGTTACCCCTGACTGTAATCCGCCCCCGCCCTATCGAGGAAGCCATCAGTTCGGCCGGCGGCGTACCGTTTGAAGCGCTGAACGAGCAGCTCATGCTCAACGCCCTGCCGGGCGTGTTCTGTGCCGGTGAAATGCTGGATTGGGAAGCGCCTACGGGAGGCTATCTGCTGACGGCCTGCTTTGCTACTGGCCGTACGGCCGGCCTGGGTGCTGCAGCCTGGCTGAACCGGTAACCGTTTATTGTGCGGCCTTGATCACAGCCCTCCTGTCGGATACCCCGAACCGCCTCGTCATGCCCATGGTCAGCTCTCATAGAGCCCGTGACGAGGCTTACTACCGTGCTTATCCTTATGATGAGAGAGCCTGACCATGAATGCTATCGACCTCCTGAAAAACGATCATAAAACTATTCTCGATATTCTTGAGCAGCTGAGCAGCACCTCCGAGCGCGCCGTAAAAAAGCGTCAGGATCTGGTGCAAAAGCTTGAACACGAGCTGACACTTCATACGCATATCGAGGAAGAAATTTTCTATCCGGCGTTCAAGGCGGCGGGCAAGAAAGAAGAAGCAAAGATGTATTACGAAGCGATTGAAGAGCATCGGGCAGTCGACTCGCTGGTGTTGCCGCACATCAAGGCTACAGCGCCTGATAGCCTGGAGTTTTCTGGCCGCGTGAAAGTGGTCAAGGAACTGCTTGAGCATCACATTGAAGAGGAAGAAGAAGAGATGTTCAAGGATGCCCAGGAATTGCTGGCGTCCCAGCTGGACGAGCTAGGCACACAAATGCAGGAGCGCAAAAAGTCGCTCAAGCAAGAGCTCAACGCACGCAAAGCGGCTTGAGCCCTGACAGTCTCTGTAACGCCGGACGGTGTTACAGAGACTGCACGATCATCTACTTCTTCTTGCCGAACCCAGGCATCTTGCGAACCGGCTTTACCGACGGCTTGTCGTTCTCGATCCAGCGCCCCAGAGGCTTCCCGCTTTTAGCGTCGCTTACTGAGCCTACCTTGGGTTTCTTCGGCTTCTTCGGCTTTTTCATCACAACGCCACCAGGACCGGTTTGCGGCACCTTGTGATCAGGGATGAAATCCGGCTCGTCCCGTCGCGCAATGGTTTGTCCAATCAGCGTCTCAATGGCTGCCAAGTGGTCGACTTCATCGGCAGCTACCAGAGAAACGGCCGCCCCGGTCGCACCGGCACGCCCTGTACGTCCAATACGGTGGACATAATCTTCCGCCACGATGGGTAGATCCAGATTGACCACGAGCGGCAAGTCCTGAATATCCAGACCTCGTGCGGCCACGTCAGTCGCCACCAGAACATCCGCTTCACCCGCCTTGAACCGAGCCAGCGCACGCAGACGAGCCGGTTGAGGCTTGTCGCCATGAATCGACTCGGCACGAATACCTTCCTGCGTCAGCGTTTCCACCAGCTGGTCGACACCCTTACGGGTCTTGGCAAATATCAGCACCTGCCCCCAGCGCTTTTGCGCATAGAGGTGGCAGAACAGTTCCGCCTTACGCTTTTTGTCCACGGGAATCAGCCACTGCTTGACGCTCTTGGTGGTCGTGTTGCGCGGACTGATATCGATGGTCAACGGATCGCGCAGCAGTGGCTTGGCCAGATCACGAATGGCCTCGGAGAACGTAGCGGAAAAAAGAAGTGTCTGCCGACGCTGGGGCACCATGACAAAAATCTCGCCCAGCTCGCGGGAAAAGCCCAGATCCAGCATTCGATCCGCTTCGTCGAGGATCAGCGTCTGTACCTGATCAAAGCGCACAGCGTTCTGGTTGAACAAATCCAGCAAACGACCTGGCGTGGCGACCAGCACATCCACCCCTTTACGCAACTTCATCATCTGCGGATTGATGCTGACGCCGCCATATACCACCGCCGTACGCAGCGGCAAATGCTGCGCGTAATCACGTACGCTGGTGTGAACCTGCTCGGCGAGTTCGCGGGTTGGCACAAGAATCAATGCACGGACTCGGTTCGCCGTGACTGCCGGGCCCTCCTGAACGAGGCGCTGCAGTGTCGGCAAAGCAAAGCCAGCTGTCTTGCCTGTACCCGTCTGGGCCGCGGCAAGCAGATCGCGGCCTTTGAGTACCGCAGGAATGGCCTGAGCCTGGATCGGAGTCGGAGTGGTGTGTTCCAGCGCGTCGAGCACACGCAACAAAGGCTCGATCAGGCCGAGTTCGGCAAAAGTCATGACGCTAACCGCAATGAAGAAAAGGACGAAATTGTAGGCGCCAAGCAACGTAGCGTCGAGCGCGGCCATCGGAGCGGTAGACAAACGCCGGCCCCTGCCCTGCCGAATGAACGCTTTTGCACCCCGTTTTGAGGGTTACGCCGCTTTAATGGATCTTTTCTTGAACGCTCAGCTATTCGTGCAGACCAACTCTTAAAGGATGCCCTGGACGTCTCAGGCGGTAACCCTCATGTATGGCCTTACCGATCAAGGATCTGATGAATTCGACTGGCACAGCCAGATATCGAACAATCCAGCAAGGAGACTCCATGAAAGCTGTCGTTTATAACGGCCCTCGTGATGTCAGCATCAAGAATGTCACCGACGCCAAGATCGAAAAACCTACAGATGCTCTGGTGCGTATCACTACTACCAACATCTGCGGCTCTGACCTTCACATGTATGAAGGCCGTACCAGTTTTGAACAAGGCCGCATCCTGGGCCACGAAAATCTGGGTCAGGTAGTCGAAATCGGCTCGGGTGTTGATCGCGTCAAGGTCGGTGATTATGTATGCCTGCCCTTCAACATCGGCTGCGGCTTTTGCGAGAACTGCGAAAAAGGCCTGACCGGATTCTGTCTAACCGCCAACCCCGGTAGTGCGGGTGCTGCATATGGCTTTGCGGAAATGGGCCCTTATGAAGGCGGCCAGGCTGAGCTGCTGCGCGTTCCCTACGCCGACTTCAACTGCCTGGTACTGCCCGAAGATGCCCAGAAGAAAGAGGATGATTACGTCATGCTCTCCGACATCTTTCCCACTGGCTGGCATGCGACCGAACTGGCAGGCCTTTTACCGGGCGAATCAGTCGCCATCTACGGGGCCGGTCCTGTAGGGCTGATGGCCGCTCACTCGGCCATGATCAAAGGGGCTTCGCAGGTCTTCGTGATCGACACGCACCCTGACCGGCTCGCATTGGCCGAACGCCTGGGGGCAATTGCCATCAACGGTGCAGAAGGCGAGGCGGTCGAACAGATTCTCAACAAGACCAATGGCCGAGGTACGGACCGCGGCTGCGAGTGTGTGGGCTATCAATGCTGCGACCGCCATGGTCATGAAGCCAATCACCTCACCATGAATAATCTGGTTGCCTCGACCAAGGCGACTGGAGGCATCGGCGTAGTGGGTGTTTTCATACCGCAGGACCCAGGCGCACAGAATGAACTGGCAAAGGAAGGCAAAATGGCCTTTGACTTCGGTCAGTTCTGGTTCAAGGGTCAGCAGATCCGGACAGGTCAGGCCAACGTAAAGGCCTACAACCGTCGCCTGAGCGCCCTGATTCATGCCGGACGCGCCACCCCCTCGAAGATCATCTCCCACAGCCTCAAGCTGGACCAGGCTCCGGACGCCTATAAGCATTTCGATGCCCGGGACGATGGCTGGACCAAAGTGGTGCTCAAGCCTGCGGCTTGACTTCCGCCTCGGCAAGGCTTGCTTTGCGAGCCTTGCCTCTCGCTCGCCACTGTGGAAGCCCGACCAGTATCACGGCCGCCACGATTACTATCATGGCCATCCATTCCGCCTGACCTATCCTTTCCCCGGCAAACACAATCCCCAGCAGCACCGCCACGACCGGATTGACATAGGCGTAACTGGTCGCTGCGGCCGGTCGTACATGTTTTAGCAGATACATGTAAGAGCTGAACGCGATGATCGAACCAAACACGATGAGATACCCCAACGCCAACCAGCCGTCCATGGTCGACGGTGTGGTCAACGGCTCACCGCTGAGACGGCTGCCAATGAATAGAATACCTCCGCCCACAATCATCTCAACGGCACTGGCCATCGGCCCTGCCGGCAGTGGCAGATGACGGCTCCACACTGAACCGAAAGCCCAGCTGGCAGCTGCAAATAGGGTAATCACCGCCCCCAGGGGGGTCGTCTGCATGTTCTCGCCCAGGTTCAGCAGCAGAATGCCAATGAACCCCAAGCCAATCCCAGCCCATTCGAGCCGGGTGTTGTGCTGTCCCCAGAACAGGCCGAAGCACAAGGTGAAGAGCGGTACCGTAGCCACGGCCAGCGCGGCCACTCCAGAGGCAACCCCCGAGTGTTCGGCCAGAGTCACACCGCCATTTCCGCAACTGAGCAGCAGAAACCCGACCAAGCCGCCACCTACCCACTCACGCCGTGTCGGCATGGGAGCTCCTCGGGAAAGTTGCCAGACAAACAAGAGGCTGCCAGCAATCAGAAAACGTAAACCGGCCATCAACAAGGGCGGCCACGACTCAACACCGATGCGAATGACCAGATAGGTCGAGCCCCAAATAACGTAGAGCGCGAAAAAAGCACACAACAAAAGCAACAACGAACGGCTATCCCGGGCAGGCATGATGGCAACTCTTATGATTGAAATCCTGGTAGCTGAGTCGTACAGGTGATCAAGAACCGGAAAACGTATTCAAGCAGCAGGCACCTTGCTGTAGGAAGCTGCCCTCTCGGCCAGGCGCAGCGTGCAATTCTGAATACGGTCAGAGTCAATCAGCGGCTTACGAACCAGACCATTAGTTTAGAAAGAGCAAGCGAGCACGTTAATGCGATAAGCTTGTTTTTTCTGCGCCCCCGCCTTCGTTTCAAAGGTCTTTTGATAAAACAGGCGAGGATTCCAAACCGTCACGGGAGGACGTATGGATCACTATGACCGACAGATTATCAATGCCTTACTGGAAAATGGCAGAGCCTCGTTTGCCGACCTGGCGCGGCGAGTTAATCTGTCGGCTCCTGCGGTAGCAGAACGTGTCGCGAAACTGGAAGCCAGCGGTGTCATTACCGGCTATCACGCGTCGGTCAACCTCAAAGCCCTTGGCCAACCAATCGAATGTCTGATTTCAGTAACACTGACCAAAACCAGCAGCGACAAACTGTTCGATGAGCTGGCCGCGATTCCGCAGCTTATCGCCTGCCATCGCGTAACGGGTGAGTCCTGTATCGTGCTGCGGGCAGCCGTGGCAGACATGGCCGAACTGGAGGCGCTCATCGATCGGCTGATGCGCTACGGCATGAGCAAGACGTCGATCATTCTATCGACGCCTTTCGAAAGACAGACTCCAGCCAAACTGTATCCGGCAGTCGAGGACGCTCGATCCATCCGCCGCGCCTGATGTTCAGCGCAACAGCAAACCGTCCTCAATGACGACGTATTCGTCCGCTGCCCGGATCAAGGCATGCGCTGTGAGACCAGGAGCCCCATAGACACGGGTATGAACGCCGTAACACTCACGGACCTTCTCCAGCAGGAGGTCAAAGTCACCGTCTCCTGAAGCCAGGACGATTTCATCGACCTTGGGCGCAGCATCGAGCACATCGATTGTGATACCTACGTCCCAATCGCCTTTGGCGGAACCGTCACTGCGCTGAATATAGGGTTTGAGCTTTACCGTAAAACCCAGATTACGCAGGATCTGCTGGAACTGTTGTTGCCGGCTGTCTCCTCGCTCTATGGCATAGGCTGACGCAAACACCAGTTCGCCCCGTTGCGAGATTTCCTTTAGGAAGTTCGCATAATTGAAGTGGCAGCCATGCGTATGGCGAACCGTGTAATAGATATTCTGAACATCGACGAACACAGCAATCTTCTTCACAACACTCCCATCGACTAACGTCGCGTACATCAAGGTCATTTCTGCCCGGGTCACTCCGCCCCGATACGCTCCTCTACCACCGGCCTGAAGCCGTTTTTACAGAATAGGTCACTTGAAACGACAAAGGCAGCCAATTGGGCTGCCTTTGCTTTCGAACGGTCGATTAGATGAACTGATCGTCATCCCCACCATTGTCAAAAAAGCCACTGTCGTCGCTTCCGTAGTCGGCTTGCTGGAAGCCGCCGTCACCGTAGCCATCATCATAGCCGCCAGCGTCGCTGGCCGGCGTCAAACCACTGTCCTGGCCCCCAGTATCGCTGGCCAAGTCTGCCGCAGGTTCTTCATTGATGATGTTGACGATTTCCTGCGGCTGGGAATCGTGAAACATGCTGGAAATAGTTTCCGCCAGCAATACACCGCCGGCCACCCCCACAGCAGTCTGCATTGCTCCCCCTAAAAAGCTGCCCGCTCGGGAGGGTGCAGCCGGTGCAGCATTGTAGCCATACCCTGGATTAGGCTGACCATACCCAGGCGCCTGGCCATAGGAAGGCGCCTGACGCGGGCCTGGGTCGGTCCAGCCACCACGAGGTGCCTGAGCTTGTGCCTGACTCTGCGATCGCGATTGCTCCTGCTGGGAGCCGCCACCAAACAGGTTGGACAGAAAGCCACCGCTGCTCGGCTTGTTCTGCTGCATCTGTGTGACCTGCGCTTCCAGATCGCGTACCCGCTGATCCAGACGTTTGAGTGCCGCTTCCTGGATCAGGATGACCTGAGCCATATAGTACGGTGCGGCGGGCTGTTGATGCAGGCGCTCCTGAATATAAGCTTCAGCCTGAGCGTCGCGGCTGGCGGTTTGAGACTCCGCATCCTTAAGGCGCGTAAACAGGCCTTCGATCAGTTGTTTCTCTTCAGATTGCATGTGACCTCCCGAAGACGGCCAAGAAACGAAAACCCAGGCGCCGTAGACCTGCATAGGTGTTCGTGAATATCGAGTTATGGTCCGCTGGCAGGTCGGTTTCTACCAGCGGACCGGCCTTCTATAGATGCCGATCAGTCCCGGACATTTCAATCCTGTCCCTGCAGCCATTCAGAATCGGTTCAGCTCGACACCTCCTTGCTAGGCGGCGTGCCGCGGAAGGCATCTTTCTGCTTGACCTCATCCAGCTTTACAGGCCGACCGGTTCGCGCCGATTCATACAAGGCTTCCATGATGCGCTGATCCTGTAGCCCCTCCTCACCTGGGGTGTAAGGCTTCTTACCGGTTACGACGCATTCGGCGAAATGGTCCATCTCGATAGCAAACTGGTTCTTGTCCGGAGCATTGATCTGTTCCACCACCGGCGCGACGAACTCCGTCGTGTTCTGCGACTCCTGACTGCGCTTGAGCTGAAGGTTCCGGTAGGAAAACGCAGGGTCCATTTCTACCCATCCCTTGTCTCCTACGACCCGATAGCGTTTGGAATTGAATGTGGAGTAGCTGGTCATGCACTGCACGTGTACACCACTAGGGAATCGCATCTGCCAGAGCATGGCCTCCTCGACTTCCTTGAAGCGCGGGTCATCCGGCGTGCTGTACTGCGTGGCGAACACCTCGACCGGCTCTTCGCCCAACAGAAAGCGCGCGGTGTTCAGGCAATACAGGCCTATATCCGGCAAGGCCCCACCACCGGCCAAGGCTTTCTTGTGCCGCCATTGGTCCACATTTTCCTTGGACTGATTCTGACAGTTCGCCATCTCCAGCAGCTTCACAGTACCAAGCCCGGTTCCGTTGCGTAGCCACTCCATTACCTGGCGGTTACGCGGCTCATACTGAATGCGATAAGCCACCATCAATAACCGATTGGCCTGAGCGCAGGCCTCGATCATTTCCTGGCATTCCTTTACGGAATTGGCCATGGGCTTCTCGCACAGGACATGTTTGCCCGCCTTGGCGGCTCGCAGCGTAAACTCATGGTGCATGCTGTTGGGCAATACGATATAGACGACATGCACGTCCGGGTTATCACGGATCTGATCAAAGCTCTGGTAGTTGTAGAGACCGCTTTCGGGCACGTTGTACATCTGGGCGACACGCATTGCCTTTTCGCGATCTCCGCTGACCAGCGCGGTCACCTTGCACCGCTTGGAGGACGCAAAAGCTGGCAGGATCTCCTCAAGCGACAGCCTTCCCAGGCCTACAACTGCAACCCCGACACGCTGGTCACGTCCCAGTTGAACCGGCATGTCCGTCTTGTCGCTTTTGCCTTCCTGCATATGCGGCAGCGTAATGGGCTTGGGCAACTGCTCCGCCGGCTGGCCCGCCCCGCCCGTAGGCACCGCCTGGGCAGCGCCAGCCGTATTCTGGGCCCAGGCACTTTTGCTGGCCAGACCAAGCACACCGGCTGCTACCGCACCCTGTCCGGCATACATGAGAAATTTACGACGTCCGCCCAGACCATCTAACGCATTGCTCATAAGGCTCTCCTGAAAGTAGGCTTTGTGTTCAGAAGGCCTGCGAAACGCGCAAGTTCCTCGCGTTTGTTACAAGACATGGACAACCGACCAAGGGCGTGTACAGTCTCCCGTTCCCCATCCTAGAGCACTTTCATGACCACAGAGCCCGCCGCCCTACTGATCATTGACCAGCAACAAGGTATCCAGTCACCCGTGCTGGGACCACGTAACCACCCCCAAGCTGAGCAGCGGATCGCGGCCCTGCTCACGGTCTGGCGTGAACAACACTGGCCGATCGTTCATGTGCGTCATATCTCACGTGATCCGCAATCTGTTTTCGCACCGGGCCAGCCAGGGGCAGCGTTTCAGCCGCGCTTGTGCCCGTTGCCCCAGGAAATGGTCTTTGAGAAGAACGTTACCGATGCCTTTATCCATAGCGGCCTTGAGCGCTGGCTACATACCCGCGGCATCAAGCAGGTTGTGATTACCGGCGTAGCCAGCGAGAATTCGGTGGAAGCAACGGCCCGGACGGCCAGCAACCTGGGGTTTGCCACGCGTGTAGTGGAGGATGCCTGCTACACCTTTGCCAAGACGGACTTTTATGGCACTCCCCGAAGCGCCGAAGAGGTTCACGCCATGGCCATGTCCAACCTGCAACAAGAATATGCCGACGTCATGACGACAGCCCAGCTGCTGTCAGGCCTCGGTTTTACCCTGTCAGAAAACGGCTGATAAAAGCCGTTCCGTTCTTATCGGACAAGCGAGTCATGACGCCTTTCAATATCCTGCGCGATGCACTGTATTTTTTCTCCCGCCACCTGGTTTCGCTGCTGATCCTTTGCCTGCCCTGGCTGGTCATAGAAAGCGTGGCACGCTGGCAGGTGGTTCAGCACTTCGGCACTGAAGGAGGCCTTTGGGAGCTGCTGGTTGGTGTGATGTTCTATCCGATCTACACCGGCTCACTCATCCTGTTCTTGAATGCCCGTAGCCATGGCCATATGCCTCCAATTACCGAGCTGTGGGGTCATGCCCTTCGTCTATGGCCCCGCTTCGCCATCATGGCGGGTCTGGTTGCCTCGCTGGTCGTATTTGGCTTTTCGCTGATGATCGTGCCGGGTTTTCTGGTCATGGTGAAGTTTGCCTTTGCCGAGCCCATGCTGGTCCTGCGTGGCATGGCCCCGCTGGAGGCCATGAGCGCAAGCTTCCAGAAGACTCGCGGACATTTCCTGACCCTGCTGCCGCTGATCCTAATCACGCTTCTACCCGCCTGGCTGCTGGATGCCTGGATCAGCAGTCAATTTAGCGATACGTCAGCTCTGCAAATCATTTTGCAGAGCCTGTCTGGTCTGCTCCAGCTCATCTCTTCGATCGCCATATTTCGCCTGTTCATGATGGCTGACCGTTCGTCTTGAGCCGATCAAAGCTCAAGCCAGACGGCCGCTATCTTAACGCAGGTCTTTCCATACAGATGAGGCTTGGCCTCGCGCGCACGTAGAGTATGTCGCGGCGAGCAGCTTCCTGGAGCAATGTTCACATGCATAACGGCATGCTGCTCTTGAGCGAAGGTAAGGCGCTGACACTGCCTTCGAATGATAGGCTGATCGCGTTCGAGGAAATCGAGGGACGCTATACGGTATTTGTCTGCCTAGCATAAAAAGTTATCCGGCCGCCTATGCGGCCGGACTCAAGCATTACCACATCAGATCGTCAGGAATCTGATACGCCGCGTATGGATCGTCCGCATCTGGCGCTTCATTCTGCACATTGAGCAGCACGACCCGACGCGGGTCACGCTCCTGGATGCGCTCAGCCGTTGCGCGGGGTACTACATCATAACGGCCTTCGTGTCGCACGATCCCCAGGCTACCCTTGCTCAACTTCTCACGCATCAAGGCATTGACCGGGACGCGCTTGACCTTCTTCTCATCAACGAAATTATAGTAATCGTCGCTTTCAAGCTTTGGCAGACGACTCCCTTCGATCAACTGCTTGATCTGAGCCTGCTCAGCCTTGCGCCGCTTCTTTTCTTCCTGTTGACGATTAAGCTCCTGATCCCGGGCAAGCTTTTCAGCCTGGGCCTGTTGGGCAGCCAGTCTCTGGGACTCATCCTTCTCAGCCTGCCCGCGGTGCTCCATACGGGTTTGCTTCTGCTTTTGCTTGGTAGCCTGCTTGGCTTGTTTCTCGTTGACCAAACCCGCCTTCAGGAGCTGGTCGCGCAAAGACATACTCATGGGTGCAACTCGTTCTAAAGCCCGTCGGGCGGGCATGTTACGTTAAAAGACGCATAGTACCCGGACGGTCGGCCCCTAGGCCAGCCGACAATCGGAATCGTCAATGTTCGCCAACCATCCTGTGCATTGATTTTGCGCAGTGCAAGCATGGGTATAGAGTGAAATAATCACCACCATACAGTCAGCGCGTTAATATTGGCACACTACGCCACTGAAATGCTTAGCCTGCTAACCAGCTCAACCTGAAAAGCCGAGCCCATGATTACCTTTATTATTCTTGCCCTGTTCGTTGCCAGCGTACTGTTCGTACATCTGCGCGGCCGCTCACGCCTGCCATTCCTGCGTCAGCTGGTCAATCACTCTGCGGTCTTCGCGCCCTACAATTCCCTGATGTATCTGTTCTCCAGCGTACCCTCCAAGCCTTACCTTGATCGTGAGCGTTTCCCGGAACTGGATGTGCTCAAAGACAACTGGGAGGTCATTCGTGAAGAGGCCATGCACTTGTTCGACGAAGGCTATATTCGCGCCGCCGAGAACAACAACGATGCGGGCTTTGGCTCTTTCTTCAAGAAGGGTTGGAAGCGTTTTTACCTGACCTGGTATGGCGAGCCGCTGCCTTCGGCCCAGACGCTCTGCCCCAAGACCGTTGAGCTGGTCAGTCGCATTCCCAATGTAAAGGGTGCCATGTTTGCGCTGCTGCCCGGCGGCAGCCATCTGAACCCGCACCGTGATCCCTTCGCCGGCTCCCTACGCTACCATCTGGGACTTTCGACTCCCAATTCGGATGCCTGCCGGATCTACGTAGATGGCGAGCCTTACGCCTGGCGGGATGGTGAGGACGTCATGTTCGACGAGACCTTCGTGCATTGGGTCAAGAACGAAACGGAGCAGACTCGGGTCATCCTGTTCTGCGATATCGAACGTCCGCTCCGCTCGCGCCTGCTGACCTCCATCAACCGTCGTGTCAGCCATTTCCTGGGCAGCGCCACTGCGCCTCAGAACGTTGATGGAGAACGCGTAGGCGGTATCAACCAGGCCTATGCCTTCAGCAAGCGCTTCGGTGACGCCTTTGGTGGCATGGTTCGCAGCTTCAAGCGTCGCCACCCCAAGGCATATAAGGTCCTCAAGCCTGTACTGGCCATCCTGGTCTTTGCCCTGCTGTTGAAGTGGATCTTCGGCTGATCTATCTTGTGCCAAAGCGCTTAACGGGGCGCTTTGGCCGCTCGCTCCTTCGCCTTGGCAGCATCCCATAACGCATCAAGCTCTTCCAGCTCACATGCCTCCGGACGCTTACCCTGCTCGCGCAACGCCTGCTCGATAAAGCGGAAGCGCCGCTCGAACTTGCTGTTGGCAACGCGCAAGGCATTTTCCGGATCGACTTTGAGATGGCGGGCCAGGTTGGTCACCACAAAGAGCAGATCACCAACCTCTTCAGTAATGTGCTCATGATCCTGCTCGGCCATGGCCTCGATAACTTCGTTCAGCTCTTCGTGCAGCTTGTCGATGATGGGCTCTGCGGCCGGCCAGTCAAAACCTACTCCAGCTGCACGCTTCTGTAGCTTGGCCGCACGAGACAGCGCTGGCAGCACAGCAGGAACGTCATCCAGCAGAGAGAGCTGCTCTGGCGCCTCGGCCTTTTCGGCACGCTCTTGCGCCTTGATTTCCTCCCAGCGCTGCTTGATGGCTTCCTCACTCAGACGGGGCTGATCCAGAGGGCCATAGAGGTCGCCGTCGGGGAATATATGCGGGTGGCGCCGCACGAGCTTGCGGGTAATGCTGTCTACGACGTCTGCAAACAGGAACCGGTCCTCCTCTTTTGCCAGCTGACTGTAGTAGACGATCTGAAACAACAGATCCCCCAACTCATCACGCAGCTGCGCATAGTCGCCCTGCTCGATGGCATCGGCCACCTCGTAAGCCTCCTCGAGCGTGTGCGGGATGATGCTGGCGTAGGTCTGTTTGAGATCCCAAGGGCACCCATGCTGCGGATCACGCAGTCGGGCCATGAGATGAAGCAGATCGTCGAGGCTATACATAGGTCGTCCTTACAATCGAAATACGGTCAATAAAAAGGGCGAGCTTACGCTCACCCTTTCATGGTCATACACGGCTCCGGCGGGGCTCAGGTGGCACGATTACGACGGGCTTCTATGATGTTAGGTAGCTGGGAGACACGTCCCAGGAGCCTCCCCAACGCATCCAGCCCTGGAATCTCGATGGTAAGCAACATGTTGGCCGTATTCTCTTCCTTGTTGGAACGCGTGTTGACTGCCAATACGTTGATGCGCTCGTTGAGCAGCACCTGCGAGACGTCACGCAGCAGCCCCGGGCGGTCGTAGGCCTTAACCAGGATATCCACCGGATAGGTTTGGACGGGTACCGGCCCCCAGCTGACCTGGATGATACGCTCGGGCTCACGGCTGGAAAGCTGTAGCGCATTCTGGCAATCCTGACGGTGAATGGTGACGCCACGGCCCAGCGTGATGTAGCCAACAATGGGATCACCCGGCACTGGTTGGCAGCACCCGGCAATCTGAGTCAGCAGATTGCCCACACCGTTGATCTGTACATCGCCCCGCTTGCCCGACTTGTGCGGAGACGGCTTGCGCTGCAGGAGATCAAGTGGATCGGTCTCCTTCTCTGGCTCGACCAGCTGCTGAGCCGCATGCATGACATGGGCAAGACGCAGGTCACCTGCTCCCAGGGCAGCCTGCATATCCTCTGCATTCTTGTAATTGACCTTTTCGGCGAGCGTGTTGTAGTCCACCGGCGGTAGCGCCAGACGAAGCAACTCTCGATCGATCATGGCCTTCCCGGCAGCCACATTCTGATCACGGGCCTGGAACTTGAACCAGTGAACAATCTTGGCCCGAGCACGCGAGGTCATTACATAGCCCAGGTTCGGGTTGAGCCAGTCACGACTGGGTGAACCCTGCTTGCCGGTAATGATTTCTACCTGCTCACCTGTCTGCAGCGTGTAATTGAGCGGCACGATGCGGCCATTAATCTTGGCGCCCCGACAGTTATGCCCGATTTCAGTGTGAACACGATAGGCGAAATCGAGTGGAGTAGCGCCCTTGGGCAAATCGATGGCATGCCCATCCGGTGTAAACACATAGACCCGGTCAGGTTCGATATCTACCCGCAGCTGCTCGGCCAGGCCACCGATATCACCCAGCTCCTCGTGCCATTCCAGCACCTGCCGGAGCCAGGAGATTTTCTCTTCGTAATGGCTGGAGGCCGATTTGACATCTGTCCCCTTGTAACGCCAATGAGCGCACACCCCCAGCTCCGCCTCTTCATGCATGGCATGAGTACGGATCTGCACCTCAAGCACCTTGCCTTCAGGGCCGATCACCGCCGTATGCAGCGAGCGGTAGCCGTTTTCCTTGGGGTTGGCAATGTAGTCGTCAAACTCTTTGGGAATATGGCGCCACAAAGTGTGTACGATCCCCAGGGCGGTATAACAGTCGCGGATTTCAGGAACAAGCACACGAACCGCACGAACATCGTAGATCTGGCTGAAATCCAGACCTTTTTTCTGCATTTTTCGCCAGATCGAGTAGATATGTTTGGCACGACCGCTGATATCCGCCTTGACGCCCGTCGCAGCCAACTCCTGCTTGAGCTGCTGCATGACATCGGCAATATATTGCTCGCGATCGAGCCGGCGCTCGTGCAGCAGCGTGGCGATCTGCTTGTACTGAACCGGCTCCAGGTAGCGGAAGGACAAGTCTTCCAGCTCCCACTTAATGTGGCCGATCCCGAGGCGATGAGCCAAGGGCGCATAGATATCGAATACTTCACGTGCGACGCGGTTGCGACGTTCATCCGTGGCGTTCTTGACTGCCCGGATCGCACAGGTACGCTCGGAGAGCTTGATCAAGGCCACGCGGACATCGTCCACCATGGCTACCAGCATGCGGCGCAAGTTATCCACCTGGGCCTGGGTGCCCAGTACCATTGATTGCCGCGGATTGAGACTGGCGCTGATCGCCGCCATGCGCAGCACGCCTTCAATCAGCTTGGCCACAACGGGGCCGAAACGCTTGCCAGCCTCTTCCAGGCTTGCCTTGCCTTCGCGTACGGCGCGGTAGATCAGCGCGGCGACAAGGGAATCCTGATCCAGTTTGAGATCTGCCAGGATCTCCGCCATCTCCAGCCCCGTCTGAAAACTGGAGGTACCCGGAGCCCACAAGTGTTCGGAGGGTGCAGCCTCTGCTTCGGCCGCACGAGCGAATTCGCATGCTTCCAGCAAGGCCTGACGCTCGAAGTTCGGGTCCATGCTCTGGACGTGATCGAGCCATGCCTCGATGTTGATGCTGCCATCATTATTGACGGGTTGATGCGCTCTGACCTGTACCATCTTACGTTCCTCGGCGCTATTTATTGCGCCGTTTAAGTCCAGCCATCAACTGGCCGATTACGCGAGGTTCAGGCTAAACGAAAAAACACGTATTCAGGTGATCTGCGAGTGATCGGAATGTAAAAGGCCATTACAGTCCCGAATACAGTCACACCGGACTCACCCTCATTCATTACTTTTCGCTAGACCTGCCCCTACCTCGCTACAAACAAAACCATCGCCTCGACATGCGCCGTCTGCGGGAACATGTCCAGGATTCCAGCCCGCACAGGAACATACCCCTGACGAACCAGTTCGCCTGCATCCCGTGCCAATGTAGCGGGATTACAGGACACATAGAGCACACGCTGTGCACCCAGTTGCTTCATCTGCTGCACTACGGCCAACGCGCCATCACGTGGCGGGTCCAGCAATACGGATGAAAAGGTCTGGCCAAACCATGGCGCATCGATAAGCGGCTTCGACAGGTCTGCCTGGAAAAAGTGCGCGTTATCCAGGCCATTGGCCCGGGCATTTTCACTCGCGCGCTCCGCCATGACGGAAACGCCTTCTACGCCAACCACGGCATGCACACGCTGCGCCAATGGCAGGGCGAAATTGCCAAGTCCGCAAAACAGATCGAGCACCCGCTCATTCGGCTCCGGCGCAAGCCAGTCGAGCGCCTGTGCAATCATCGCTTCGTTAACTGATGCATTGACCTGTACGAAATCACCCGGACGGTAAGCAATCGTCAGGTTCCATGGCTCCAGTTGGTAGCTAAGTGCTGCCTCGGGCTCGTCGGGGTACGGCTCACCTTCGGCCTGCCACCAGAGCTGAACCGAGTGCTCCATGCAGAAATGGCGCAGATGATCGCTGTCACGCGGCGAGAGCGGACGCGTGACACGCACCAGCATGGCGCAGGCCGTCCCTTGAAACAGCTCGACGTGACCAATGGCTTGTGGCTGCTCCAACCCGACAAGTAAAGCCGGTAGCGCTCTGGCGATAGGCTGCAATGGCTCAACCAGCACACCACAGGCCTCCAGCGGAACGATATCCTGGCTGGCAAGCGCCCGAAATCCAACATCCAGGCGGCGAGCCTTGGCATCCCAGCGCACCGCGATACGTGCACGACGCCGATAGCCCAACTCTGGGCCATGCAGTGGCGCAGCCCATTCATTGGGCGTCACGCCGGCAAATCGCTGTAATTGCTCGGCCAGCGTACGCTGCTTGAGGGCCAGTTGAGCCTCATGCGGAATATGCTGCAAGGTGCAGCCACCGCAACGACCGGCCATGGCACACGAAGGCAGGCGTCGTTCGCCACTAGGCTCAAGCACCCGCTCCACACGCGCCTCAACCACCTGGCTTTTGGCAGACAACACACGCGCCTCAACCGTTTCCGATGACAAGGCACCCGAAACGAACCAGGTCCGACCTTCGAGATAGGCGATACCCCGGCCATCATTGGCCATCTTCTCAATGGTCAGGCGCTGTTTCTTGCCGACCGGAACCGACGAGGCCCGGCTACCGCCGCTCGGCTGAAAACGCAGCCCTTTTGCACGCATACTGTTCTCTTGAATCAAACCCGCGTTTAACGCGGATCATAAACACCAGTAGAAAGATAACGGTCACCACGATCACAAATGATCGCCACGATGACTGCATTCTCAACTTCTTTGGAAATACGCAGCGCAGCCGCTACGGAACCACCCGACGATACGCCGCAGAAAATACCCTCTTCCCGGGCCAGACGGCGCATCACGTCTTCCGCCTCCTCCTGGCTCATGTCGACGATACGATCCACACGCGTGGCATCGAAAATCTTTGGCAGGTACTCCTGCGGCCACCGGCGGATACCGGGAATGGCGGCACCTTCGCTCGGCTGCAGTCCGACGATCTGCACCTCAGGATTCTGCTCCTTCAGGTAGCGCGACACGCCCATGATGGTACCGGTCGTACCCATGGAACTGACGAAGTGCGTGATGCTACCGCCGGTCTGCTGCCAGATTTCAGGGCCGGTCGAGCTGTAGTGGGCAGAAGGGTTGTCCCCATTGCCGAACTGATCCAGCACCTTGCCCTTGCCCTCGGCCTGCATACGGGTCGCCAGATCACGCGCACCCTCCATGCCTTCTTCGCGACTGACCAGGATCAACTCGGCGCCATAAGCCGTCATAGCCGCCTTGCGCTCGGCGCTGGAGTTATCCGGCATGATCAGAACCATGCGATAACCCTTGATGGCTGCAGCCATCGCCAGGGCAATGCCCGTATTGCCCGAGGTCGCCTCGATCAGTGTATCGCCCGGCTGGATGTCACCGCGCAACTCGGCACGCGTGATCATCGACAAGGCTGGCCGATCCTTTACCGATCCGGCCGGATTGTTGCCTTCCAGCTTGACCAGCAGGGTATTGGATGTCTCACCGGGCAGGCGCTGCAAACGCACCAGCGGTGTATTGCCGACGCAGTCGGCAATGGTCGGATACTGCACGCTCATGGAATTCGCTCGGTTCCGCTGCCTTTGAATAGGCCTCTATGATACCGGCAAATGAGGGGCGTTCCCTAATCTCATGATGCGCGGGATGAATAAAGGCGATATCAGGTCGTCTTTTCCGCAGCCTCTGGCCGTGAGCTGACACCACGACTCCAGCATTTTCGGCCTGTTTACTCCCGCGGAGAACCGTTTAGCGACCATCCGCCACAAAATCGTCCCGGCAATCGAAACAAGTGTTTTACACTTCCCCCATTGTTGCTCTGGAGACGGGTAAGTGCTGAACGAGTTGGGAATCAAGGGCCGCATCCTGCTGCTGAGCCTGCTACCGACGTGTGTCATGGCGATGGTGCTGGGCGGTTACTTCAGCTGGGTTCAGCTATCCGACATGCGGACGGTGCTGGAAGAGCGCGGCCAACTGATCGCCGAACAGCTTGGACCACTGGCCGCGCCTGCCCTGCTTCGGGATGACCGGGTCCTGCTCCAGCGCATTGCCCAGGATGTACTTGATCAGGCCGATGTACGGGCTGTCGAGTTCATCAGTGCCGACCAGAAAATCCTGGCCCATGCCGGCCCTCGTATGACAATCGCCATTCGTAACGACGATGGCGAGACCGCCAGCCTGCGCAGCGGTCTGGATGTCACACACTTCCATCTACCCGTTCAGGCCCGGCATCTCAAGCTCATTACCGGTGAGGTCAACATGCCCAGCTCGCACCTGCTGGGCTGGATCGATATCGAGCTGTCTCACCACGCCACCCTCCTGCGCGGCTACCGCAATCTGGTGATCAGCCTCCTTTTGATCATCTTCGGTCTCTGCCTGACAGCCGTGGTAGCTGTCCGTATCGGTCGCAGCATCAATCATCCCCTGCGCATCATCAGCGATGGCGTGGGTCATCTCAAGGACGGTCAGCTGGAAACCCGCCTGCCCAAAGACCTTGGCAGTTACGAGCTGGATACCCTGGCGGACGGGATCAACCGTATGGCCGAAGCCATGCAGAACGCCCAGGAGGAAATGCAGAACAACATCGACCAGGCCACGGAAGATGTGCGGCAAAACCTGGAAACCATCGAAATTCAGAACATCGAGCTGGATCTCGCCCGCAAGGAAGCCCTGGAAGCCAGCCGGATCAAGTCCGAATTCCTGGCCAACATGAGTCATGAGATCAGAACGCCCCTCAATGGCATCATCGGCTTTACCAATCTGCTGCAAAAAAGCGAGCTGACGCCCCGGCAGCAAGATTATCTCGGCACTATTCAGAACTCTGCTGAAAGCCTGCTGGGCATCATCAATGAGATCCTGGACTTCTCCAAGATCGAAGCCGGCAAGCTGGTTCTGGAAAGTATTCCCTTCAATCTGCGGGACATGATTCAGGACACCATGACCATTCTGGCGCCAGCTGCGCATGAAAAGCAGCTGGAACTGGTCAGCCTGATCTACCGTGACACTCCGGTCCATCTGGTAGGTGATCCCCAGCGCCTGCGCCAGGTGTTGACCAACCTGGTCAGCAACGCCATCAAGTTCACTCACGAAGGCACTATTGCTGTCCGCGCCATGGTGGAAGATGAAGACGATGACCATGCCCAGCTACGGATCAGTGTTCAGGACTCAGGCATTGGTCTCTCCGAGCAAGATCGGGACATGCTTTTCCAGGCCTTTACCCAGGCAGACAATTCACTCTCCCGACAGGCGGGGGGCACCGGCCTGGGTCTGGTCATCTCCAAACGTCTCGTCGAGCAAATGGGCGGCGAAATTGGACTGGAGAGCGAGCCCGAGGAAGGATCTGAGTTCTGGATCACCATCAACCTACCCAAATCGCGCAATCCGTTGGAAACCCATCGCCGACTGGCCTTTGCCGGCCGCCGCGTAGGCCTTGTGGAACCACACGAGCTGACACGCCAATCGCTACGCCATCAGCTGGAAGATTGCGGTTTGGAGGTGGTCGAGTTCGAGACGCTTGAGCAGCTGACGGAAGCCGTTTCTAGGCAGCGGAAAAGCGAGGCCGCCATCACGCTGGCCGTGCTAGGGGTAAGCTCCAGCACCCTGCCACCTGATCTACTGACTGAGCGCGTCTGGCAGCTGGAGCGGCTGGACTGTAATTCGTTGATCTTCTGCCCTACGACCGATCAGTCCGTGTTCCATGCAGCCTTGCCAGATGTGCATTGCCAATTGCAGGCCAAGCCTGCTTGCAGCCGTAAACTGGAACGCGCCGTGGGTGAGCTGCTCAATCAGCGGCCGACTCGTCCTGAAAATACTGCCCATACCCGAATTGACCGCGCACCTCGCCTGCTCTGTGTTGACGATAACCCCGCCAACCTGCTGCTGGTCGAAACGCTTCTTACCGACCTTGGCGCTGAGGTCACGGGTGTCGACAGTGGTTATGCCGCTGTCGAGGCAGCACAGAGGGAACGCTACGACCTTATCTTCATGGACGTACAGATGCCTGGCATGAATGGTCGACAGGCCACTGAAGCGATTCGCGCCTGGGAGGTGGAAAGCGAACATCCGCCGGTACCTATCGTGGCATTGACTGCCCACGCCATGTCCAACGAGAAGCGGGCCTTGCTTCAGGCAGGCATGGATGATTACTTAACCAAGCCCATTAGTGATCGGCAGCTTGCCCAGGTGGTGCTCAAATGGACTGGTCTGCGCCTTCAGCAAAACGATACTCAGGAGATGAGCCCGCTGTCCTCTTCCGGAGCGGACATTGCCAATCTGGCCATATTGGATGAAGACGAAGGGCTGCGGCTGGCCGCAGGCAAGGCCGATCTGGCCAGTGACCTGTTGACCATGCTGCTCGCCTCGCTGGCAGCTGACCGGCAAGCCATCCGTTCGGCCCGGGAGAATGGCGACCGCATCGGCCTAATCGAGCGGATCCACCGCCTGCATGGCGCAACCCGCTACTGTGGAGTTCCTCAGTTACGAGCCGCGTGCTACCAGAGCGAGACACTGCTCAAACAAGGCGCCCCTACTTCATCGCCCATTCTGGACGAACTTGATGCCGCTATCGTGCAGCTTTCGACCATGTCCAAAACACCTATTTAACGGAGTGGTGCCAATAGGCCAACTCAGTGTTCAAGGTTTCACTCCTTTGTAAACACTATATAGTAGGCAGCTATCTTTTCGATAAACGGCGTCCATTCCGTGGCGCCATTATCGTGACACCTTAAATCCGGTATGCGATATTCGCCGCCGCTTAACTGTCAGACAGGCTATCTATAGTGATTCATCGGCTCCGACGTTTTTTATTGTTGGATGAATCCAGACAAACCCCAACACCTGACTTTATCTGGAAAACCAGCACGCTGCGTGTACTGGCGCTCAGCAGTATCGTGCTGGTTGCCCTTATTTTCATCCACTGTACCTATCAGGCACTAGAGGCCGGTCGCCCTTACGTTCTGATAATGGAAGCCGTCTTTCTTGGCGCCTTCTTCAGCCTCTTCGCTTTCAGATCACGCTCCTATCGGCTTAGCGGTACGGTCTTGATCTTCGTCCTATACGCACTCGGTCTGTGTAGCCTGTTCTTCGTCGACTACAAGCAGGCCAAGGCTGGCATCCTCATCATTTATGCCACACCGCTGCTGGCGCTGATCTTTTTCAACTGGCGCGTTTATCTGGTGCTGTGCGTCGCCAATTTGCTGCCTCTTTACCTGTTGTTGAGCGACACCCCCATACCTCATCTGTTTGGCATCAACCTGTCGTTGAGCTACACGCGCAACTACCTGCATTTGCTTCTGTTCATGCTGTTCAACGTGTGTATTCCGCTTGCCATTGCTCGTCTCATAACCACCTTGGCCAATGCGCAGCGACGCCAGCATCAGCTCAATCAGGCGCTGCAATACAGCCAGCAACTTTACAATGAGGTGTTTTCCCACCTCGGCGCATTTCTGCTCTGCCGAAGCGATGGACTGATCCTCAAACTCAATGACGAAGCGGCTGCCTTGCTGGGGCTACCAGCGCGGGTAATCGAGAGTCAGGTTTATTTGGACAATCTAGTACGCAATGAACAAGGTGAGCCGGTCAAACTGGTTCCGGACGACTCCCTGCAGGAATGGCAGGTCCAGGGTAGAACTAAACCTCGCTGGCTCAATCTTCGTATCAGCCAGCCGACGTCCAATCAGAATATACTGGTAAAACTGCGTGACATTACCCATCTGCATGCATTGCAAAGCGAGCTGCGTAACTCCGAGCGCCTGAGCATTCTGGACCCGCTGGTAGGCGTACTGAACCGCAGCGGCGCCATCAAGCGACTGGAGCAGGCAATTGGCCAGGCGGGCTCGAAGCCACTGGCCGCGCTGACCATTCGCCTTCCTCACCTGACCTACATCAATACCAAGTATGGCCTGGACGTCGGCGATCAGTACCTGCAGGCCTTTGCGCACCACCTGAGTCGCTTGCCACGAAAGAATCTGGTAGCTCGCCTCAAGGGCGCCACGTTTCTGGTGGTTCTCACCGAGCTGGACAGCATCGAAATCGGCCTTGATCGGCTACATGAACTTAAGAGCAGCCTACCTCCGCATTTGCAGATCGACCGACATCTTATTGATGTGGCGCCTGATCTTGGAACCGCGTTCTATCCTCAGGATGCAACCAATGCGCTGCAATTGATCGAACGTAGCAGTCATGCGCTCAAGAATCCCCATGGCGATACGCTGCTACCCACCTATGATTCCAACCTGGCGCAGCGCACGTTCGAGCGAACCGAGCTGTTGCTGGAGCTGAGAAAAGCCATCGAAACCCGCGCCCTTTTTCTTCACTATCAACCTCGGGTCGATGCTCAAGGCAACCTTCACAGTGTGGAAGCACTGGTACGCTGGACGGACCCCAACGGCCGTCCCGTTCCACCCGATCAGTTTGTCGCCATAGCCGAGGAAAGTGGACTAATCCATACGCTGGACGCCTATGTTCGCGATATGGCATGTGCCCAGATTGCACGCTGGAAACGCGACCTGGGTACCGCACCACTGGTGGCAGTCAATCTGTCCGCTCAGGAAGTTGCAACGGAAGGTCTGGCCGAAAAGTTTTCCGGCTGCCTGCAACGATACGGGCTGACCCCTCATGACCTGGAAATCGAAATCACTGAAAGCAGTCTGCTTCATGAAAACGAAACCACGCTGACCAACCTCAAGATCCTCGAAACCAGCGGCTATCGACTCACTATGGATGACTTTGGCACTGGCTATTCGTCACTCAGCCGCCTGACCCACTTGCCTATTTCGAGCTTGAAGATTGACCGCTCCTTCCTGGCCGACGTCCCTGGCAGCGAGCGCCAGGAAACGCTGATCAAGACCTTGATCGCCCTGGCGCGCCTGATGGATCTAAAAGTCGTTGCCGAAGGGGTGGAAACCAATGAACAACTGGCGCTCCTGGATAGCCTGGGATGCGACCTCTACCAAGGTTACCTGTTCTCCCGTCCGGTCGATGCGTCCACGTTGACCGAGCGGTATCTGGCGCCCGGGTTACTCTTCAAAGAGTGACAATTGGCGAGCGCCCTCCCGCAGATCAATTAGTCTTACCCCTACGCCCAATAGGCGAACAGGCTTGCCTCCCCGCATGAAAGCCTGGGTCAGAAGCCGTCGATAACTATCGATATCCCGCCCAGCCCCGGCCTGCTCAAGGGTGGTTTGGGTAAAGTCGTGAAACTTGACCTTGACGAAAGGTTTTTCCGGCCGGTAATGGGTATCCAGTCGGCCAAGCCGCCCGGCCAGCTCTTCAAGCAAAGCGGGCAGCTGGGCCGTACAGGCGGCCAGATCAGGCAGGTCATGCTCGAAGGTATTTTCAACACTGACCGACTGACGTCGGCTATCCACCTGGACTGATCGTTCGTCAATTCCCTGAGCCAGATTCCACAGCCGCTCGCCAAACAGACCAAACTCCTTGATCAATGCAAGGCGTCCCCACTCCAGCAACTGCTCGCACCGCTCGATCCCCAGGCGCGTCAGCTTTTCAGCCGTCACCTTGCCTACGCCATGCAGCCGGGCAACAGGCAGAGTAGCCACAAACGCGGCCACTTCCGGTGGGGTAATAACAAACAGCCCGTTCGGCTTGCGCCAGTCGCTCGCAATCTTGGCCAGAAACTTGTTTGGCGCCACACCGGCCGAAACAGTGATATGAAGCTCTTCCCACACACGCCGCCGAATCTCTTGCGCAATTCGGGTTGCACTGCCGGAAAAATGCGGACTGTCCGAAACGTCGAGATAGGCCTCATCCAGGGAAAGCGGTTCGATCAAATCGGTAAAATCACGAAATATCGTATGGATCTGACGCGATACCGCCTTGTAGACATCAAAGCGCGGGCGCACAAAGATGATGTCGGGGCACAGCCGCTGGGCTTGATGGGAGGCCATTGCTGAACGCACGCCGTATGCACGCGCCTCATAATTGCAGGTTGCAACCACGCCACGCCGATCAGGAGTACCACCGACGGCGATTGGCCGGCCTACCAGGCGAGGGTCGTCACGCATCTCGACAGCGGCATAAAAACAGTCGCAATCGATATGGATGATTTTTCTCTGCGTCATACCCTCATGCTCGACAGGTTCGCTAACACCGCTCCACCTGCATTATGCGCTATACACCGCTACCCACCCAGCGGTTCACCGAAACTTTAGCGCTCCCGCGACACTCGGAATTCTAGAACATTACGATAACCAGGAGCCGCCATGACCGATCGTACGGATAAACTCGACAAGTCCCATGACCATGATCAGGTCGCTAAACGCGACGAAGCTCATGCACAGCGCAAGCTACCTGAAGAAGCGGTAAGCGATCTGGAAAGCCCCGAGCCTGGCACTCATACCATCGACAAGATCATCACTCCGGTATCGAACAAGAAGCTGGACAGCCAAGTCGATGAGTTGAACCGTAAACTGGATGAGGTCGAGAAGAAGCTGGATAAGTAAACCTTACAATAGGCTGATGGTATGGGCCCTGACCACCACAGCCTCCTGACGAAACCGGGTCTCGAGCGAGGCCCGATACTGCTGCCACCACCCCTGCTCCAGCGCGTCGGTCATCACCTCATAGATGATCAATTCATCCTGTATCGTATGGCTTTCGTCTTCCTGCCAAAGACCTTTTACTGGTGCCTGGCTGAATGCGGTCAATCCGCCAAACTTTTCCACGAGTTCATTGCGCACCTCACCAAATAGCGTTTTAGGGAGGTCGTGACCATCGTTGTCATAAAGGGGCAGCAGTAACTGGATCAGGTACATGGTCAGCTTCTCGAATAAATGAATGTATCGGCATAGAGCATCTTGAAAGCTAAGACCATGAATGGTTTGAATCGGCACATATAAACAGCAGCGCCCCGATAGCCGAGGCGCCGCGGTAACTATTAGAGACAGACGAGAAAACCTGCCCGCCTCCCTATCGTTAGATTCTGAAGCTTGAAACGAGCTGATCGAGGCGATTGGCCTGTTGCTCCAGGGCATGGCAAGCGCCCAGGGTCGCGTTCAGGTTTTCCACGCCCTGCTGGTTGAGCGAGTTGATCTCGGTAATGTCGACATTAAGCGACTCCACTACCGCGCTCTGCTCTTCTGTTGCGGCCGCCACCGATTGGGTCATGCCATCGATATCGGTAATGCGCTCGGCTACCGAGCCCAACCGCTCGTTGGCCTTTTGCGCGATGGTCATGCTGTCCTCGCTGAAGCGTTGACTTTCGGTCATGGTAGAAACCGCTTCCCCCGCCCCGGTTTGCAGCTCCTGAATCATGCTCTGGATTTCCCGGGCTGAACTCTGGGTACGATGTGCTAGACCACGCACCTCGTCCGCTACCACCGCAAAACCACGCCCGGCATCGCCTGCCCGTGCAGCTTCGATCGCAGCGTTGAGCGCCAGCAGATTGGTCTGCTCGGAAATGCCCTGGATCACTTCCAGGATATGTCCGATGCGGGTGGTCTTCTGGTTCAGCTCATCGATACGGCCGCAGGAGGCGCTGATGTTGGCGGACAGGGTTTCCATCGCCGTCAGGGTCTGGCCCAGTACGCGGCGACCCTCCTCGGCCTGCTGCCGGGCACTGGTAGCCTGTACGGACGCATCGGCAGCGTTGCGGGCGATCTCCTGTGTGGCGGCGCCCAGCTGGTTAATGGCTGCCGCCACGCTTCCAGTACGTCCGGCCTGATTGTCCGAGTTGTGCAGCGAGGAGTTGGAGGCCGCCAGCACCTGACGGGAGACCTCGTTGAGCTGGCGGGTACTGGCCGATACTTCGCTGATCGAGCCATGGATACGCTCGACAAAGCGGTTGAAGGCAGCGGCCAGCACACCAAACTCGTCCTGGCTATTGATGGCCAGACGCCGGGTCAGGTCGCCCTCTCCTTGTGCGATGTCCTGCATTGCCTGGCTCATGGTCGTGAGCGGACGCATCAGTACACGGATCAGCACACCCAGGAGCAGCATGATCAACACAACGCCAATCACCATGGCCAGCATGGCCGAGGTTCTGAACTCCTTGAGCGGAGCGTAGGCTTTCTCTTCATCAACCATCAGGCCCAGGTACCAGTTGACCGATGGCAGACCGGTGACTGGTTTGAAGACCATAAGCTGAGGCTTGCCGTCCAGCTCGACCCGCTTGAGCGCGCCATCCAGTGCAGGCGCACCGGCGGGAAACAGCTCAGCGAGGCTTTTCATCACCTCCTCTTTTCTGGGACTGACCAGCACCTTGCCCTCACTATTCACCAGAATCGCATGACCGATACCGCCCAGGTCGAGCGAATTGACGATACCCACCATCGTCTGCAGACTCAGATCGCCAGCCAGAACACCCGCCAAGGTGCCGTTCTTCATGACAGGCGTAGCCAGCGTCATGACCAGCTTTCCATTACCCACATCAACATAAGGCTCCGTCAATAAGGAGCGGCCCTGCGACTGAGCGGCAACATACCAATCACGGGTACGGGGATCGTAACCGGCAGGCATTTCATCGTAAGGACGGATGGAAAACTGACCATCGGCATGTCCCAGATAGGTGAACTCGAAGCTGGAGAGATAGGCCTTCTGCTCAAGGATGGAAAACACTCCTTCAGGAGAGGCATTGTTCTGGATAGCCTGGGCCTCACCTTCAAGCAGAGTGATCCGCCCATTGAGCCAGTTAACGATATTTGCTGATGCGCTGGAGCCCAACTCGTCCAGGCGTGACGACAAATCCTGTGTAATAGCCTTTCGCTGCAGGTAGTCGTTATAGACCATGAATAATGAAAAGGCGACGATCAGCACAATAGAGGCCGTCGCCAAAATCTTATGCCTAAATTTCAAACGTTGGAGCATAGCGCAGCCTCTGGACAATAATTTCGGCAAGCCGTTGAAATGGCATGAAGGTCCAGATCTTATCGACCGTTATCGTGATAACTTTAATGATAAAAAGGTTACCAGGTACGCCTTTGCTCTAGAGCAGAGGTAAGCCCTGGCGGCCGACAGCGACGTTGAAACCGCCAGGGAGACACTGGAATAACCAGAGCCTATTTAAATGACCACCTCGGCAATGCAAAAAATCCTTTTCTGGTCACCGTTTATCGCCCTAATCCAGACAACGGGATACAGACCGCATTTCAGTTGTTTAGCGGTTGCTTGCGATCTAGCTCCATATCGTTGTCGATTTCTTGCCGTTCCCGGGCAAGCGGATCGCTTCGAGTAGCGCCTTGATTGACCCTGTTTTCCGGCAGCTCAACGCCCCGCTGATTTTGCTCGGCCTCCTGCGCATCTGGTGAAATAACTTCGACATGCTGTGGATCATGCTCGGTGTCCTGAGGGGTACGGCCTGATTCAGCCGTTTGGGCCATGGCTAGCGGTGACAGTAAAGCCAGTGCCATGGAGGTATTTATCAGCCATTGCGGTTTCATTTCGGCACTCCGATGAAGGGATACCCTCTTTAGGCAATACACTACCTATAAAGGTGCATTCATAAGTCCTCGTGATAAGGCTTTCAGCAAATCATTGTCAGCATTGAATTTTTTGTTGACATCATTTTTTAAACCCGTATACTGGCCACATCAGAAGCGGGGTGGAGCAGTCTGGTAGCTCGTCGGGCTCATAACCCGAAGGTCGTAGGTTCAAATCCTGCCCCCGCAACCAAATTTAAAAAGCCACTCAATCGAGTGGCTTTTTTGTTTGTGTCGAATTTTTATTCCTTTTAGCCTTCAATATTCAAAGAGTTTCCATTTTTTTGATACATAGGGCTTGGCAAAAGTCTGTATGTGACTAATCTGACGCGCAGTTTCCCTGAGGGGCTTTCATGAGCGCCAATGATCCTGTAAACAAATCTGCTGTTTCTTCATCCGATTCTTCGTCTTCGTCTTCATCTTCATCTTCACCTTCTTCTCCTCCGCAAGCATTGCCTTGGCGCCTGCTAGAGCGCATTACGGCCTATAAAGAACCTCTTGAGCTAGGCCTGACACTGCTCCTGTTTGGCGTAGCCCTGCTTGTGTGCTGGCATCTGGTCAGCAGTATTGATCTACCCTCTCTCCACACTGCACTGCTGGGTATCCCCTCGCACGCTATTATGGGGGCCGTCGTGGCAACGGCTGTGGGCTTTCTCATTCTGCTTGGCTACGAATGGTCTGCCAGTCGCTTCGCCGGCGTTCATCTACCAGGCAAGACCCTGGCGCTGGGTGGACTTACCGCCTTCGCCATTGGTAATGCAGTTGGCCTGTCCATGCTGTCTGGCGGCTCGGTTCGTTATCGTCTCTATGCCCGCCAAGGCCTGAGCGCCATTGAAGTGGCGCAGATGACTTTCTTTGCCAGCCTGTCGCTGGGAACGGCATTGCCCCCTCTGGCTGCGGTTGCAGCATTAAGTGATTTGCCTTCGGCTTCCACAGCCCTGCGTCTTTCACCTACTCTGGTAGCTGGCATTGCAATTGCCATTCTCTCAATCTATGCCATAGGCATTGTATTCCTTCGCAAGCGAGCCCTGGACGAGCAGCCTTCGCCTGATAGTCGCCTGTTCCGCCTGGGCCGTAAGACCCTACGCTTACCCACCTTCAAGCTAAGCGCCCTACAGTTGGTGATTACAGCCCTGGACGTCATGGCTGCTGCCACAGTGCTGTATCTATTACTGCCCGAGGCACCACCGCTGGGTGCATTCATGCTGGTGTACCTACTGGCACTCGCAGCAGGCGTGCTTAGCCATGTTCCGGGTGGCGTTGGGGTATTTGAAGCCGTTTTGCTAGCCGCTTTTTCGGACAAGATCGGGACAGCTCCCCTGGCAGCGGCCCTGCTGCTGTACCGGATCATTTATGTATTGCTTCCCCTGGTCATCGCTTGCCTTGTCCTGCTGCTGACCGAGGGAAAGCGCTTTCTATCTGGCAGCTCGGCCATCCGCGTTGCCTCTGGCCTTGCAGCCCCCGTTCTGTCAGTCCTGGTATTTTTCTCAGGGGTCGTACTGCTCTTTTCAGGCGTTACGCCAGAGATCGATACGCGCCTGAAGGGTATCGGATTCCTGCTGCCACAGCGTCTTATTGAAGCCTCGCATCTGGGAGCCAGTCTAATCGGAGTTGTGTGCCTACTCTTGGCTCAAGGCCTGCGGCGGCGGCTCTCGGCCGCCTGGGTACTCACCCTGGTGCTGTTGCTGGTAGGCTCCCTGCTTTCTTTGCTAAAGGGCTTTGATTGGGAGGAGGCATCGATCCTGGCGATTACGGCTGCCCTCCTGGCTACGTTCCGCCGCTCCTTCTACCGCCGGAGCCGCTTACTGGAACTGCCCTTTTCACCCCTGTACGTCGTTGCAAGCCTGTGCGTCGTGGCGGCATCTATCTGGTTGCTCCTGTTTGTTTACCAGGATGCGTCCTACGACAACCAGCTCTGGTGGCAATTTACGCTGGAGGAAGGCGCCCCGCGAGGTGCACGAGCAGCCATGGGCAGCGTGGTGCTACTACTGGCCCTGTCACTCGGCTGGCTCTTGCGGGCTGCACCGCCAGAAATTACGCTGCCTACCACAGAAGATCTACAAAAGGCATTGGACGCCGTCAAAGCATCTGAGCAGCCTGATGGCGGCTTGGCCATGACAGGCGACAAGGCCTTGCTGTTTCATGAAACGGAAAATGCTTTCCTGATGTATGGCCGTCGTGGCCGTAGCATGATCGCCCTGTTTGATCCTATCGGCTCCGCTCAGACACGAGCCGAGTTGATCTGGAAATTCCGCGACCTGTGCGACATGCACCATGCACGACCTGTGTTCTATCAGGTTCGTGCCGAGAATCTGCCTTTCTACATGGACATCGGTCTCACCGCGCTGAAGTTGGGTGAGGAAGCCCGCGTCAATCTCAAGACATTCGATCTGGACAGCAAGGGTAAGAAAGACCTGCGCTACACCTGGAACCGAGGCCAGCGGGATGGACTGCTCATCGAGTTCCATGAACCGGGTCAGGCACCTCTCGAAGAGCTAAAAGTTATCTCCGACATCTGGCTGGAGAGTAAACATGTCCGCGAGAAGGGCTTTTCACTTGGTCGTTTCGACCCGGAGTATTTGCAGCACTTCCGCATTGCTGTCGTTCGGTTTCAGGGAAAAGCGGTAGCGTTTGCTAATCTTCTGGAAACCGATCGGCCTGAGTTGGCCAGTATCGACCTGATGCGAGTGGCAGCTGATGCGCCCAAACTGACCATGGAGTTCCTCATGCTCGGCCTTATCCTGCACTTCAAGGAGCGAGGCCTGGAACGCTTCAGCTTGGGGATGGTGCCATTGGCAGGACTGCATCCACGCCGTGGTGCTCCTCTGACCCAGCGTCTAGGGGCCATGGTGTTCCGACGTGGCGAGCAGTTCTATAACTTTCAGGGCTTGAGACGGTTCAAAGATAAGTTCGATCCGGAATGGGAGCCTCGCTATCTGGCCGTTCCAGCAGGACTTGATCCCTTGGTCGCCTTGGCTGACACCGCTGCGTTGATCGCGGGCGGTATTACAGGACTGGTAAAACGTTGATGACTAGACGTAAACGCGGGTTGCTTTTTCTTCTGTTGATCATTGTCATTGCCGCAGCGGCACTGTGGTGGTGGTTTCATCGCTGGCCCAGTACCGCCAGCCTTGAGGTACACGTACAGGACGATCAGAGCGTCGTAACCGTCGCAAGGCCTGCCGGCAAGCCACTGGCCCGAGTCGTTGTTGCAAACCCCGCTGAACAGCAGTTATCCGATGCTGACCTGCTAACCCTGGCTAAAAACACCAAGGCCATGCTGGTCCAGTATGAGCTGCCCGAGAGCAAGGCATGTGCCGCGCAACGCGCCAGCCTAGAGGACGCCATCAGCCATCTTGGCGGAGCACCTACCATGGTAGCAGGCATCGATGCGGGTGGATCATTGGCCTGGCGCTGGCTGGCCGGGCAACAGGATGACAAGGTCAGCGCCCTGTCGGTCGGTACAAAGCTCGACGAGCCCGACTGCTCTGATCCGCTGCCGCAGAAAGCCGAACACGGTAAATGGCATCTGGCCTGGAACGATAACCCAGGCGATGAGACTGCTCGCTTTGTCCGCGGCCAGGATAATGCCGATACCACTATCAGTGATTACGGCACACCACTGGTTACGCTTTTGCGTACCCAGCTTCAACGTCAGCTGCTCGGTCAGGGTGGCGATGTCCCTGTTGTAGAGGTCCCGGCTGAAGAGCCGGCCGCGCACAAGGATACAGTGACGTTTTTTTATTCCGGCGATGGTGGCTGGCGTGATCTTGACCGTGATTCGGCACAGACCATGGCAGAAAATGGGTGGCCAATCGTAGGTATCGATACCTTGCGCTATTTCTGGGAACACAAAAGCCCGGAACAGGTGGCGACAGACTTGTCCCATCTGATGCAGACATACCGTGAGCGTTGGGGCGCGAAACGCTTCGTCCTGGCCGGTTACTCATTTGGCGCGGATCTGCTTCCGGCGGTCTATAACCGTTTACCTGCGACAGACCAGGAGCAGGTATCGGCCATGGTGTTGCTGGCCTTTGCCCGCAGCGGTGATTTTGAAATTCAAGTCGAGGGCTGGCTGGGCAAGGCTGGTGACGAGATGCAAACCGGACCGGAGATGGTCAAGGTGCCTGCCAGCAAGATCTACTGCATTTACGGTGCGGAAGAAAAGGATGAGAGCGGTTGTACGCAGCCTGGAGCTAATTTCGAAAAGCTTGAGTTACCCGGTGGTCACCATTTCGATAATGACTACGACAAGCTTGCACGCCACATGATGAACGCCATCGAGGCTCGTACATGCACACCGTAACCAGGACGCCCAGCCGATGGATCACCTCCGCGGCTGGAGACGAATGGTCGGAAAGAACGCGTGCGATCAGTGGTCTACCGGCTCTCAACCTTTGAACGAGGACGCCCATGACCACTCCCCTTTCGCTGGATGCCGCTGAAAAACTGGTTGTAGATGCCTTCACTCCGCTGGGTTGTGTTATTTCAGCCAACCCCCAGGCTGACAGCTTTGGCTTCAGCGTAATCGGGCATGAAGGAGAAGAGGTCTTGGCGGTCTCTGAGGTGACCGCTGCACAGTACAGCGATCCGCTGCAGCTTAAAGACTTTATCGAGCATGTTCGGCAAGAGCTTTCCCAGCAGGGTCAATCGCTGGACCCATGGGAGATGCCGTTTATTACCGACCCGGATGCCCTGCCTCCACCTGCATTCAACTGATCCCAATAAAAAAGCCGCCCCAAGGCGGCTTTTTTACATCTGCAGACTTGGCCGCTAGATCTCGATCTGGGTACCCAGCTCGATTACCCGGTTAACCGGCAGATTGAAGAAGCGCAGGCTGCCACTGGCATTCTTCATAAGGAAAGCAAACAAATTCTCTCGCCAGCGAGCCATTCCCAAACGATTATTCGACGCAATGACCGTTTCACGGCTAAGGAAGTACGTCGTCCGCATGGGCGTGAAGTCGAGGTCCTCCAGGTGGCACAATGCGAGCGCAGCCGGCACGTCGGGCTCGTCCATAAAGCCATAATGCAAGAGGACACGGTAGAAACCATCCCCGTAGCTGTCCACCTCGAAACGGCGGCTGACAGGAACCCGCGGCGTATCTTCATAGATAACAGTCAGCAGCACTACCTGCTCATGCAATACCTGATTGTGCAGCATGTTATGAAGCAAAGCGTGTGGAACGGCATCCTGCCGCGCTGTCAGAAAGACGGCTGTCCCCTTGGCACGGAAAGGCGGATTGGAGCGGATGCTGCCGATAAAGATCGGTAGCGGTAGTGCCCCTTCATCCAGCCGTTCAGCCAGAATCTGCCGACCACGCTTCCATGTGGTCATCAACGTGAACAGAATGATGCCCGCAATGACAGGAAATGCACCGCCTGCCACGATTTTTGGAACGTTGGCTGCAAAATACAGCGAGTCGACAATGAAGAATCCAATGAGCATCGGAATGGCGAACCAGCGAGGCCATTTCCATAGCAGCAGCGCTACCGAAGATACCAGGCAGGTCGTGATCAGCATCGTTCCCGTGACGGCGATGCCGTAGGCCTCGGCCAGGTTGCCAGAAGATTCGAACCCGATAATCAGGAGAATAACGCCTGTCAAAAGGGCCCAGTTCATGGCAGGAATGTAAATCTGGCCCTGTTCATGACTTGAGGTATGCAGGATTTGCATACGCGGTACATACCCCAGCTGGATTGCCTGACGGGTAATGGAGAACGCACCTGAGATGACTGCCTGTGAGGCAATAACCGTGGCAAAAGTCGCCAGGACGACCATTGGGATCAACGCCCATTCAGGTGCGAGCAGGTAGAAGGGATTGCGTACGGACTCTGGGTCAATCAGAACCAAGGCACCTTGACCGTAGTAATTGAGCACCAATCCGGGCAGCACTAGGAAGAGCCAGGCGCGCGCGACAGGTTTGCGACCGAAATGGCCCATGTCGGCATACAGCGCCTCAGCCCCTGTCAGCGCTAGCACAACAGCGCCCAGAATAGCGATGCCAAGTCCGGGGTGTACGATGAAAAAGTTGAATGCCCACCATGGGTTCAAGGCCTTGAGGACTTCAGGCGCCTGCAGAATGCCATAAATACCCAATGCGCCTAGCACGGTGAACCAAAGGACCATAACCGGACCGAACAGCTTGCCAATCTTGGCAGTACCGCCCCGCTGTAACATGAAGAGTCCGACCAGGATAACGATTGCCGCTGGCACCACAATATGATCAAGCCCAGAAAAGGCTACTTCCAGGCCTTCTACAGCAGACAGTACCGAAATGGCCGGTGTAATCATGCTTTCGCCGTAAAACAGCGAGGCACCAAATAACCCCAGCAGCACCAACACCATTTGCAATTTTGGAAACGGTGCGGACGCCCGCCTTGCCAATGCAGTCAAGGCCATGATGCCGCCCTCGCCCTGGTTATCCGCCCTCAGAACAAAAAAGACATACTTGATCGTCACGACCCAGATCAACGACCAGAAGATCAGGGACAGGATACCCAGAACGCTATCGTGGGTAGGCACCAGGCCATACGTAGGAGAAAATACCTCCTTGAGGGTATATAGCGGGCTGGTACCAATATCGCCATAGACGATACCCGCGGCCGCGATGGCCATACCTATGGCCGAGGCTCCCTTTTCACCATGGGCCTGGGAAGCAGCTTGACTCATGCAAGACTCCGGGTTTATCGAAACGGGCGCATCCTGCTCCGATGTGGCGGCAGGATCAAGTACGGATTGCCAAGAATATGTGTGCACAACGCAACCAAGGCATGGTCATTACCCTACCCGGCGTATTGAATCCTGCTTAAAAGTGTCCAGCGATTACCTGACACTTTACTGGAAATATTCCGCGATGCGCTTGCGCATGGACTCATCGGGCAGCTCACCAGTTCCAGCCAGTGCATTTTCCGCCATATGGGCCGGGTTTGAGGTCGCCGGAATAATGCAGGTAACTGCAGGATGCGAAATTGAGTACTTGATCATCAGCTGCGCCCAGGAAGCACAGCCGATATCGGACGCGAATGCCGGAAGCTGCTTGCCTGCTACCTGGTTGAACAGACGGCCGTCCAGGAACGGGCGATTGATCATGACCGCTACGCCCTTGTCCTGACACAGAGGCAACAGCTTTTCTTCGGCTTTGGTATCTTGGGGATTGAGATTGATCTGAATGAAGTCCATCGGCTCCGAAGCGACCAGGTCCATCATCTGATCCTGAGCCATTTCTGAGTGATGGGTAATCCCTACATATCGAATCATTTTCTGCTGCTTCATCTCTCGTAGCAACGGGAGCAGCGTCTTGTAATTAATCATGCTATGCACTTGCAGCAGATCAATAGGAGCGCCCTTGAGGTCCGCCATTTCCTGCTGGATCTCTTCGATACTGCTCTCGCGCCCTTCTACCTTGGTAGCCAGAAACGCCTTTTCAGCACGTCCCTGCTGCGCCAGCAACGTACCAATGACGCCCTGGGATTTCTCGTAACTCGGCGCCGTATCGATAACAGTGCCTCCCGCCTGAAATAGACGGTCAAGCACGTCAGCCAACGGCTTTAAGGCTTGTGGAGTGCTTTCGACATTGAAGGAATCGGCGGTTCCAAGGCCAATGACAGGGAGTTGCTCGCCGGTAGAGGGAATCTGCCGCCTCAGCATGCCAGCCTGTGCAAGCACAAGACGAGGCAAAATGGCTTCCAAGAGCAGCGCCGACGAGGCGCACAGGGAATATTGCATGAAGCGGCGGCGAGTCGTCATTGTTTTCTCCGGATTCAAGCAAGAGCCGTCCTAAAAGGACGGTTCTTGTGATTCAGGAGTTCCATCTGCCACGCCTTGTTACGTGGCTGAATGAAAAGAAACCAGTCACTCTCCTTTCATGGCTGCAACCATCTTATCGACGTTGTAACGGAACATTTTCAGGTAGGTAGGCGCAGGCCCGTCCGCCTTGGACAGCGACTCGACATATAACTCGCCACCGGCACGAGCCCCGGTTGCCTGGGCAATCTGCTGCACCAGACGCGGATCGTTCGAGTTCTCAATGAAATAAGCCGTGATGTGCTCCTCCTTGATCTGACGGATCAGATTGGCCACTTTTTGGGCAGACGCTTCAGATTCGGTAGAAAGATCCAGGGGAGACAGGAATGTCACACCGTATTCATCACCGAAATAGCCAAACGCGTTATGGGAGGTAAGCACCTTACGCTGCGCCTTCGGCACGGCTTCGATCTGCTGCTTGGTATACGCATCCAGCGCCTTTAGCTGATCGATATAGCGTTGACCATTGGCTTCGTATTGATCAGCGCCTTCGGGGTCTATGCGCTTGAGGGCCTTGATGATGTTTTGAACATAAACAACACCACTGGCAGCGCTGTTCCAGCTGTGGGGATCCACTACGGTCTTGCCGTTCTTCTGCCGCATACGAGTCTTGATACCGTCCGACAGCTCGACAGGGGTACCGTTATACCCTGATGCCTGGATCAGACGATCCATCCAGCCTTCAAGATGAAGTCCATTGATAAATACCACATCGGCGGCCTTGAGCGCTGTGGCATCGTCAGGCGTCGGCTCATACGCATGAGGATCGCCGTTGGGCCCGATCAATGAAATGACATGAACCCGCTCGCCTCCTACCTGGTGAACCATATCGGCCAGGATCGTGAATGACGCAACGGCTTCTACCGGCTTGGCTTGGGCAAAACTGGAAAGCGCTGACAACAGCAAGGCAGCAGCCCCGCTCCACAACGTGAGACGCATGACATGACTCCTTTCAACGGGATAGATGGGGTTTGGGGAAGAAACGGCGAATAACGCCCAGAGGGCTAAAAATTAACGAGAAGATGTAAAGCGTACTGGCCGTCAGAACGATGGACGGGCCCGAGGCCACGCCCAGGTGGTACGAAACAACCAAGCCGATAAAGCCGGACAGCATGGCAACCAGACTCGCTACCAGCATCAGTCCAGGCAACGAGCGAGCCCAGAAGCGCGCTACGGTGGCAGGCAACATCATCAGGCCGACCACCATAAGTGTTCCAAGCGCCTGAAAGCCTGCGACCAGGTTGAGCACGACCAGCAGCAGAAACAGGAAGTGATAAAGCGAGCCCTTGCCACCTACGGCCCGCAGGAATCCAGGATCGAAACACTCAAGCACCAGCGGACGATAGATAATGGCCAGCAGGAGAAGCGTCACAGAGGCAATGCCCCCTACCAGATAGAGCGCGGCATCATCAATCGCCAGGATCGTACCGAACAGGACGTGCAACAGGTCGATATTCGAGCCTCTTAGCGAGACGATCAAGACACCCGCAGCGAGAGAAGTTAGGTAGAAGCTCGCAAAACTGGCATCTTCACGCTGCGAAGTAAAACGACTGACCAACCCAGACAACAGGGCTACGGCCAAGCCGGCTACCAACCCACCCAGGCCCATGGCTGGCAAGGAAAGCCCAGCGACCAGAAAACCGATGGCAGCCCCCGGCAGGACCGCATGACTCATGGCGTCCCCTACCAGACTCATGCGCCTGAGCATGAGCAATACACCGACCGGACCTGAGCCCAGCCCTAGCGCCATGCAGGCGACCAAGGCGCGACGCATGAATCCGAACTCGACAAACGGCTCGAACAAGGCGTGATACAACATCATGCGCGGCGCCTCTCATCACAGACGTCGGCCTGTTCATCCCAGTCCTCAGCCATATTCCGGGCACGCCGCAGGTTCTCCTGGGTCAGCACCGTTCGGGTATCCCCCCAGGCAATGGTTTCGCGAGCCAACAGTAATGTACTGGGAAAATGCTGCTTTACCTGCTCAAGATCATGCAGAACAGCGATGACGGTGCGCCCCTCACCATGCCAGCGCCGGACCAGATCAAGCAGATCGCGAGTCGTGCGTGCATCGATGGCATTGAACGGCTCATCCAGAAGGATGACTGACGCATCCTGCAGCAGGAGCCGTGCGAACAGTACGCGTTGGAACTGACCTGCCGACAGAGAGCCGATCAGGCGATGCCCAAAACCTTCCAGCCCTACAGCCACTAACGCCTCATGGGCTTGCTGCAGCTGGCCCCGGCTCATTCCACCGAATATGCCGATGCGTCTCCAGGCGCCCATGGCAACCGTGTCGAGAACCGTCAGCGGAAAGGTTCGGTCAATTTCAGCCGCTTGGGGCAGATAGCCGATAGCCGAGGCAGACAAGGCCTTTCGATCGACGCCGCCCCCTACTGGTCGCAGCATGCCGACCATGGCCTTGATCAGAGTCGACTTGCCTGCGCCGTTAGGGCCCACAATAGCGGTCAGGCTGCCCGCTTCAAAGCAACCCGACACATGATGTACGGCGGGATGACGCTCGTAGGCAACCGTTAAGTCATTTAATGAAATACAGGCACTCATGGGATGGATACCGCCCAGTGGATAGCAGCCCATAGCAGTAGAAGCAGCACGATCGACACCCCTAAACGGGCCCAGGCAGACTGGGTCAGAAAGGACGGCTTGAACGTAAGGGAAGAATTCGATGACATATAAACCACCTTGAAATTGTTACTTTATAACATAATAAATACCCTATCACTAGTTATGCCTGTCTAGCGGTTCAGCCTCGGGCAAGCCAAACCCGATAACTGACGAAGCGCAGGTTAATCCGAGTAAAAGCGCCAAATGCCTCTTCTCAGTCCGGGCGCGCACCGCTAAAATCGCGCGTTTTTTGATCATCAGCGCGTTCTGCGCACCTCCTGAGGTTAGCCATGTCCACCCCCGCCACGCCCAAAGTCGGCTTTGTCAGCCTCGGCTGCCCTAAAGCTCTGGTCGACTCCGAACGCATCCTGACCCAGCTTCGCATGGAAGGTTACGAGGTTGTTCCCACGTACGAGGACGCCGACGTGGTGGTGGTCAATACCTGTGGTTTCATTGACAGCGCCAAGGCCGAGTCTCTGGAAGTGATCGGCGAAGCCCTAGCTGAAAATGGCCGGGTCATCGTGACCGGCTGCATGGGGGTGGAAGAATCTGCGATTCGTGATGTACATCCGAGCGTACTGGCGGTAACGGGTCCGCAGCAGTATGAGCAGGTGGTGACCGCGGTCCATGAAGTAGTGCCGCCAAAGCGCGAGCATAATCCGTTGGTCGACCTGGTACCGCCGCAGGGCATCAAGCTCACCCCCCGCCACTACGCCTATCTCAAGATTTCCGAAGGCTGCAACCATCGCTGCAGCTTTTGCATCATCCCGTCCATGCGTGGCGATTTGGTCAGCCGCCCGATCGGCGATGTGCTCGATGAGGCTCAGCGTTTGGTCAAGGCCGGAGTCAAGGAGCTGTTGGTCATCTCCCAGGACACCAGTGCATATGGCGTCGACCTCAAGTACCGTACCGGCTTTTGGAATGGCCAGCCGGTCAAGACTCGCATGCTGGAACTATGCGAGGCGTTGAGCAGCATGGGCGTCTGGGTACGTATGCACTACGTCTACCCCTACCCGAACGTGGACGACATCATTCCGCTGATGGCCGAGGGCAAGATCCTGCCCTACCTGGATATCCCCTTCCAGCATGCCAGCCCCAAAGTTCTCAAGGCCATGAAGCGTCCTGCCTTCGAGGACCGCACCCTGGCCCGTATCAAGAAGTGGCGTGAGATCTGCCCGGAACTGACCATTCGCTCCACATTCATTGTGGGCTTCCCTGGTGAGACGGAGGAGGATTTCCAGTACCTGCTGAACTGGCTTACCGAAGCTCAGTTGGATCGTGTGGGCTGCTTCCAGTATTCCCCTGTGGAAGGCGCACCGGCCAATGAGTTGGAAGGTGCCGTACCGGATGACGTGAAGCAGGATCGCTGGGAACGCTTCATGGCACATCAGCAGGCCATTTCTGCGGCTCGCCTGCAATTGAAGGTTGGAAAGGATATTGAAGTGTTGATCGACGAAGTCGACGAACAAGGCGCCATTGGCCGCTCCTATGCCGATGCCCCAGAGATCGACGGCAATGTGTACGTCAACAGCGAACACGACCTGAAGCCAGGCGACAAGGTATGGGTACGCGTAACCGACGCAGACGAATACGACCTGTGGGCCGAGACGCTGTAACGCAGCCATAACCCCGAAAAGCCCTGCGATTGCAGGGCTTTTTTTATGGGTGCCCTATGCCGACCGGCCTACCCTATCGTCTGTGCACTCCTGGCACATGGTCATGCCCCGCATGGCTACAGGCCTCCTCGATCGCTGAAGGTCCGGCGGGTTGTTGCAGCTCCCGAATGATGCCGCATACATCGCTGGATACCTTGCCTGAGCATTGCTGACGCAACGCCATGAGCTGTCTGCGCAGTTCGGTCAACTCTCGAATGCGCACTTCCACATGATGAATATGGTCCTCGATCAGATCATTGACCCGACAGCAGTCCGGCTCAGGCTGATCCCGCAATTGTAACAGGGAACGGATCTCGTCCTGTGTCATGTCCAAAGAGCGGCAATGCCGAACAAAGGTCAATCGCTCCAGATGGGCCTCGCTGTATTGACGGTAGTTTCCCGCGCTGCGAACAGGCGCTGGCAGCAGTCCCTCACGCTCGTAATACCGAATGGTTTCCACGGAACATCCCGTTCGGCTGGCCAATTCACCTATTTTCATAACGCCTCCTTGACCCTGTAGTAGCTACAGGGTGTGCAATGACAACCCTAACGTCAATGGAGGTTGTCATGGCGCATGATTCATCCTGTTGCGGACCCAAACCATCGTCCTGCTGTGAGCCTCAGGTAAAGACCTGCTGCGACAGTCACACAAAGATTTCGCTTGAGTCCAATCCTCTACCGGGCGTTACCGAGCCCGAGGTGCTTGATCACTCCAAGTGGACAAGCCTGCGTATCGATGCCATGGATTGCCCGACTGAAGAGAAGCTGATCCGTGATGCATTCGCCAAGCTGAAGGCGGTCGAAGCACTGGAATTCAACCTGATTCAGCGCAGCCTACGCGTTCGCCATCGCTACCCCGATGCAGAACCGCTAAAGACCCAGATCAATCGGCTGGGCATGCAGGCTGTTGAACTGAAAGGTGATGAGCAAGCCTCTGCAGTACCAGCGGCAAAACCCTGGTGGCCGCTGGGCCTGGGCTTGGCTACCGCCCTGGCAGCCGAAGTCGGTGAGTGGTTGGGTACTGTGCCTGAGTTCGCTGTAGCATTCCTGGCATTGGCCGCCATTGCCCTGGCTGGTCTACCGGCGTATCGCAAAGGTTGGATCGCTATCAGGCAGCGCACTCTTAACATCAATGCATTGATGAGCATTGCGGTCACCGGCGCCCTGTTAATTGGCCACTGGCCTGAAGCGGCCATGGTCAGCGTACTGTTTGCCATCGCTGAAGTGATCGAGGCACGCTCACTGGACCGTGCCCGCAATGCCATCCAGGGATTACTGGCACTGACACCAGAAAACGCAACCGTACGACAGGCGGATGGTACTTGGGCAACACTGCCAGCCAAACAGGTCCAACTCGGCGCGCTCATCCGGGTAAGACCGGGTGAGCGAATTGCATTGGATGGAGAGGTGGAATCCGGTCAGTCAGGTGTCAACCAGGCGCCTATTACAGGCGAAAGCCTGCCGGTCGACAAGGCTCCCGGCGATACCGTGTTTGCCGGCACCATCAATGGTGAGGGCAGCCTGGAGTATCGTGTTACCCATCGAGCCAACGAAAGTACCCTGGCTCGCATTATCCATGCCGTAGAGCAGGCTCAAGGCGCTCGCGCACCTACCCAACGATTTGTAGATCGCTTTTCCCGCTTGTATACGCCAGCGGTTGTTCTCATTGCCGTTGCGGTTGCCCTGTTGCCTCCCCTGCTGGGTTGGGGAGGTTGGTTGGAGTGGTTATATAAAGGGCTGGTATTGCTTGTTATTGCCTGCCCATGCGCCTTGGTCATCTCAACACCGGTTACAATTGTCAGCGGGCTTTCGGCTGCCGCACGACGTGGCATCTTGGTGAAAGGTGGGACATTTCTTGAGCAAGGCCGCCAGCTTGAGTGGATTGCCCTCGACAAGACCGGCACGCTTACTGAGGGTAAGCCGCAGTTGGTCGACCGCATCGTACTCACCGGACAGAAGAGTCAGGCGTTGGAATGGGCGGCCAGTTTGTCCTCGCGCTCAGATCATCCCGCTTCACAGGCTTTGAGCCATGCTCTGTTGCAAGAAGGTACTGCCTTAAAGGACGTGCAGGATTTCTCGGCCCGGGCAGGACAAGGCGTGCAAGGCCGTATAGAGGATCAGCTCTACTTTCTGGGTAATCGCCGCCTGCTGGAGCGCGAAGGGCTGGCCTCCGAGAATCTACGGCACCGTATCGAATCGCTGGAGCAGACAGGTAAAAGTGTGGTGGCGCTTGCCCGTCAACAGGAGGTACTGGCGCTGTTCATCATTGCTGATCAAGTAAAGGAAACCAGCCAGAGCGCTGTCGCAGCACTTCATGCGTTAGGCATAAAAACCCTGGTGCTCAGTGGCGATAATCCTCACAGCGTAGACCGTATTGCCGGTCAGGTAGGCATCGATGAAGCGCATGGCTCGTTACTGCCCGAGGACAAGCTTGCGATTTTGGAGCAAAAGCAACGGAGCGGTGCTGTGATCGGTATGGTTGGCGATGGCATCAACGACGCCCCTGCTCTGGCTCGGGCTAACATTGGTTTTGCCATGGGCGCCGCCGGTACCGATACGGCTATCGAAACGGCAGACGTGGCACTGATGGATGACGATTTGCGCAAACTGCCGGACTTCATTCGCCTCTCCCGTAGCACGCACCGCATTCTCATGCAGAATATTGCACTAGCCTTGGGAATCAAGGCGATATTCTTGGCGTTGACGATCATGGGCGAGGCCACGCTCTGGATGGCTGTCTTCGCCGACATGGGTACCAGCCTGCTTGTGGTTGCAAACGGCCTGCAACTGATTCGACATCATTGATGGATGACCGCCGACACGCTGTTGGAACTCACCTGCCGATAGAGCGCTCTGCATAAGGTCTGTCAGCAGGAATGTTTCATGGATTACATCGATTTATTGCAATGGCCAGCCATGGCCGTGACCCTGATCGCGGCGTGGCTGGTTGCTTCCCAACGTGAAAACCGCCGAAACCTTGGGTTCTGGTGCTTTCTTGCCAGCAATGGATTATGGATCACTTGGGGCCTGCATACACAGGCGTATGCCTTGATCGTTTTGCAACTGGGGCTGGCATTCATGAATATCCGTGGTGTTCGCCGTAACCAGCTGAATACTTCAAAGACTATGCGTGAGAGTCATACTTGAGGCAGACAGGCTAAAATAGCCAGCCTGTCTCCCTTATGACGCTCCCCATGACTTATAGCGTTTCCCCTATCGGCCATATCCGCTCTTGTTTCAAGGAGAAGTTCGCCATCCCTCGCCAGCCCCATTTGGCTCCGGCTGCCCGAGGTGTATTGGAGTTTGTACCGCCGTTCGACCACCCGGATGCTGTACAGGGGCTGGAACACGTCAGTCATGTCTGGCTGCTGTTTCTCTTTCACCAGACATTGGAAGAGAAACCGCGTCTTAAAGTACGTCCTCCCCGCCTGGGCGGGAACCGTTCCCTGGGTGTCTTTGCGACGCGTGCCACTCACCGTCCTAATGGTATTGGGCAATCTGTGGTAACACTGGACGCTATCGAGCCGGGCCGGCTCATGCTGTCAGGTATCGATCTACTGGACGGTACCCCGGTGCTGGACATCAAGCCTTACGTGCCCTACGCCGATGCAATTCCAACTGCCTTTAATACTATAGCCAGTGCACCTCCCGATGGGATTCCGGTCCTCTGGACGCACGAGGCCCGTGTGCAGGCGGAGCAGCATGGAAAGCGTCTGAACGAGCCATTGGCCGCTCTGATTGAGCAATGCCTGACTCAGGACCCTCGCCCGGCTTATCAAATCCCGCCGCCTGACCGCCGTTATGGTGTTCGCCTATGGGATGTAGACGTCCATTGGCATTATCCGGAGCCCAATGTCATCCGTATTCTGGATATCGAGCGTGCAGATAATGACTGAGTCTGGGTCAAACAGCTTTTCTGCGCCTGATCAGCCCTTACCGTAGACACAAAAAACCCGCCTCCAGGGCGGGTTTCGATAACGCGGGTAGCGCTTACTTCTCGACGAACGCGCGCTCGATCAGGTAGTCACCCGGATCACCCATACGTGGAGAGATGGTCAGACCAAACTCGTTCAGCACTTCGCTGGTTTCGTCCAGCATGCTAGGGCTGCCGCAAATCATCGCACGGTCGTCCTGAGGATTGATCGGAGGCAGGCCGATATCTTCAAATAACTTGCCGCTGCGCATCAGATCGGTCTGACGACCCATATTGCGGAATTCTTCACGCGTCACCAGCGGATAATAGATTAGCTTTTCGCGAACCATATCGCCAAAGTATTCATGCTCAGGCAGTACGTTGGTGATGAAGTCGGCATAGGCCAGTTCATTTACATAACGTACACCGTGAACCAGAATCACCTTCTCGAAACGCTCATAGGTTTCCGGATCCTGAATGGTGCTCAGGAACGGCGCCATGCCGGTGCCGGTGGATAGCAGATAAAGGTGCTTGCCAGGCTTCAGGTCGCTCAGAATCAGCGTACCGGTAGGCTTGCGGCTAACCATGAGGTTATCGCCTTCCTTCAGGTGCTGCAGGCGGGAGGTCAGCGGACCATCCGGAACCTTGATGCTGAAAAATTCCAGGTGCTCTTCATAGTTGGGGCTGGCGATACTGTAGGCGCGCATCAACGGACGGCCGCCTTCGGTTTCCAGTCCAATCATGACAAACTGGCCGTTCTCGAAACGCAGCCCCGGATTACGGGTCGTCTTGAAGCTGAACAGTGTATCGTTCCAGTGGTGAACGCTCAGGACGCGCTCGGTGTACAGATTACTCATGAAAAACTCCTAATCACCTGCCCAAAGACGCTGATGCCCGGCTCTGTCTCGCGGAGGCGGGACTACCTGCACGTGTGACCGCTCTGGATCGGGTTTGACAAAAAGGACGCGACCAAGCGCATTTGCGCGGCATTTTATATAACGCAAGAATATCCGTAAAATGAATAATTCGGATATCGGTTATCCAGTGAGCAGATATGAGATTCACGTTGCGTCAACTCGAAGTCTTCGTCGGCGTCGCCCGCCTGGAAAGTGTTTCCCGCGCGGCAGAGACGCTTGCGCTCTCACAATCGGCAACCAGCACGGCCTTGGGAGAGCTAGAGCGTCAGTTCGACTGCAAACTCTTTGACCGTGCAGGCAAACGGCTAACCCTTAATGCCTTGGGCCGCCAGTTATTGCCCAAGGCAGTTGCCTTGCTCGACCGCAGCGACGAGATCGAAAACCTGCTACGGGGCAAGACCGGATTCGGCTCACTGGAGGTCGGCGCCACGCTCACCATTGGCAACTATCTGGCTACGCTCCTGCTGGGTGATTTCATGCAACGTCATCCCGATTGCCGGGTGCGCCTGCATGTTCACAACACGGCGCATATCGTACAGCGCGTGGCTAACCATGACATTGATCTGGGGCTGATTGAGGGGGATTGCCAGGACGCGGATATTGAAGTCCACCCTTGGATTGAAGATGAGCTGGTAATCTTTTGTGCTCCGCAACATTCTTTAGCCAACCATCCAACGGTAGGTCTGGAAGAGCTGATTGATCAGGCCTGGATTCTTCGGGAGCAAGGCTCCGGCACCCGCCTGACGTTCGATCAGGCCATGCGTCATCATGCGGCGCCCCTGAATATTCGCCTGGAACTGGAGCATACAGAGGCCATTATTCGGGCAGTGGAATCAGGTCTAGGTATTGGTTGCATCTCGAGGCTTGCCCTGCGCGATGCCTTCGAGCGCGGCAGTCTTGTCCCAATCGAAACCCCCAGCCTGGATTTGCGTCGTCAGTTCTGTTTTATCTGGCACCGCCAGAAATACCAGACGGCAGCCATGACCGAATTCCTGGCACTGTGTCGCAAGCTTACCGAGGGTATTGCACGTAGCGACCAGATCTTGCTGGCCCCCTTTAAGGAGCGTGCTACCCCAGCAGAATGATCGACCAGACGGCTGCAATCATCCACATTGCCACGAATTGAGCCGCACTGCCCAAGTCCTTGGCGTTCTTGGACAACTCATGCCATTCCAGCGAGACCCGGTCCACCACGGCTTCGATAGCGGCATTGAACAGCTCAACAATCAGCGAAAGCAGGCAGACACCCACCATGATTGCCCGCTCGCCTCGCGATACATCCAGCCAAAAGGCCAGCGGGATCAGGATGCAGCTCATCAGCACCAGCGAGCGGAAGGCAGCCTCTCCTTTGAAAGCCACCTTCAGACCGGCCAGGGAATAGCCCGTAGCCTTGATGACACGTTTAAGGCCGGTCTTGCCTTTATAGGGAGATATCACACCAGGCTCCATGCAGCGACTCAATAGAAGACTAGCCTGTAGCGTGTCGAAAAAGCGTGAAAACTCATCAGCCTGGAGTTGATTCGAGCTGTTGCAGCAACAGGGCAGCCTGCGTTCGGGTTCTCACACCCAATTTACGGAAGATAGCCGTTACATGCGCTTTTACTGTGGCTTCCGACACGCTGAGTTCATAGGCAATCTGCTTGTTCAAAAGACCATCGCATACCATGGTCAGCACCCTGAACTGCTGGGGCGTCAGGCTGGATAATCCGGCCTTCGCGGCCTTGGCTTCTTCGCTGAGGTTCGCAGCGCCCTCCCCTTGGGCCGGCCACCAGGTATCACCATCCAGCACAAGGCGTACGGCTTGCTGGATCGTTTCCAGATCGCTGGATTTAGGTATGAAACCACTGGCACCGAACTCCCGTGCGCGCTGCACTACAGCGGCGTCTTCCTGAGCAGAGACCATGACCACCGGAATCTGTGGGTATTGCCCGCGCAGCAGCACTAGTCCGGAAAAACCATAGGCGCCCGGCATGTTGAGGTCGAGCAGGACCAAATCCCAGTCAGTCTTGTGCGCCAGCTGAGCCTCGAGTTCGGCGATACTTGCCGCTTCCACCAGCTGTGCCTGCTGCCCCAAGCCAAGCGTCAAGGCTTGCTGCAGGGCGCTACGGAACAGCGGATGATCATCCGCGATGAGGATCTGATAGGCGGCCATCGGTAAATTGGTCCTTATTATGATTCTGTAATTTCAGCGGCTCAGAATGCCGAGCGTCCGACGACGGGTCAAGGCACTTTGCGACCATAATCACAGGGTTCCCAAAGTCACAGCCATCCGGCAGAGTGGCGACTTTTGCCAAGCGAGCCTGTCATGCGTACCCAAGCCCTGCGTGCCGATGTTCTCATGCTGATCACAGCCATGATCTGGGGGAGCGCCTTTATTGCACAGCGCGCCGGCATGGACTCCATCGGTCCGTTCCTCTTTACGGGACTTCGCTTTGCATTGGGTGCACTGACACTGATTCCAGTCCTGCTGGTGCTGCATCGCCGCGCCAGAACACCGATTAGCCTCGACCGGCGATTAGTGATCGGCGGCTGTCTGATGGGTCTGCTGCTTTCCATTGGCATCAACCTCCAGCAAGTGGGTCTGCTATTCACATCCGTGACCAACTCCGGTTTCATCACCGGACTCTATGTGATTGTAGTCCCCATTCTGGGTTTACTGTTTGGCGAACGCACCGGCAGAGGCACTTGGCTAGGTGCCTGCCTGGCGGTGGCAGGCATGTGTTTGCTTAGCATAGGCGAGAATTTTCAGGTAGCTTCCGGCGATTGGCTGCAATTGGCCGGCGCCTTTGCCTGGGGAGCGCATGTGCTGGTCGTAGGGCATTTTGCAAGCCGCCATGATCCAATGCTGCTGTCCATCCTTCAGTTCGCATTCTGCGCAGCGGTCAGCCTGACGCTGGCATTGCTGTTTGAGCCGATTCAGGCTCAGAACATTATTCAGGCCGCTCCCGCGCTGCTGTATGGCGGTATCATTGCCGCCGGCATCGGTTATACGTTGCAGGTCGTTGCACAGCGCGACGCCATTGCTTCCCATGCGGCCATCATTTTCTCACTCGAAGCCGTCTTTGCGGCCTTTTTTGGCGCCTGGCTGCTGGACGAGTCGCTTACCGCCCGCGGTTATCTGGGCTGCGCGCTCATGTTTATCGGCATGCTGGTTGCGCAGCTCTGGCCCAGAAAGGCCGTGGTCGAGCCCAAGGTGACTAACTAATCAGGGGAATGCGGCAACGAAGGGCTGCAATCGCTGATGCGCCGGGCTGAACGGATCTGTCTGGCGATTCTGTTTGGCGTTGAGATAACGTTCACTGAACACGTCCAGATAGGCATCAAGCGCCACCGCCGCTCTTTCCTCTCTCGCCAGCTCCAGACAAAGTGCAGCCACTTCTGCCGTACAGAGGTGCTCGCCTCGTGTGGAGCGTCGCAGCCGATACCGGGAAAGCTCTTCAGGGCTTAGGCTGAGTACTGGCAGGCTATCCAGATAAGGACTCTTGCGAAACATCTTTCGTGCCTCCGTCCAGGTAGCATCCAGCAGGACGAATAAAGGTCGCTTGCCCTGAATGGGCTCCACTGTTTGCACGACTCGCTCAGGCGTTGAATACTCGGCCGGAAATACGAGATAAGGTTGCCATTGGGGATCGCCCAGTACGGCCAGTAGTGCGTCATCTACATCCGTTCTCGACCAGCCAAAGGCAAAACTGTCACTGACCACATCGGCAATCAGCCATCCGGTATTGCTTGGCTTGAGCGGCTCTACATCGTGCATGATCAGGCACATGCCTGCCGCGCATTCGACCGCAGGTCGCCATTCACAGAAGCAGTGAGGCAACGCAAGGCGACAACCCTCACAGCGTTGAACGCGGGATCCACGGGCAACAAAAGGTTTGCTGCTGCGCGCCAGACGATCATGACGCAGCCGGGCTACGGCATTTGGCGGGCTGGAAGAAGAATTGGCAGAGCGGATATAAGGCATGAGAAGTACTGCGTGATTTACGCAGGCAAGTTTAACAAAGGCTGTCCAGAACACATCTGGCATTTTGAAAGCGCCGACCACAGGAGTACCCTTTGCGTACCGCAATTAGCCTTTGCTTGCGAACATCACGGCTGCCCTGCGGTCGAAGCGAGCCTGATCTACGTTGGAGAGTTCAATGCTGCGTTATACTGCCCTCGCCCTTTGCTTCATCCTTCCTGCAGCGGCCCAGGCGGCCTCGCTGAAAGAACAAGAACTGTCGCAGATGCTGCAAAAGGTCGCGAAAGAAAGCAGCGTGGGGACTCCACGCGCTATCAATGAAGACATTCTTGACCGTGGCTATACCGTTGAAGGGCGCCAGCTCATCAATCATTTGAGTGTACGTGCCAGCCATGCGCATCAGATGGAAGCCAACCCGGCGACTGTACGCACCCAGCTGGCCGCCAGTGTCTGCCGCAACACCGGCTACCGCCAGTTGTTAGCCCGTGGCGCCATGTTGGTGTACAGCTTTACCGAATACCAGAGCAATCGCCCGGTTGCGAACGAGCGCTTCGAAGCAGCCGATTGCGGTCTGAGCAAGTAAGCTTCCTTTGCCATGCCGCGTCTGGCATGGCCATTCAAGACAGGCATTTGCCTTTCTTACTCCGCGCCACGACTATGCTAAAGGCAAGGTAATCGCTGCCTGGAATGGCAGCTTGATTACACAGCAGTGGCTACCAGGAGTATGCAGATGAACCCAGACGCACAAGACGACTATCTGTCTCGTCATGTACAGGTCAGTGCCGAAGACCTTTCCCAAAAGATCGATGAGCTGCTGGCTCATACCGTTCCGGCCAACAGTCCCAATCTGTCTCTGTATCGCGACATGCTGTTGACCGTGGTTCGCATGGCCCAGGCAGACCGCAACCGTTGGGATGCCAAGATCATGGTGCAAACCATGCGAGAGATGGAAAATGCCTTTCGTCATCTTGAGCAATACAAGCGACGGCGCAAGGTAACGGTTTTCGGATCAGCCCGTACGGCCGTGGATCATGAACTCTATGTGCTGGCCCGCACACTCGGCTCAGCCCTCGCTCAGCGGGACATGATGGTCATCACTGGAGCAGGTGGCGGCATCATGGCGGCAGCTCACGAAGGTGCCGGCTTGGACAATAGCCTGGGCTTCAACATTACCCTGCCTTTTGAACAACGGGCCAACCAAACCATGGACGGCACCGATCACCTGCTGTCCTTTCACTTCTTCTACGTACGTAAACTGTTTTTTCTCAAGGAAGCCGATGCACTTGTACTCTGCCCTGGCGGATTTGGCACCCTGGACGAAACCTTTGAAGTCCTTACGCTGATACAAACCGGTAAAAGCCCTCTCGTACCCGTCGTGCTACTGGATACACCTGAGGGTACGTTCTGGAAGGATGCGGTCACTTTTCTGAAAAAGAACCTGGCGGATGAGCGCTATATCCTGCCCAAGGACCTGAAACTGGCAACGCTGGTGCATACTGCGGAAGAGGCAGCAGAGATCATCAGCCGGTTCTACAGCAACTTTCATTCGACACGCTGGCTGAACGGTCAATTCGTGATGCGTCTGAACCATGCCCTAACATCCGAAGCGCTGGCGCATATCGATACGCACTTTGCGGACCTGTGCAAGAGCGGGCACTTCACTCAGCAAGCCTCGGGCAAAACCAACATCGACGAACCGGAATTTGCTCACCTGAGCCAGCTTTCCTTCAACTTCAATGGCCGCGATTATGGGCGCCTGCGCGAGTTGGTGGATTCACTGAACGATCCACAACATTGGCTACGCTGATCGAGAGGCGTTAGCCGGGCCCGCCCTATCAGTCATCTGGCGCGCCACGCAGCAATCGACTGACGCTGTCGATGGAGAAACCGCGGTAGCTCAAGAAACGTCCCTGCTGTGCACGTTCCTTAGCGTCAGCGGGGCGCTTGCCTTTGAATTTGCGTTGCCAGACATCACGTAAATGAGCTGACCAGTCTTCCTCACACTCCGATAGCGCCTGTTCGATATCAGCACGGGCAAGACCGCGCTGGGCCAATTCCTCACGGATACGAACAGGTCCATAACCCGCCCGGGCACGACTTGCGATATAGCTACCCAGATAACGTGTCTCGCTCAGCAGCCCCTCTTCGGCCAGGCGATCCAGGGCTGCGTTGATCAGTTCATCCGGTGCCCCCCGCTTACGCAACTTGCGAACCAGCTCTTGTCGGCCATGCTCTCGGCGGGCCAGTAGATCCATAGCTGCCAGGCGAACAGCCGCTGGGGTATCGAGTTCAATAGGCATTCAAACGCCCCGTAAAATTATCAGGCTGAAATAAAAAAGCCCTCGCACAGCGAGGGCTTTTATCAGGCAGAACCTTAGAAGTCAGCGTCAGCGCCCGCTTCGGCTTCTTCAGTGGCCGCCCCTTTAACGGGGGCCTGGCTTAGAAGCTTTTCGCGAATGCTCTTGTCGAGCGCATTACGTACTTCAAGGTTCTCTTCCAGGAACTTGGCCGCGTTAGCCTTACCCTGGCCAATCTTGGTTCCTTGGTAGCTATACCAGGCACCTGACTTTTCAACCAGACCCAGCTGTACGCCCAGATCAATGATCTCACCGTTACGGTAGATGCCCTTGCCGTACAGGATCTGGAATTCAGCCTGACGGAATGGTGGAGACACCTTGTTCTTGACGACTTTAACGCGGGTCTCGCTACCTACCACCTCGTCCCCTTCCTTCACCGCACCGGTACGGCGGATATCCAGACGGACCGAGGAGTAGAACTTCAACGCGTTACCGCCAGTTGTAGTTTCCGGGTTGCCAAACATCACCCCGATCTTCATACGGATCTGGTTGATGAAAATAACCAGGCAGTTGGCGGTCTTGATATTGCCGGTGATCTTGCGCAGCGCCTGAGACATCAGACGCGCCTGCAGACCTACGTGCATGTCACCCATTTCGCCTTCGATTTCCGCCTTGGGCACCAGGGCAGCTACGGAGTCGACGATGATCACGTCTACAGCATTGGAGCGCACCAGCATGTCGGTGATTTCCAGCGCCTGTTCACCGGTATCCGGCTGGGAAACCAGCAGGTCGTCAACATTGACGCCCAGCTTGCTGGCATAATCCGGATCCAACGCATGCTCTGCGTCAACGAAGGCACAAGTTGCGCCCTGCTTTTGCGCCTCAGCAATGACGGACAGGGTCAGCGTAGTTTTACCCGACGACTCCGGACCGTAGATTTCTACGATACGGCCCTTGGGCAGACCGCCGATCCCCAGGGCGATATCGAGGCCGAGCGAACCGGTGGAAATAGCTGGAATTGCCTGACGCTCATGATCACCCATGCGCATGACTGCGCCTTTGCCAAACTGACGCTCAATTTGACCCAGGGCCGCGGCCAGGGCGCGCTTTTTGTTGTCGTCCATTAAAATCCTCTCGCAAGAAGGTAGGCCAGACGGCCGTGGAAAGCACTGTATATGTGAACAGTATTAAAGCATAAGAAGGGCTCGCTGGCTACCTTTCGATGCGATTTTCTCATGTCGAAATTCGCAATAATCCTTCCAATGCAGCCACAACGGTCTGAGCCCTGACAGCAGCTCTGTCGCCAGGAAAAAGATGTTTCTCGCTATAGATGTCAGAGCCGTTTCCCCACGCCAGCCAGACCGTCCCGACAGGCTTTTCTGGAGAGCCGCCACCCGGGCCTGCGATACCACTGACCGCAACAGCGAACCGGGCCCCGCTGCGTGCCTGCGCCCCACGTACCATGGCCTCGACAACCGCCTGGCTGACAGCGCCTACCTCCATAAACAAGTGATCCGGCACATCCAGCTGGGCCGTTTTCTGGGCGTTGGAATACGTCACAAATCCCGCTTCGAACCAGGCAGAGCTGCCCGCTACGCGGGTAATGGCTTCGGCAATACCGCCGCCGGTGCAGGACTCGGCAGTTACGACCTGTGCCTTCAATGCCGATAACCGTTTGCCCAGCTCAGCTGATAACTCATCGATAGTCATTGTGTGGCCCTGAGAAGATGGCGAGGCGAAACCTTTATTGTACAAGGTTATGAGCTTTCTATATGAGGACTGCCGCTCGTCGGTTCAAGCCAGGCGTACTCTTGCCAAGCCAAAGGACAAATGGTTTTCTGAAACCGGTTTCAAAGCCTGTCGTTCCATAGACAAGAACTCCACAATATTAGGGAGCAGGCCCATTGGATATGCCTCTTCAAAGCATGCGTCCGCCGCGTGCCACTATCAATCAGGTCGCTCAGGAAGCAGGCGTTTCCAAGGCGAGCGTTTCTCGCTACATCAGCGGGGATCGGCAGCTATTATCGGATGCGCTGGCCTTGCGCATCGAACGGGCGATCGAAAAGCTTGGCTTTCAGCCCAATCAAATGGCGCGAGGTCTCAAGCGCGGCCGCAGCCGGCTTATAGGTATGCTGGTAGCCGACATGCTCAATCCCTATTCCGTTGCCGTCATGCATGGCGTCGAGACGGCCTGCCGTCGGCATGGCTATTCTCTCATCGTATGTAACACTGATCGAGATGACCTCCAAGAAGAGCGCCACCTGAATGCGCTTCAGTCCTATAACGTGGAAGGCTTGATCGTCAACACGCTGGGTCACCATCCTCGAGAGCTTCAGCAACTGCATCGAGAACTGCCCATGGTATTGCTTGATCGCAAGCTGGATGGTCTGGATGCTGATCTCGTTGGGCTGGACAACACACAGGCCATTCGGTTGGGTCTTGAGCATTTGCTTGAGCGCGGCTACCGCGACCTGCTCATGGTAACCGAAGATCTGGACGGAACCAGTTCACGAGAAGAGCGCGCCCGAACCTTCATTCACTACCTGTCACCCCGTGCGGGTGTGCGAGGTCGCGTCAGCTCCTCCGCCGGCTTCAGCGCAGCGCTACTTGAGCAGCTCGCGCATTTTCTCTCCGATACCAATCATGGCCCCAAAGCCATCATGGCCGCGAACGGCATTGCCGCGCTCGCTGTGACAAAAGGCCTCAGGGAATTAGGTTACAGAACGTTTGAATCGGTTGGACTAATCGCCCTGGACGATCTTGACTGGTATCCATTGGTAGACGACGGCATTACCGCCATTGCTCAACCAACCCATGCGCTGGGCGTAGCCGCATTGGAGTATCTGCTGGAACGCCTGCGAGGCGATGTGTCGAGCTCACGAACGCTGGCCTTACCGGCTGAACTGGTGGTACGCGGCTCTACCCCGGCGCGACGTTAAAACAACAATGTGGGGGCGGCACACTGTGCTCGACCTTCAATGAAACCGGTTTCAGGAGGCGTTATGAAACCTGATGTCGTAGTGACTACTTCTGCCTTTGGTGCTGATGCTGTACGCGCTCGCGGTCAGGAAAATTTCCTTCCGCTGATCGCAGGAGCCGGCGCCAGTACCGTCGAAATACGTGATGAACTTTTCGATGACATGCGACCTGAGCTATCCGCCCTGGGTAACAGCATAGCTGCACAGGGACTGGAATGCGTCTATTCGGTCCCCATCGAGCTATGGTCACAAGGCGAGCATCAACCCACCCGTGAGTTACAGCCTGCGATGGTACGTGCTGCACGACTTGGGGCGCATACGCTCAAGATCTCCCTTGGCCACTTCACACCTTACTGTGACATGGAAGCATTGGGTCACATGCTGGAAGCCAGCTCTGTGCGCCTGCTGATTGAAAATGACCAGACTCCGCAAGGGGGCCGACTCAAGGCCTTACAAACGTTTTTTGATATTGTGCAGCGAATGAAACTGCCTATCGGCATGACCTTCGATGTCGGCAACTGGCACTGGCAGAACGAGCAACCAGAAACGGCCGCACAATTACTGGGATGTTACGTGGAGTACATCCACTGCAAGGCTGTTCGCGAGCGCAACGGCCGTCTTCATGCGATGCCCCCTGAAGCTGAGGACCTGAAACGCTGGGCGCGGCTATTTACTCATTTCAAGACAGGACTGCCACGCGCCATCGAATTTCCCCTGCAGGGCGACGTGGTTCGCGAGACCCAGCGTCATGTCGAGGCATTGGGCCGTCTTGGTACCACTCAGCAGGAGATGCACCATGCCTGATTACGACGTGCTGGCCTTTGGCGAGACGATGACAATGTTCGTGGCTGAAGAGCCCGGTGACCTGGCCGACGTCGAGCACTTCGGCAAGCGTATCGCCGGGGCTGACAGCAATGTCGCCATTGGCCTGACCCGTCTGGGTTTGAAAGTAAGATGGTTGTCACGGGTAGGCGATGACTCCCTGGGCCGTTTCATTCGTGCAACGCTTGAACGCGAGGGGGTCGATTGCAGCCGGGTTGCCATCGACCCCAAGCACACTACGGGCTTTCAGTTCAAATCGCGGGAAATTGATGGCCGTGATCCTATCGTGGAGTACTTTCGCAAGGGGTCAGCTGCCAGTCACCTATCGATAGAGCATGACTTCGATGACGCCCTACTGGATGTTCGCCATGTGCATGCGACGGGTATTCCACCCGCGCTCTCAGATTCTCTTCGCGAACTGGCCTACCACTTGATGAACAGTGCCCGTCAGAAGGGCCGTAGTGTGTCCTTTGATCCCAACCTGCGTCCCTCCCTCTGGCCTAGCGAAGCCCGCATGCGTGAGGAGATCAACCGCCTCGCCAGTCTGGCCCACTGGGTACTGCCGGGCTTGGTCGAAGGCAGGTTACTTACCGGCTATGACACTCCCGAAGATATTGCTGCCTTCTATCTGGACCAGGGCGCCCAGGTGGTTGCCATCAAGTTGGGACCAGAGGGTTCCTACTACCGCACCCATGAAAGCGAGGGTCACGTTTCTGGCTATCCGGTGGAAAATGTCGTCGATACCGTCGGCGCTGGCGATGGCTTCGCAACCGGTTTTGTCAGTGCCTGCCTCGAGGGCCTGGATGTTTCCGCTGCCGTGGCCCGGGGTAACTGGATCGGTGCAAAGGCCGTACAGGTTATCGGAGATATGGAAGGTCTACCCTACCGCCACGAGCTGCCATAACACCTGGACACCCCGTAGACAACAACAATAAGCCCACAGGTATATCGTCATGAATGCAACCTCCTCCATTGCCACCCGCCGCTGGTGGTACATCATGCCCATCGTGTTCATCACCTACAGCCTGGCCTATCTGGACCGGGCCAACTATGGATTCGCGGCCGCCTCCGGCATGGCTGATGACCTGGCCATTACTCCAGCCATGTCGTCGCTCCTGGGTGCCCTGTTCTTTCTTGGCTATTTCTTCTTTCAGGTGCCTGGCGCGATATACGCTGAAAAGCGCAGCGTAAAAAAGCTGATCTTCTGGAGCCTGATCCTGTGGGGCGGCTGTGCCACATTGACCGGCGTGATTCCAAACGTACAGGCCCTGATTGCGATTCGCTTCCTCCTGGGCGTGGTTGAGGCAGCGGTCATGCCAGCCATGCTGGTTTATCTCTGCCACTGGTTTACCCGTGCGGAGCGCTCCCGGGCCAATACGTTTTTAATCCTGGGTAATCCCGCAACCATTCTCTGGATGTCGGTCGTTTCAGGCTACTTGGTGCATACCCTCAACTGGCGCTGGATGTTCATCATCGAGGGCTTTCCCGCCATTATCTGGGCCTTTATCTGGTGGCGCCTGGCCGATGACCGTCCCGCACAGGCCAAATGGTTGAGCACTCAGGAAAAGCAGGACCTCGAGAGCGCGCTTCAGGCTGAACAGGTGGGTATGAAACCCGTCAAGAATTACCGGGAGGCCTTTCGCTCGCCCAAAGTCATTCTGCTGTCTGCCCAGTATTTCTGCTGGAGTATTGGCGTATATGGTTTCGTGATCTGGCTGCCCTCCATCCTAAAACAGGCCGCTCAGCTGGATATTGTCGAGGCTGGCTGGCTATCCGCTCTGCCTTATCTGATGGCGGTCCTTGCCATGCTGGCGGTCTCCTGGATGTCCGACAAAACCCTCAACCGCAAACGCTTTGTGTGGCCTCCCCTGCTAATCGCTTCCCTCGCTTTTGCAGGGTCGTTCATGCTGGGCACTCAGCATTTCTGGTGGTCCTACACCTTGCTGGTTATCGCAGGTGCCTGCATGTACGCGCCTTACGGTCCGTTCTTCGCCATCGTGCCCGAGATCCTGCCCAGCAATGTGGCGGGTGGAGCCATGGCGCTTATCAACAGCATGGGAGCACTGGGTTCCTTTGTTGGCTCCTACATCGTGGGTTATCTGAACGGTGTTACCGGTACCCCTGCTGCGTCCTATGTCTTCATGGGCAGTGCACTTCTCGTCTCTGCCGTGCTGACCATGCTCCTGCGTTCCGCTCCTACTGCCAGCCAGGAAACAGCCAAAAACGCACAGCCGATGCGTACGGTCACCTCTCACTGAACAGGACTGCTCATGAAAAAGCGTGTCATTGCCTACAAGAAACTCTCACCTGCGCTTACTGCCCGCCTACAGGAAGCAGCTGAGCTGATCCATGTCGATGTAACCGGTACGCATGGTTTGGCACCGCTGGAAGACGCCTTGCCAGACGCGCACGGCCTGATTGGTTCCAGCGTCAAACTCAACGCTGAACTGCTGGACAAGGCACCTCACCTGGAAGCCATTGCTAGCGTATCGGTAGGCTACGACAACTATGACCTCGACTACCTTACCCGCCGTGGCATTCTCTTGTGCAACACGCCGGATGTACTAACGGAAACTGTCGCTGACACAGCTTTCGCCTTGATCCTGTCGACCGCCAGACGTGTGGTTGAGCTTGCGAACTATGTCAAGGCGGGAGACTGGCAGGCCAGCCTGGGGGAACCCCTCTTCGGCAGTGATGTTCATGGCAAGACGCTGGGAATAGTGGGAATGGGCCGGATCGGATCGGCGATTGCCCGTCGCGGTCACTTCGGCTTTGGCATGCCTATCCTCTACAACAGCCATTCACCCAAGCCGGATATCGAACGGGAGTTCGCCGCACAGTACCGCTCTCTGGACCAACTGCTGAGCGAGGCGGACTTTATTTGTGTCACCGTACCGCTAAGCTCCGAAACAACGCGCCTCATCGGGGCGCAGGAGTTGGCGTTATTAAAACCGGAAAGCTTTTTCATCAACATCTCCCGTGGCAAGGTGGTTGATGAAAAGGCCCTGATCGACGCGCTTCAAAAGCAGCAGTTCAAAGGTGCCGGTCTTGATGTCTTCGAAAAGGAGCCGCTTCCGGCAGATTCCCCTCTGCTGAGCCTGCCCAATGTGGTTGCTACACCTCATATTGGTTCGGCAACCCATGGCACGCGCGAAGGCATGGCACGCTGTGCGGTCGATAATCTGCTGGCTGCCCTGTCAGGTAAGCGCCCGCCTGATCTGGTCAATCGGGAGGCGTGGGAACGACGTAGCCAGTAAAGGTGAATCCACCTCGCGAGCGGCTGTCCAATGTCTGTCGATTACATGAGGGAAACCACCATGGCAGCAAATAAAGAAGAAATTGCCGAACTGCTCCAGCAAGCCCGTATGCAGGCTGGCAAAGCGGCCGATCAAGATCAGCCTGCTTATTACCGTGATGCCTTCGAGGCACTTGCCAAGGCGGTTGAAAAGCTGGCAGAGGCTGCAGGCGAGTCCCACCATGACAAAGTGGTTCGCGCCGTTGAAGAGTTTCAAGGAGATGAAGGCATCTGAATACCTTGTCAGAGCTTTCAAACGCCCGGATCATCCGGGCGTTTCTACCTTCGAAACGCACCTTTCATCACGCAACCGTCATCCTACTTTCACAGCACGGCAACCTCTGCGACCTCTCGTCGCACCCATGAAACATAGCGAAGCCTCTCCCTGTCGGACCTTGAGTAGGCACCTTGAATGGGCCTAAGCGAGTTGCTTGAGGGCAACTCACCCTTTCACGTCCCAACAGGAGAATGAAATGGTTGATGTAAATAGCATTAAAGAACACGCCGAAATCGTAGGATCCGATGGCCAGCACGTTGGCACAGTCGATCACCTAGAAGGCACTGATCGTATCAAGCTGACCAAGCAGGATCAGGATGCCAATGGCCAGCACCACTATATTCCGCTGTCCTGGGTGAAGTCTGTCGAAGGCGGCAAGATTCAACTGGTCAAGACGCGTGACGAAGCCGAGCGCTCCTGGCAGGCAGCCTGACCGGGTCATTACCGGTATGAGCGATTGCCGTTCATACCGGCCCCTCGATATTTCTTCCCAAACATGATGATAGGCCGCCTCTAGAGCAGCGAATGGCATACACTTCGGACCGCCACCGACGGACGATCATCATGAATCACAACACCACCCTTGTTTTCATCATTCTGTTTTCAGCCATGCTTATCACAGGCTTCGCCAGAAATCAGCATCCTGTCGGCTTGGCCCTGCTGTGGGCAGGCACATTGGGCATGCTGGGCCTGATCATCGCCATCATTACCCGCGCCCTTTCCATTTGCAGCCCCCTTGAAGCTTTTTTCCGCCTCTGTTGAAACGCCCAGCTATCAGGCTACACGCTCAGGCGACTGATGAGGCTGCAACGGTGGCGTCAATGGAGGCAGCCCGTAGGCCGCACGCGCAGCATCGCACCGCTCGTTATGCTCACCATTGATCCATGAGGCTTCGAACTCACGGCAAGGGCTCGGTCGGCTTTCGTACATGGTACAACGCGTACCGCAGCCTACGTCGCCCAGTAGGCTGACGCAGCGTGCAGGTTTGGTATCAGTACCTACCATCGCAACGTGGTGAGGAGTAACTCCCACCGTCAACTCATCCGGCACCAGACCACCGGCGGACCGGCATTCACCCCAGTAGAACGACACACGAAAAAACGCGCAGCAGGCACCGCAGTTAAGGCAAGGATTATCGGTCGACATGTTTGGCAGAACACCAGAAAAACCGGACGAATGCCGGCGAGAGAAGCGTCATTTTATTCGCGGCAAAGCCGTTGTGAAGGGGGGTTGAGAGAAAATTTAGTGTCTTCTGGACGATAGACTGATAGCGCCTTTACCCATCAATCATCCGCTTCCGGCTACCGCTTGGGTTTAGCGCCTCAACAGCCTCCTACCCGGTGCTTTTTATCCGACGATACCGACAAATCCGGTAGAATTGCCGACCCTGTAAAACGACCCCGCGAGTGAATGACCTGTATGGAAAGCCTTTCCAACCATACGCCGATGATGCAGCAATACCTGAAGATCAAGCATCAGCACCCTGAGCAGCTGCTCTTCTATCGCATGGGTGATTTTTACGAGCTTTTTTATGATGATGCCAAAAAGGCGTCCAAGCTGCTCGACATCACACTGACTGCCCGTGGCGCGTCGGCAGGCAAGCCTATCCCCATGGCGGGCATCCCCTTTCACTCAGCCGAAGGGTATCTGGCCAAACTGGTCAAACTGGGTGAGTCCGTAGTCATCTGCGAGCAGATCGGCGATCCGGCTACCAGCAAAGGCCCCGTGGAGCGTCAGGTCGTCAGGATTCTTACGCCTGGCACAGTCAGTGATGAAGCCCTGCTGGATGAGCGACGCGATAACCTGCTCGCCGCCATTCTAGGCGATCACAAACTGTTCGGTCTTGCGGTCCTGGACATCACCAGTGGACGCTTTGTTGTTCAGGAGCTATCCGGCTGGGAGCCGCTCATGGCCGAGATCGAGCGACTCAACCCGGCCGAGCTGCTTATTCCTGATGACTGGCCGCAGGGTCTACCTATCGAAAAGCGCCGCGGACTTCGCCGTAGGGCACCCTGGGACTTCGACTGCGACACGGCTGTTAAGAGTTTATGCCAGCAGTTCGGTACGCAGGACCTCAAAGGGTTTGGCTGTGACAAGCTCAAACTGGGCATCGGTGCGGCTGGTAGCCTGCTGGCCTATGCCAAAGAGACGCAGCGTACTGCGCTTCATCACCTGCGCAGCCTGCATCACGAGCGCCTGGACGACACGGTCATTCTGGATGGCGCCAGCCGCCGCAACCTGGAACTGGATACCAATCTCTCCGGCGGCCGTGAGAATACACTGCAATCGGTGGTAGATCGTTGCCAAACGGCCATGGGTAGCCGCCTTCTGACTCGCTGGCTCAACCGCCCCCTGCGCAACCGCAGCGTCATCCAGGCGCGCCAAGACGCCATTACCTGTCTGTTGGAGCAATACCGCTTCGAACAGCTGCAACCTCAACTGAAAGAAATCGGCGACATAGAACGTATCCTGGCCCGAATCGGCTTGCGTACGGCTCGCCCGCGGGATTTGGCCCGTCTGCGCGACGCGCTCTCGGCGCTCCCCGAATTACAGCGCGGCATGCAGGATCTGGTAGCGCCTCATCTCAACGACTTGGCCAAAAGCATCCAGACCTATCCCGAACTGGCGGATACGCTTTCTCGCGCTGTTGTCGACACTCCGCCAGCAGTCATCCGCGATGGCGGCGTCATCAAGCGCGGCTACGATGCCGAGCTGGACGAGCTACAGACCTTGAGCGAGAACGCCGGGCAGTTTCTGATGGATCTCGAAGCTCGGGAAAAGGCGCGTACCGGCCTTTCCGGCTTGAAAGTTGGCTACAACCGCGTCCATGGCTACTTCATCGAGCTACCCCGGATGCAGGCTGAGCAGGCACCAGCTGACTATATTCGCCGACAGACGCTCAAAGGGGCCGAGCGCTTCATTACGCCGGAGTTGAAGGCGTTTGAAGACAAGGCCTTGTCAGCCCAGAGCCGTGCACTGGCCCGTGAAAAGGTCCTGTACGAAGCCTTGATCGATAGCCTCATCGAACAGCTTGCCCCCCTTCAGGACACCGCGGCGGCCTTGGCCGAGCTTGATGTACTGAGCAACCTGGCCGAACGTGCACTGAACCTCGACCTCAATCGACCGAGTTTTGTCGATGAACCCTGCCTGGAAATATCACAGGGCCGTCACCCCGTTGTGGAGCAAGTGCTGGATACCCCGTTTGTAGCCAACGACCTGAACCTGAATAACGATACGCGGATGCTGATCATTACCGGCCCGAACATGGGCGGTAAATCCACCTATATGCGTCAGACCGCCCTGATCGTTCTCCTGGCACATATCGGTAGCTTCGTACCGGCAGCGGCGTGCCGCCTGTCCCTGGTAGACCGCATCTTTACCCGAATTGGCTCAAGTGATGACCTGGCAGGCGGACGCTCGACCTTTATGGTCGAAATGAGTGAAACCGCCAACATCCTGCACAATGCTAGCGAGCATAGCTTGGTCCTCATGGATGAAGTCGGGCGAGGCACCAGTACCTTCGACGGCCTGTCATTGGCCTGGGCCGCGGCTGAACAGCTGGCCAAGCTGCGTGCCTACACTCTGTTTGCAACACACTACTTCGAGCTTACGGTTCTGCCAGACAACGAGCCAGTAGTAGCCAACGTGCATCTCAACGCCACTGAGCACAACGACCGGATTGTCTTCCTGCACCATGTTCTGCCCGGCCCGGCCAGCCAGAGCTACGGCCTTGCGGTCGCTCAACTGGCAGGTGTACCTAGTCAGGTCATCCAGCGGGCCCGTGAGCATCTGGCGCATTTGGAAAAGACCAGTCTGTCCCACGAAGCCCCGAAAACGATCAGCCAGGCACCTCAACCCATGCAGGCCGATCTGTTTGCAGCGGCTACGCATCCGCTGTTGGATGAGATGGAAAAACTGAATCCCGACGAGCTGACGCCACTTAAAGCGCTGCAGCTTATCTATGAATGGAAAAAGCGTATCTGACAACCCGATGACGGGGATTGGCCTAATACTGCTAAAATCCCGCGCCTAGCCGCCTGAGGAGTTCTAATAATGACTTTTGTTGTCACCGACAACTGCATCAAATGCAAATATACCGACTGTGTAGAAGTATGCCCGGTGGACTGCTTTTACGAAGGCCCCAACTTTCTGGTCATTCATCCAGATGAGTGTATCGACTGCGCCCTATGCGAGCCGGAATGCCCTGCACAGGCTATCTTCTCTGAAGATGAGGTACCGGAAAACCAGCAGGAATTCATAGAGTTGAACCGTGATCTCTGTGAAGTCTGGCCGAATATCACCGAGAAGAAAGAAGCGCTGGCCGATGCGGAAGAGTGGGACGGCAAGCCTAACAAGTTGCAGTACCTGGAGCGCTGATCAGGGCTTGAACCCAGCTGTTCAGGCGCTGCATTTGTTGCACGCATCTAAAAGGGCGAGTTAACTCGCCCTTTGTCTTTGTTTATTCATCTGCCGCACCACCTCGCAACCCGCTCTCTTTCTCCGCTGCCTAGAGCATTAGAGAACCTCCCGTGACTCACCTCTGCCACCTCGTTATCACGTTGCCGATGGCTTTCGCGCGCCTATAAAAAAGCCCAACTCAACGTCGGGCTTTAGTGCCAATTAGAAGGCTTATTGAAACAACGAGTCGCTCGACAAGCCGTTACGCTCAAAAATCTCGCGCAACCGCTTTAGGGCCTCGACCTGTATCTGCCGTACCCGCTCGCGGGTCAGGTTGATCTCCTGCCCTACTTCTTCAAGCGTACAGCTTTCATGCCCGCGCAAGCCAAAACGCCGGACAACCACCTCACGTTGCTTGTCCGTCAACTCCGACAGCCATTGGTCAATGCTCTGGCTGAGGTCGTCATCCTGCAATAGTTCGCACGGATCGCTTGGCCTATCGTCGGTAAGCGTATCGAGAAGCGTCTTGTCTGAATCAGGCCCCAAAGACACATCAACAGAGCTGATCCGCTCATTAAGTCCCATCATCCGCTTCACCTCTTCCACTGGCTTTTCCAGCAGACAGGCGATCTCTTCCGGCGACGGCTCATGATCAAGCTTTTGCGCCAGTTCACGGGCAGCCCGCAAATACAGATTAAGCTCCTTGACCACATGAATGGGCAGACGAATCGTCCTCGTCTGGTTCATGATGGCACGCTCGATGGTCTGTCGGATCCACCAGGTCGCGTAGGTTGAGAAGCGGAAGCCACGCTCAGGATCGAATTTTTCTACCGCGCGAATCAGCCCCAGGTTGCCTTCCTCGATCAGATCGAGCAGGGACAGCCCCCGATTCACATAACGGCGAGCAATCTTCACCACAAGACGAAGGTTGCTCTCGATCATACGGCAGCGGCCAGCGGGATCTCCCTTTTGCGCCAATCGCGCAAAATGAACCTCTTCCTCAGGAGAAAGCAGTGGAGAGAAACCGATTTCATTGAGATACAACTGAGTCGCATCGAGCGCCCGGTTGTAATCGATATGCTTGGTTTGCTTGGACGTACGTGATTGAAGTGCTTTAGGCGCATCACCCAATAGCTGTGATGCATCAAATGACCCTTCTTCGAATGAGACGGAAGTTTCCAGCAGGAGCACTTCGTCACTCATGTCAAACTCGGGTTCTTTTTTATTAAGCGCCATGATCAATGTCCCTTGCTTGAGTTCGACAACAAGCCCGGGCGTGATCAATCCCCCTGATTACGCCTGAACCCGTCCCCCTAGCGCTGGAACGGGTCAGACAACGAGTCAACGATTTGGCAAATATTGCAGAGGATCTACGGGTTTACCCTGCCGGCGAATCTCAAAATGCAGCTTCACCCGGTCGGTTCCTGTAGAACCCATCTCGGCGATTGTTTGCCCGACCTTGACCTGTTGCCCCTCCCGAACCAGAAGCCTGCGATTATGACCGTACGCACTGACGTAGGTTTCGTTGTGCTTGATGATGATCAGCTCACCGTAACCCCTTAACCCATTGCCTGCATACACGACGGTTCCACCAGAAGCCGCCAGAACAGGCTGTCCCAAATCTCCGGCTATATCAATGCCTTTATTCAAACTGCCGTTCGAGGAGTACCGGGAAATCAGTGTGCCCTTAGTGGGCCAGGCCCAGCCTGCAGAAGTCTTGGCGACCTCGACAGTTGGTGTAGTCGCCGGAGGCGCGGTTACCGGCGGAGGCGCAGCCGGAACGCTCTGCGCTACGGGTGGAGAGGTGGGTGCAGGTGTAGTCACAGGCGTGTTCGTACTAGCTGGAGCGGTAGAAACAGGCGCAGACGACACGGTTTGTACAGGTCTTCGAGAGGTAGTTGCGACCGTACTGGAGCTGCTGCCGCCAAAGTTGATTTTCTGGCCAACATGGATGACATATGGTGGAGAAATACCGTTATGAGCGGCAAGGCTTCGCCAATCCCATCCATTACGGGAGGCTATAGCGTAGAGGGTATCCCCTCGCCGAACGGTATATTGTCCTTTTGTAACACGGTATGTATTTGCCGAACCACCGGAGCGATCAACGACCTGTACACCTCGGGATGAGGAGCTGGAGCATCCTGACAAGACGAGACTTAGCATCAGAGCCACTACCAAGCTGATCCCACTACCGTTGCGAATCCCTCGCAGCCGGGCCTTAAGAAGCCTCACTCCTTCCCCCTTAGAAAGCTTGTACGTCAACGCAAGCCGAATTGGCCGCTGTATTGACCATTGCCAATGCTATCGTTCCCTGACGAAGGGGTCAGGCCAACGGTCCATTCAGAAGTGGAACAAAGCGCACAGAATCGAGCACTTGACGTGAAAAACCTTCTTCCTGGCGTTCGATCAACAGTAATTGCTGCTCTTCGCCCTCGCCTACCGGAATCACGAGACGTCCACCCGGTGCCAGCTGATCCAGCAAGGCTTGAGGCACTTCACGAGCCGCCGCTGTTACGATGATGCCGTTATAGGGAGCCAGGGCTGGCCAGCCCTCCCACCCATCTCCCCAACGAAATACGACGTTGCGCACATTGAGTTCGACCAGGCGCTCTTTGGCTCGGTCCTGCAGCGACTGAATACGCTCAACAGAGAACACACGCTCAACCAGTTGGGCCAGCACTGCAGTCTGGTAGCCGGATCCCGTACCGATCTCCATGACCTTGTCCAGCGGACCGGCCGCCAGCAGCAGCTCGGTCATGCGAGCCACCATGTACGGTTGAGAAATGGTCTGGTTATGACCAATGGGCAGTGCCGTATCTTCATAGGCACGGTGCGCCAGGGCTTCGTCGACAAACAGATGACGGGGCGTGCGTCGAATTACTTCCAGCACCTGCGCATTGGACAGGCCTTCCTCATAAAGCCTTTGAATGAGCCGTTCGCGAGTCCGCTGCGAAGTCATGCCGATCCCATGACGCTGCATATGCTCTTGCCCCTGATTCATCGAAACATCTCCTCTAGAACAGCCAGTCCGGCAAACCCTTCATGGAAGGTCCGATCCAACTGTAGCGGCGTAATCGATACGTAACCTTGCATCACCGCATGAAAATCCGTGTCCGGGCCGCTGTCTTCAGCATCACCCGCGACTGCGATCCAGTACCCTTCCTTACCCCTGGGATTAACGTCCCTGACCGGAGGCTTGGCACGTGCACGATGGCCCAACCGGGTCAGCCGCATCCCTTTAATATGTTCAAGCGGCAGGTTGGGTATGTTGACATTCAGCACCGTACGCGGCGGTAGATCAAACTGCGTATGGGCCTCGACCAGCTGCCGGGCGATTTGCGCGGCCGCCGGAAGATTATCCGGAAGCCGTGATAAGAGCGAGAAGGCAAAAGCCGGACGATCAAGAAAGCGACCTTCCAGTGCCGCTGCCACCGTTCCCGAGTATAGAACGTCATCGCCCAGGTTGGCGCCCAGGTTGATACCTGATACGACCATGTCGGGCGTATGCTCCAGCAGACCGTTGATGCCCAGATGCACACAATCGGTAGGCGTACCGTTTATACCGATATAACCATTAGGCAACCGTTGTGGATGCAAGGGACGATCCAGCGTCAAGGCGCTGCTGATTCCACTCATATCCGTCAATGGCGCTACCACGGTGCACTCGGCATAGTCGTCCAGCGCCGCATGCAAGGCAGCAATGCCGGGTGAAAGAACGCCGTCATCGTTGGCAATCAAAAGTCGCATGGAGTATCCGTCTGTCCTGCCGTGGCCAGCGAGACGAGCTCACGCACTACAACGGTAGCAAAGCAGCCAGCCGGCAAGACGAAATCAAGTTGCAGAATGTCAGGCTCGGGATAATGCCATGACAAACCGTTAATAGGGAGGCGAAGAATGCGCCGTTCATGCCGAAGCCCCGCATCAGCAAGCCAGGCGGGCAATCCGGCCGCATCGGCGGCTACACCCTGTTCTTCCTGTTGGACTGCGCCACCGGCAGGTGAGTCACCTTCTCCCCAGAGCGGGCCGGTAGGGTGAAGGTCAAGGGCCGCCAGCCGGGGGTCGGAGCACTCTGCCTCCCCCGCAGGGAAAAAGCTGCGGCTGTCAGTGAAGGCCAACAGATCGCCAACCCTGGCCACATTCCAGCTTCCGGCGGCAACACGTTGCGCCAGTACCTGATTGAACAGGTAGCTACGCGCTGCGGACAGTATGCGGGAACGGCGATTACGCTGTTCGGGCAGCGTGCCCTGCTGTGCGAAATGTCGCGCCTCGTCCAGGTTGCCACCCTCGTACCCGAAGCGTTGCAGTCCGAAGTAGTTCGGTACACCTTCAGCGGCTATCTTGCTCAGCCGCTCCTCCAGCTTATCCCTGTCAGCCGCCAGCTCGGTCAGCCTGAGCGTGAATCCATTAGCTGCGTGAGCGCCGCGCTGAAGCTTACGGCGGTGCCTGGCCCGCTTCAGGATGCACAAGGCATCGCCTTCAGCAGCGCTGAGCTCAGGGTCGGTCTTTCCTGGAAGATGCAGGCTGAACCATTGACGCGTAAGCGCCTGTCGATCCTTGAGCCCTGCATAACTGATGGCCCGTAGCGGAACACCAGCCGCGCGCGCCAAACGACGTGCAGCCTCCTCTGTGTTGAGGCCTCGCTTCTCGACCCAGAGCCAGAGATGTTCACCCTCGCCTTCCAAGGGAATATCGAGCACCTCGTTCACCTGAAAGTCTTCGGCAGTCGCCTTCAATACAGCGGTACCACAGGCCGGTCCATGAGCCGGCGGGCCTAGCAGTTCGATTTCAGTCATACCGGAAGCAACAACGCTACTGCATGCACGGCAATGCCTTCCTCACGCCCGGCAAATCCCAAGCGTTCTGTGGTGGTTGCCTTTACATTGACCTGATCAAGCTCAACCTGCAGATCTTCTGCAATCACACGACGCATGGCATCGATGTGAGGGGCCATCTTGGGAGCCTGAGCGATAATCGTGGCGTCGACGTTACCAACCTTGAAGCCCTTTTGCTGGACCAGACCCAACACATGACGTAGCAATGCTCGGCTATCGGCACCCTTGAACTGCGGATCGGTATCTGGGAAGTGCTTACCGATATCGCCCAGTGCAACCGCTCCCAGCAGGGCATCTGCCAAGGCATGCAGAACGACGTCGCCATCCGAGTGAGCAACCAGTCCAGAAGTGTGGGGAATCTGTACCCCGCCCAGCGTGATGAAGTTACCTTCACCGAAACGATGGACATCATAGCCGTGGCCAATTCGCATAAATAAAAACGCCCTGAAGGATCAGGGCGTCAATTCTACCGGGGTAATCCGTAAACGTCGCCGTTACCGAACACGCAAGTTCGATCAATCGATCAGCGCGCGGGCATGATGACGCAAATGATCCTCGATAAAGGTGGCAACGAAATAGTAACTATGGTCATAACCTGGCTGCAGACGCAGGGTCAAGGGATGACCGACACGGGTAGCTACCTGCTCCAATGCCTCTGGTTTGAGCTGCTCGGAAAGAAAACTGTCCTGCTCCCCTTGATCCACAAGAACAGGTAGTCGTTCCTGCGCTTTTCCCATCAGTACACAGGCATCCCACTCAGCCCAGTTGGAACGGTCTTCCCCCAGATAATTGGAAAACGCCTTTTGCCCCCAAGGACAATTCATCGGATTTACGATAGGTGAAAAAGCCGAAACCGAACGATAGAAACCGGGATTACGCAAGGCGCAGACCAAAGCACCATGGCCTCCCATCGAGTGGCCGCTTACGCCACGCTTCTCCGACACCGGGAAGTTTGCCTCGATGACAGCAGGCAGCTCCCTCACAACGTAATCATGCATCCGATAGTGTTTGGCCCAGGGCTCGCGAGTGGCATTTAGATAAAAGCCTGCTCCTAGTCCAAAGTCCCAGGCACCTTCAGCATCATCGGGCACGTCCGGACCACGAGGGCTGGTATCCGGTGCTACGAGTACCAGTCCTAACTCAGCAGCTACTCGATGCGCGCCAGCCTTCTGCATGAAGTTCTCATCGGTGCAGGTCAATCCTGACAACCAGTACAGGGCTGGCAGCTGTGTTTTCTGCTCAGCTTGAGGAGGCAGATAGACAGCAAAAGTCATCTCACAGCCCAGAACCGTCGACCGATGCTTGTAGCGCTTGTGCCAGCCGCCAAAAGACTTCTGGCATGAGACCAATTCCAGCGTATTGCTCATGGGTAGCTCCTTATGGGCAGAGACAGGCCCGACGTTGCAAGACGCCGGACCCATGCATGATCAATAGTGGATAACCGTACGAATGCTCTTACCTTCATGCATCAGATCAAAGGCATCATTGATCTTGTCCAGCCCCATGGTGTGGGTAATAAAGGTATCCAGCGGAATTTCGCCCTTCTGGGCCTTATCGACGTAGCCCGGTAGCTCGGTGCGACCTTTGACGCCTCCGAACGCACTGCCCCGCCATACACGCCCCGTAACCAGCTGGAACGGACGTGTACTAATTTCCTGACCAGCGCCAGCGACACCAATAATGACCGACTCACCCCATCCCTTGTGGCAGCATTCCAGTGCAGCACGCATAAGCTTCACGTTACCCACACACTCGAACGAGTAATCCACGCCGCCATCCGTCAGCTCGACTATCACTTCCTGGATAGGCTTGTCGTAGTCGTTGGGGTTGACGAAATCCGTAGCCCCGAGCTGCTTGGCAATTTCAGCCTTAGCAGGGTTGATGTCGATGGCGATGATACGTCCCGCCTTGGCCATAGTCGCACCGATTACCGCTGACAGGCCAATACCACCCAAACCGAAGATGGCTACCGTAGCGCCCTCTTCCACCTTGGCAGTGTTCAGTACTGCACCGATCCCAGTAGTAACACCACAGCCGAGCAGGCAGACTTTCTCCAGAGGCGCTTCCTTGGGAATCTTGGCCAGCGAGATTTCCGGCAATACCGTGTACTCAGAGAACGTGGAAGTCCCCATATAGTGATAGATCGGCTGGCCTTTATAAGAGAAACGGGACGTGCCGTCCGGCATGAGCCCTTTGCCTTGGGTAGCGCGAATGGCTTGGCACAGGTTGGTCTTGCCGGACAGGCAAAACTTGCATTTGCCACATTCCGGGGTATAGAGCGGAATGACATGATCACCTACGGCAACGGACGTCACTCCCGGACCAACCGCCTCGACGATACCGCCGCCCTCATGCCCAAGGATCGCAGGAAAAATACCTTCCGGATCAGCGCCGGACAGTGTGTAGGCATCGGTATGGCAGACACCTGTCGCCACGATACGAACCAGCACCTCGCCCTCTTTAGGCGGGGCAACATCTACTTCAACGATTTCAAGGGGCTTGTTAGCCTCAAAAGCAACAGCAGCGCGTGATTTAATCATGGAGGTCGTCATCCATCTGGTGATACGGTACGTCTAGTGTATGAGCTTTGATTCAGTTAATAATCCAACGTACTGCAAAATATTATTGCCATACAGGGATAATCATGAGCGCCTGGGAAGGCTTGGATGAGTTCGTTGCGGTTGCTGAAGCAGGTCATTTCAGCTTGGCCGCCGAACGGCTTGGTGTTTCCTCATCCCATGTCAGCCGACAAATCGCCCGACTGGAAGAACGTCTGCAGACACGCCTGTTCTATCGGAGCACGCGCAGTGTCGTACTGACCGAGGCCGGACAGACCTTTCTTCAGCATTGCCAACGCCTGCAGGATGCTCGCGAGGAAGCACTTCGGGCCGTCAGTGATCTGTCCAGCGAGCCCAAGGGATTGCTGCGCATGACATGTGCAGTGACCTACGGGGAGCGTTTTATCATCCCCTTAGTGAACAGCTTCATGGCACTGCACCCGCAATTGCGTCTGGAAATAGAGCTTTCCAACCGGACGCTGGATCTGGTCCAGGAAGGCTTCGATCTGGCAATTCGCCTGGGCCGGCTAAACGACTCCCAACTCATAGCAACCAAGCTTGCGCCTCGCATCATGTACCTTTGCGCTGCGCCACGCTATCTCGAGCGCTTCGGCGCTCCCCATGCCCTGTCAGAACTGGCCCGGCATAACTGTCTGATCGGTAATAGCGATGTTTGGACCTTTCAGGAAGATGGACGGGAAATCCCCATCAAGGTTGCAGGAAACTGGCGCTGCAACAGCGGCCAGGCCGTTCTGGATGCGGCACTCAGAGGATTTGGTCTGTGCCAGCTGCCGGATTACTACGTGGCTCCTCACCTGACACGAGGGGAGCTGGTCTCCCTGCTGGAAACCCGGCAACCGCCCAACACAGGCGTATGGGCGCTGTATCCACAGCGGCGCCACTTGTCCCCGAAGGTCAGGCAACTGGTGGACTACCTCAAAAGCAATCTGGTCACCTATCTTCAGAGCTGACGCGAGAGTTGCCAGCAGAGACGCCATACGTCCAACGGTTGGAACCCGCCGTTGCCGGGCTCGTCGTACCTATATGGAACATGAAAGGGTCATGCTCCAAACAGTCGAATCCCAGAGGTCAGAACGGCACCGCATTCTTGAGCATTCTGCATCGATACTTTCAAAGCGATGTGAAACCGAAAGCGGACACGTTCTACCTTGCCGGATTCAGCGAGGAGCCGGCTCTGCCTGGTCTATACCAGGTGCCACGCTCATTCGTAGTTGACGAACCCTCCATAACCATAGCGAGGAAGCCGCCATGTACGGACCCATCACCAAAGCAACATTGGCTGAACTAATGGAAAAGCATGAGCCGCCATGCCTATCGATTTACATGCCTACCCATCGGAGCTTCCCAGAGCGCACGCAGGACCCGATCCGCTTCAAGAATCTGGTCCGCGACCTGAGAGCCTCTCTGGAACAGCAATTCCCCGACGCTCCCAGCGATACGCTACTCAAGCCATTCGATGAATTGGTTGATAACCGCGACTTCTGGAATCACACCCGTGATGGTGTCGCCGTCTTTGGTGGCAAAGACTATTTCATGGTTTATCCGCTGCAGCGCAAGGTGCCTGAAGTGGCCCTTGTTAACTCTCAGCATTATCTAAAGCCCATTCTTCGTATTGCTCAGTCAGCAGATCGTTACCAGATTCTGTGCTTGTCTCGTAATCAGGTACGCCTCTTTGAAGGCAACCGGGACGTATTGGATGAAGTTGAGCTGGCGCCTGAAGTACCCCGCAATCAAGATGAGGCATTAGGTTCAGAACTAACGCCCAAGGATCAGATTGGTAATACCAACGGCTTTGGTGGAGCGAGCGAGCGTGGCGACCCCATGATTCACGGCTCTGGTGGAAGTGGTAAGCAAGAGCAGATCGATATCGACTGTGAGCGCTTTTTTAGAGCTGTCGACCGAGCCATTACTGAACACCACTCCAAACCCTCCGGACTGCCCCTTATTTTGGCTGCGCTCCCGGAAAATCAGACCGTTTTCCGTCATGTCAGTCACAACCAGCAGCTTTTGGAAAAAGGTATTTCTATCGGCCAGGGTGCCTTGGATACAGAAATGCTGCGCCAGGAAAGCTGGAAGCTCATGGAGCCTATGTACTTGAAGCGCCTGAATGGCATTCTTGACCAATACGGCGAATCCCGTGGCCAAGGCTTGGCCTCCGATCAACTGGAAGAAATTGGAAAAGCTACTGCTGAAAGCCGTGTAGCCATGCTGCTGGTAGAGGCTGATCGCCAAATACCCGGGCTGCTTGATCGGGAAAGTGGCGAGTTGCATCCCTCCAAACCCGCTGGAGCTGAAACAGCTGATGTGCTGGATGAGCTGATCACCTACGTCATGGAACATGGCGGCGATGTGGTCGTCGTACCCCGTGAGCGTATGCCGTCCAAGACGGGGGCAGCGGCAGTGTATCGCTTCTAAAGGGTCAGGTCGTGGGCGTCGGTTCGTGCCGGCGCTCATGCCAAAGTTGCGTCAGCCAAACCAGATCCTCAGGCCGCGTAATCTTGATGTTATCACTTCGCCCTTCTATCACGCGGGGTCTATAGCCCGCCCACTCCATAGCGGAGGCTTCGTCCGTGATCATGACGCCAGCAGCCAATGCATCACTGAGCGCTTGTCTCAGATGGCCCAATCGAAACATCTGAGGTGTATAGGCCTGCCAGATGACACTGCGATCTACTGTCACCTCAACCCGGCCATAAGGGTCGACACGCTTTAACGTATCCTTGACTGGAATAGCCAGTAATCCCCCGACCTCATCATCAGCCAGCTCCTGCAATAACCGATCAATGTCGCTCTGAGCCAGATTAGGTCTCGCTGCATCATGCACCAATACCCAGTCAAGATCAGATGCGCCGCAGGCTTCCAGACGCATAAGGCCGTTCAGTACAGAGTCGGCACGTTCCTTCCCACCAGTAGCCCGGGTAATCCGATTATCCGTAGCGCAGGCAAGACCAGGCCACCATCTGTCATCAGCCGCCAGGCTAACGACTATTCCTTGCAGGGAAGAGTGATCCACTAACGCAGAAAGCGTGTGCTCAATGACCGTTCGGCCCGCCAGATCCAGATATTGCTTGGGGCGATCTGCTCGCATGCGCGAACCGATACCCGCTGCCGGAATAACGGCCCAGAAAAGAGGTAATGAGGTGTTTATCATTTGGACTGCAGGTAAAGGGTCTCACCCTCTCTAACCATACCGAGCTCATGGCGAGCCCGCTCTTCAACCGTCTCCATGCCCCTCTTCAACTCGGCAACTTCCGCCTCGAGAATCCGGTTGCGTTCAAGCAGCTGCTTGTTTTCCTCGTCCTGACTGGAAATCTGCTCACGCAGCTCTTTTACCTGCGCCAAACTGCCATCACCTACCCACAGGCGATACTGCAGGCCGGCTAATGCAATGATCAGGACAGGAAACAACCAGTAAGGGCTACGCATTGGCTTTACGGTTCAAAGCAACAAGTTAAGTGAGCTAATGAGAACATACTTAAAACAAAAGCAGGAAGGAAATGATGCCTATACCGATAAGCGACACTTCAATCCTGCTCTTTTAACACATCATTTCGCAACAGCGGAGCGGCCTGCACCGCTCACTGTGAACTCAGCTACGAAATTCGGCACGTCCACGGTACGGTGCTTTTGCACCAAGCTGCTCTTCGATACGAAGCAGCTGATTGTACTTGGAGACCCGGTCTGAACGGCACAGTGAGCCGGTCTTGATCTGCCCTGCCGCAGTACCCACGGCAAGATCAGCAATCGTTGCGTCTTCGGTCTCACCCGAGCGGTGAGAAATAACTGCTGTATAACCAGCAGCCTTGGCCATCTGGATGGCTTCCAGCGTCTCGGTCAGAGAACCGATCTGGTTGAACTTGATGAGGATGGAGTTACCGATACCTTTCTCGATCCCTTCCTTGAGAATCTTGGTATTGGTCACGAACAGATCGTCACCTACCAGCTGCACCTTGTTGCCGATCTTATCAGTCAACGCCTTCCAGCCAGCCCAGTCGGACTCATCCATACCATCTTCGATAGAGATGATCGGGAAACGCTCGCTCAGACCCGCAAGATAATCGGCAAAACCAGGAGCATCGAATGTCTTGCCTTCGCCAGACAAGCTGTACTGACCGTTTTCATAGAACTCGCTGGAGGCGCAGTCCAAGGCCAGAGTTACATCCGTGCCCAGCTTGTATCCGGCCTTTTCAACCGCTTCGGCAATAGCGCCTAGGGCATCTTCGTTGGAGGACAGGTTCGGGGCAAAGCCACCTTCATCGCCCACGGCAGTATTCAGGCCACGCGCCTTGAGAACCGCCTTCAGGTGATGGAATATCTCAGCACCCATGCGCAGGGCATCAGCGAAGCTTTTTGCGCCAACCGGCTGAACCATGAATTCCTGGATGTCGACATTGTTATCGGCATGCTCGCCGCCGTTGATGATATTCATCATCGGAACCGGCATAGAGTACTGCCCGGGCGTGCCGTTCAGCTCTGCGATATGGGCATACAAGGGCAGATCTTTATCCTCGGCGGCCGCCTTGGCAGCTGCCAGGGATACCGCCAAAATGGCGTTGGCGCCCAGCTTGGACTTGTTCTCGGTACCATCGAGCTCGATCATCGCTTTGTCGAGCGCTTTCTGATCCGATGGGTCCTTGCCAAGAAGAAGATCACGGATCGGGCCGTTTACATTACCAACGGCTGTCAGAACACCCTTGCCCAGGTAACGGCTCTTGTCGCCATCACGCAGTTCCAATGCCTCGCGGGATCCTGTGGATGCACCAGAGGGCGCACAAGCCCTGCCGACGATACCGTTATCAAGAATCACCTCGGCTTCCACGGTAGGGTTACCGCGGGAATCCAGAATTTCCCGGCCTTTTATGTCGACGATCTTTGCCATTGTTATACGCTCTCCATGGTTCTGGTCAGGTGCAAACTGCACCTTCGGCTTCTTATTTGGAACTAAGTTCAGCGGAGCATTAAGCGGTTTCGATTGGAGTGAACGACTTCACCAGTTCATCCAGTGCCTTTAGCTGAGCCAGGAAGGGCTCCAGCTTGTTCAATCGAAGTGCGCAAGGGCCATCGCACTTGGCACTGTCAGGATCAGGGTGTGCTTCCAGGAACAGACCTGCGAGTCCCTGACTCAAACCGGCCTTGGCCAGATCGGTAACCTGTGCACGACGACCACCAGCAGAATCGCTGCGACCGCCAGGCATCTGCAGGGCATGGGTCACGTCAAAAATGATCGGGTAGTCGAACTGCTTCATGATGCCGAAGCCCAGCATGTCGACTACCAGATTGTTATAACCAAAGGACGTGCCACGCTCGCACAGGATCAACTGATCATTACCCACTTCCTCACATTTCTGCAGGATATGCTTCATTTCCTGAGGCGCGAGGAACTGGGCCTTCTTGATATTTATAACGGCATTGGTCTTAGCCATGGCAACTACCAGATCCGTCTGCCGGGACAGGAAAGCCGGCAGCTGGATGATGTCGCATACTTCTGCAACCGGTGCCGCCTGATAGGGCTCATGGACATCCGTGATAACCGGTACATTGAAGGTCTTCTTGATCTCTTCAAAGATCTTCATGCCCTCTTCCAGGCCTGGGCCACGGAAAGAGTTGACCGAAGAACGGTTGGCCTTGTCGAAGCTGGCCTTGAAGATATAAGGGATACCCAGCTTCTGCGTTACCTTCACGTACTCTTCGCAGATCTGCATCGCCAGATCGCGAGACTCAAGCACGTTCATTCCGCCAAACAGCACGAACGGCTTATCGTTAGCCACTTCGATAGTACCGACACGAATCGTTTTCTGAGCCATAGTCATCAAGCCTTATTAGCGTATTTCAGAGCCGCATTCACGAAACCGCTGAAGAGCGGATGACCATCACGCGGGGTAGAGGTGAATTCCGGATGGAACTGGCACGCCACAAACCAGGGATGATCCGGCGCCTCGACGACCTCCACCAATGCACCGTCGCCGGAACGGCCAGTGACCTTCAGGCCCGCCGCCATGATTTCGGGCAACAGGTTGTTGTTCACTTCGTAACGGTGACGGTGACGCTCAACGATTACGTCTTGCTGGTAGCAATCATGTACCAGTGTACCTGAAGACAATTGGCACTCCTGAGCTCCCAGGCGCATGGTGCCGCCCAGATCCGAAGCTTCTGTACGGATCTCGGTAGCGCCGGACGCATCCTGCCACTCGGTAATCAAACCAACCACCGGGTGCTGACCAGACTTGTCAAATTCGGTGGAGTTGGCATCGCTCCAGCCTAATACGTTACGGGCGAACTCGATTACCGCTACCTGCATGCCCAGGCAGATACCCAGGTACGGAATCTTGTTCTCACGTGCATACTGAACCGTGCGAATCTTGCCTTCTACACCGCGCAGACCAAAACCACCCGGCACAAGGATCGCATCAACACCCTTGAGCAGATGGGTACCCTGCTGCTCGATATCTTCCGAATCGATATAGCGCAGGTTGACCTTCGTACGGCACTGGATACCGGCATGCGTCATCGCCTCGATAAGCGACTTGTATGCATCCAGAAGCTCCATGTACTTGCCAACCATGGCAATGGTTACTTCACGCTCTGGGTTGAGCTTGGCATCGACCACACGATCCCACTCGCTCAGGTCAGCCTGACCGCATTCGAGGCCAAAGCGCTCTACCACGAAATCGTCCAGACCCTGTGCATGCAGAACGGAAGGAATACGATAAATCGTATCCACGTCTTCCAGAGAGATGACGGCACGCTCTTCCACGTTAGTGAACAACGCAATCTTGCGGCGGGAGGAACTGTCTACCGGATGATCGGAGCGGCAGATCAAAACATCAGGCTGCAGGCCGATGGAGCGCAATTCCTTTACCGAGTGCTGAGTCGGCTTGGTCTTGGTTTCACCCGCGGTTGCAATATAGGGCACCAGCGTCAGATGCATCAACATGGCACGGCGAGCGCCGATTTCCACGCGCAACTGGCGTATGGCTTCCAGGAAGGGTTGGGACTCGATGTCACCTACGGTACCGCCGATTTCGACCAGCGCCACATCCGCATCACCTGCGCCCTTGATAATACGGCGCTTGATTTCATCGGTAATGTGAGGGATTACCTGAACGGTCGCGCCCAGGTAATCGCCGCGACGCTCCTTGCGCAGCACATCCATGTAGATGCGGCCGGTCGTGAAGTTGTTGTCCTGAGTCACTGTAGTGCGAATAAAACGCTCGTAGTGACCCAGGTCGAGATCGGTCTCGGCACCGTCATGGGTGACAAACACTTCGCCGTGCTGGAATGGGCTCATGGTACCTGGATCGACGTTGATATAGGGATCCAGCTTGAGCATGGTGACCTTCAAGCCCCTCGCTTCCAGAATGGCGCCCAAGGAAGCCGAGGCAATGCCTTTCCCCAATGAAGAAACAACACCGCCCGTGACGAAGATGTAGCGCGTCATGAATTTTCCTAGAAATCTGTAGTTAGGCGGAAAGCCGCCGGGAAGCGAGGGAGGCCTAGAGGCCTCGGTTGAGCACGGTAATACTTTATGCCCAACGCACACCGGTTGTTACGTAAACAACAAGTGCGGTACAAGACGGGAGCGTAGTCTACAACAAAGTGCCTTTCAGCTCAAACGCTGGCCGCTCGTCGCAGGAACCCACTCGAACCGCCAGTGCTGATCGGCTGGACCACTGAGTCCAGACAGATTCGCAATGGCTATCAACTGCCCGTTACAAAACAGCAGCGGCAATCTGCCGCGCAAGAACGTCGGCACATGATGCTCATTCAGGAGCCGTTTGAGATCTCTGTGCCCACGCCCAGGGACAGCCATGATTTCTCCTCCCTGACGATAGCGGACTTCAAGTGATCCCGAGGGCCGCTGACCAACGATATACACTTGTCCATTGCCACCCAACGCTACCTCCGACTCCTTTTCAGGCCACTGACAAGGCACACAGGCGGCGCCCAACCACTGATGCGGTAACCACCAGAGCCGTCCCGCCCCCCGATGTATCTCACCGCTTTCCAGTACCCAGACGGGACTGGCCGAGGGACCGGCATCCCGCAATGCAGCCCAGCCCACCCAATGATCAGTATCTGGCATACGGCTATATCGATCTAACCAGTGGCGAAGTGCGTTGCGCTGACGGTGCTCGCTCAGCTGCCTGATAATCTCAAGTTCGAGACTTGGAAGTGGCAACCAAGGAAATGCAGTAGCTGTCTGTGCGGCAGACAAGTCCATGGCAGCGCACTCTTCAAGAATAGCCAGCGCCTCGGCCATATGCCCTGCACTGCGGGCAACGCTGGCTGAAGCCTGCGGCCATCGTAAGCGCAGTCGAGTGAGAATCTCATGGCGCAGGAAGTTACGATCCTGAACAACCTGTATGTTACTAGGATCTTCCACCCACTCCAGCTTTTCCGCTAAGGCATAACGTGACAGTTCAGCTCGAGGAACAGACAGGAAGGGTCTTACCAGGCGCCCCTCAGCCATTGCACGCGAGGTCGCCATGGCAGACAAACCTTTTACCCCAGCTCCACGCAGCAGTCTTAGCAGCAGAGTCTCCGCCTGATCGTCCTGATGCTGAGCCACTAGCAGAACTTCATGCTCTCTAACGTGCCGCGCAAAGGCGGCATAGCGTGCATCCCGGGCCGCTCGCTCCAGGCTTGAATTCTGATCCACTTGTACATGCTCGACGCTCAAGGGAACCTGGAGCAGGTCACACATCTGCCGACAATGCTCCACCCACTCGTCAGCCTCTTTAAGAAGACCATGGTGCACATGAATCGCATGTAGCGACGGCACCTGCCTGTAGAAGGACAGCCGCGATAAAACATGCAGAAGAACCGAAGAATCCATGCCGCCTGAAAATGCGATATGCCATCGCTTGGCATGCAGATAGGGCGTCAAGACCTTCAGGACGTTGTCAGCCAGAGGGGGAAGCGAGACATCAGAAAGGGACATGGCTGCCCATCAATGAATACACATTATTCATGTAAACAGCTTAAGCGTATGTCCGGCATGGGCCGGACATACGTGGAGACAGATCAGGAAATGCCGTAGCTCATCAGGCGCTCGTAACGACGCGTCAACAACTCTTCGCTGGAGAATTTCTTGAGCATATCAAGCTGATCTACCAGAGCTTCACGAATGGAAGCAGACATTACAGCGGGATCACGATGGGCACCGCCCAGTGGCTCATCGATAACGGTATCTACAATACCCAGCCCCTTTAAACGCTCCGCAGTAATGCCCATGGCTTCAGCCGCATCAGGCGCCTTCTCGGCAGTTTTCCAGAGAATCGAGGCGCAGCCTTCAGGCGAAATCACAGAGTAAGTCGAATGTTGAAGCATGTTCAGCTGGTCGCACACGCCAATTGCCAGGGCGCCACCAGAACCACCCTCGCCGATCACGGTTGCGATGATAGGCGTTTTCAAACGCGACATGACACGCAGATTCCAGGCAATCGCCTCGCTTTGTCCACGCTCTTCGGCATCGATCCCCGGATAAGCACCGGGAGTATCGATAAACGTCAGAATCGGCATCTTGAAACGCTCGGCCATTTCCATCAGACGGCAGGCTTTACGGTAACCTTCCGGGCGAGGCATACCAAAATTACGACGTACTTTTTCACGCACCTCACGTCCCTTCTGATGACCGATGACCATGACGGGTTGATCATCCAGACGAGCGATACCGCCAACAATGGCTGGATCATCAGCGAAATGACGGTCGCCATGAAGCTCTTCGAAGTCAACGAAAAGATGGCTGATATAGTCCAGCGTGTAGGGCCGCAAGGGGTGACGCGCCAGACGAGCCACCTGCCAGCTGCTCAGACTACCGAAAATACTTTTGGTCAGTGCCTGGCTCTTTTCCTGCAGCCGGGCAATCTCGTCACTGATGTTCAGCGAATTGTCATTACCAACCAAGCGAAGCTCTTCAATCTTGGCCTGGAGGTCAGCGATCGGCTGTTCGAAATCGAGATAGTTCGGGTTCATGAGTATCCGTCTTGCAATCTTGAGCCAGCGGCCGGGTCGCCTACCTTAAAAGATCAGGCGGATCAGGTCGAGGCCGGCAGATCAATTATCGAGATCGCCGCCTCAACCCTTGAGGCCATTGGCATGGTTTGGTCGAATGAGCGGCACTTGCGCCGCTCGGATCAACGGTAGTTCAGGAAGACGTTTTCTCTTCCAAACTGGTCACGTAGTGCCTGTATCAGGCCATCACCAGGATCGATTCTCCACTGCTCGCCAAATTGCAGCAGGGCCCTGGCATCCTGGCTTCGATAATCCAGCGTAACCGGGCAAGCGCCCCGATGCTTGGTACAGAGGTCGGCCAACCACCGAAGACGGTCGCCTTTCAATGCGTCGCTTGCAACCGAGATGCGCAGACTTTCAGCCAATGCGGTGCGAGCCTCTTCCAGGCCCAGCACGCGCTTGGCGCGCAGTCTCAAGCCGCCCGAGAAATCATCCTGGCTGACTTCGCCCTCAACAATGACCAAGGCGTCAGTCTGCAACAAGGACTGAGCTGCATGAAATGCTTCGGCAAACAGCGAAGCCTCAATCCGGCCCGAGCGATCATCCAGTGTAACAAACCCCATCTTATCGCCGCGCTTGTTTTTCATCACACGCAGATTAACGATAAGGCCGGCAACCGTCTGGGTTTCACGAGAGGGCTTGAGGTCCACAATGCGCTGGCGAGCCAGTCGCCGTACTTCACCCTCATACTCATCGATCGGATGCCCCGTCAGGTACAGGCCGAGGGTTTCCTTTTCTCCCCTCAGACGCTCCTTGAGCGTCAGCGCTCGTGCCTTGTAATGATTAACGTATACATCGGCTTCCGGCTCGGCAAATACACCCCCGAATAAATCCATATGCCCACTGTTATTGCTCCGTGCCGTTTGCTCGGCTGCCGCAATCGCCTCTTCCATTGCGGCCAGCAGCACTGAGCGATTCTGATCGATAGTCGCCTGGTAGGCCTTGAGCTCGTCATGATAATGCGGCCCCAGGCGATCCAGCGCTCCCGAGCGAATAAGCGCTTCAAGGGTACGTTTGTTGATGCGCTTGAGATCGACACGGTCGCAGAAATCGAACAGATCCTTGAAAGGCCCCTCCTGGCGCGCTTCTACAATCGCCTCTACCGGACCCTCACCAACCCCCTTGATAGCACCAAGACCGTAAACGATGCGTCCACCTTCATTTACAGTGAACTTGAAATCAGAAATGTTCACATCCGGCGCATCGATCCGCAGTTTCATATGGCGGCATTCCTCAATGAGGATTACCACCTTGTCGGTGTTGTGCATATCCGCTGACAACACCGCAGCCATGAACGGCGCAGGGAAATGCGCTTTCAACCAGGCAGTTTGATAGGACACCAGACCATAGGCAGCCGAGTGGGACTTGTTGAAGCCATAACCCGCAAATTTTTCTACCAGATCAAAGATGTTACCGGCAAGCTCAGCATCGATGCCATTATTGGCACAACCTTCAATAAAGCCGCCCCGCTGCTTGGCCATTTCCTCCGGCTTTTTCTTACCCATGGCGCGACGCAGCATGTCGGCCTGACCCAGGGTATAGCCCCCCATAACTTGGGCAATCTGCATAACCTGCTCTTGATACAGGATGATGCCATAGGTGGGAGCCAGGACAGGCTTGAGCCCTTCATACTGATAATCGGGATGGGGATAGGCCAACTCGGCACGGCCGTGCTTTCGGTTGATGAAGTCATCTACCATGCCTGACTGCAGCGGCCCCGGACGGAACAAGGCCACCAATGCAATCAGGTCTTCCAGACAGTCGGGCTTGAGCTTTTTGATCAGCTCTTTCATGCCGCGGGATTCCAGCTGGAACACGGCCGTCGTCTCCGCCTTCTGCAAGAGATCGTAGGTCTTCTTGTCATCTAGCGGGATAAAGTCGATGTTAACCGGATCGAGCCCTTTTGCAGCGTGCTCCCGATTGATCGTTTCCATTGCCCATTTGATGATGGTCAATGTTCGCAAACCCAGGAAGTCGAACTTCACCAGGCCCGCCTGCTCTACATCGTCTTTATCGAACTGGGTAACCAGTCCGTTACCGTCCTCATCGCAAGAAACGGGAGAGAAGTCTGTCAGTTTGGTAGGTGCGATTACCACACCACCCGCATGCTTACCGGTTCCCCGAGTAATACCCTCCAGCTTGAGCGCCATGTCCCAGATTTCCTGGGCCTCTTCGTCGACCTTGAGGAAGTCACGAAGCATCTCCTCCTGCTCATAGGCTTTCTGAAGCGTCATACCTACTTCGAAGGGGATCATCTTGGACAATCTATCGGCCAGACCGTAAGACTTACCCTGCACACGGGCAACGTCACGAACCACCGCCTTTGCGGCCATGGTGCCAAAAGTAATGATCTGACTGACCGCGTTACGCCCATAGGCGCCCGCAACATAATCAATTACGCGGTCACGACCGTCCATGCAGAAATCGACATCGAAGTCAGGCATGGAAATACGTTCAGGGTTAAGGAAGCGCTCGAACAGCAGATCATAGGCTAGTGGATCCAGATCCGTAATTTTCAGCACATACGCTACCAGCGAGCCAGCACCTGATCCACGACCCGGTCCCACCGGGACGCCATTGTTCTTCGCCCACTGAATGAAGTCCATTACGATGAGGAAGTAGCCGGGAAACCCCATCTGAATAATGATATTCAGCTCGAAGTTTAAGCGATCCACATAGACTTGCCGCTTGGCCTCGTAATCCGGCGTTTCCTTAGGCAGGAGTACCGCTAGGCGCTCTTCCAATCCGTCAAACGATACCTTTCGCAGGTAATCGTCAATGGTCATGCCTTCGGGAATGGGGAAATTAGGCAAGAAATATTTGCCAAGCTGCACTTCAATGTTGCAGCGCTTGGCGATTTCGACCGTATTTTCCAAGGCCTCTGGCAGATCACTAAACAGCTCCCACATCTCCTCAGGAGACTTGAGGTACTGTTGATCGCTATAGGTACGAGGACGCAACGGATCATCGAGTACCCGCCCCTCACCAATGCAGACCCGCGTTTCATGAGCCTCGAAGTCGTCCTGCTTGATAAAACGAACATCGTTGGTTGCTACAAGCGGTACGTTGCAACGATCCGCCAAGGCAACCGCGGCGTGAAGATGCTCTTCATCATTGACGCGCTGGGTGCGCTGCACCTCCAGGTAAAAACGATCACCAAAGACATCCAGCCATTCACCTAACAACCGCTCGGCGCGTAGATTGTCACCGGCTAGCAAGGCCAGCCCCACCTCACCCTCTTTAGAGCCGGAAAGCGCAATCAAGCCGTCGGCAGCCGCCTTGACCCACTCACGTTGGACAATGATCTGGCCTTCGTGCTGTCCTTCCTGATAACCGCGCGAAACCAGCTCAGTCAGATTTCTATAGCCTTGCTTGTTCATGACCAGCAAGGTCAGGCGGGTAAGCGGCCCTTCCTCATCAGGATTGGCCAGCCACAGGTCGGCGCCACAGATGGGCTTGATACCGGCCCCCATAGCAGCCTTGTAAAACTTTACCAGCGAGCACAAATTATTCTGGTCTGTCACAGCTACAGCAGGCATGCCTGCCCCCGCTACCGACTTGACCAAGGGCTTTACCCTGACCAGACCATCAACCAGCGAATATTCAGTATGCAAACGCAAGTGAACAAAGGATACGGTCATGGGAACCCCGACAATCATGCAAAAACGAACCGGAATTGTACTAACCGGGAGGACAAGCTAGAAGCTTGATAGGAATGAGCAGATATGCATGCTCAGGCAAATGAACGCGCCAACACTGTTCAGCCTAGAAAACACAGGCGCCGCCGTCCGTCGGCTCGCTTTTTCTTAATCTTCGATTAGAGCGCCATAGCCGCTGTAACTTGCTTCACGCTGACTTCCAATGCAGCAAAAGCATCCCGCACGGGCGCGAATGAGCGTCGATGTATAGGCGTGGGGCCAAGCCGTTTGAGCGCATCAAGATGCTCAGCTGTGGGATACCCCTTGTGACCTGCCAAGCCATATCCTGGATAAAGCAGATCCATTTCTGCCATTTCCCGATCTCGAGAGACCTTAGCCAATATAGACGCTGCTGCGATAGCAGGCACCTGACTGTCACCCTTGATTACCGCAGCACTTGGAATCGACAGTACGGGACAGCGATTACCATCGATCAAGGCCAGCTTGGGTAAAACAGCCAGCCCTTCAACTGCTCGCTTCATTGCTAGCATGGTTGCATGAAGAATATTGATCTCATCAATTTCATGAACATCGGCGCGAGCGATACAGCATGCCAATGCCTTTTCATGAATTTCTTCAAACAACGCCTCGCGGCGCGCCTTGGTAAGCTTTTTAGAGTCGTTGAGCCCATGGATAGGACGTGCTGGGTCCAGGATCACAGCAGCGGTAACGACAGGCCCACATAGGGGACCTCGTCCTACTTCATCGACACCTGCGACCAGTTCCTGCACCAATGTGAAATCCAACCCCAATTGCATCAATTAGCCCCAATAAGCGTCAGTACTGCATCTGCGGCTTGTCGTGACGCGTCCTGACGTAATGCATGATGAATAGCCTCAAATCCTTCCGTTTGCATAGAAGGATCGTCCAAAAGAGGCAATATCGCGTTTACCAATTTTTCTGCCGTGGCATCGTCCTGAATCAACTCAGGAACAAGAGGCTTGCCTGCCAGCAAGTTCGGTAAAGAGATATAAGGACTCCTTACCATCCTTTTCAAGATGCAGTACGTCAATGGGGCGACCTTATAGGCAACCACCATTGGACGTTTAAATAGCATTGCTTCCAACGTGGCCGTTCCTGAAGCAATAAGCACAGCATTACAGCTGGCCAGCACTTCATGTGACTGCCCCTGAGTCAACATCACACGAACAGAGCGGCCTTCTAGTAAAGACTCTATCTGCTTACGCCGATGCTCATTGGCACAAGGCAATACAAATTGAATATCAGGCCTTAACGCACTCAACCGTTCTGCTGCATCGAAAAAAAGAGCACCCAGCCGTGAAACTTCACCACCACGACTTCCTGGGAGCAAAGCAACGACAGGCCCATCTGGCGGTAAGCCCAAAACTTTGCGGGCAAGCGTGCGATCAGGATCAAGCGGAATGGTATCGGCCAGCGGGTGGCCAACAAAACGTACGGGAACCTGCTTTTCCTCATAGAAACGGGCTTCAAAAGGAAACAACGTCAACATGAGATCGCAGGCCTCACGAATCTTAAGAACACGCTTTTGCCGCCATGCCCAGACAGAGGGACTGACATAATGAACAGTCGGTATCCCTGCGGCACGAAGCTGCTGCTCCATTTCAAGTACGAAATCTGGCGCATCAATGCCAATAAAGACATCGGGACGGGCCTGTATGAGTGTCTGGATAAGCTCTTTTCGACGCCGCAAAAGCTCTCGAAGCCGGCCTAGCACTTCTACCAGCCCCATTACGGAGAGTCGCTCCATGGGAAAGGCCGAGCTCATGCCCTCTGCCTCCATGCGCGGACCGCCAACACCAATGAACTCGACAGCCGAATGCCGTGCTTTAAGCGCTCTCATAAGGCCTGAGCCTAAAATATCCCCAGAAGCCTCACCGGCAACGAGAGCGATTCGCAAGGGTCGATTCAAGGCAGACATACCCAGCTCTTTAATAGCGCCAATATAAACTGAAGGCCGCATCTGCGGCCTTGAAAGGATTAACGTGTTATGCCGCGTGTGGAGCTGACTATAGAGTCCCTGAATACTGCAACTTCGGGAAACTCAAGAGCAACCTGCTCCAATTCCTTCAATGCTTCGTCAACCGTCAAACCTTGGCGGTAGACAACCTTGTAAGCACGACGGAGGGCATGAATCGCTTCACTGGAAAAACCACGGCGGCGCAAGCCTTCAAAATTCATGCTGCGCGCTTCGGCCGGGTTGCCAAAGACCGTTACGTAGGCAGGCACATCCTTACCGATGGCAGTGCCCATACCTGAAAAGCTGTGTGCACCGATACGGCAGAATTGATGTACCAGTGTGTAACCGGACAAAATTGCCCAATCATCCACATGGACATGCCCTGCCAACGCCGTGTTATTGACCAGAATGCAGTTATTGCCTATCACACTATCATGCCCGATGTGGACATATGCCATCAGCAGGTTATGGTCACCAATAGTGGTCTCGCTACGGTCCTGAACGGTCCCCCGATGGATCGTGACACCCTCGCGAATGACATTATGGTCACCAATAACAAGGCGAGTAGGTTCACCCTTGTACTTGAGGTCTGGGGTGTCCTCTCCAATTGTAGAAAACTGGTAGATGCGGTTGTGCTTACCGATGACCGTTGGTCCATGCAGTATAACGTGCGGGCCTATGACCGTGCCCTCACCCACTTCAACATCGGCGCCTACGATGGACCAAGGCCCAACCTTGACGTCGTCAGCCAGTTTGGCGCCTGGCTCAATGATCGCCCTAGGGTCGATCAAACTCATAGCTTGCGTTCCGCACAGATAATTTCAGCAGAGCATACCGCTTTCTCGTCAACTGTTGCTTGGCATTCGAACTTCCAAATGCCGCGCTTGCAACTAATGAAACGAGCTTCCAGCTGCAACTGATCGCCCGGCAAAACAGGCTGACGAAAGCGCATGTTATCCGAGCCGACAAAGTAATACAGGGTTCCCTCTGCCGGAGAAGAATTCATCATCTTGAAACCAAGAATCCCTGCCGCTTGCGCCATTGCTTCGATAATCAAAACACCCGGCATAATGGGATGCTGAGGGAAATGACCATTAAAAAAGGGTTCGTTGATGCTGACATTTTTGTAGGCACGAATACGCTTGCCTTCAATGTCCAGCTCCACTACCCGGTCCACCAACAGGAACGGGTAGCGGTGAGGCAAGTATTCGCGAATCTCGTTAATGTCCATCATATCTGGAGAGGCCTGTTCAAAAAAAAGGAAACGCCCGATGCGTTACTCTGCATCAGAAGCAGCGTCATCCTGTAAGGTCACGGCAGCTACTGTTTTTTCGAGAAGCTGCAGACGCCGAGCCATATCATCCAGGTGACGGATACGAGCCGCACTTTTTCTCCATTCGGCAGCAGGCTGCATTGCCGTGCCGGAAGAATAAGCGCCTGGCTCGGTAATCGAGCGGGTAACCATGGTCATGCCAGTAACGAAAACGTTATCGCAGACCTCAATATGTCCAACCATGCCGACACCGCCGGCAATTGTGCAATGGCGTCCGATCTTGGTACTGCCCGAGATCCCTACGCAAGCCGCCATCGCTGTGTGCTCACCAATTTGTACGTTGTGAGCAATCATTATCTGGTTGTCGAGCTTAACGCCATTACTGATGATCGTGTCGGCCAGCGCGCCTCGATCGATAGTAGTATTGGCGCCAATCTCGACATCATCGCCAATACTGACACCACCCAGCTGAGCAATTTTTTTCCATTGCCCCTGATGGTTCGCAAAACCAAATCCCTCGCCGCCGATAACGGCGCCTGACTGGATAACCACTCGCTTCCCAACTCGAACGTCGTGATACAGCGTAACTCGCGGTGCAAGCCATCCGTTTTCGCCGATCTGACTACGAGCACCGATGAAGCAATGCGCTCCAATGACAACACCTGCACCTATCGATACACCTGACTCGATAACTGCATACGCACCGACACTTGCCGTAGGATCTACAAAAGCGTCCTCAGCGACCAGTGCAGAAGGATGAATACCAGCTTTCGGCAGAGGTTTTCGATCAAACAGATGGGAAAGCTGCGCATAGGCAAGGTAAGGATTGGCGATTACCAGGCAATTGCCTGAAAATCCCTCCACTTCAGTCGGATGCAAGATCACAGCACCCGCTTTGGTGTCAGCCAAGTATTTCTTGTACTGGGCATTGGCAAGGAAACTCAACTGCTCGGGCTGGGCATCCTGCAATGTCGCAAGACCAGAAATGAGAAGCTCCGGGTTTCCCCGGAGCTCAGCTCCAAGGCGCTCTGCCAGCTGCCTTAGAGTGTAAGTGGTAGAGGTCATCATTAGCGGTTCTGGTTCATCCGCTCGATGACATCACGTGTAATATCATATTGAGGCTTGGCGTCAACCACAGCGCCACGCTCGATGACGATGTCGTAGTTGCCCTTCTTCAATACTTCCTCCACCGCTTTATCCAGCTTCGGTTTGAGCTGCTTCAACATATCGCGATCAGCTGCGGCCTTGGCTTCGTTCAGCTCTTTTGACTGAAACTGGAAGTCACGCGCTTTCTGCTTGAAGTCCGATTCAAGACGGTCACGTTCAGAATCCTTCATTTTATCGCCCCCAGCAGCAAGGCGACTTTGAATATTCTTCGCATCACCTTCCAGTGCCTTCAGCTTGTTAAGCTGTGGGCCGAACTTTTTCTCAGCGTCTACAGCGTATTTTTTTGCCGCATCCGACTCCAGGAGTGCCATTTGATAATTGAGCACCGCAATCTTCATCTCGGCAAAAGCCGGGGTGGCAACAACAGCGGCGGCGATCAAGGCGAAACGGAAGAACTTACGCACAATGCACTCCTGCGTTTAAACGCGATATAGAGTTAGATCAATTAGAACGTCTGGCCCAGCGAGAACTGGAATACCTGCGTATCGGCATTATCAGGCTTCTTGACGGGCATACCCAGACTGAAGCTTAACGGACCCAACGCAGTTACCCAAGTCAAGCCAACACCCACGGAGCTTGCCATATTGGAAAAGCTGACCTTGTTACAGCTGGCGCTATCCTTGTCGACCAAGCGGCACTTGGTGTCGAAGACACTACCCACATCCCAGAACAGCACTGTTCGCAGCTGACGCTGATCTTTCACGAAGGGCAAGGGGAACAGATATTCGGCCCCGCCTGTGATCAACACATTACCGCCAAATGGTTCAGGATCTTGATCGGTATCGGTCTCTTGACCTTGAGCCTTATATCTTCCAGAAGCAGGAGTACTCCTCGGACCAAGGCTGCTATCTTCAAAACCACGAACTGAATTAAAACCACCAGCATAGTAATTTTCATAAAATGGCAAGCCGCTGGTTGAACCATAACCATCGCCATATCCCAGCTCGGTATGGAAGCGAAGTGCAGTATTCTGCGTTAACCCAGCAAAAATCTGACCACGATAGTCAACTTTGTAATAGCTCAGATCGCTCCCCGGAATTGTTGTTTCCAGAGAAAGACTTTGCGAGTGCCCTCGAGTAGCCAGCACGCCTTTATTTAGGGTTGACTCTGACCAGCCGATTGACGCCTTAAAGTTAGTAAAGTTATCGCCTTCTTGCTCAATAAACTTATAAACTTCATCAACAGTGTAATTGTTGGGGTCAAGCTCATCACGCTGAACGCCAAGCCCAAAGTTCAGTCGAGACGTTTCACTAATCGGATAGCCAAAATTTACCCCAAAACCGAGGCTATTGATGGAATAACTGGAAATATCAACATCCAGATCATCATAGTCAGTTGAGCGGTAGAAAGCGTTATAACCAAGGCTTACGCCATCATCGGTCCAGTAAGGATCAGTAAAACTGAAGTTATATCGAGTCTGATATTCACTTCGCGTTAGGCCTACGCTAACCCGGTTCCCAGTACCTAAGAAGTTGCTCTGGCTGATAGATCCACCCAGGATTAAACCCGCACTTTGAGCAAAGCCAACACTTGCGGTAATAGAACCAGACGGTTGCTCTTCCACAGAGTAATTCACGTCGACCTGATCGTCAGTGCCAGGAACCTGCGGCGTCTCGACATTGACTTCCTTGAAATAGCCCAGACGTTCCAAACGGGTTTTGGACTGATCAATCAGGTAAGTGGAGGCCCAGCCACCTTCCATCTGGCGCATTTCGCGGCGGAGGACTTCATCTTCCGTCTTGGTATTGCCACGGAAATTGATACGATTTACATAGGCACGCTTGCCGGGATCGACTACAAAGGTCAACGAAACCGTATGGTCATCATCATGTGGTTCCGGTACACCGTTCACATTAGCGAACGTATAGCCTTCATTCCCGAGGCGGCGGGTGATCAGATCTGAGGTGCCAGTCATCACCTTTCGAGAGAACACCTGTCCGGGCTGTACCAACATCAGCTTGCGAATTTCTTCTTCCGGCACTTTCAGGTCACCTGAAAGTTTTACATCCCGAACGGTGTATTTTTCACCTTCGTTGACGTTGACCGTAATATAGACGTGTTTCTTATCAGGCGTAATCGATACCTGAGTCGAGGTGATATCCATATTGATATAACCACGATCAAGGTAATAGGAGCGCAAGCGCTCAAGATCGCCAGAAAGTTTTTCACGGGAATATTTATCGTCGTTTTTGAAGAAAGAAAGCAGATGGCTTTTCTTCAATTCGAACAGATCAATTAGATCCTGCTCTGGAAACACATGATTTCCGACAATATTAACCTGAGAGATCGTTGCCACTTCACCTTCGTTGATTTTGATTTTCAACTGAACGCGGTTACGTGGCTGCGGAATAACCTCGGTTTCGATATTGGCAGAATAGCGGCCTTGAGCAACATACTGACGAAGCAGCTCATTGCGCACACCTTCCAGCGTTGCCTGCTGGAAAATTTCACCTTCAGCCAAACCCGATTGTTGAAGACCTTTTTTAAGGTCGTCTTCTGAGATCGCCTTGTTGCCCTCAATAGTGATGCTTGAAATCGAGGGGCGCTCAACTACGCTCACAACCAGGACGTTACCGTCACGCCCTAATTGAATATCTTGGAAAAAACCCGTACGGAACAGGGAGCGAGTCGCATCGGAAAGGCGACGATCATCTACAGCATCGCCTACGTTAAGAGGTAATGCACCGAAAACGCTTCCGGCAGAAACCCTCTGCAAACCGTTTACACGAATATCGGAGATGGTGAAGGACTCGGCGTGAACCTCGCCGATCATCAGCGCGGCTATTACCGCAGGTAGCAGCAAGCGTTTCATGAGTCCCTTTTTTATTCCAACTGACAAATAAATAGCCTACCGCTTATACGGCAGACTAAGCGTTCAGCGGCGAGTTACAGACGCCCCAGGTCATTGACCAGAGCCAGTAACATGACACCAACAATTAGGCTTATACCAATCTGCATACCCCACGCCTGAATGCGCTCGGATACAGGTTTCCCTCTTGCCCACTCGACGAAGTAGAACAACAAATGTCCACCGTCCAGTACCGGCACAGGAAGCAGGTTTAAAACCCCAAGGCTTATGCTCAGGTAGGCCAGGAAGTTTAAGAAGTCACTGACACCTGACTGGGCAGAAGCGCCCGCCACTTTAGCAATGGTTATCGGCCCACTCAAGTTTTTTACCGAGAGTTCCCCAAGCAACATTTTCTTAAGCGAGTCGAGCGTCAGCAAACTCATGGTCCAAGTACGCAAAAGTCCCTGACCTACGGCCTCCAGCGGGCCATAGCTGACCTCCCGAAGCATTTCAGAGGGCCATTCCACGCCCTTGACACCAGCGCCCAAGTAGCCAGAGGCACTTTTTGCATCACCTTTACTAGAAAGCATAACTGGGACAGAGCGCTCAATTCCGGAACGATTAAGCACTAGGTTTACTGTTTGATTCGGGTGGGCACGAACATAATCGACCACCTCTTGCCAGTCGTTAACCGATGAACCATCAACCGAAACAATACGATCACCAGACTGAATACCTGCTCTGGAGGCAGGCCCTTCAGGATCTAGTTCAGCCACAACAGGTAGCAGTGCCGGACGCCATGGATGTATGCCGAGAGATCCAATAGGGTCCGGGCTATCAGAGTCCTTGAGCCAACCATCAAGCCGAATGGAATGCACTTCTTGCTGACTGTTACCAGACTCGCGAGTTTCCACGACCAACGTACCCGTTTCACCGAGACGGCGAACCAGCTTGAGATTGACCTCACCCCATCCGGAAACGGCCTTCCCATCAACCGAGACAATTTCATCGTTTGCCTGCAAGCCTGCTTGCGCAGCAAGACTACCTTCATCGACTTTTCCGACGACAGGCTTCACCTGTTGAGTTCCAAGCATGGCCAGAGCCCAAAAGAACACGATAGCCAATAAGAAATTGGCCACCGGCCCCGCCGCTACGATAGCGATACGCTGATATACAGACTTACGATTGAACGTTTGGTCGAGCTGGTCAGCAGAAACCTCCCCTTCTCGCTCATCCAGCATTTTTACATAACCGCCAAGCGGTATTGCTGCTACTACGAACTCAGTTCCCTGCCTATCATGCCAACGAAATAGCGCCTTACCAAATCCAACAGAGAAACGCAGGACCTTGACACCACATCGACGAGCGACCCAAAAGTGCCCAAACTCATGGAAAGTAACCAACACCCCTAATGCAATCAGGGTTCCAAGAATCATATACAGTGCACTCATGGCGTTCCTCCGCGCTTAGCGCCTGTGGCGCTCAAGCCAGGCATTGGCTAAGTCTCTGGCATGGCGATCCGCTTGCATGACACATTCAAGATCGGTTACGGCAGAGATTGTTTCCTGCTGGAGCACAGCCTCGATGATCTGCGGTATCTCATCAAAGCGCGCCCTGCCGTTTAGAAAGGCATCTACTGCCACTTCGTTCGCAGCGTTCAATATGGCAGGCGCGGTACCACCTGCGCTAATAGCTTCCCTCGCCAATCTGAGGCAAGGAAAGCGCTGCTCATCAGGCTTTTGAAAATCAAGGCGTGCTACTGCAAATAAGTCCAGAGGGCTAACTCCAGACTCTATTCGCTCAGGCCACGCCAAAGCATGAGCAATTGGGGTACGCATATCAGGATTGCCCAACTGCGCAAGAACCGAACCGTCAATGTAGTCCACTAACGAATGAATAACACTTTGAGGATGAACAACAACTTCAACCTGATCAGGCCTTGCATTGAACAACCAGCAGGCCTCAATGAACTCCAACCCCTTGTTCATCATGGTGGCAGAGTCTACTGAAATTTTACGTCCCATCGACCAGTTGGGATGCGCGCACGCCTGATCAGGCGTAACGTCACGCAATACGTCTAGTGAGGTTTCACGGAAAGGCCCGCCTGACGCCGTCAGCAAAATTCGCCGCACCCCTTTTGCCGCCAGTCCCTCTTCATAGCCTATTGGCAGGCATTGAAAAATAGCATTGTGCTCACTATCAATTGGTAACAGCTTTGCATTGTATGTTTTCACAGCCTGCATAAATAAGGAGCCGCTCATGACAAGCGCCTCCTTATTGGCAAGGAGAACCTTTTTTCCTGCCTTGACGGCTGCAAGGGTAGGCTTAAGACCTGCCGCGCCAACGATAGCAGCCACAACAGCATCAACATCAGGATAAGCTGATACTTCACTTAGCCCTGCCTCACCGACCAGCACTTGCGTCGAGAGTCCGGCCGCCTTGATTCTGCGCTCCAGCTCTTCGGCCTGAGCGCCGCCCGGCACTACAGCGAACCTCGGCTCATGAGTAATACAAAGCGCCCCGAGCTCATCGAGCCTGGTATAGCCAGTTAACGCAAATGCCCTGTAACGATCAGGATGACGTGCAATGACATCTAAAGTACTAAGACCTATCGATCCGGTAGCACCCAGTACGGTGATGTTTAGAGGACTAGTCACATAACACCCCAGCCCGACCACCAGAGAAGCGCTGCGTAAAGAGGCACTGCAGCAGTCAGACTATCAATACGATCCATGATGCCGCCATGCCCAGGTAGAAGCTGGCTACTGTCCTTAAGCCCCACCTGTCGCTTGAACATGCTTTCCGTAAGATCACCTACAACCGAAATAACGACAACCAGCGAAGCACCGATCAGAGCCTTAATCAGAGTATTGGCATCCCATCCGCGATAGAGACCTACACCCAATGTCAGCACAAGACTGGCTATTAGGCCGCCAATCATGCCCTCCCAGCTTTTACCTGGACTTACCTTAGGAGCAAGCTTGCGCTTGCCAAATGCCTTGCCGGAAAAATAAGCACCAATGTCAGCCACCCATACCAGTAGCATGACACCAAGAATAAGCCAATTATTGAGAGGCCACTGCTTCAGCAGGATCAACCCCTGCCAGGCAGGAACCAGGATAGCCACACCAATCAAAAGGCGTCGCCAAGTTGACTTCCAATAATGAGCGCTTTCTGGATAGGTCATTATGAGCACGGCAGCAAAAATCCACCAAGCCACTGCCATCGGCAGGATAGCCAATGCCAGCTGAGGCAGCTGCCAGCAGAACAGAAGAAGGAAAGCAATTACAGCTGCATAACCTACACGAGCCGCCTGAGAGACGAGCCCGGAAAGCCGAGCCCACTCCCAAGCACCCAGGGAAACCACTGCTCCGATAAAGGCAGCGAACATCCCACCTTCTAGCACAAAGAAGCCCCCAATCGCTACGGGCAGCAACACCAGAGCGGTAAGGACCCTTTGCTTTAGCATGATGCTCTCACTTCTGCTTCAATCTGCTCACTGGTCTTTCCAAAGCGTCTTTGCCGCGTCGCATAATCCGCCAACGCCTTACGCATAGCCTCATGTTTGAAGTCAGGCCAGAACAAGTCGGAAAAATATAGCTCCGCATAAGCCAATTGCCAGAGCAGGAAATTGCTGATGCGGTGCTCTCCACCCGTACGGATACATAGATCAGGTAAAGGCATGCCTGCGGTGGTCAAGCAGTTCTGAAGCAACTCAGGCGTTATCCGCTCAGGCTCAAGCGTACCCTCCTTGACTGCCTGCGCCAGCCGCTGGGCCGCCTGGGCGATGTCCCACTGACCACCATAATTGGCAGCCACCTGGAGTACCAGTCTTGTATGACCAGCAGTCAAGGCTTCTGCCTGCTCCATCTCACGCTGCAGTTCAGGATGAAACCTGGAACGATCTCCAATGATGCGAAGACGTATGCCGTTCTGATCGAGCTTTTTGGCTTCCCGTCGAAGCGCTGATAGAAACAGTTCCATCAATGCACTGACTTCATCAGTCGGGCGCCGCCAGTTTTCACTGGAAAACGCAAACAACGTGAGCACTTCGACACCGGCGTCCGCGCAGACTTCTATAGCCGCACGAACAGCGTCAACACCAGCTCTATGTCCTGCCACTCCAGGCAGTAACCGCCGGCGAGCCCAGCGGTTATTACCATCCATGATAATGGCGACATGACGCGGTACTACAGAACTAGGGTCGCTATTGCCCATCTTGCATCCCTGCCGTCAAACGGCCATCAAATCAGTTTCCTTAGCCTCCAAGGCCTTATCGACCTCAGCGACATATTTATCAGTCAATTTCTGGATCTCATCCTGCGCACGACGCTCTTCGTCTTCGCTGATTTCCTTTTCCTTGAGCAGATCCTTCAGCTGAGCCAGCGCATCACGGCGAATATTCCGCACGGAAACACGAGCCTGTTCAGCCTCCTGGCGCGCCTGCTTAGTGAAACCCTTTCGAGTTTCCTCAGTTAGAGCCGGCATCGGGACGCGAATGGTAGTCCCGGCTGTCGCGGGGTTCAGTCCCAGATCCGAAGTCATGATGGCTTTTTCAACAGCCTGAATCATGCTTTTATCAAAAACAGTCAGCGCCAACGTACGGGAATCTTCCACGGTCACATTGGCCACCTGGCGCAGCGGCGTGTCACTACCGTAATAGGACACCATAACGCTATCAAGAATGCTTGGATGAGCGCGTCCAGTACGGATCTTGGCGAAAGCGTGACCAAGCGCTTCAATGGTCTTGGTCATTCGGCTTTGAGCTTCTTGCTTTATTTCATTGATCATACTGTGCCCTCTTCGATCAAAGTACCTTCTCCGCCGCCTACAACAATATTCAGCAAGGCGCCGGATTTATTCATATTGAACACCCGAAGCGGCATCTTATGATCACGACACAGACAGATTGCTGTCAGGTCCATCACGCCCAGCTTACGGTCGAGCACTTCGTCATACGTCAAGCGATCGAACCTTTCCGCATTCGGATCCTTGAAAGGATCTGCAGTGTACACGCCATCGACCTTGGTTGCCTTAAGCACCAGATCAGCCTCAACTTCGATAGCACGCAAGCAGGCAGCCGAATCAGTGGTAAAGAATGGGTTACCCGTACCAGCCGAGAAAATAACCACCTCGCCGTTCTGCAACTGACGCATAGCCTTACGGCGATCATACTGATCAGTCACACCCACCATGGAGATGGCTGACATAACAGTTGCCGGGATATTGGAGCGCTCCAGGGAATCACGCATGGCCAGCGCATTCATAACGGTAGCCAGCATACCCATATGGTCACCCGTAACACGGTCCATACCTGCGGCTGACAACGCAGCCCCACGGAACAGGTTACCACCACCAATCACCAGCCCGACCTGAACACCGATACCAACAAGCTGACCGATTTCCAAGGACATACGATCAAGCACTTTTGGGTCAATCCCGAAATCTTCGGATCCCATTAGGGCTTCGCCGCTGAGTTTAAGCAGAATACGTTTGTAACGGGGTTGGCGACCACTCATCTGCTGAGCCATTCAGTCTCTCCTGCGACGATTTGAAATAATAAAAAACAAATCATTTTCCCATTACCGAACCGGAACGTCAGCGTTGACGCATCGATAGTGGGATCGTTACCAAATAAAAAAGAAAACCCATACCTTCGCTACTTGAAAAAAGAGGCCGCACGCGGTGGCGGGCAGCCTCTTTTTCAGCATCGATAGCGTCTTACTGCTTGCTGGCTGCGACCTGAGCGGCCACCTCAGCTGCGAAGTCCACTTCGGCTTTCTCGATACCTTCACCTACTTCGTAACGGACGAAGGAAACGATTTCAGCGCCAGCCTTCTTGGCCAGATCGCCAACCTTGACTTCTGGATCCTTTACAAAAGGCTGCTCAACCAGGCTTGCCTCAGCCAGGAACTTGTTGATACGGCCTTTGACCATGTTTTCAACAATATTTTCCGGTTTGCCAGCAATCTTGTCTGCGTTCAGCGCCAGGAAGATTTCTTTTTCCTTGGCGATCGCTTCTTCAGAAACCTGGGAAGGGTTCAGGAACTGAGGGTTGCTTGCGGCAATGTGCATCGCGATATCACGAGCCAGCTCAGGCGTACCACCGTTCAGAGCAACGACAACACCGATGCGGTGGCCGTGCAGGTAGGCACCTATCACATCACCTTCCACACGAGTCAGGCGACGAATAGTGACGTTTTCGCCTGTCTTGGAAACCAGCGCCAGACGCGCCTCTTCCTGGGACTCTACCAGCGGAGCAGCATCAGTCAGCTTCTGATCGAACGCCTTATTCAAGCTATCTGCAACGAAAGCCTTGAAGTCATCCTGCAGAGCCAGGAAGTCAGTCTGGGAGTTGACTTCGATGATCAGAGCAGCCTTGTTGTCGTCGGAAACCTTGACAGCAATCGCACCTTCAGCAGCGATGTTACCAGCCTTCTTGGCCGCCTTGATGGCGCCAGCTGCACGCATATCATCGATGGCTTTCTCGATGTCGCCGCCGGCAGCAGTCAACGCCTTCTTGCAATCCATCATGCCAAGGCCGGTACGCTCACGCAGTTCTTTGACCAGGGCCGCAGTAATCTCTGCCATGCTCGAATCCTCTTGAATCAGTGTCTAAACCAATGCCCTAGGGCAGTAATTCTCTGAGTGGCAAAAAGGGGGCCTAGCCCCCTTCCTGCTCACTGAATGTCCAAGTCTTTACGACAGGGTCAATCAGCCTTCAGCAGCTTCGCTCGCTGCTTCTTGAACGAACTCTTCAGGTGTTGCACCTGCGTTCTGCTTACCACGCAGTACGGCATCAGCCGTGGCGCTCAGGTACAGCTGGACAGCGCGGAAGGCGTCATCGTTACCCGGGATGATGTAATCAACGCCTTCAGGGCTGCTGTTGGTATCAACAACACCGATAACCGGGATACCAAGCTTGTTCGCTTCGGTGATCGCGATGCGCTCGTGATCAACGTCGATAACGAACAGAGCGTCCGGCAGACCGCCCATTTCCTTGATACCACCCAAGCTGCGCTCGAGCTTCTCGAGATCGCGAGTGCGCATCAGCGCTTCTTTCTTGGTCAGCTTGGTGAAGGTGCCGTCTTCAGCCTGAACTTCAAGCTCACGCAGACGCTTGATGGACTGACGAATAGTCTTATAGTTCGTCAGCATACCGCCCAACCAGCGGTGATCCACGAAAGGCATGCCACAACGAGCAGCTTCTTCGCGAACGATCTTGCCAGCGGAACGCTTGGTACCAACGAACAGGATCTTGTTCTTGCCAGAAGCCAGGCGCTCAACAAAGCTCAGCGCTTCGTTGAACATTGGCAGAGTCTTTTCGAGGTTGATGATGTGAATCTTGTTACGCGCGCCGAAAATGTACTTACCCATTTTCGGGTTCCAGTAACGGGTCTGGTGGCCGAAGTGCACACCGGCCTTCAGCATGTCGCGCATGTTGACTTGGGACATTGATATTTCCTCAATAAGTCGGGTTGGGCCTCCACGCATCCCAATGACCAACTCCTTGCAGAGCACCCAGGCCATCGTGCCGATACGTGTGTGGGGTTTAGGGCGTTTTAGGGCTATTGCCCGAAAAGCGCCGCGCTTTATACCACAGAAGTCAGCCGAATTAAACCATGGCAGACTAATGCGATTGGGATGGTGACGAAGGACAGGTTTGTTAGAATCCTGTCCAACCCTCTTATTTTAGTTCATATGCAGGCTGCCTGCGCAGCGCTTAGAGATTCTAATGACCGTTATTATCAAGACTCCCGAAGACATCGAGAAAATGCGTATCGCCGGCCAACTGGCGGCTGATGTACTGGAAATGCTGGATGAGCATGTTAAGCCGGGCGTTACGACCGAAGAGCTGAATAAGCTTTGCCACGACTATATCGTCAATGTGCAACAGGCTATTCCGGCGCCACTCAATTACAAGGGCTACCCCAAGTCCATTTGTACTTCGCTTAATCATGTCGTCTGTCATGGCATCCCCAATGACAAGCCACTCAAGAAAGGCGACATCCTTAACGTGGATATAACGGTTATCAAAGACGGCTACCACGGCGATACCAGCAAGATGTACTGCGTCGGCGAAGTGGCCGAGTGGGCAAAGCGACTCTGTGAGGTAACTCAGGAGTGCCTATATAAAGGTATTTCGGTTGTTCGCCCCGGCGCCCGGCTGGGTGATATTGGCGAAATCATTCAGAAGCACGCTGAAAAACAGGGTTTTTCCGTGGTGCGCGAGTATTGTGGTCATGGTATCGGAAAGGGCTTTCATGAGGAGCCGCAGGTTGTTCACTATGGGCGTACTGGAACAGGCCTTGAACTCAAGGAAGGCATGATCTTCACCATTGAGCCGATGATCAACCAGGGCCGCGCTGAAACCAAGCTGCTTGGTGACGGTTGGACGGCCATCACCAAGGACCGCAAGCTGTCTGCTCAGTGGGAACACACCGTACTGGTTACCGCCGATGGCTATGAAATTCTGACACTGCGCAAAGACGAAACCATTTCCCGCACCCCCGCATGAGGTAATACGGGTATGCCCCAGGTAGATCCCGAACTGTTCGACCGCGGACAGTTTCAGGCTGAACTCGCATTAAAGACCAGCCCCATCGCCGCATTCAAAAAGGCGATCCGCAAGGCAAATGAGGTATTGGACGAGCGATTTTCAGCCGGGCGCAGCACGCGTCGCCTGGTTGAGGATCGAGCCTGGTTCGTTGACCAGATACTGTGCGAAGCCTGGCAACGACTGAACTGGGGTAATGCACAGATTGCCTTGCTCGCCGTAGGGGGGTATGGCCGCGGCGAGCTGCATCCGCAATCAGACATCGACTTGCTCATTTTACTGGGCTCGGAAGATCAGGAAGCGCATCGGGAAGCCATTGAGGGCTTCCTGACGTTGCTATGGGATATCGGCCTTGCTGTCGGACAGAGTGTGCGCTCGGTTCAGGAGTGCGCGGATGAGGCCAGGGCCGACCTGACCGTCATCACCAATCTGATGGAGTGCCGTACCATTGCCGGCCCGGAAGCCCTTCGTCTGAGGATGCTGGATGTAACCAGCCCCAAGCGAATGTGGCCCAGCCGTGATTTCTTTCTGGCAAAGCGGGATGAGCAGAAAGCCCGGCATGCCAAGTACAACGACACGGAATACAACCTTGAGCCCAACGTCAAAGGCTCACCGGGTGGATTACGTGATATCCAGGCACTCTTGTGGGTTGCACGTCGCCATTTCGGGACGCTGAACCTGCATGCGCTGGTTGGTCAGGGTTTTCTGACTGAAAGCGAATGTTCGCTGCTGGCTTCCAGTCAGGAGTTCCTGTGGAAGGTGCGTTACGCCCTGCATATGCTGGCAGGCCGCCCTGAGGATCGCCTTCTGTTTGATCATCAGCGCCGCATCGCCGGCCTCCTGGGTTATGAAGACAGCGATGCGAAGCTGGCCGTTGAGCGCTTCATGCAGAAGTATTATCGCGTGGTCATGGACATTGCCCAGCTCAACGATGTTGTCATGCAGCACTTTGAGGAGGCCATCCTGCGGGATGACGAAAGCGAGCCAACGCAGCCTCTTAACAGCCGTTTCCAGTTACGGGACGGCTATATTGAGGTTACGCATCCGGAGGTATTCAAGCGTACCCCCTTTGCACTGCTGGAAATTTTCGTGCTGATGGCTCAGCACCCGGAAATCAAGGGTGTTTCTGCGGGTACGATCCGGTTGCTTCGCGACCACCGTCATCTGATCAATGACGAATTCCGACATGACATCCGCAACACCAGCTTATTTATCGAGTTGTTCAAGAGCCGCGAAGGCATTCATCGCAACCTTCGCCGTATGAACCGCTACGGTATTCTTGGCCTGTACTTGCCGGAGTTCGGCCAAATCATCGGTCAGATGCAGCATGACCTGTTCCATATCTATACGGTCGATGCGCATACACTCAATTTGATCAAGCATCTGCGCAAACTGAACCGACCGGAGATGACGGAAAAGTATCCCCTGGCCACGCGGGTGATGAACAAGCTGCCTAAACCGGAGTTGATCTATATTGCCGGTCTTTACCATGACATTGGCAAGGGTCGAGGCGGTGATCATTCGGAGCTGGGCGCCGTAGATGCCGAAGCGTTCTGCCGCCGCCATCAGCTACCCGAATGGGACAGCAACCTAATCTGTTGGCTGGTACGCAATCACTTGGCGATGTCGACCACAGCGCAGCGCAAGGATTTGTCTGACCCCCTGGTGATTCATGACTTTGCACAGACGGTAGGCGACCAGGTCCATCTGGATTACCTCTATGCGCTCACTGTGGCAGATATCAACGCGACCAACCCCAACCTCTGGAACTCCTGGCGCGCCAGCCTCCTGCGGCAGCTGTATACCGAGACCAAGCGTGCCTTGCGCCGCGGACTTGAGAATCCGGTAGAACGTGAAGAGCAAATTCGCCAGACACAGAGTTCAGCCATCGATATCCTGGTGCGTAATGGCATCGATCAAGATGATGCCGAACACCTGTGGGGACAGCTCGGCGACGACTATTTCCTGCGTCACACTGCCAGCGATGTAGCGTGGCACACCGAAGCTATTTTGAGTCATCCCAATGACGGTAATCCGCTGATCCTGATCAAGGAGACTACCCAACGCGAGTTTGAAGGCGGTACCCAGATCTTCATTTATGCGCAGGACCAGCACGACTTCTTTGCCGTGACTGTGGCGGCAATGGACCAGCTGAACCTGAGCATCCAGGACGCGCGTATTATTACGTCCACCAGCCAGTTTACCCTGGATACCTACGTTGTACTCGACGCGGACGGAGGCTCTATCGGCAATAATCCGGCCCGTATCCAGCAGATCAGAAGCGGCTTGATCCAGACCCTGAAGACCCCTGAAGAGTACCCCAACATCATCAACCGACGTGTCCCTCGTCAGCTCAAGCATTTTGCGTTCGCGCCACACGTGAATATCTATACGGATGCTCAGCGCGCCGTGAGCCTGATTGAGCTGACCGCCCCTGATCGCCCGGGCCTGTTGGCTCGCGTGGGCGGTATATTCCTGGATTTCGATCTGTCGGTTCAGAATGCCAAAATCGCCACGTTGGGCGAGCGTGTTGAAGACGTCTTTTATGTTACGGATGCTCAAGGGCAGCCCCTGTCGGATCCGAAGCTGTGCGAGCAACTTCAACAAGCGCTGATCAAAAACCTAAGCGGGGCCAATGGCTCAGAAACGCCGTTGCTACGCATCAGTATCTAATGGACAACTCAGCCTAAGGCCAGGCTGCACTCGCGAGACCTGTATATGAACGATGCCTTGAACCTGCTCCAGCCCTACCCTTTCGAAAAACTGCGCGCGCTGCTGGCAGGTGTCCAGCCACCAGCAGATAAAAAGGCCATCGCGTTATCAATCGGCGAACCTAAACACCCCTCCCCAGCGTTTGTCGCAAAAGCGCTGACCGAGCACCTTGACCAATTGGCGGTCTATCCAACAACAGCCGGACTGCCTGCTTTGCGCGAAGCGATTGTGACGTGGTGCGAGCAGCGTTTTCGTGTACCGACCGGCTGGATGGATGCAGCTCAGCATGCCTTACCGGTAACCGGCACGCGCGAAGCGCTTTTCTCCTTTACACAGGCGGTGGTGAATCGCCAGGAAGGCGCGCTGGTAGTAAGCCCCAACCCTTTCTATCAGATCTATGAAGGCGCCACGCTGCTGGCTGGTGCGCTGCCGCACTACCTGCCCTGCCTGCCCGAGAAAGGTTTTAATCCTGACTTCGATGCCGTTCCAGCCGAAATATGGGATCGCTGCCAGTTGCTGTTCCTGTGCTCTCCTGGCAACCCAACCGGAGCATTGTTGCCTGTCGAGACCTTGAAGCGTTTGATCGAGCTGGCCGACCAGCATGACTTCGTGATTGCAGCAGATGAGTGCTATAGCGAGTTGTATTTCGATGAAAACAACCCACCTGCTGGCCTTTTGACAGCCTGCGCGGAGTTAGGTCGTAAGGACTTCAGCCGTTGCGTGGTCTTTCACAGCCTGTCCAAGCGCTCGAATCTACCTGGTTTGCGCTCAGGCTTCGTTGCAGGGGACGCTGAGATTCTCAAACGCTTCCTGCTGTATCGGACCTACCACGGCTGCGCCATGCCGATCCAGGTACAGCGCGCCAGCATTGCCGCATGGAGCGATGAGATCCACGTACGCGAGAACCGCGTGCTTTACCGGGAAAAATTCGACGCTGTGCTGGCAATACTAAAAGATGTATTGGAGGTCGAGCGCCCGGACGGAGGTTTTTACCTCTGGGCTAAGACACCGTTAGATGACGAGTCCTTCGCCCGTGAGCTATACGCAAAGGAACATGTTACCGTTGTGCCAGGCTCCTACCTTTCCCGGACGGTGGACGGCGTGAATCCTGGTGCCAATCGGGTTCGCATGGCCTTGGTAGCACCTCTGAACGAGTGTATCGAAGCAGCCGAGCGTATCCGCGCATTCTGCAGCCGCTGACGCCTGCTCAGCCTGCCGTTGAAGCTGGCAGGCTGCGCATCAGTGTCGCCTCGCTGAAGTCCAGATCACTCAGGACTTCAGCGACGATTTCATCGTCGATTACGCCAGACAAGCGCATACGATAGAGCTCCCGACGCTGAGCCCGGATAGCCAGCAACCGCAGCTGCGTTTCAATAAACAGACTGGTTCGGGCACGCGCCTGAACCTCCTCCGTGTCCTGGTAGATATCAAGCTGTTCGCGAAACTCGGCCATGAGCTGCGTCTTGATTTCCGCCTTCAATCCCGCACGCGCAGGATCTTCGTCATCAATGTTTTCCGCCTCAAGGGCGCGAAGAGCCGCTTCTGCCGTATTACGCCGAATCTCTCGGCGCTCACGGTCGGCAGCCTCATTGGTACCCACACTTAGTCCACGCAGCAGCAGGGGTAATCCAATGCTGGCCGCCAGCAGGGACAGCAGGATTACGCCCGCAGCAATAAAGATCAGGACATCGCGCTGGGGGAATGGCTGTCCATTCGCGAGAATAATGGGTAGAGACAGTACACCTGCCAGCGTCACGGCCCCGCGTACACCTGCAATTGACGCAATAATTGCGGTACGTTGGAAATCATTGCCCGGCATAGCCTCATGATGTCGGGAGATGCGCCAATACAGGTTCATGACCAAGTAACGCAGCAGGATCAGCGCCAGGAAGATCAGAGTCACCTCCCCCATCAGCCACCCTAGCGTTTTGTAGACATGCTCGGAAGGCTTGAGCACGGCAGCAATGATGTCGGGCAGCTGCAGGCCCAAGAGCAGGAACACCAGCCCATTGAAGGTGAACTCCAGCATCGACCAGATACTGTGGTTGAGCAATCGAGTACGCGACTGCCTGGGCAGCATGTCGATACGGCTTTGCACAAGCCCGGCGGCAACCGCAGAAAGAATGCCTGAGAAGCCCAGGTGTTCGGCAATGACATAAGCGGCAAATGGCAATAGAAGCAAGAAGACGACATAGGGTGCAGGATCCGTCCACCCATGCTCGACCAGCCAGTTACGGGCCTGCCCTGTCAGCCAGCTGAGCGCCGCCCCTGTAAAGAGACCGCCAATGGCAACCATGAGAAACGTCAGACTCGCATCTGCCAGCGAAAATACGCCCGTCATGGCAGCCGCTACGGCAAAGCGAAAGGTGACAAGACCGGACGCATCATTGAAAAGTGCTTCACCCTGCAGGATATGCATCAGCCGCTTGGGCAGTTTCCCACGTGCAATTCCGGACACCGCAACGGCATCGGTCGGCGACAGAACCGCGGCCAGTGCAAAGGCTACCGGCCAGGACAAGCCAGGCACCAGCCAGTGAATAAAGGCGCCAGCGGCCAAAACGGTGATGAATACCAGACCAAACGCCAGCGTCAGGATAGGCGCCCGAAGCCGCCAGAGTTCGCGCTTCGGCATGCGCCACCCATCGGAGAACAGAAGTGGCGGAATGAATAAGAGCATGAACAGTTCAGGATCAAGCGCGACATGCAAGCCCAGGGATGGCAACGCCAGTAACGCCCCGACAACGACCTGGATCAGTGGAAGCGGCACGGGAAGAAACTGAGCACTCAAGCGGGTCGCGCCCACCACAAGCAGCATGATCAAGATGGTATAAACGAGTGTCACCGCTTCTCTCCGCTGGCTACCGAGCCGATCCGCCCGATCTGTACGACACGATCCCTATCGACAAGCCCTGCAAAGACACGTTCGGCAATGCCGCGCCCAAACGGTAGGCATGAGGTGTCATGAGGTCATACACCTCACCCAAGGCTCGCCAGTACGTCGTGCTGGCGCCAACTGGACGCCCTCAACTAAGAGGACGTCACGTTGAAAGACAGTTTCAGGCAGGGCGGGTAACGGTCAGGGTTACAGCCGCGATGCGGTCGGCCTGTGCATAAACACCGGATTCCAGTTCTTCACCGAAGACATCCGGGTCCATCTCACGATAACGCCAGACCAAATCTGTTTTGGCTAACCGCTCCTGGACAGCCTCTAGGAACGGATCCTGGCTGCCCACCATGGCCACGCCGGTATACAGCAGCAAGGTTCCCGCTGGTGCCAAGCGCTCCAGCGCGGCGTCCAGAATGGAAAGAGAGAGTCCGGCTCCCAGCGGCCCGCCCCCGTGGCGATAGGCGCGTTCGGTAGGGTCGACCAGATAAGGCGGATTGGAAATAATAAGATCGAACTCGCCTTCAACATCATTCAGCAGATTGCTATGCCGAGCCACCACATTGGTCGCCTCAGCCATGTCCGCATTGATTTCAGTAAAGCGGAGCGCGCGATCGTTGATATCAACAGCCAAGACCTCGGCGCCTGGCCTCGCCAGCGCGACAAGTATCGCACCCGGGCCTGCACCACTGCCGATATCGACTGCCCGCCGGATCTGCCCAGTTTCGAAGCGCAGCTGGGCTTCGATAGCGTTGGCGTAGCGATAGGTATCTGGACCAAAGAACACTGCATCCGCCTCGTCCGTAGGATAAGCGGAGTGGACGAACAGCTGATCGCCCAAAGTCGACACACGAACCTTGCTGCGCCAACCATCCTGGTAGGATTCCAGGATGTCGGCGGCCTGCATGGCTTCGAAAAGCTCGGGTGAAATGAGCCCCTGTTTGAAAGGCCGACTCCAGCCAAAAATACCTTGCAAGTCCTTCGCCCACTCGTTGCCGGGGCGACTATTGACGCGGGCATGTGAGGCCGGCGTTATTGTGATGAATTGGTAATGAGCGTCGCGTAATGCTTCGATCAGGAGACGAAAAGGTTGGACCGAGTGTTTGGAGATTGCAGGCTGTTCGCGCATCTGTGTATCCGTCACGCAGTTTGATCCTTTAGAAACAGGACAGGGCCCTCGTTGGGCCCTGTCGTTGGATGGTCAGTTGAAAAGCTTGTTGAAGAGGCGTGTGGCCAACAGTCCAGAGGCGGTATGGTGATTGGCTGGCGACATCATCTCGATCAGAAGCGCCATACCCGCTTCGCGAGTCGGCTGGCACGCCAAGCGTTGCTCCAACGCTGCGGCTTCGCTGTCAAAGTCATTTACCTCTCCAATGGAGGCATTTGAGGCCGCATTATCGCCTGCGCTTTGACAAAGCGCTTCCTGCTGGCGCTGCTTGGCGCGAAAGCTCAGCTCCCGCTTAGGCAAGATAGCAACTCGGTCCTGCCCTGCCTGGTCCTTGGCTATTACCTTGGCACCGGTGTGCACCAGATCACCCGCAATCCAGTCATGAATAAGCTGCTGCTCATAGGCAGTAAACACACCAAACATTTCGGCACGCTCACCTTGTATGAGCTTCCAGAAACGGCTGTTTTGTGGGTCTTCATGGCGCTTGATCCAGCCTTGAGCCTCCATGGCTTCAAGAAAGGCCGGTATCTGAGCTGGATCGGCCAGCCACTCACTTACATTGCGCCCACCGATTCGGCAGTAATCAGAATGCACGTATTTGCCGACGGTGCTTTTCTCTGCCAGTAGCGAAATAACCTCCTGTTCAAGATCGAACGAGCCAATGACAGACGTTGTGCCTGCGCCCAGGTTATTGAGCAGATAGCCCTGAGCTACACGTCGATAGAATGCTTCGCGATCTTCTACCGGCATGGCGTCATGAACGGCCTGCAGGGCCTTCTTTGCATGACCGGTACCGGCGTTATCGACCGTCACGTGCAACGTAAAGTAATAAGGATCGATCCCAAGCTCATTCAACTCGTAAGAGGTAATGAGCAGATGAAGCGGCAACTGTTCATAGCCGAGGTTGAAGCCAATGATCTCGGGCAGGAAATGCTCGGCGTTATAGGCCAGCGCCAGCTGGATCGCGCCCTGAACATAATGATCATCGCTCAGGCCATCCCAGTCTTCACAACCGTTACTGGCCAGCAATTTCTTATACAGGACGACATGATTCTTGTCTGGCAAACCCTCGCCCAACTCTTCCAGATAGATCTGGATAGGTGCAGTGAAACGGGTGTCATTCCAGCGCTGCAAAATACCGTACAGCCAGGCGCCGTCTACCAGTTTGGTCGGGGCAACCCCTCTCAAAAAGTAGAGCGCATGGGATTTACTCGTGAAATAACGACGAGGGGCGCCTGCCTTTCGCGACTTAAGATAGGCTCGGTACTCCTGACCTACCTGCTCGGTACTTTGTAGCATCCAGCGCTCTAGCCCTTGCGGATCCTCCGGCAAATCGGATGGCATAGGTCGAGTCGCACTCAGCTGCTCGTCAAGATAGTGCCGAGCCTTTTCGAGCGCGTCAGCCGCGGGTTTCTGTTCAAGCAGAGAAAAATAAAGATGACGGGATGGCTCAAGGGCGTACGGCGTTAACACAGCCTGTCGGCTCGTCGTGGCTCGTGTAGTGGTCTGCATACGTCAGCACATCTGGCAGTTAATAATTGTACAGGTTGTACAATTTGGCCCCTGCCTGGCGGGTGAGTTCCTTACCTTGTGTCCGCTTGGCAGAAAACGATTGCAACTCAAGAGGCCAACGTCTTGAGCTGCAAGGCGTTAAGCCATCAAACCCGTATGTCGGCCAATGTGTGAAGCTCAGCCTCGATCCGTGTCCCTGTCATGGCCTCCTCGTTGGAAAAACCGTCGTAACGGGAGAGTGGGCCAAAATTGATACCTGTCAGCTGTTCGATACGACGAACACTGCGCTGATAGGTTCGGAAGCGTCCGAACGCGGCATCCAGCTGTCCCAGCTCGCTAGATTGATCGATCATGTAGGCGGTTGCAGATGGTTTTCCGTCATCGGATAAAAAGACAACTACCTTCCAAAATGCAGACGGGATCAGCACACCTCGATAGCGCCGGTCATCGTCCCGGAAAACCGGCCCGGTAAATACCGTCGCTCGCTCCTTCCAGCGCCGGGTGTTTTCCAGCAGATAGTTCTCCAGATCCAGCCAGTTCTTCTGATTGAAGCCGGCCATCTGCGGAGAGCAGTTGGTGAAATGAAAGGTGTCACGGTTGGCAACTTCCGCCTCATTCCCCCAGTTAGGGTCCTCACGACGAACAAGGTGTCCGCGATCCAGCAGGTTATTGGCGTACAGGTCTTCGCCAATCTGGGCTTCCAGCGGGATACGTCCGTCATAGGACCAGCGATCCTTGCCCCGCTCGACCGAAACGGACTGAGCACCATCGATATTGACGCCAACGTAGAACGCCAGCCGGCGTGACGCCGACATGGTGATAGAGAAATGCATATAGTCGAGCCGATTTTCGGCGGAACCTGAAACAGGCAGCACGTCCCCGGCACGCTCATCGCTCATGGTAGGCCAGGGTACGCTGAATTCACCAAGAAAGTCGGCGGCATATCCTGGGCGCTCGGACAGCGACTCGGCATCAGTGATACGAGGGCCCTGCTGCCTGGCCTCAAGATCAACCGCAGGCGCTGCCTCCTGCGGTGCGAGTCGGCGCATATCGCTCAGTCTGGGTCTGTGGTTCAGGTCGATCGCCATTTCTTCATATTCCTATCGTATAGAGTGCGTAGAGAGCTTAGGCAATGCCTTAGCGCCTTGTTATAGATTGCGTCGATAGGCGCACAGCCCACCTCTACATGGCATACTCTGACATTCCTATTTGGCGATTACTTTACAAGGGTGGGAGGCCAGGAATGCCCGACACGAACGGCACATTGAGCTTGTATGGCATAAAGGCCTGCGACACCATGAAAAAGGCGCGCACATGGCTCGACGAACATGGCGTGACCTATCATTTTCACGACTACAAGGTCAGCGGCATCGACCGGGAAACGCTTTCAACCTGGTGCCGTGAGCTTGGTTGGGAAAAGGTGCTGAACCGCGCCGGCACTACGTTCAGAAAACTGCCTGACGAACAAAAGGCAGATATTGATGAGGCCCGTGCCATCGAGCTCATGTTGGCGCAGCCCTCCATGATCAAGCGTCCTGTACTGGACCTGGGAGAGCGTCGCGTACTAGGCTTCAAGCCGGAACTCTACTCGGCTGAACTGGACCGCTGACATGTCGATTGCCTGGGCACTATTCATACCTTCCTGTTTCGCATTGAACATGGCGCCTGGGCCGAACAATCTGCTGTCCGTCAATAATGCTGCCCGCTTCGGCTTTGCAGCGGCCTGTATCGGCACCTTGGGCCGACTGATTGCCTTTGCCGGCATGATCGCGCTGGCGGGCTCAGGCCTGGCGCTCGTATTGTTGACGTCGGCCTGGCTCTTTACTGCGATCAAGCTTGTAGGTGCGGTGTACCTCATCTGGACTGCCATCCGCTTATGGACTGCCAACACCTCGACGGACGCTCCATCTCCTGACGAAGTCATCAAGGCAGACCTCTGGAAGTTGATGCGTCAGGAGTTTCTGATCGCTGCAGGCAACCCCAAAGCTATTTTGCTGTTTACCGCGTTTCTTCCGCAGTTTGTAGTGGTGGGTGAGCCGCTTGGGCAGCAGTTTACTCAATTGGGCGCAGCGTTTCTGATCATGGAATGCTTCGCCATTGCGATTTACGCCTTCGCCGGAGCACGTCTCGGCCGCCTGTTGGCTGGTGAGCGTGCCAAGCGTCTGTTCAACCGTGGTTGTGCCGCCCTTCTGGGTAGTGCCGGTGTGGGATTACTTCTCAGCCGGCGTCCGGCCTGACCTTATTTGTTTAGAAGGAAAGTTTCATGTCTCAGAATGTGTTCAGCCTGGCCTTTGGTGTCGGCACGCAAAATCGCGACGGCGCCTGGCTCGAAGTCTTCTATGCCCAGCCCCTGTTGAACCCCTCGGCAGAACTGATTGCGGCCATCACGCCGGTTCTCAATTATGCAGGCGGGAACCAAACCATCGCCTTTACGCCGTCTCAGGCGCGCTCTCTGGCCGATGCCTTGCGTGGTGTAGAGAACGCTCAGACTCAGATGGCGCTGCTAACCCGTCTGGCTGAAAGCGCCAAGCCGCTAGTTGCCACGATTCTGGCGGAAGACGCTGCGCCCTCCTCAACGCCTGAGGCGTACCTGAAGCTGCATTTGCTGTCGCATCGCCTGGTCAAGCCGCACGGCCTCAACCTGAGCGGCATCTTTGCCCTGCTGCCGAATGTTGCCTGGACCAATCAGGGTGCCATCGACCTGGCAGAACTGCCTTCCGAGCAACTGGAAGCCCGTCTGCGCGGCAAATTGCTGGAAGTGTTCTCCGTCGATAAATTCCCGAAGATGACCGACTATGTCGTTCCCAGTGGCGTGCGCATCGCCGATACCGCCCGTGTTCGTCTGGGCGCTTATATCGGTGAAGGCACAACCGTCATGCATGAGGGCTTCGTAAACTTCAATGCCGGTACGGCGGGCCCGAACATGGTCGAAGGCCGCGTCTCGGCGGGTGTATTCGTCGGCAAGGGTTCGGATCTGGGCGGCGGCTGCTCCACCATGGGTACTTTGTCTGGCGGCGGCAATATCGTGATCAGCGTTGGCGAGGGCTGCCTGATCGGTGCCAATGCGGGCATCGGCATTCCGCTGGGTGATCGCTGCACAGTGGAATCCGGCCTGTATGTAACAGCGGGCACCAAGGTGATTGTGCTGGATGATCAGAACCAGCAGGTACAGGTGGTCAAGGCGCGCGATCTGGCAGGCCAGAATGATCTTCTGTTCCGCCGCAACTCCCAGACCGGCGCGGTCGAGTGCAAAACCAACAAGAGTGCAATCGAGCTAAACGAAGCCCTGCACGCGCATAACTGAGTCATGGAACCCGGTACCTTGGTACCGGGTCCAGACCTGTAAGTAGGCCGCCCGCCGGCTCACGGCCGGGCGGCTTTTTTTCATCCGTTTCCAAAAGTTGAAGCCATGACCTTGCCCTCCCCCTGGCGCACCGACTTTCCGGCCCTTGCTGCCTTTGAAGAAGACGGCATCACTTATCTGGACACTGCGGCCACAGCGCAAAAGCCCAAGGCTGTACTGGATGCGCTCACAGCGTACTATGCCCGCGGCGCCGCCAATGTTCATCGCGCTCAGCACCGCCCTGGCGAGCGCGCCACCCAGGCCTATGAGTCCGTACGCGACAAGGTGGCCCGCTGGCTAGGCGCTTCCAGTTCTAGGGAAGTCGTGTTTACTCGCGGCACGACGGAAGGGCTCAACCTGATAGCCTACGGGCTTGAGCATCACTTCAAGCCCGGCGATGAAATTGTGGTCAGTGCCCTGGAGCATCATGCCAACCTTCTGCCCTGGCAGCAGTTGGCTCGGCGCCAGGGGGTAGAGTTGATCGTATTGCCGCTTACAGACTCGGGCCATATCGACCTCAATCGAGCCAGTGAACTGATCGGCCCACGCACGCGTCTGGTTGCCATCAGCCAGCTGTCGAACGTATTGGGAACCTGGCAGCCGCTGGCCGAGCTCTCCCGTCTGGCCCACGATCAAGGCGCCTGGTTCGTTGTGGATGGCGCTCAAGGCGTGGTTCATGGCCGCCACAGTCCCAAGGACCTGGGCGCGGATTTCTATGTATTTTCCGGCCATAAGCTCTACGCACCAGAGGCCATAGGGGTACTCTGGGGACATGCCGAGGCCCTGGCAGCTCTTGCGCCCTGGCAGTTTGGTGGCGAGATGGTGCGTAACGCCGATTATGAACACGCTGAGTTTCATTCTGCTCCCATGGGGCTGGAGGCCGGGACACCGCCTGTTGGTGCAGCCATTGGCTTGGGGGCAGCATTGGATTGGCTCAGCGCACAAGACGAGTCATCCATTTTTGGTCATGAGCAGGCGTTGTGCGTGAAGCTACAGGCCGGACTGGCGGCTCGCGAAGGTGTTCGTGTATTGGGCGAGCCGCAGATTGCCCTGGCCAGCGTAGTGGTTGATGGCATACATGTGGCTGATCTTTCCCATATGTTGGCCGAGCAAGGCATTGCCGTGCGGGCGGGCAATCATTGCGCCATGCCGCTGTTCAAGCGCCTGGGCGAGGCAGGCTCGCTGCGGATTTCTCTCGGTCTGTATAGTGACTCAACGGATCTGGAGCGCTTCTTCATGGCGCTGGATAATGCCTTGGAGCTACTACGATGACAGGTTTGACGACTGAGGCGCAGGCTGCGCTGGATGCCTTTTCTTCCGCCAACGGGTGGGAAGCCCGTTCACGCCTCTTGCTGCAGTGGGCGACACGCTTGCCCGATGTTGAAACCCGACGAGACGAAGATCGGGTCTATGGCTGTGAAAGTCAGGTCTGGGTCACTCACAAGCAGGATGGAAAGCAGCATTTCTTTCGAGCGGGCAGCGATTCTCGCATTCTACGTGGCCTGCTGGCTGTACTCTTGGTCCGAGCCAATGGACTGACCCAGGAAGAACTGGCCGTGCTGGATATTCATGACTGGCTGGGCCAACTAGGGCTGGAGCGGCAACTCTCCGCCTCTCGTGGCAATGGCCTACGTGCGGTAGTCGAACGCATGCGAACGCTGGCTGAAGCCTAGCCGAACCCCACTCCCCTCCGCGCAGTCCGAAGAAGAGACGAGTTGAGGAGTTCTCTATGGCTGCGCAGATCCGTATTGGTATTTCCGGCTGGCGCTACGTGCCTTGGCGGGGTGTTTTCTATCCTGAAGGGCTGACTCAAAACAAGGAGCTGCGCTTTGCCTCACGAGCGCTGTCTACAATCGAGATCAATGGCTCCTTCTATTCGCTTCAGCGCCCTCAGAGCTACGCCAGCTGGTATGCAGAAACCGGAGAAAACTTTCTTTTCAGCGTCAAAGGTCCGCGCTACATCACGCATATCCTGCGCCTAAAAGATATCGAAAAAGCGATGGCCAATTTTCTGGCCTCCGGCATCTTTGAGCTCAAGGAGAAACTGGGACCTATCCTCTGGCAGTTTCCAGCTAATTTGAAGTTCGAGCCTGAGCGGTTTGAGGCATTTCTAAAGCTCCTGCCTCAGGACACCCAGACCGCCCAGGCGCTCGCCCTGCATTGTGAGGCGCGCATGGAGGGCCGCTGCAGCCTGAGTATCGATGCCAATCGCCCCTTGCGCCATGCCGTCGAGATCCGGCATGAGAGCTTTATCGACCCCGCTTTTGTCGAACTACTGCGGCGCTATAACGTGGCGCTGGTAATTGCCGACACAGCGGGCAAGTGGCTGTACCGGGAGGATGTCACGGCAGACTTTCTTTATATACGCCTGCACGGTCACGAGCAGCTCTATTCAAGCCGCTACTCGGATGAAGCGCTGCACTATTGGACGTCTCGCATTCAGGCTTGGGCGCAAGGTGGAGAGCCGGACGATGCCCAGCTGATTGACCAGGCACATCGGTTGCCGACACAGGAGAGCCGAGACATCTACTGCTATTTTGATAATGATGCCAATGTCCACGCGCCGTTCGATGCCGACCGGCTCACAGTGGCGCTAGGCCTGAAGGAAAGCCTGGGCAAATGGGATCTAAGCCTGATTGGCGAGGAGGCCAAGCCGAAGCGAAAGAAAAAGGCCAATGCGCCTTAGGATTTACTCCGACGCGCCCGGAAGAAGTCGGTCAGCAAGGCGCCACACTCTTCAGCCAGAAGGCCGCCCTCAACAATAACGCGATGGTTCAGAAAATCCTGCTTGAAGAACTGCCCACGGCTTTCTACCGCACCGGCACGCGGCTCACGTGCACCATATACCAGACGCTGGATCCGGGCGTGCACCAGAAGCCCTGAACACATGCTGCACGGCTCAAGGGTTACATATAAGGTAGTGTCCGGTAGACGATAGTTTTCCAGCGCCAAGGCCGCTGCACGAATGGCCTGCATTTCTGCATGGGCGCTGGGATCATGGCCGGTAATGGGCTGATTGAAGCCGCGTCCAATGATCCGTCCCTCATGAACCAATACCGCACCGACAGGCACCTCACCCAGGGATGCCCCTTCAGCCGCCAAGGCCAGCGCCTCTCGCATGAAAAGCTCATCCTGACTACGGTCAATAATGGGAGGGAAACGGCGCATACGATTCATGACAAGCTCAAACGTCAGCTGACCTCAATGGTCCCCATGAGGCCGGTTTCCATGTGGTCGATCACATGGCAGTGAAGCATCCATTGTCCTGGATTATCGGCCACCAGCGCTACCCGAGCTGTCTCGTTCTTGCCGAGCAGGTAGGTGTCGGTATAGTACGGCGTCACGGGATGCCGATCCGAGCTCAAGACCTTGAAGGTCAGCCCATGCAGATGCACAGGATGGAAATACTGGGCCATGTTACGAAACTCAAGGATGTAACTCTGCCCAAGCTTGAGCTTCGCCAACGCTGGATGCGGGTCCCCTTCCTTATGCTCGCTACCAGCCTGGCCGTTGATCTGCCAGTACATCGCCTTGCCGCAGTACGCCGGGTCGCTGGCCAGAGTCGCTACCCATTCGAAGCGAAAGCTTACGGTTTCCGCGCGTTCAAGGTCCGGCTCGCTGACAGGGTTTGGCGGCAAGGGCCGCGGCCATTCTCCAGGCTGGGCGCCCTGATCGGTAGACCCCAGGGTGGCCAATCGCAGCGGGCCGTTACGCAGGGACACCTCTGTCCCGGCTGCCGGTACCCTATATGCCAGATCGATACGCATACCAGGGCCTAGCAGGTACTCATCGCCAAACGCCCGAGGCTCGATAGGATGGCCGTCCAGCGCGTAAATACGCGCCTCGACATCCGTCAGGTTCAATCGGTAGGTTGCCGTGTTATCCACGTTCAGAATCCGCAAACGCACCACTGCACCCGCGGGCAGATCAATGGTGGGAACGTGCTTTCCGTTTACTGTGGTCAGCCGACCCAGCGTGCCTACGCGAGCCGCCTCTCGAGGAATGCTGAACGCTGTAAAGGCTCCTTGATCATCCACATGCCAGTTCTTCAGGCACAACGTCATGTCGTGCGCAAAGCCGGGCGGCTCACGCTCTTCGACAATGAGCGGTCCTTCCAAGCCTCGCCCCAGTTGCTCACTACTGGCGACATGCGGGTGATACCAATAGGTTCCGGCGTCCGGCGTCTTGAACTGATAAACGAAACTCTCGCCCGGCAGCACTGGTGCCTGCGAGATATACGGTACGCCATCCATCTCGATGGGCAGACGAATGCCATGCCAGTGAATCGTGGTGGGCTGATCGAGATGATTAGTGAAACGGACACGCAGCCACTCGCCTTGCCGCGCCCGGATCTCCTTGCCTGGAAATTGGCCGCCATAGGCTAGCGCAGGCGTGACATGCCCTGGCACCAACTCGACATCCAGCGGCGCCGCGATCAGCTCGTAGTCATATGCTTTGGCCACCTGTGGCCGCCCCAGCCACCAGCGAGCGCCGCCAGCGCCTACCCCTACCACAACCAGACCGGTCAAACCGCCGAGCACCTGGCGCCGCGTGAAAGACATGAAATGCAGTCCCTCGGGAAATTGGAGGAGCGCACAATACACCCGATTTCACTCAAAGATAAGAAGCACTCTCAATTAAGTAAGCGGAGACGCACGCTTTCAGACTGATGGAAGATGAGCGACCTAGGCCCTGGGATCAAGCCGTGTCGTTTCGCGGTGAACGATTTCAAATCCCAGGTCTACATGACGCTCCGGCCTGTCCTGCCCCGCCAGATGAGCGACAAGCAGCTCTGCGGCCTCACAACCGATGCGATAGCGTGGTGTTGCCACAGTCGTAAGCGGCGGAGACGTCCAGGCCGACCCGTTTAGGTCATGGAAGCCCATGATGGCCATGCGGTCGGGAACGGCAATACCCAGGCGGCCGCATTTGAAAACAGCTCCCTGCGCCAAGTCATCATTGCAAAAGAACAGCGCCTCACAATCGGGATGTGTACGGTGCATCCGCTCAAACAGCTCTGCCCCAAGCGCCAGGGAAGAGTTGCTGGTCACAAACAGCTCCCGCTGTGGAGCATATAACCCGGCTTCCTCAAGCGCCTGGCGGCACCCATCCCGACGCCGCAGCGTGCGTGGATCGCCCTGCGCGCCAATGATGCCGATACGTCGATAGCCGCACTCGATCAGATGACGGGCCGCGGCATACCCAGCGGCAAACTGGGAAAACCCTACGCTCCAACAATCGTCCCGCGTCAGGGTTTCGATGGTATGCACCGTTGGAATCTGCTGTTGTTCCAGCAATGCCCATAGCCCGGGCGTATGGTCGATACCCGTCAGGATCACACCATCCGGAGAATGCTGCAGATAGGTACGCAGCAGGTGTTCCTCCTGTTCGAGCGAATAGCCGGTTATGCCGATGAGCAGGTTATATCCATGCCGGTCGAGCCGCTCCTTGATGCCGACCAGGATGTCGACGAACACGCTATTGGTAAGCGAGGGGATCAACACGACAATATTCTGGGAACGTGCCGACGCTAGGGCCATAGCGGCTTGGTTGGGGACGTAGCCCAGCTGGCTGCATGCTTCGAGGATCTTGTCACGCACCGGCACGGCGACCTTTTCCGGCGTCTTGAGCGCTCGGGAAACCGTAATCGAACTCACGCCGACGTGTTCCGCTATGTCCTGCATCGTGACTCGTCTACGAGCCGGTTTCCGGTTTCTCATCATCCATACCGTTATAAGCACAGCTGATTTTAGCGTCAAAAGAGGTCTTTACAAACAAAATGTAGGCGCTAACATCGAGATGTAGGCGCTAACATTCGCTTGATAAAAACAATAGTGGTGAACGCATCATGTCCTTGCCCCTCACACGTCCTTTTCCAGCACAGCGTCTGATACCTGTCATCGCTCCGGAGCGCTCGCTGCGCCCCTTCACCTCTGATCTGAAGAACAACAAAGCATGAGTGAATCCACACAACGCCGACTACGCAGCCAGCAATGGTTTGATGATCCTGCCCATGCCGACATGACCGCGCTTTATGTCGAGCGCTACATGAACTACGGGCTGACCCGTGATGAATTGCAATCGGGTCGACCTATTATCGGGATCGCCCAGACAGGTAGCGACCTGGCCCCCTGCAACCGCCACCATTTGGAACTTGCCCAACGCGTCAAGGCCGGCATTCGCGACGCGGGCGGAATTCCCATGGAGTTTCCGGTGCACCCGCTCGCTGAGCAGAGCCGGCGGCCTACCGCTGCTCTAGATCGAAACCTGGCTTATCTGGGGCTTGTGGAGATTCTGCACGGCTATCCGCTCGATGGCGTGGTGTTAACTACAGGCTGCGACAAAACCACCCCGGCCTGCCTGATGGCAGCCGCCACGACAGATCTTCCTGCCATCGTGCTTTCCGGCGGTCCCATGCTGGACGGCTGGCATAACGGCAAGCGTATCGGCTCCGGAACCGTGCTTTGGCATGCACGCAATCTGTTGTCTGCCGGGACGATCGACTACGAAGGCTTCATGGAAATGACCACGGCGGCCTCCCCGTCCATCGGCCACTGCAACACCATGGGCACGGCCCTCTCCATGAACTCACTGGCCGAGGCGCTCGGCATGTCGCTGCCTGGGTGCGCCAGTATTCCGGCTGCCTACCGCGAGCGTGGCCAGATGGCCTACGTCACAGGCAAGCGCATTGTCGACCTGGTGAAAGAAGAGATCCGTCCTTCGCAGATCATGACGCGAGAGGCATTCGAAAATGCCATCGTGCTGGCTTCGGCCCTAGGGGCTTCCAGCAACTGCCCTCCACATTTGATCGCGATTGCCCGCCACATGGGCATCGATCTGAGCCTGGAAGATTGGCAGCGCTTGGGCGAGGATGTCCCGCTGCTGGTCAATTGCATGCCGGCAGGTGAATACCTGGGTGAAAGCTTCCACCGCGCGGGTGGTGTACCGGCCGTGCTTCACGAACTGGATAAGGCCGGTTTGATCCATCGGTACTGCAGCACCGTCTCCGGCAAAACCATTGGCGAGATTATCACGCAGCATCAGACGCTCGATAACGATGTGATTCGCCCCTGCGAATCGCCCCTCAAGCATCGCGCCGGGTTTATTGTCCTGAGCGGCAATTTTTTCGATAGCGCCATCATGAAGGTCTCGGTTATTGGCGAAGCGTTCCGTCAGACCTATCTGGCCGAGCCAGGCAAGGAGAACACCTTCGAGACGCGTGCGATTGTCTTCGAGGGGCCTGAGGATTATCACGCCCGTATCAACGATCCCAGCCTGGAAATCGATGAGCACTGCATCCTAGTCATTCGCGGTTGCGGCACAGTGGGATACCCCGGCAGCGCCGAGGTGGTCAACATGGCGCCACCTTCAGAGCTGATCCGTCGAGGCATCGATTCACTGCCCTGCATGGGTGACGGACGCCAGAGCGGCACCTCAGCCAGCCCGTCTATTCTCAACATGTCACCCGAAGCAGCTATAGGCGGCGGACTTGCCCTGCTCAGAACAGGGGACCGTCTGAGGGTCGACCTTAATGCACGACGGGTCGAACTGCTGATCGATGAGGATGAACTGGAGCGTCGGCGCGGTGAGGCCTTGCCCAGCATTCCGCCCTCTCAGACCCCCTGGCAGGAGCTCTACCGCAAACTGGTCGGGCAGTTATCGACTGGCGGCTGCCTGGAGCCAGCCACCCTGTATATGCGAGTGATCACCGAAAACGGTGCCCCTCGCCACTCCCATTGACCAAGGAGAACCGCATGTCTTCCTACACGCCTTCACATCCCCTGACGGCGGCCTATCAAGCGCCTGACGACATGGCCGCTGGTACCTGGGTCGGCCGTGTCTGGCTACCCGGCTCCACCGCCGGCCCTGCCGTGGTGCTCGTCAAAGAGCAGGCGGTGTATGACATCAGCACCTCGGTTTCGACCGTATCTGCGTTGATGGAACTGGACAACCCTGCTGCCTATCTTCGTGAGCTGCCGTTGCCAGCGCCCCTGATAGACCTGCCAGGTCTGCTCGCCAATAGCGACAGCCGCGGGCGTGATGAGAGCAAGCCCTGGCTTCTTGCACCGATCGATCTACAGGCTATCAAGGCAGCCGGTGTCACCTTCGCGGCCAGCCTGCTGGAGCGCGTCGTCGAAGAACAGGCCAAGGGCGATCCAGGCAAGGCGGCTGACATCCGCGCCTCATTGACTGAGCGCATCGGCGTTGATCTATCCGACATCGTGCCAGGATCAGATCAGGCAGAAGCGCTACGAAAGGTACTCATCGAGCAGGGCCTATGGTCTCAATATCTGGAAGTAGGTATAGGGCCGGACGCCGAAGTGTTTACTAAGGCCCAGCCTCTTTCAGCGGTAGGTTACGGCTCGGACATTGGTATTCACCCCAAATCCACCTGGAACAACCCAGAGCCTGAGATTGTGCTGGTGGTCTCCAGTACGGGCAAAGTTCAGGGCGCGACCTTGGGCAACGATGTAAACCTCAGGGATTTTGAAGGTCGTAGCGCTCTGCTGCTGTCCAAAGCCAAGGACAATAATGCTTCAACAGCCATCGGCCCTTTCATTCGTCTTTTCGATGAAAGTTACGGCATCGACGATGTGCGCTCGGCAGAGGTTGACTTGCGCATTCACGGCGAAGACGGCTATCTGCTGGAAGGCCACAGCTCCATGCGCCAGATCAGCCGAGACCCACTCGATCTGGTCGCGCAGACGCTTAATGCCAACCACCAGTACCCGGATGGGTTTGTCCTGTTTCTCGGTACCCTATTCGCTCCACGCCAGGATCGCGATCAACCCGGCGGTGGTTTCACCCACAAACTGGGCGATGTGGTCACGATCAGCACATCGCGTCTGGGCACGCTGAGCAACCGGGTCACCACCAGCGACCAAGCTGCCCCGTGGTCCTTTGGCATTCGCTCACTAATGGACAATCTTCAGCGCCGCGGCCTGCCTTTGAGCGTTGTTCCTCTGCAGTGATCCATCAGCCGCCCTGTATTTACCTGAACTGTTCAGCCTGACTGCTCCAGGCTGAACCTGCCTCATTACTCAGCACAATTTTCTGATCCGCAAGGAGGCGGATCGTTGTACTCCAGGGAATCGTTAACAAATACAAAAACCGGCTGCCTCCACAGCCTAGGAGACAACATGAACCGTGCCAAATCCTCTGGATTCTTGGTATTCGTCACTATTGCCGCAGCATTCGGCGGCTTGCTGTTCGGCTACGACACTGCCGTGATTTCCGGTGCTGTAGAACCGATACGGATGCACTTTATTGACCCGTTGTTTCAAGACCCTATGCAGGCCAGTCGGGTCGTCATTGAATTCAAGAACACGCTTTTGCTCAGTACTCTGCTTGTGCTTGCCTTAAGTATCTATTATTTCATGCGGCTTTACGGACGCATTCGTGGCTTAGTGTTTGCTGCGATTGTTTCTGTTATTACGGGCTGGCTGTTCTACAGGCAAGTTTTCATTCTTCCGGATGAAATCACGCCTAATCTCGCCAACTCTATTACTGGATTTACCATTGCATCAGCCTTGCTAGGCTGCGTAATTGGAGGCTTTTTTGCTGGCTATATCAGCCAGCGTCTAGGCCGTCGCAACGGGCTGATTCTAGCCGCCTTGCTTTTTATCGTCTCGGCTATCGGCTCCGCCTTGCCTGAAGTCGTTAACGTATTTGGTATTGAGCACATCAGCGCCTTTAACCTATATAGGATCATAGGCGGAATAGGGGTTGGTATTGCCTCTATGCTTTCGCCTATGTACATCGCTGAAATTGCACCCAGTCACATGCGTGGTCGGCTGGTGTCGTGCAACCAGTTCTGCATCATCTTTGGCATGTTATTGGTGTATTTCGTCAATTACTTCATTGCCCGCGGCCAAACTACGGAATGGCTGAGCCAATACGGCTGGCGATGGATGCTGGGCTCAGAGATCGTACCGGCTTTCGCCTTTATGGCGCTTCTTCTCAAAACGCCTGAAACACCCCGTTATCTCGTCATGAAAGGCCAACCGGGCCGTGCCCTGGAGGTACTTGAACAAATCAACGGCTCTGCCGCAGCACAAACCATTCTTAATGAGATTCGTCTGTCCTTCCAGCAGAGCCACCGTGAAGCGCCCTGGCTCTCTTATGGCGGCGCCCTCATCCTGATTGCCATGCTGCTGTCCATCTTCCAACAGTTTGTGGGCATCAATGTGGTGCTGTACTACGCGCCGGAAATCTTCAAGAACATGGGTAGCCAAGCAGACGTCTCGTTGATCCAGACCATCATTGTTGGCGCAGTCAATCTGATCTTCACGGTTGTTGCCATCGTTTTAGTAGATCGTGTTGGGCGTAAACCCCTGATGATCATCGGCGCGCTTGGAATGGCCGTTAGCATGCTGGGGCTGGGTACAGCGTTCTACCTGCAAAGCCTAGGCATTACTGCCCTGTTGATGATGCTGGTGTACGTAGCCGCCTTTGCAGTTTCCTGGGGGCCTGTGGTGTGGGTTCTGCTTTCGGAGATCTTTCCTAACAGCATTCGAGGCGCCCTTTCTATTGCTGTCGCTACTCAATGGTTAGCCAATCTACTGGTGTCCTGGACGTTCCCCATGATGAACAGCAATGCCTGGTTGACCGACCTTTTCAACCACGGCTTCGCCTATTGGGTATATGGCGCTATGGGCCTGCTGGCCGCTGTATTTGTCTGGCGCTGGGTCCCAGAGACAAAAAACAAAACCCTGGAAGAAATGAATGCTGCCTGGTCACCTCGGACGCCTTCAACATCCGACCTGGTCGCCGAGCGCGCCTAATTCTTGTCCATACAGAGAAATCTAAATGACTCAAGCAACTGCACAGTACCCTAGCCTCAAGGACCGCACCGTTTTCATTACGGGTGGCGGCAGCGGCATCGGTGGTGCCCTGACTCGCGCCTTTCACACACAAGGCGCACACGTCGCCTTTATCGATATCGATGAGCAGGCCAGTCAGCGCCTGATAACTGAGCTGGAGACCGAAACCGGCCAAGCCCCCTGGTTTCGCCGCTGTGATATCCGAGACATCGATAGTCTTCAGGAAGCCATAAGGGACGCAGGACAAGCGTTGGGGCCTATCCGTGTCTTGGTTAACAACGCTGCCAATGATGATCGTCACGATTGGCGCCAAGTGGATACCCAATACTGGGACGACCGCATGGCCATCAACCTTCGCCCCATGTTTTTTGCTATTCAGGCCGCTGCGCCACAGATGATCCAAGCTGGCGGCGGATCGATCATCAACTTTGGCTCCATCAGCGTCCAGCTTGCGCTTGGCGGGCTGGCAGCTTATGTCAGTGCCAAAGCAGCGGTACACGGACTGACACGAACCTTCGCGCGGGATCTGGGCGTCGATGCCATTCGTGTCAATACGGTTGTGCCAGGCTGCATCATGACCGAGCGTCAGCTGGAGAAATGGATCAAGCCGGAAGACGAAGCACGTATTCAGAAACACCAGTGCCTCAAACTGCGCCTGCTTCCTGAGCACGTTGCCCCTACTGTGCTGTTCCTAGCGGCGGATGACAGTGCCCAACTGACGGGGCACGAGTTTCCTGTCGACGGTGGCTGGGGCTGAAGCGGGGCGCCTAAAAGCACAAAGGCCGCCTAGAAAGGCGGCCTTTGTGCTCAATGCGTCAGATCATTCCCACTCGATCGTTGCCGGCGGCTTGCTCGACACGTCGTAGGTCACGCGGGAAATGCCGTCGATCTCGTTGATGATGCGGTTGGAAACCTTTTCCAAAAGCTCATAAGGCAAGTGAGCCCAACGCGCGGTCATGAAGTCGATCGTTTCTACAGCACGCAGGGCTACGACCCAGGCGTAACGGCGGCCATCGCCAACCACACCAACCGACTTGACCGGCTGGAATACTACGAAAGCCTGGCTGACTTTGTGATACCAATCAGCCTTACGCAGTTCGGTGATGAAAATGTCATCCGCGCGACGCAGCAGGTCGGCGTATTCCTTTTTCACTTCACCCAGAATACGCACGCCCAGACCCGGGCCGGGGAAAGGATGGCGGTACACCATGTCATAGGGCAGACCCAGTTCCAGGCCAATCTTGCGGACCTCATCCTTGAACAGCTCACGTAGCGGCTCGACAAGCTTCAGGTTCATCTCTTCCGGCAGGCCACCCACGTTGTGGTGGGACTTGATCACGTGCGCCTTGCCCGTCTTGGCGCCAGCAGACTCAATGACGTCCGGATAGATAGTGCCCTGTGCCAGAAACTTGATGTTTGGCAGCTTGCTGGCTTCTGCATCGAACACGTCGATAAAGGTGCGGCCAATGATCTTGCGCTTCTTCTCTGGATCGGCTTCGCCTTCCAGATTGGTCAGGAAGCGGTGCTCGGCATCGGCACGAATGACCTTCACGCCCATGTTCTCGGCAAACATGGCCATGACCTGATCGCCCTCGTGCAGGCGCAGCAGGCCGTTATCGACAAAGACACAGGTCAGCTGATCACCGATAGCCTTGTGCAACAGCGCCGCGACCACAGAAGAATCCACACCGCCGGACAACCCCAGCAGCACGTTGGCGCTGCCTACTTGGGCACGAACCTGGGCAATGGCGTCTTCAACGATATTGGAAGGTGTCCACAGTGCCTTGCACTGGCAGATATCCAACAGGAAGCGCGACAGGATACGGCCGCCCTGCTTGGTATGAGTCACTTCCGGATGGAACTGCACGCCATACCAGCCGCGCTTTTCGTCACCCATGGCTGCAATGGCGCAGCTTGGAGTGCTGGCAACGATATGGAAACCTTCCGGCAGGTTGGACACCTTGTCGCCATGGCTCATCCAAACATCCAGACCGAGGACACCATCGTCGTCGATATGGTCTTCGATACCGTCAAGCAAGCGGCTCTTGCCGACTACATCGACTTTAGCATAACCAAACTCGCGAACGTTGGAGCCTTCGACTCTGCCGCCCAGCTGCTCGGCCATGGTTTGCATGCCATAGCAAATGCCTAGCAGCGGAACACCCAGCTCAAATACGGCCTTGGGTGCGCGAGGGCTGTTGGCTTCGTGTACCGATTCCGGTCCGCCGGCAAGGATGATACCGCGAGGGGCAAAGGCACGGATGTCGGCGTCATCCATGTCGAAGGGATGGAGTTCGCAGTAAACACCGAGCTCACGCACACGGCGTGCGATTAACTGGGTGTACTGGGAACCGAAGTCGAGAATCAGAATACGGTGAGCGTGGATGTCTTGGGACATGGCCATTTCTCATGAGCGGTAAGAACAGACGATTCGGGGCCGTCTAAGACAGCCCCGAATCTCAACATAAAACACCCAGCGAACCTATCGTCGCGGCAATCAGCCTACGCGGTAGTTGGGCGCTTCTTTCGTAATTTGCACATCGTGTACATGGGATTCCGCCATGCCGGCGCCGGTGATGCGAACGAATTGAGGCTTGGTACGCATCTCCTCGATCGTGGCGCAGCCGGTGTAACCCATGGAGGCACGCAGGCCACCCATCAATTGATGAATGATAGCGGCTAACGGACCTTTGTACGGTACGCGACCTTCAATGCCTTCCGGTACCAGCTTTTCAGCACCGGACGCGGAGTCCTGGAAATAACGGTCGCTGGAACCCTGGCTCTGCGACATCGCACCCAGCGAGCCCATGCCACGGTAGGACTTGTAGGAGCGGCCCTGGAACAGCTCGACCTCGCCCGGCGCCTCTTCGGTACCAGCGAACATGGAGCCCATCATGACACAGTAACCGCCCGCCACAATGGCCTTGGACAGGTCACCGGAGAAACGGATGCCACCGTCAGCGATCAACGGAACACCTGTACCTTCCAGCGCAGCGGCAACGTTGGCAATGGCGGAGATCTGTGGAACCCCCACACCGGCCACGATACGCGTGGTGCAGATGGAGCCCGGGCCGATACCGACCTTGACGGCATCGGCGCCTGCATCAGCCAGTGCCTTGGCCGCTTCGCCGGTCGCGATGTTGCCACCGATGACCTGAACCTGCGGATAGGTTTCCTTGACCCAGCGTACACGCTCGATCACACCCTTGGAGTGACCGTGAGCGGTATCGACCACAATAACGTCAACGCCGGCAGCAACCAGCGCAGCCACACGCTCAGGCGTCTCGGCGCCAGTACCGACGGCAGCGCCGACACGCAGGCTGCCCGCTTCGTCCTTGCTGGCGTTCGGATAGGCCTTGGCTTTTTCGATGTCCTTGACGGTCATCATGCCTTTCAAATTGAAGGCCTCATCGACGATCAGGACCTTTTCCAGACGGTGCTTGTGCAAGAGCTCGCGCACTTCCTGCTTGTTGGCACCTTCGCGAACGGTAACGAGACGCTCCTTGGGCGTCATTACATCGCGTACCGGAATATCGAGGCGGTTTTCAAAGCGCACATCACGGGAGGTGACGATACCGACCAGATCACCGTTGGCCAGGACCGGTACACCCGAGATGTTGTGCTGACGCGTCAGGTCGAACAGGTCGCGGACGGTTGCGCTGGCATCGATCGTGATCGGGTCCTTTACAACACCGGCCTCGAAGCGCTTGACCTTGCGGACTTCAGCAGCTTGCTGCTCGATTGTCATGTTCTTGTGGATGATTCCGATACCGCCTTCCTGGGCCATGGCAATGGCGAGACGGGACTCGGTTACGGTATCCATCGCAGCGGATACCAGGGGAATGTTCAACTCGATACCGCGCGTGAGGCGGGTCTTCAGGCTGACGTCTTTTGGCAAGACATCGGAATAACCGGGAATCAGGAGAACGTCGTCGAAAGTCAGGGCTTCTTGGCTGATGCGCAGCATGGCAGGGGCTCCCGGGCGGGAAAAATAAGAAGCGCGACATTATACCTGTCCTAGAGGAAAGCCTCAACGTAGGCATGAAAGTTGCCGCTCCGTTTACATGGGAAACAATATCAAATTAGAATAATTATCATTACCAAATCATGAGTGCCTATCTTGAAAGCCTCGCCTCGCCCCTTCGGCCATGTCCGGCAAATACCTTTTCTTCTCTCCCTGCTTGCCGGTTGTATCGCTGCGTACACCCTACCCGCCCAGGCGGAAGACCGCGTCGACCTGTCTACCATGGAAATTCAGGCAGATATGCCTCAGGTAGAAGACGGCTATACAGCCAAGCGCACCAGCACGGCGAGCAAAAGTGATGTGCCCATTAAGGAAGAAGCACAATCGATCAATGTAGTAACACCGCAGACAATCCAGGACTATCACGTGCGTTCCCTGGATGATGCGTTGAAATTTATCAGTGGAGTCAGTCAGGGTAATACGTTGGGCAATACCAAAGACTCGGTAGTCAAACGCGGATTTGGTACTAATGATGATGGATCTATTTTGCGCGACGGGATTCGCTCGGTGGTATCTCATAACATGAGTGCGACGACTGACCGTATCGAGATACTCAAGGGGCCCGCCTCCCTGCTTTATGGCGCCCTGGAGCCTGGAGGGTTGATCAATGTGATTAGTAAGCAGCCCGAATACATGCAGAGCACAACACTTAGCGGCTCGGCCTATAGCGAGGGCGGCGGTAGTTTGGAGCTTGATACAACTGGTCCGATAGGCGATACAGGGTTAGCCTACCGTCTGATTGCCGAGCGGCAAAGCGAGGATTACTGGCGTAACTATGGTATCAACCAGCATACACTCATAGCTCCCTCGCTGAGTTGGACCGGTGAACGCGCCAGTGTAACGCTGGCCTATGAATATAACGACTATACGAGCCCGTTTGACCGCGGCACCGTGTTTGTTGACGGTCATCCAGCAGATGTGAGCTATAGCAAACGTCTAGACGAAAAGTGGGCCAAAACTATAGGTATCAGCGAAACCGTTACTGCACGCTTTGAATATCAACTTAGCGACGACTGGAAAACGCGCCTGACATACGGTTGGAATAATGATCGCTATAGCCTAGCTATTGCGCAACCTAGCTCCCTCTCAAGCACAGGAACTTTACGCCGCCAGGCCAATGGTGGCCATTACGATTATGAGAGCCGCTATAGCAGTTTGGATTTTATCGGCCATCAAGATGTTCTGGGGCAACGTCATGATCTGTTGATTGGCGCAGAGCAGGAAAACTCCGATAAATACCGAGGTAAATCCTACCGCAATACGGCGCAGAGTGGATTCAATATCTACAACCCTACCTATGGCAGCCTGGCGGAGCCCAGCGTAGTCAGTACATCCACCAGCAACCTATCCAATGAGCTGACGTCTACATCGTTCTATTTCAAGGACAACTGGCATCTGAACGAGCATTGGATACTGCTACTGGGCGGACGCTATCAACATTATGATCAATATAGTGCCCAGGGTCTTGGAGCCAGTCGCACGGTCAACCGTGACGATAACGGTGATACCTTTCTGCCCTTTGCAGGCGTGGTATTCAACGTCAATGAAGCGCTATCACTGTACGGCAACTATAGTCGCTCTTTTGTCCCTAACGACACGGTAGACGATACTGGGCGGACCTTCGATCCCGAAGAAGGCCGTAGTTATGAGGTGGGGGCAAAATACGATATTGCGCCAGGTCTTTATGCCAATCTAGCGCTATTCGATATTGAAAAGAAAAATGTCGTTACTACCACGACTGTTGGCGGCGAGAGTGTTTCTGATGCTGCCGGCAAAGTAGGCTCACAAGGAATTGAACTGGATATAACGGGGCGGATCGCCGAGCGCTGGGATATGATCGCCACTTACGCCTACACCCATACTGAAATCCTTGATGATCCTGATAACGAAGGAAATCGCCTAAGCCAAGCGCCTAAGCATACGGCCAGCTTATATTTAACCCACCATCTGAACGTGCCCTCTGGCCTTGGTAGCTGGCATGCTGGTGCAGGTCTGCGTTACATCGGTGAACGCGCTGGTGACAATGCCAACAGTTACTGGATGAGTAGCTACACTATATCCGATGCCTTCCTACGCTGGGACTTGCCTGTGCATGGCTATAAAGCCAAGCTGCAACTCAACGTCGACAATCTGTTTGACAAGCATTACTACCCCTCCAGCACCGGTAGCGCATTGCAGGTCAATGTGGGCGAGCCTCGTACAGCGCGCCTGAGTGCCAGCGTGACCTTCTGAGGGCATCAGATTATCCGTCTGGGCACCCTGCCCAGACGGCCCATCCCACCTAGGCGGCTCTCTGTTCTTATGCTCAACTGTCGGCACAAGAACACAACGGAGCGCCGCCATGCACATCGTCATCCCGGATGACTATCAACACGTTGTCGAAACCCTGGACTGCTTTACCCTGCTCGAACGTGCCGGGCATACCGTCACGGTCTATCATGATGCCGAGCGTGACCCAGCCGTTCTGATCGAGCGCTTTCGAGAAGCCGATGCGCTGGTGCTGACCCGTGAGCGAACACATGTCGACGAGGCGCTGCTGTCCCATCTACCCCGCCTCAAGCTGATCAGCCAGACCGGCAAGGCGACCGGTCATCTGGATGTCGCAGCCTGTACTCATCGCGGAATTGCGGTGGTGGAAGGCACCGGCTCGCCCATCGCCGCTGCCGAACTGACCTGGGCGCTGATTCTCATGGCGCGGCGCAAGCTCAAACCAGCCATCGATGCCTTTTATGCTGGTGGCTGGCAGGTCAATCTGGGCGAACGCCTGAACGGCCAAATTTTGGGTATTTGGGGCTACGGCAAGATTGGCAAGCTGCTCGCCCGATATGGTCAGGCCTTTGGCATGCCTGTTCTGGTGTGGGGCAGCGAGACCTCGAGGCAGGCTGCACTGGTGGACGGTCATCGCGCCGCCGACAGCCAGGAAACCTTCTTTGCCGAGTCGGATGTACTAAGCCTGAACCTGCGATTTTCAGACAAGACCCGTCATATCGTCCGTCGTGAGGACTTGGCGTTGATGAAGAAGTCAGCCCTTTTGGTGAATGCTGCCCGTGCAGGTCTGATCGAGCCGGGCGCACTGCTTGAAGCTGTCGAGGCAGGTCGCCCAGGTTATGCCGCGGTAGACGTGTATGAAGAGGAGCCCGTACCGGCCGGCCATCCCCTCCTTTCCCACCCTAACATCCTGTGCACGCCGCATCTGGGTTACGTAGAGAAACACAGCTACGAACTCTACTTTGGCGAAGCGTTTGCCAATCTGATCGCCTTCTTTGCGGGCGAACCGGAAAATGTCGCGAACCCAGACGTGCTGGGTCGCTAGCATCCAGCCGATGGCGGGCTTATGATGCCCGCCATGCTTAACGATCCTTTTCAACGTCTCGGCCTCGACCGTGAGGTCCTAACCGTCAGCCAGCTCAACGGTCGCGCCCGTGTTCTGCTGGAAGACGTCTTTTCTCAGGTCTGGGTAGAAGGCGAGATCTCCAACCTTGCCCGCCCCGCCTCCGGTCATATCTACTTTACCTTGAAGGATAAGGACGCCCAGGTACGGTGCGCTCTCTTCCGGCAGAACGCCGTGCGCGTCAGAAACCTGCTCAAGGATGGCATGGCGGTGAAGGTTCGCGGCAAGGTCTCGCTGTTTGAAGGCCGTGGTGATTATCAGCTGATTCTGGAAACCCTGGAGCCAGCAGGTGACGGGCTCTTGCGACAGGCATTCGAAGCCCTGAAGCAGAAACTGCAGGATGAAGGCTTGTTCGCGCAAGAGCGAAAGAAATCGCTGCCGGGCCATCCGTGCCGTATCGGAATCGTGACCTCACCGACCGGGGCGGTCATTCGGGATATCGTCAGTGTCTTCAAGCGTCGTGCACCTCAGGTCGAGTTGGCCCTGATTCCAACGGCCGTGCAAGGACGTGAGGCAACGGCCCAGATCGTACGTGCGCTACAAACGGCAGACGCACAAGGCTTTGATGCGGTCATCCTGGCCCGTGGTGGCGGTTCTCTCGAAGACCTCTGGTGCTTTAATGAAGAACTGGTAGCCCGGGCTATTGCCGCCCTACAAACGCCCATCGTCAGCGCGGTCGGGCATGAGACGGATGTGTCGATTGCCGACTTCGTGGCCGACGTACGCGCCCCGACGCCCTCCGCTGCCGCAGAACTATTGGCCCCTCACAGCGGGGACCTTAAAAACCGCCTGGACGCGCTGTATCGGCGCCTGGTTGTCCGCATGGGTGAGCGGCTCAGCCGTGAGCAGTTGCGCCTGGAAAACATGACGCGTCGGCTCAAGCATCCGGGCGAGCGGCTGCGCCAGCAAGCACAGCGTATCGATGATCTGGACATGCGCCTGCGCCGCGCCTTTGTCATCGACATGAACCGGCGGCGGGACCGCCTCGCCCATGTCGAGACGCGACTGGCCGGCCAGCATCCGGGCCGTCAACTTGCTTTGCTACGTCAGCGGCTGGATCAACTGGCCCAGCAGCTTCCGCGCTGCATGGAGCGTCAGCTCAAGGAGCGTCGTCAGCGCCTGGCCGCCCAGGTTCAAACGCTGCATATCGTCAGCCCGCTTGCCACTCTGGGTCGTGGTTACAGCATTCTGCTCGACGAACGCGGCCACGCCATCCGATCCGCCGATCAAACGCGTAATGGCCAGCGCCTCAAAGCCCGCCTGGCTGAAGGCGAGCTGGATGTTCGGGTGGAAGACAATCATCGGGAACCAACGACGCTCTCCCTGCTGGACTGACCATTAGCAGGCGCGACTGAAAAACGTTTCTACCTGAACACGTGCGCTCAGCTCGTCAACATAGCGGCGTACCGAGTCAGGCCACTCCAGCCCAGCCGTGACGCTCAGGCCTCGCAGAATTGGAAACAGGTTGAAGTCATCCAGCAGGAGTTGCGGACGCGCCGGATCAAGGCCGTACATCTCGACCAGTAATGTCAGGCGGTGATTGATGTCATCAATTGCCTGCTGGCTGTTTGACAGGGCCGCATTGAAATCTCCGATGATCTGGCTTTTCTTCTCGACAAACAGCGCGTGCGCTTCACGCGAGCCCATCTCCTTGAGGCCGATCTGTGCCCAGCGCGGATAGCCCAGCTGCTGAAACGACGGCAGGGCAGATTCAATCCAAGCGGTTACAGCTTGTGAATGGGCCTGTTCGATCATTGGTCTGTCATCGAGATGATCAAGATAGTGAACAATCGCCAGACTTTCCGTCATGGCGGTCCCGTCGTCCTTTACCAGGATCGGGACAGTCTTCTTGCCTACCAAACGCTCAGGGTTGGCTGCATCGTTATACAACAGCACCTGAAGCGTTGCATCGAGTTGCTTGAGGCCCAGCGCCATACGCGCCTTGGTACTGAAGGGACAGTGTTCGTAGTAGTAGAGCTTCATGAGGCTTCTCCTTGATGTCCTCATGCAGTGACCGGTGTGAACTCGCCCGGGTTCAGCCACGAGCGATTTGCCAGAAGCCAAGACATGAACGAGGATGACTGGATCACATCGCCTTGATTGTTTTCCTATGCCTCGCTTTCTTCTGCTACTGATTACCCTGTGTTTTACCTTTTGCGCCCATGCTGAAGGCTTCATCACCCGCCTGCTGGATAAACCTGTTCCAGGGGGTGTAGCGGTTGTTCCATTGGGCAACGGCCCGACGGCTCCCAAAGCGACCTATCAAGGGAAGCCGGTCATGGTGGTCCACGAAGAGGGCCAGCGCTGGATCGCTATCGTCGGTATTCCACTCACGATCAAACCCGGTCAGCAGACATTGACGGTCAATGGTAGCCGCACGGAAACCTTTGCCGTGCGCAGTCGCCACTATAAGGAACAGCACATCACGCTGAAAAATGATCGGCAGGTAAACCCCAATCCGGCGGATCTCAAGCGAATCGAGCGTGAGCTAGCTGAGCAGACCAAGGCCTATCAGATCTTTTCCCCCGGTACGCCCAGTAACCTGCTGCTGGACCGCCCCGTCGATGGACGCCTTTCCAGCCCGTTCGGCTTGCGGCGCTTTTTCAATGGCCAGGAGCGCAACCCACATTCAGGCCTCGATTTTGCCGTTCCAGCCGGTACACCGATCAAGGCGCCAGCCGCAGGCAAGGTCATTCTGATTGGCGATTATTTCTTTAATGGCCGTACGGTATTTGTCGACCACGGACAGGGCTTTATCAGCATGTTCTGCCATATGTCCAAAGTGAACGTAAAGCTGGGGCAGGAAGTGCCCAGAGGTGGCGTGGTGGGCTTCGTGGGGTCGACGGGTAGAGCCACCGGGCCGCATATGCACTGGAATGTCAGCCTGAACGATGCACGGGTCGATCCCGCCATCTTCATCAACGCCTATACACCCTGACGGGGTCAATGAAAGCCCGTAAGCCCGCAAGGCTTACGGGTATAACAATCCTACCGCTTGCAAAGCGCCTCGCAGGGCACCCCGTCGTGATTTCCATCGATCTGAGTGTTGCCACATTGCTGCAGTTGAAATTTCGCCTCGGCGCAGCTGGACATGGCATTACAGCGTTTGAGCGTCGAGCAGTTGAACTCGCCGCCTTCCTCGCTTGCCGACTTGACCGGCGGCGTGTAGGTGGCTGATCCCTGCCGCTTATCCTGACGCTTATCACGGTCGGCCTTGCGCCACTCCCACGGTGGCATGCGTTCCGACTCCGGTAGCGCCCAAAGACCGCGCTTGGCAGCCTTGGCTTCGGCCTCAAGATCCAGCAGCGACTTGTCTTTCAAATACTGCCGGTACACCCAGGCCGAGCCGGACTTGACCTGCTCGGCATTCACATCTGTCCTGTCCTGGTAAACGCGCGCCACCTTGCGGCCGTAGCGGTCGGTATCCTGTACCTCAAGCCGCACATCCTTGCCAAAAACCATGCTGGAGAGGGACTGCTGCGCACGAGTCCCATAGGGCTGCTTGGACTCAGGCGTATCGATCTCGGCCAGTCGAATCTTGAGCTGTTTTTTCTGTGGCGTCAGGCAGGTCAGCGTATCACCATCGTGCACACCTACCACACGGCAGTTGATGGTCTCGGCCTGGGCCAGCAACGGAAACAGGAAAAAAGCGGCAAACGGAATCAGACGCCTCACGCGAAAACTCCTTGGGAGAAAATGGGCAGAGCTGCTGTTCAAAGTACCACTCCTGCGGTGCAGCGATCAGCGGTCCAGGGGAATCAGCTTGTACAGCTCACCAATGGTACACCGCTCCGCATCACCGGCTGGCGCATTGGAAATGATCAGATCTCCAGGCCGCAAGCCGGCCGCTCTTGAGCTGTAGCCGATACGGTTACCTGCCTGCAGGTTGCCGCAAGGCTGCGCAAACTCAACCAGATAGGCCCGCCCCAGGCCAGTTCCCAGCGCAATGTGGCTGCGATCCAGATAATTCCATCCAGACAAGTCGAACCCAAGGATTGTACGGATTGGCTCGCCTTGGCTATAGCCCAGTCGCCTGAGTTTGCCGTCCAGCGTGGCCGGCGGTCCGAACGGTGTCGCACAGGCAGCCAGCAATGAAATCAGCCCCAGCAGTCCCAGCGTTCTAAACACGCGCATTCAAGAATCCTTAACCTGTTGTCTCTATCATGGCGCTTTGAGTGCATGCGCCTTTGCCATGGCAGCACCCTATCGAATGTACTGTTTCAGAGGGTTAGGAAAGCGTGGCGCCTTATAGTTTCAATCCAGGCCTAATCGCGTCCGTTCAATGTTTCACTGACTTCGATCAGGCGTGAAAGACCTGCCTTCAGAGCCGCCACCGTGTCGGCGTCCAGAGGAAGCGTTTGTTTCATCGTACCGGGAATTCCACGTGCGGCCTCCTGCAGGGCTCGCCCATCCTGGGTCAGCGTTACCGCCACACAACGCTCGTCCTCAACCAGGCGAGACCGTTGGACCAGGCCGGCAGCTTCGAGGCGTTTGACCAGCGGGGTAAGGGTTCCGGTATCCAGATGCAGGCGCCTGCCGATCTCAGTGACCTTGAGCCCGTCCCGCTCCCAGAGCACAAGCATGACTAGGTATTGCGGATACGTAAGACCCAGCGGCTCAAGCAATGGCCGATAGGCGCGAACGGTGGCATTTGCCGCTGCGTAAAGCGGAAAACACAACTGTTCGTCGAGTGAAAGCTCGCACACGGAGCGATTTGGCGTCTCTTTTATCGAATCAGACATGACGACCTCGTCGAGACCAAAGCGAACATCCTGCGACGCCGAGCCTCTTGCTTGTTTACATTTCACGCAATTATATTGAACACAATATATCGGTAAGCCTCTAACTGCCAGATGCTACCTACTCTTGGAGAACATGCCCAATGGCTGATCTGTTTAGCGAACTGAAAATCAAAGACGTCACCCTGCGTAACCGTATTGCCGTCTCTCCCATGTGCCAGTACATGGCAAAAGACGGCATGCCCAACGAATGGCACTTCCAGAATTATGCCTCGCGTGCGGCAGGCGGTGCAGGTCTTATTGTTGTAGAGGCAAGCGCCGTCTCCCCTGAAGGCCGTATCACCCCTGCTGACCTGGGGATCTGGAACGATGAACAGGCCGAAGCCTACAAGCCTATCGTCAACTTCATCAAATCCACCGGTGCCGTAGCCGGTATCCAGATTGCTCACGCCGGCCGCAAAGCCAGCGCCAACCGTCCCTGGGAAGGCGATGATCATCTGCCGGAAGATCATCCGCTGGCCTGGGAAACCATTGGCCCCTCCGATAATGCTTTTGGTGCCCACCTGCCACGTGCACCCAAGCAGATGACGGTTGAGGATATTCATCGCGTTACAGCTGATTTCGTAGCCGCTGCCAAGCGCGCTCTTGCGGCGGGCTTCGAGTTGCTTGAGCTGCACTTCGCCCATGGTTACCTGGCGCAAAGCTTCTTCTCGCCGCTGGCCAACAAGCGTACTGATGAATACGGTGGCGACTTCGAAGGCCGTGCACGCTTCCTGCTGGAAACCTTCCATGCCGTACGCGAGGTATGGCCCCAGAACCTACCGTTGATCGTACGCTTGGGCGTGACTGACTTCGTTGAAGGCGATCAGGGTATGGAAGAGTCCATCGAACTGGTTCGCCGCTTCAAGGAAGGCGGTATGGACCTGATCGACGTCAGCATGGGCTTCAATACGCCTGATGTGTCCAATGTTCCATGGGGCAAGCCAGGCTTCATGGGGGAAAAGGCAAAGCAGATTACCGATGCGGTCGATGTGCTGACCTCCATTAGCTGGTCCATTCGCGAGCCCAAGGATGCCAATGAACTCATCGAAAGCGGCCAGACCGACCTGATCATGCTGGGCAAGGCTGTACTGGGTGATCCCTTCTGGCCTTACCATGCCGCTATCGAATTGGGTCGCGAGAACCCTCAGGATCTGCTGCCACCGCCCTATGCGGCCTGGCTGAAGCGTCGCTGAGTTTTCGCTGTCCAAAAAGGCGCCCGTTACACGGCGCCTTTTTATTTGGTTCCGCTTATTGCTTGGCGAGACGCACAGTACGCTAGGCTATGTATCTACTCAGCCTATGGAACGCTCATGATCACGGTTCATCACCTCAACAACTCCCGCTCGCAACGTGTCCTCTGGCTGCTTGAGGAGTTGGGGCTCGAGTATCAGATCAAATGTTATGAGCGTGATCCGCAGACGTTGCTGGCGCCAAAGGAGCTGCGTGATGTTCACCCATTGGGCAAGTCGCCGGTTATTACCGATGACTCGATGACCTTGGCGGAGTCAGGCGCCATCATCGATTATCTGGCCCACCGCTACGGGCAATCACTCGTTCCCCCCGCCGACGCCCCCGAGCGTGCACGCTATACCTACTGGCTGCACTATGCCGAAGGCTCAGCCATGCCACCCCTGCTTCTCAAGTTGGTGTTCGACCGTGTCCGCACCGGTCCGATGCCTTTTTTCGCCCGCCCTATCGCGCGCGCCATCAGTGATCAAGTCACCCGAGTCTTCATTCAGCCGCAGCTGAACCTGCACTTCGATTATCTGGAAAGTGAGTTGAGCAAGCACGAATGGTTTGCAGGTGACGCCTTTACAGCAGCCGATATACAGATGAGTTTCCCGCTGGAAGCGGCTGCCTGTCGCGCAGGCTTGACGCAGGGCCGCCCCAAGCTCAAGGCCTTTCTGGAGCGTATCCATGCGCGACCGGCGTATCAACGCGCCCTGGAAAAAGGTGGCCCCTATGACTATGCCGCCCAGGGTTAATGCTGGCGCATGGGCATCTTGTCGATGGTAGCAAAGATCGCAGCAGGATCGATCTGGCCTTGTTGCACGATTTTCTTCCCGCCGTCCTTGCCCACCAGGATGACCGTTGCCTCGCCGCTCGGCTGCTCATCAAGCGCACTGACCAGCGCCTGGGTCTGATGTTCGCTCAGCGGCTCACCGTTACGCTGGCCACGATCACCGACTACGGTATAAAGCACCATATCCCGCTCGATAAAAGCCTCACGGTTGCGTGGCTCTTCAAGGGAGGTGGTCAACTGTTTGAGCACCGGATCATCCGCCGAAGCCGCCAGGACAACAAGGGGACGCGTCTTCCAACGCTCCTGGGTCAAAGGATTGTCCGCGTCAGCGGCCATCACGCCTCCCGCAATCGCCATGAGCCCGCTCAAGGCACCGGCTTTCAGCATGCGTAAAATAGACATCGTTATGACTCCCATCAAGAAAAGGATCTTTGTATAACGACCACATACGCATCGAAAATTCAGTGGCTACACACCTGTAGCATTACAAAGCGTGTAGCCCCTGGCTTATCGCTCGATAGCCAGCGCGACACCCTGGCCACCGCCAATACACAAGGTCGCCAGCCCCTTGTGTGCGTCACGCCGGATCATCTCATACAGGAGATTGATCACGACCCGTCCGCCTGACGCGCCAATCGGATGACCCAGCGCGATAGCCCCTCCATTCACATTGACCTTGTCCCAGTCCCATCCCAGCTCCTGCCCTACCGACAATGCCTGGGCAGCAAAGGCTTCGTTGGCTTCGATCAGGTCCAGCTCGCCCAGATCCCATCCTGCCTTGTCCAGACAACGGCGCGTCGCTGACACGGGTCCGATTCCCATTATGGAAGGATCAACGCCTGCATTGGCATAGGCCTTGATACGGGCCAGCACCGATAGGCCCAGCTCGTTGGCCTTTTCCGCACTCATGAGAATGAGCGCAGCGGCCCCATCATTGATGCTGGAAGCATTACCGGCCGTGACCGTACCGTCGGGCTTGAATGCTGGCTTGAGCTTGGCCAAGGCTTCGGCTGTCGTGCCTGCACGCGGCTGCTCATCGGTATCGAACACCACCGGATCCCCCTTGCGCTGAGGGATCACGATAGGGGTAATCTGGTCCTTGAAGCGGCCCGCCTCGATAGCCGCGAGAGCCTTCTGCTGGGAGGCCGCAGCGTACTCGTCCTGCGCCTGGCGGCTGATGCCATATTTCTCGACCAGATTCTCGGCAGTAATCCCCATGTGGTAATCGTTAAACGCGTCCCACAAACCGTCCTGAATCATCGAATCAACCAGCTCGGCATTTCCCATTCGTAGACCGGTACGCGCCTTGGGCAGAACGTAAGGCGCAAGGCTCATGCTTTCCATGCCACCGGCCACGATGATGTCGGCATCACCACAGCGAATGGCCTGGGTGGCCAGATGCAGCGCCTTGAGGCCCGAGCCGCACACCTTGTTAAGTGCCATGGCTGGCACCGTAGGCGGCAATCCCGCCTTGATGGAGGCCTGACGCGCCGTGTTTTGTCCAAGACCTGCCGTCAATACGTGGCCCATGATGACTTCATCGACCTGTTCCGGTGCGATACCGGTTTTTTCGATCACGGCCTTGATGACTGCAGCCCCTAGCTCCACGGCCGACACATTGGCCAGCGCACCCTGAAAGCTGCCAATGGCCGTCCGCGTAGCGGCCACGATAACAACGTCTCGCATTACTGTTCTCCTGAAATAAGGTGGCCATGCGCCCGGCATCAGCACAAGGCGGTTCGCCTGCGGCATTCTTCTGGATCCCGTCGCGTACGTCCTGCGCTGATCAACAGGCCACCATGCCTATGCCATTACTGAACAGCCGGTGGCTTCCTGCAATGCTTCGAAGGTGACGCCTTCAGCCAGCTCGACCAGCTTCAATCCTTCTGGGGTCACATCCAGCACCCCCAGGTCCGTAATGATCCGGTTGACCACCCCTACTCCGGTCAGTGGCAGGTCACAGACCGGCAGGATCTTGTGAGCGCCTTTGGCGGTGTGCTCCATCAGCACTACCACGCGTTTTACACCGGCAACAAGGTCCATCGCCCCGCCCATGCCTTTTACCATCTTGCCGGGAATCATCCAGTTGGCGAGGTCACCCTTTTCCGACACCTGCATGGCGCCCAGAATAGCGAGATTAATGTGCCCGCCTCGGATCATGGCAAAACTCAAGGCACTGTCGAAGTAACTGCTGCCCGGCAGGGCAGTAACAGTTTGCTTGCCGGCGTTGATCAGGTCCGGGTCAATGGTCTCTTCTGTCGGAAACGGGCCGATACCCAGGAGTCCATTTTCAGATTGCAGCCACACATCCATTCCTTCAGGGATATAGTTGGCGACCAGAGTGGGCAGGCCAATGCCCAGGTTGACATAGAAGCCGTCCTGCAATTCCTTGGCGGCGCGCTGCGCCATTTGTTCACGAGTCCAGGCCATGTTAGTTGCCCTCCGACAGGGTGCGTTTCTCGATGCGCTTCTCGGGATTGGCATTCACAACGATGCGCTGCACAAAGATGCCCGGCAGATGAACCTCGTCGGGGTCCAGCTCACCCGTTTCCACCAGCTGCTCCACCTCGGCAATACACAGCTTGCCCGCCATTGCTGCCAGAGGGTTGAAGTTACGTGCAGTCTTGTTGAAGACCAGATTGCCTGCCTTGTCAGCCTTGATCGCTTTGACCAGCGCCACATCCGCCACAAGCGACCGCTCCATCACATACTGCTCACCATCGAACTCGCGTGTTTCCTTGCCTTCGGCCACCAGCGTGCCGTAGCCGGTACGCGTGAAGAACGCCGGGATGCCTGAACCACCGGCACGCAGTTTTTCCGCAAGCGTACCCTGAGGGGTGAATTCCAATTCCAGCTCACCGGAAAGGTACTGCCGCTCGAACTCCTTGTTCTCGCCTACGTAGGATGAAATCATTTTCTTGATCTGCCGGGACTCGAGCAGTACGCCCAGGCCAAACCCGTCTACACCGGCGTTATTGCTGATCACGGTCAGCTCGCGCTTACCAGTCTCGCGCAATGCCAGGATCAGCGCTTCGGGGATCCCGCATAGACCGAAACCGCCGACCGCCAGCGTCATGCCGTCTTCCACGACCCCTTCCAGGGCATGGGCGGCACTGGGATAAAGCTTGTTCATGGTTTACCTCGTGTCGTTATTGTTGTTAACGGGCCAACCAGCCCCCATCGACATTCCACGCGGCGCCCCGTACCTGGGCGGCCGCATCGCTGCAAAGAAACAGTGTCAGCTCGCCCAGTTGGGCAGGCGTGACGAATTCAAGTGACGGCTGCTTCTCTTCCAGAAGCTCCCGCCGTGCGCGCTCTGCATCGCCATCTGCAGCGGCGCGTGCATCGATCTGCTGCTGCACCAGAGGTGTCAGCACCCAGCCCGGGCAGAGCGCATTGCAGGTCACGTTACAATCGGCCGTTTCCAGTGCAACCACCTTAGTCAGTCCGACCACGCCATGCTTGGCAGCCACATAAGCGGATTTCTGTACCGACCCTACCAATCCATGCACGGAAGCGATGTTCACAATCCTTCCCCAGCCGCGCTGCCTCATGCCCGGCAATGCCAGACGAGTCGCGTGAAATACCGAGGACAGATTGATTGCAATGATCGCGTCCCACTTCTCGATTGGAAACGTCTCGACTGATGCCACATGCTGAATGCCGGCATTGTTGACCAGAATATCCACACCACCGAACTCATGTTCAGCATAGGCGAAAAGATCAGTAATCTGCTCAGGCCGGGACAAGTCCGCCCCGTGATAGCCCACCCGCCCACCCAAACGGCTTAGGTCGGCTTTAGCCGTCTCGCTGTCACCAAAGCCATTGAGGATCACATCGGCACCCGCTTCGGCCAGTCGCGTGGCGATACCCAGACCGATTCCACTGGTCGAACCGGTTACCAGGGCGGTTTTGCCTTTCAAGTCCATAACGCTCTCCTCTACACGATGCCAGTGGCATAGAACACGCCGATGACCACGAACACTGCCAACGTCTTGATCAGCGTGATACCAAATACGTCTTTGTAAGCTTCCCGGTGCGTCAGTCCAGTTACTGCCAGCAAGGTGATGACGGCGCCATTGTGCGGTAGGGTATCCATGCCACCGCTGGCCATAGCCGCCACCCGGTGCAGCACCTCAAGGGGAATCTGTGCGGCATTGGCTGCGGCGATAAAACTGTCCGACATGGCCGCCAGCGCAATACTCATGCCGCCTGAGGCCGAGCCAGTGATACCGGCCAGAAGCGTTACGGTAATGGCTTCATTGATGAGTGGGTTGGGAATGGTCTTGAGCGCGTCTGCCAAGACCAGAAAACCCGGCAGCGAAGCGATTACTGCACCAAACCCATATTCAGACGCAGTATTCATGGCGGCCAGCAAAGCCCCGCCTACTGCGGTTTTAGTGCCCTCGGCCAAGCGGGTACGGATGGTTTTAAACGCAGCCACAAGCACCAGCAAAATGCCGATTAACAAGGCAGCCTCGACGGCCCAAATTGCCGTTAGCTTGCTGACTTCGCTGGTAACAGGCGTTGCCAGACCCGGTAGCGCTAGCGTGTGCGTCTTGCCGTACCACTGAGGAATCCAATGGGTAAACAGCAGATTCATGACGCCGACCAGGATAAGTGGCGACAGCGCCAGAAGCGGGTTCGGCAAGTTAATGTTGTCCGGTGTTTCCGGTTCGTTGCGCAACTCGGTGCCGTACCCTTCTCCACGCGCCATCGCTTTACGACGCTGCCGCCCCAGATAGGTCAACCCGACCGCGATGACAAACAACGAGCCGATCAACCCCAGCCAAGGGGCGGCCCAGGCCGTCGTGTTGAAGAATGTCGTAGGGATGATGTTCTGGATTTGAGGCGTACCCGGCAGGGCATCCATGGTGAATGAAAACGCACCCAGTGCAATGGTGGCTGGAATCAAACGTTTGGGAATGTTGCTCTGACGAAACATCTCGGCTGCGAATGGGTACACCGCAAACACGACAACGAACAGCGAGACGCCACCATAGGTCAGCAAGGCGCAAACCAGCACGATGACCAGTATGGCCTGCCGTGTGCCCAGCAGACGAATCGCAGCAGCCACAATAGAACGGGAAAAACCGGAAAGCTCGATGAGCTTGCCGAAGACTGCACCCAGCAGAAAGACAGGAAAGTACAGCTTGATGAAGCCGACCATCTTGTCCATGAACACACCGGTAAATGCCGGAGCCACAGCGGAAGGATCGGTCAGCAGCACCGCCGCAAGGGCTGCAATCGGTGCAAACAGGATAACGCTATAACCACGGTACGCCGCCAGCATCAGCAGACCCAGCGCCGCCAGAGCAATCAATACGCTCATGTTTTCTCCTCGCTGGCCGGTCAGTACCGGGCGCAGCGGCTAGTTATTGTTGTAGCTGTGGAGACAGCAAGGCTTTGTTAGCGAGATCCATGCCAGACACTAACACCTTGAATTACCTAACTAATTGCTCCTTCAATTCATTGATTTCTCCAATTGGAGACAACTTCGCATCGATTTTGTCTCCAACTTGAGAATAGTCTCTATTTCAAGACAAAAGCCCCAGGGCGGCCATTTTCTTATAAAGGGTTGAGCGTCCGAGGCCCAAGCGTTTGGCAGCCTCCTCGACCCTACCTGAACACGATGACAAGGCCTGGGTAATGAGCTCATGCTCGAATTGGCGTTTTGCCTCTTCATACGTCATGTTGCTACTGGTCGTCCTGGTAGTGCTAATGGACATCAGCTCAATCGCTTTGGGCGGCAAGGGTTTTCCTAATGCCGAGCCAATGCTGAGCGCGCCAATAACGGCCTCATCACTCAACAGCGATGCGCGCTCCAGAACATTGCGCAGCTCACGTACGTTGCCAGGCCAATCGTAGCGGGCGAGTAACGCCAGTGCTTCCTCATCCAGCTCCCGAGGCGCATGTCCTTCCGCCAGCAAACTGTCCAGGATGGCTTCGCATAACGCCGGCAGGTCTTCTCGCCGTTCACGCAGCGGCGGAACTACAATGGGCAGTACGTTCAAGCGGTAGTACAGGTCCGCCCGAAATGAGCCTTCAGCTACCAGCGCATCCAGATTGCGTGAGGTTGCCGCAATCAGCCGAACGTCGCAGCGCAGCACCTCGTTGGACCCCAGCGGCTCGAATTCCTTTTCCTGAAGCACCCTCAAAAGTTTTGCCTGTAAGCTCAGGGGCATATCGCCGATTTCGTCCAGAAATAGCGTTCCGCCCTGCGCAATCTGCAGTTTTCCTGCCCGCGCCTTGCGGTCCGCGCCTGTAAAAGCCCCAGGCGCCGTGCCGAAGAACTCAGCTTCCAACAGATTTTCAGGGATGGCAGCCGCATTCACACTGACAAACGACTTATTGGCCCGAGGGGATGCCGCATGAATGGCATGGGCCAACAACTCCTTTCCTGTGCCGGTCTCCCCCAACAGCAAGACAGAGGTCTCTACCGTAGCCGCACGTCTCGCACGTCGCTTGACCTCCTGACTGGCCGGGCCGCTGCCTACGAAGTGGGCAAAACTGTATTTGGCCTGCCGGGCGTTCTGCAGCGACCGCCGCGTCGAAGCCAATTCCTCCTGAATCCGTAAGAACCGCGTCACCAAGGGGGCCAACGTCCGTAACTCATCGAACAAGGCAAAGCCAATGGCACCGATGACCTGACCGGTATCGTCATGAATGGGCAAACGCATCACCACCATTGGTCCTTTGGGTGTATCAAGCAGATCCAGCAGGATGGGCTGGCCCGTGTTGACTACTTCCCGCAACAAGCTTCCCGGAATCACCTGCTCACACACCTGCCCGATCGCCGACTTTGCGCTGGGCAAGCCAAAGCGCCGGGCATAACGCTCATTCATCCAGACGATACGGAGGTCACGGTCCACAATCACGGTACCTTCGCTGCTCTGCTCGATGCTTTCAAATAGCGAGCGAATTGCCCGCAGACTGATCTGCTGATAGTCGCTCAGGTCATTGGCGGTCGCCATATCGACACCTGTATAGCGATTCATGGCCGCAAGGCATGCTGTAGCTGATGGGCACGCCGCTCGGCTATCCGCGCCTTGCGCTCTTCGCTCCACTCATAAAACCCATTGCCGCTGCGTAGGCCTGTTCTTCCCTGCCCGACGCGTTCACGCAAAACCTCTAGCACCTCCTCATCCTTGGCCAAGGTCGGCATCAGGTGGCTGGCGATGTCCAGAAAGGTATCGAGACCACCCATGTCTGCCGCTTCCAGCGGTCCCACCATGCCGTAGCGCCTACCCAGAGAGGCCCGCATGACCCGGTCCACATCTTCAGGTGACGCTACACCGCTTTGTACGATATGCAGGGCCTCACGCAGCACGGCAAACTGCAGGCGGTTGCCAATAAAGCCCGGAATCGCCCGCATGAGCAAAACAACTTCCAAGTCCATGACTTGCAATACATCCCGCACCTTCTGCAAACAGGCTGGGTTGGTCTTTTCTCCCGGCACCAGTTCGACCAGTGGAATCAGATGAGGCGGGTTCCAGAAATGAGCAATGAGCAACCGTTCGGGATATGCCATTCCCTGAGCCAGTTGATCGGGAGGAAAGCCGCTTGTGTTACTGGCAATGATGGCCTCTGGCGAAACGACTGACTCAAGCTCCGCATACACCGCATGCTTGAGCGCCAGCCGCTCAGGTACAGCCTCGATCAGTAGCGTGGCATCAGCCAAATCGGCCAGCGCATCGGTTGTCGTGATCCTGCTCAGCACTGCATGGGTCTGACTGGGTTCAAACAGCGCAGCCGCTGATAGCTCTTCCAGAACGCTTCTGGCAATGGCGGGCACATCGCTCAAACGCTCAACGGAAACGTCTCGCAGCAGAACCGAATGTCCGTGACGAGCAAAATGAGTGGCAATCCCGACACCCATGAGGCCGGCACCAATAATTGCGATTCGAGGCGTTTGCATTGTTGTTGTCCTGAATAGCCTGTCGAAGGGCCAGTCTGCAATCGTCCCAAGGCAAAGGGCAAGCGCCGGAAACAACAACGCCCCATCGCCAGCATGGCAGACGGGGCGTTAGGGAGGAGTAGTGAGCAATCAAAGCAGTTCGAAGTCGTCCACATCCCGATACGCGGGGAACGCATCGCGGTAGCGCGACAGCGTGTCGGCAGACAGCGACACCGTAAACACTCCTGCGCTGTCCTTGGCGTCCAGGAGCGGCTCGCCCTGGTAGTCCAATACCTGGCTGTCGCCGCTATAGGCGATTCCTTTTCCGTCTTCGCCAATGCGATTCACGGCCGCGACATAACAGAGGTTTTCAATGGCCCGAGCGGGAAGCAGCCGATTCCAGTGGTTACGCCGTGCGGCTGGCCAGTTGGCGGTATAGAGCAACAGATCGGTCTTGACTGGATCACGGCTCCACACCGGAAACCGCAAGTCGTAACAGATCAAGGGACGAATGCGCCAGCCGTTGAGCTCGAATACCGCTTGCGCTTCACCTGCGGTGTAATGTTCGTGCTCTCCGGCCATGCGAAACAGGTGACGTTTGTCATAATGGGACATCGTGCCGTCAGGCCGCGCCCACAGGAGTCGATTACGGTACTGCCCTTGGGCATCACGAACGATCAGGCTGCCCGTTATCACAGCATTGAGCGATGCCGCTTGCTCGCGTATCCACGCATGGGTACGTCCGCCTTCATCCTCAGCCAGCAGGGCTGATTCCATCGAAAAGCCGGTAGTGAACATCTCAGGCAGTACAACCAGATCCGCGCCTTTCGCCTGTTGCAGCAAGGCAGTAAACCGGTCGCGGTTGGCCGAAGCATCATGCCAGAACAGTTCAGTCTGGATGAGTGCCAGTTTCAAATCAGGTCTCAGGCTTAGATCGCGCACAGTTTTTCCGCTGCTAGCCGCAGCGTCTCCTCTCGTTTAGCGAAGCAGAAACGTACCAGACGCAAGTCCTTTGGAGCTTCCTGATAAAACACGGAGATCGGAATGGCAGCCACACCGTGCTCACGCGTCAACCACTCGGCCATTTCGACATCGCTTACGTCATCCCGAATAGCGGAATAGTCCGCCAGCTGGAAATAGGTCCCTGCTGCACGTGTAAACGCCAATTTAGACGAACCCAACAAATCACAGAACAGATCTCGTTTGGCCTGATAAAACGCTGGGAGTTCGGTTACATGCTCGGGATGTGCTTCCATGAAATCTGCCAATGCCCATTGCAGAGGCGTCACCCCGCAAAAGCTTACATACTGGTGAATCTTGCGCAGTTCGCTTGAAAGCTCGCGCGGGGCGATCACATACCCGGTCTTCCAACCTGTCACATGATATGTTTTGCCAAAGGAGCTGATAACAAACGCACGGGCGTAGAGTTCATCATGGGTGAGTACACTGGCATGTTCTGCCCCGTCGAAAACCAAGTGCTCATATACCTCATCACTGATCAGGTAGATATCCCGATCGCGAATCAATGCGGCGAGACGGTCCAGCGCGTCGCGACCAACCAGCGAGCCGCTCGGGTTATGGGGCGTGTTCAGCACGATAGCCCGTGTGCGCGACGTCAGGGCTGCCTGCAAGCGATCCCAGTCGATCCCAAAATCCGGCAGTGCCAAGGGTAGGTGGATACAGCGCCCACCGGCCAGTTCAACCGAGGGTGCGTAAGAGTCATAGCAGGGATCAAATACAATCACTTCGTCACCGCTGCGAACTACAGACTGAATGGCGCAGAAGATGGCCTGCGTCGCACCGGGCGTAATGGTGACTTCCTGTTCGGCATCAACCGTGCGCCCATAGAGCGTAGCCACTTTGCGGGCCACTTGCTCACGCAAGGCAGGCAACCCTGTCATGGGCGCATACTGATTATGACCGGCCATGACGTGCCAACTTACCGCCTCGCGCAAGGCATCCGGGCCGTCGAAATCCGGGAAACCCTGAGACAGGTTGATTGCACCCGTTTCCATGGCCAGTTGGGACATGCGGGTAAAGATAGTCACACCAAGGGAAGGCAACTTGCTCTGGATCATCGAACGCTCCGACAACAAGGCGGTCGGCTTCGATGCCGTCGACGGCTCAGCGAAGCACTATGCACCGCTATCATGACTTAAGACTGGCCACACGGAACATGCCCGAGCAGCCTGGTATTCGAACGGGCCAGACAGCGCCGGCCCGTTACAACAGGGAAGCGACTAGCGACGCTTGTCCTTGCGCTTCTTCTCCGCTTTCTTGTGATGGCTCATCAAGCGGCGCTTTTTGTTCACCTGCCGCTCGGTCAGCGTGTTCTTCTTGTCCGCAAAGGGGTTTTCACCCGACTTGAATTCAATGCGAATAGGCGTACCTATCAGCTTCAATACCCGGCGATAGGTGTTTTCCAGGTAGCGGACATAGGCACGCGGGACTGCATCCACCTGGTTGCCATGGATAACCAACAGCGGGGGGTTGGCTCCGCCCATGTGCGCATAACGCAATTTGATTCGACGGCCATTAACCAACGGCGGCTGGTGCTCCTGTACCGCATCCTCAAGAATCTTGGTCAGACGACTGGTAGGCCAGCGGGTAACGGCCGAAGCGAATGCCTGTTGCACCGACTTGTACAGATGCCCTACGCCGGTGCCATGCAACGCGGAAATGAAATGAATATCCGCGAAATTGGCAAACATCAGGCGGCGTTCGAGTTCGGTCTTCACATAATCACGCTCACTGGCCTCCATGCCGTCCCACTTGTTGAGTGCAATCACAAGGGCGCGACCGGTTTCCAGGACAAAGCCCAACAGGTTCAGATCGTGCTCGACTACCCCTTCACGGGCATCCATCACAAAGATAACGACGTTGGCGTCCTGAATGGCCTGAAGCGTCTTCACAACAGAAAACTTTTCTACCGCTTCGAAGATCTTGCCGCGGCGACGCACACCGGCGGTGTCGATCAGCGTGTACTTCTCTTCGTTGCGCTCGAAGGGAATGTAGATACTGTCGCGAGTCGTGCCGGCCTGGTCATATACGATGACACGCTCTTCGCCAAGCATGCGGTTGACCAGCGTGGACTTGCCCACGTTGGGACGGCCAATGATGGCGATCTTGATCCCGGCCTTTTCATCCGGTCCCGGAATACGCTTCTCGATGACACTCTCATCCGAAGCCTGATCGCCTTCTTCGTCCTCCGCATCAACAATGAACTCTTCTTCCTCATCCTTGGGGAAGGAGCCCAGCACCTGCTCAAGCATGCCGTTGATACCGCGGCCATGCGCAGCCGCAATGGTCAGCGCATCACCCAGGCCCATCGGGCTGAATTCAGCCCGGGCAATGTCTGGATCAACTGCGTCGACCTTATTAGCAATCAAAAAGCAGCGCTTGTTACGCGTACGCAGGTGCTCGGCGATCATCTGATCGCCGGCCGTCATCCCGGCACGGGAATCCACCATGAACAGAACGGCGTCGGCTTCTTCAATGGCCTGAAGCGACTGCTCAGCCATTTTCATATCGATGCCTTCTTCGTCTCCGGAGATACCCCCGGTGTCGACAACGATATACGTCCGACCCTGCCAACGCGCCTCGCCATACTTGCGGTCGCGGGTCAGGCCCGCGATATCGGCCACAATGGCATCACGGGTTTTGGTAAGTCGATTAAACAAGGTGGACTTGCCTACATTAGGACGTCCTACCAGAGCAATAACGGGAACCATACGGCTCTCCACAGGAATACAGAAAACACAAAGGCCGCTATCGTGAGGGCGATAGCGGCCATACACATACAGGACAGCTTAGCGAATGGTGTAGGCAGCCAGCTTACCGCCGTTACCGTACACATACATCCAGTCGCCATCCACTAACGGGCGAACCCGAACGCCGCCGTTACCCAGCTTCTGACGACCGGCCATATGACCATCCGTCTGGCTTAGCAGGTGAATATAGCCTTCATAATCACCTACTGCGACGTAGTTCGACAGCACAGCCGGGGCGGACAACATACGACGCGCCAGGGAATCATTGCTCCACAGCGCTGAAGCCGAATTTTGATCTACCGCTTCAACGGTGCCATTTTCCAGGCTTACATATACGTTACCGAAACCTTCAGCGACACCGGTATAGCTGGATGCATCACGTTGCCAGAGCACACGACCGCTCTCCAGATCCAGTCCGGCAACCCGACCGTGGTACGTGGCCACATATAGCGTAGTGCCTGAAAGCAGCAGTCCGCCGTTGATATCAACCATACGATCCAGCTCGGAGCGCCCCTGCGGGATGGCAACCTGTTGCTCCCAGATCGGCAAGCCACGCTGTTCATCCAGCGCAATCACCTTGCCGCTGGCCAGGCCAGCGACAACATAGCGATTGGTTACGATCGGAGCACCTGTACCACGCAGGGTCAGAACAGGCATGCTCTCCTCATACAGCCAGCGGCGGTCACCCGTCTCGGCATCAAGGGCATAAAGCTTGTCGTCCTGAGTCTGGACAGCCACGATGTCACCGTTGCTGACCGGCGGAGCCAGTACTTCACTGGAAACCCTAGAGCGCCATTTTTCATCGCCCGAGGTTGCGTCCAGGGCAACGACATCTCCTCTCAACGTGCCAACCAGAACCAGCCCGTAGGCAGCGCCAACGCCACCTGAAACAGGCAGGTCCAACTTTTTCTTCCAAATGATGTCACCGTTTTCACGGTTCAACGCCATGACCAGGCCTTCGTTATCAGTCACGTACAGGGACTGACCGTCAATGGCAGGCGTCAACAGGTTGTAGGTATCACCCTGCCCTTCCCCTACCGAGCGGCTCCATTGCTCCTGCAACTGAACATCGGCCTTGAAGTCCTGCAATTCAGCAGGCGGCAGCTCTTTTTTGCTGTTACTGCTGCACCCGACAGCAGTCAGGGCCAAGGCCAGTAGCGCAACATGTTTCCAACGCAGCATCAGGCATCTCCTTTTGCCAGGTCATCCAGCTTCATCTGCAGCGTGCCTTCGGCGGCATCGGCAGGCAATTCGGACTTGGCTTTTTCATAAGCGGCACGGGCATCGTCGACACGGCCCAGACTGACCAACAGATCACCACGTAACTCTTCGCGGTTGGCGACATAAGGCTCTGCAACCTTGCCTTCCAGTAGTTTCAGGCCATCTTCAGCCTTGCCCTGCGCAGCCAGCACCCGCGCCAGACGCTGGCGTGCCAGTTCGCCCACAGTATCATCCGCCGGCTTATCGACAATTGCCTTCAGTTCGTTGGCTGCGTCATCCAGCTTGCCACTCTCAACAGCAACCTTGGCCACGAAAAGACTACCGTATTGGGAATAGGTAGTACCTGAATATTCCTGCTTGAGCTGGTTGGACAGGTCCGTTACCCGAGCGGTATCCGGTTTGCCGCTGGGATCCAGCGCTGCCTGAACCAGCTCCTGATACACGATGGACGCAGCCTGAGACTGATTGGTCTGATTACGCTCCCACCATTGCCAGCCCAGCACGGCCACCAGGGCCACGACGCCACCGGTGAGCAGCGGCTTGCCGTTACGCTGCCACCAATCCTGAAGGTGGGCGACATTTGGATCTTCATTCTGCGAACTCACCGGTCACTCCTATTCGCTTTCGCTGTGTGCGGACGTCTGCTGCTGCAAGCTATCATGCAGGCGTGCGGACAACTGATCCCAGGCGACCATCTCCTGGGCACTATCATTACGCAAGGGCTTGAGGCCAACCTGGCGCTGCGCCAGCTCATCCTCGCCCAGAATCAGAGCAAACCATGCGCCGCTCTTGTCTGCCTTCTTGAACTGACTCTTGAAACTTCCGCCGCCAGCATTAACCGCCAGACGCAAGGACGGCAAGGCCGTACGCAGCTGCTCGGCCAAGGCCAGACCGGCCAGTTCTGCCGCTTCACCAAAGGTGCATAAGTAGATGTCCATCGGACGGCTAAGCTCGGCGGGAATCTTGTTCAGCGTCTCAAGCATCAGCACCAGACGCTCAACACCCATGGCAAAACCAACGCCTGGCGTAGGCTTTCCACCAAACTGAGTGATCAGACCATCGTAGCGTCCGCCAGCGCACACCGTACCTTGTGCGCCCAGCTTATCGGTTACCCACTCGAATACGGTACGACCGTAGTAGTCCAGACCCCGCACAAGCTTCGGATTGATCGTGTACTCGATGCCTGCTGCTTCAAGGCGTGCCTTCAAGCCTTCAAAATGGGCACTAGACTCTTCGTCTAGATAATCCGACAACGTGGGAGCATCGGTCAGCAAGGCCTGTGTCTGGGCATTCTTGCTGTCCAGAATACGCAGGGGATTAGTCGTCAAACGACGCTGACTGTCTTCATCCAGCTGATCGAAATGCTGCTTGAGGTAATCAACCAAGGCATCCCGATAGGCTGCACGCGCTTCGCTTGAACCCAAGCTGTTCAGCTGCAGTGTAACGGCATCATCAATACCCAGCTGCCTCCACAGGCGCGCCGTCATGATGATCAGCTCAGCATCGATATCCGGCCCAGGCAAGTTAAAGACCTCTACGCCAATCTGATGGAACTGGCGATAGCGTCCTTTTTGCGGCTTCTCGTAGCGGAACATGGGTCCCGTATACCAGAGTTTCTGAACCTGGCCACCGCCTGTAAGGCCGTGCTCCAGCACGGCGCGGACACACCCTGCTGTGCCTTCCGGACGAAGCGTCAGCGACTCACCGTTACGGTCGAGAAAAGTATACATTTCCTTGTCGACCACATCGGTGCCCTCGCCGATACCCCGAGCGAACAGCTCGGTGAATTCGAGGATAGGCAGTCGGACTTCCTTGTAGCCGTACCCATCCAGCAAGGTAGCGAAAGTTGTTTCCAGATAGCGCCAGGCTGGCGTCTGCTCTGGCAGTATGTCGTTCATGCCACGAATGGCTTGCAAAGACTTGCTCACGAGGAGTCCTTAATTCAATTCTCTAACGGCATTCAGCTACGGGCAATAACAGCCGCATCCGCTTCCATTTTTTCAGCCGCTTTGCGGCGAATCAGCTGCTCCAGCTCATCCACCAGATTCTCATTGGTCAGCTTTTGTGCAGGCTTGCCATCGATATACACTAGGTTATTAGGCGTGCCGCCAGTCAACCCTACGTGAGCCTCTTTGGCCTCTCCCGGCCCATTGACCACACAGCCGATAACGGCCACATCTAAGGGAACCAGAAGATCTTCCAGGCGCCCTTCCAGATCATTCATGGTCTTGACCACATCAAAGTTCTGGCGAGAGCAGCTTGGACAGGCGATGAAGTTGATGCCGCGCGAGCGTAAGCGCAACGACTTCAGGATATCGAAACCCACCTTGATCTCTTCGACCGGATCCGCCGCCAGGGAGATACGAATGGTATCGCCAATGCCTTCGGCCAGCAGCATGCCCAGGCCAACCGCAGATTTTACGGTGCCGGAACGCAAACCACCTGCCTCGGTGATGCCCAGGTGTAGCGGCTGCTCGATCTGCTTCGCCAGCAAGCGATAAGCCGATACGGCCATGAAGACGTCACTCGCCTTCACACTGACCTTGAAGTTCTGGAAATCCAGTTTGTCGAGGTAATCGACATGACGCATGGCTGATTCCAGTAGCGCTTCAGGGGTAGGCTCACCATATTTTTTCTGCAGATCCTTTTCCAGAGAGCCCGCATTCACGCCGATACGAATCGGAATGTTCTTGTCACGCGCCGCATCGACTACCGCCCTGACCCGGTCTTCACGCCCGATGTTGCCAGGGTTGATACGCAGACAATCCACACCGAGTTCAGCTACCCGAAGGGCAATTCTGTAATCAAAATGAATGTCTGCAACCAGAGGAACGTTCACCTGCTGCTTGATTTGACCGAATGCTTCTGCAGCATCCATGTCGGGAACTGAAACCCGAACGATATCAGCGCCTGCATCTTCCAGACGACGGATTTGCGCAACTGTTGCGGCAACATCACAGGTTTCGGTGTTCGTCATGCTCTGTACCGCGATAGGAGCATCGCCTCCTACCGGCACGGAGCCTACCCAGATCTTTCGAGAAGGGCGACGTTTGATCGGCGATTCGCTATGCATGACAGGACTCTTCTTCCTGATAAATACCAGATCCTTACGGAGACTGGTTAAAACCAGAGAACTATAAAATATGATCCGATAATAAAATCAAAGCGGCAGAATGATGCCGCTTTGATCGTACTGCAATTCTGGTTACTGAGACGCCTGCCCTACTTTGAAGCGAGCAGTTTCCCCACGTACATAGGGCTTGATGTCTACCGGCTGGCCGTTATAGGTAATTTGCGCACCCCGTGCGTAGCCTAAACGAATCTCCACAGGAGCTTTTACCGTTTCAAACTGCAGGGTATCACCCTTTCGTTTGAGGCCACTGTAAATAACTTTCCCCGACGCATCTGTGATCTGCATCCAGCAGTCCGCTACCAACTGAATGCTCAAGCCTCCCTGCTCTGCCGCTGGCGCAGTTTCGCCGGCTGGCGGCGTGGTAGGCGCAAGCGCAGCATCGGTCGATACAACCGGAGTAGTCGGTGTAGCGGCCGTAGCAGGAGCAGCATTCGCAGCGCCATTGGCTGCCGTACCGGAAGCGGTATTCGGGGCAGGCACAGGCGTTTGCGCAACAGCATTGGCAGCAGGAGCAGTCGGTGTAGCGGGCACACCTGGCTCTGATGCAGCGGGCACCTCAGCCTTTTGAGCTTCCGCCACCGCCTGATCTTCAGGCTCATCAAGCGTATGAATTTCAGTAGTGCCGTCTGCGCTTTCTACTTCGACATGCTCAAGGCTAAGGCCATTACCGCCCATACCAAGCCCGGAGCGCTCCTGCCACCAGAACAGGCCAAGCCCAATGATAACAACGACCAGAATAAAGCTGACGATACGCAGGACATTACGCGACAAGCGCACCGGTTCTTCAACACGGTTTATGGTGTGAACCGTACTGCCTTTGGCATCGGTCCCTGTGTACTGATCGAAGACCTTTACAAGCTCAGCCTGATCGAGCCCCAGCAGCTTCCCATAGGAGCGGACATAACCGCGGGCAAACGTATGCCCTGGCAGCTTTTGATAGTCCCCAGCTTCCAGCAACTCGATGACATGCCCACTCAGATTCATCTGAGCAGCCACTTGAGCGATGCTCCACCCATTGGAAATGCGAGCCTGGCGCAGTATGTCGCCTGGATTACCACGAGCTGACATTACAGCCTCAGGTTGCACATTACTCATCGTTGCTCCGACTGAAGTTGTTTATATTCTTCAGAAGCGGGATAAAGCCGCTTCAATTGCAAGGTATAACTGGCAGCCGTATCGCGATCGTTGAATACTTCGGCCAGACGGATGCCCAGTAAAAGGCTACGCGCATCCTGGGGCGAAATGCGGCTAAATGCTTCGTAATACCCACGTGCAGGTACATACTCACGAGCCGCATAAGAGAGCTGCGCCATTTCCAGCAAAGCCTTGGGTTGGTTGCTGTTCAGTCTCAGCGACTTCTCCAAATACTGGCGTGCCAATTCGGGCTTATTCAACCTTAACGCAGTTAAACCGAGGTTTTCAAAGACTCGCGAGCGTTCAGGGTACAAAGGATCCTGCGAGGCCTCTATGAAACGATCATAGGCTTCGCTGTATCGCTTCTGCTCAAAAAGAAAGCTTCCGTAATTATTGAGAATACGGGAATCGTTACGGCGTGCTGACATGGCCTTGCGGTATTCTTCGTCAGCCAGTTTGGGCTCCATCTCGGTCTGGAACACCAATGCCAGCGCGGCATGGGCATCGGCGCTCGAGGAGTCAAGCTGCAGGGCCTGTTTCAGCGGGATCTTGGCCTGCTCGGTGTTTCCTTCCTGCAGATAGCCCAGACCCAACTGAATGTAGGCGTCCCGGGCATGATCACGACCTTTTCCCGTACTCAGAGGGTCAGTAGAGCCAGTAGTGACGCAGCCGGTTAAAAGTCCTGCAACTGCCAAAGCCAATACTGCACGCAACATCACTAACCCTCTCCTTTTAATTAATTCTGGCGAACACCCAAAGCCGCATCGTTCTCATTATTCAACTGGCGTACAGCAATGTACCGCTCGCTTCGCCGAGTACGGTCCATAACCTTTCCCACCAGCTGCCCACAGGCTGCATCGATATCATCGCCACGCGTAGTACGCACGGTGACATTGAAACCGGCCTGCTGCAGGAGTTCCTGGAAGCGACGCACCGCATTCTTGCTGGGGCGCTCGTAACCGGAATGAGGGAAAGGATTAAAAGGAATCAAATTGATCTTGCAGGGCACGTTGCGCAGCAATTCAATCATCTGCACAGCATGCTCGGGCTGGTCGTTGACGTCCTTGAGTAGAGTGTACTCAATGGTCAGAACACGTTTTTCACCCAGCTGACCAATGTACCGCTGACAGGCATCCAGCAGCATGGCCAGAGGATACTTGCGATTGATCGGTACCAGCTCGTTGCGCAAGGCGTCGTTGGGCGCATGCAGCGACAGCGCCAGAGACACATCGACGTGCTTGGCCAGCTCTTCAATCATGGGCACTACCCCTGACGTGGATAGCGTTACCTTGCGCTTGGATATTCCATAGCCCAAGTCATCCATCATGATTTGCATGGCAGCTACGACATTGTCGAAATTGAGCAGCGGCTCACCCATGCCCATCATCACGACGTTCGTAATGGCACGGTCGATCTTGGCCGGCACAGTACCAAATGACTTGTTGGCAACCCACACTTGGCCGATGACTTCGGCAGCCGTGAGATTGCTATTGAAACCTTGCTTTCCGGTCGAACAGAAACTGCAGTCAAGTGCACAGCCTGCCTGTGACGAAACACACAGCGTGCCACGCTTGTCCTGAGGAATGTAAACCGTCTCAACGCAGCTACCGGAAGCCACACGAATAACCCACTTCCGAGTGCCATCCGCCGAAATATCTTCACTTACCACTTCGGGGCCACGAACCTCGGCGCAGGCCTTGAGCTTTTCGCGCAAGGCCTTGCCGAGATTACTCATGGCGTCAAAATCATCAACGCCAAAGTGGTGAATCCATTTCATCACTTGGCCGGCACGAAAGCGCTTCTCTCCGATGGACTCGAAGAACTGCTCCATTTGTGGCTGGGTAAGCCCCAGCAGGTTAGTCTTGCCGACTGTATTACTCATGGATTCACCTGTGGATCAGCGGGTGCGCTCGCAAACTTCAGTTGCAGCGAAGAAGTAAGCAATTTCACGGGCAGCCGATGCTTCGGAATCAGAACCGTGAACAGCGTTTTCATCGATGGAAACAGCGAAATCAGCGCGGATGGTACCGGCGTCTGCTTTCTTGGGATCGGTAGCGCCCATCAGCTCACGGTTCTTGGCGATGGCGTTTTCGCCTTCCAGAACCTGAACAACGACCGGACCGGAAGTCATGAAGGACACCAGATCCTTGAAGAAAGGACGCTCTTTGTGCTCAGCATAGAAGCCACCGGCCTCGCGCTCGGAGAGCTGAACCATCTTCGCGGCCACAACGCGCAGGCCAGCCTTTTCGAAGCGAGTGATGATTTCACCAACGACGTTCTTGGCTACAGCGTCCGGCTTGATGATAGAAAGGGTGCGTTGAACAGACATGACAACTCCAAAGTTGGGCATTTAGCAAAAACGAAACCCGCGGATTATACGCGGGCTTCGGTCAAAAGCGTAGGCTAACGAAGAATAGGTTAGTCCGCTTCTTCAATCCACGCAGCCTGGATGGCTTCGAGTACCTTCTCGCCACCCCGCTGGGGGTCATCGTCAAACCCGGGCAGTGCGGTGACCCAGTTACGCAAATTCACGAAATTTACATAGCGGGGATCCACATCCGGGTGAGCTTCGGAAAGAGCGATTGCGATATCCAGCACATCGACCCATTTCATCGCCATGATGATCTTCCTTAGTGACGTTCCGATACCTGATTGATGGTGTAGCGGGGAATTTCAACGACCAAGTCGGCAGTGCCAACCTTTGCCTGACAGGACAGCCGGGACTCCGGCTCCAGCCCCCATGCCTTGTCCAGCATGTCATCTTCAAGCTCGTCAGACGGCTCCATGGAGCCGAAGCCTTCACGAACGACGACATGGCAGGTCGTACAGGCACAAGACATCTCACAGGCATGCTCGACTTCAATACCGTTGCGCAACGCTGCATCGATAATGGTTTCACCTTCTTCGGCCTGGATCACCGCGCCCTCGGGGCAATGCTCTGGGTGGGGCAGAAAAACGATCTGCGGCATGGTGAACTTACTCCTGGATTTCGTTAAGACGACGACCCGCCAGGGCCGCCTTGATCGATGCATCCATCCGGCGAGCCGCGAATGCATCGGTCACTTGGGAAAGACGCTTGGTTTGTACTTCAATAGCAGAGACATCTGAATGGTCGACAAGACTCTTTAGCTTGTCGATCTCGGCCTCTATAACTTCACGCTCTTCAGCGTCCAGCAAACGATCGCCGTCCTCAGCGACAGCCGCCTGGACCGCCTCTAGAAGACGTTGCGCCTCAACCTGCTGCTCACGTAGCACGCGAGCGTTCATGTCATCGCCGGCATTCTGGAAAGAATCCTGCAGCATACGCGCGATTTCACCATCCGTCAGACCATAGGATGGCTTGACCTGGATACTGGCTTCCACACCACTGGAGAGCTCTCGCGCCGAGACGCTGAGCAAGCCGTCCGCATCGACCTGAAAAGTCACACGGATCTTGGCAGCGCCAGCCACCATAGGCGGAATGCCGCGCAGCTCGAAACGCGCCAGCGAACGAGCATCTTTCACCAGCTCTCGCTCACCCTGCAGCACATGAATCATCATGGCTGACTGGCCATCTTTATACGTTGTGAAATCCTGGGCACGTGCCACAGGTATGGTCGTGTTACGCGGGATAATCTTTTCCATCAAACCGCCCATGGTTTCAAGCCCAAGGGAGAGCGGAATGACATCCAGCAGCAAGAGCTCTTCGCCACCACGATTACCCGCCAGGGTATCAGCCTGAATGGCCGCACCGATGGCAACAACCTTATCCGGATCAATATCCGTCAGTGGCTCGCGACCGAACAGTCTGGCCACTGCGGATCGGACTTGCGGCACGCGAGTGGAGCCACCCACCATGACCACCGCCTTGACTTCCTCAAGCTCGCAACCAGAGTCACGCACTGCACGACGGCAAGCTTTCAGGCTTCGCGCGATCAACGGCGCGATCAGTGTTTCAAAGTGCTCGCGAGTAAGCTCGCCCTGCCAGGTACCGTAACTGAGCGTAACAGTAGGTTGCGCCGACAATTGCTCTTTGGCCATGCAGCCTAATTGCAGTAACTGACGTTGCTCCGAGGGCGACAGATCAGTAGACAGCCCCGCCTGTTCGATTACCCAGGTCGCAATGGCATGGTCGAAATCATCACCACCCAAGGCACTATCACCTCCGGTAGCCAGAACTTCGAAAACCCCTTTGCTCAAACGCAGGATGGAAATATCAAATGTGCCACCGCCCAGGTCATAGATCGCAATGAGGCCCTCCGCACCACGATCCAGCCCATAGGCCACTGCCGCTGCGGTGGGCTCATTGAGCAGCCGCAACACATTCAAACCGGCCAGCTTGGCAGCGTCCTTGGTCGCTTGGCGCTGCGCGTCATCAAAGTAAGCCGGAACGGTAATTACCGCGCCGACCAACTCACCACCCAAGGTCTTTTCTGCACGCGAACGCAGTACACGAAGGATTTCGGCTGACACCTCAACAGGGCTCTTGAGCCCCTGTATCGTCTCGATGAAAGGCATGTGGGACTCGCCTTCAGCGAATCGATAGGGTAACTGCTCGCCCAACTGCTTGATGTCAGCCAGACCGCGACCCATGAAGCGCTTTACGGAAAGAATCGTATTGAAAGGGTCTTGTGCAGCACTTTGCTTGGCTACATCCCCTACTTCAATATCCTTTTCCAGATAGCGAACAGCTGAGGGAAGAATGACACCGCCCTGCTCATCAGGAAGCGGCTCAGAGACGCCGCTGCGCACGGCAGCGACAAGAGAATTCGTAGTCCCCAGATCAATCCCTACCGCCAACTTGCGTTGATGCGGCTTGGGAGCCATTCCAGGTTCGGCAATTTGCAATAAAGCCATTGCTATTCAGCTTGTGCTAGGGGCGCCTTTAAGCAGGCGCCAGATTAATCGTCGAGGCGCTCTTCCAACTGACGCACTTCGCTGCTCAGCTTGTCGAGAAACTGCATGCGGCGAACAAGCCGCTCTGCAGTTTCCTGTTTCGAAGCGTTCTCCCAACACGAATCGAACTCATGCTCGAGTTCAGCCTGGGACTTCTTCAAACGCTGTTTGAAGGGCGCGATACCTTCAACATCCCCCTCGTCTTGCAATTCTTCCAACTCTTCACGCCACTGCATCTGCTGAAGGAGAAAGTCGGGATCCTGGATAGTCGCCTCAACAGGCATTTCATGCCCTTGAAGCGACAGCAGGTAACGGGCTCGCCGCGAGGGAGTCTTGAGAACGTGATACGCCTCGTTCAACTGCGCCGCACGCTCCAGTGCCTGTCGCCGCTCCCGCTCGGGGGCATCGGCAAAGCGATCAGGATGCACTGTACGCGCAAGCTCACGATAGCGACTCGAAAGCTGCTCGAGATCAAGCGCAAAAGACGGCTTGAGATCGAACAAGGCAAAGTGACAAGGCGTTCCCACGGGCGACCTCAAACGTTGAAGCTTTCGCCGCAGCCACACTCACCGCGCACGTTAGGGTTATTGAACTTGAATCCCTCGTTGAGTCCTTCCTTGACGAAGTCCAGTTCAGTACCGTCAAGGTAGACAAGGCTCTTCGGATCAATGATGACCTTGACGCCATGGCTTTCGAACACCTGATCTTCTTCAGCCAGCGTATCAACGAATTCCAGCACATAGGCCAAGCCCGAACATCCGGTGGTACGTACGCCCAGACGGATACCTTCGCCTTTGCCGCGTCCTTCCAGAGAACGCTGCACGTGACGTGCAGCAGATTCAGTCATGCTAATGGCCATCAGTGCCTCCTCAAGCCAAACCTTTCTTCTGCTTATAGTCCTGCACCGCCGCCTTGATGGCGTCTTCGGCCAGAACCGAGCAGTGAATCTTGACCGGAGGCAAAGCTAGCTCTTCAGCAATCATGGAGTTCTTGATCGCCTCTGCCTCATCGATGGTCTTGCCCTTCATCCACTCGGTAGCGAGCGAGCTGGAAGCGATGGCAGAGCCACAGCCATAGGTCTTGAAGCGTGCATCTTCGATGATGCCCTGATCGTTGACCTTGATCTGCAGACGCATGACATCACCACACGCCGGCGCACCAACCATGCCTGTTCCGACGTCAGGATCTTCGGCATCGAATTTGCCAACGTTACGCGGGTTTTCGTAGTGATCGATTACTTTATCGCTGTAAGCCATTTCTCAATCCTCACTCATCAGGAGCGGTTTAGTGTGCCTGCCATTCAACTGTGGTCAGGTCAACGCCCTCTTTGTACATATCCCACAACGGAGAAAGTTCACGCAGCTTGGTTACTGCATCACGCACTTTCTCGGCGGCGTAATCAACTTCTTCTTCGGTCGTGAAACGGCCAAAGGTGAAACGAATGGAGCTATGAGCCAGTTCATCGTTACGGCCTAACGCGCGCAGCACATAGGAAGGCTCAAGCGAGGCCGAAGTACAGGCCGAACCCGACGATACCGCCAGATCCTTGAGCGCCATGATCAGGGATTCACCCTCTACATAGTTGAAGCTCAAGTTCAGGTTATGCGGTACGCGTGAAACCAGACTGCCGTTTACATACAGCTCTTCCATATCCTGAAGCTTGCTGTAGAAACGATCGCTCAGCGCCTTGATACGAACGTTTTCCTGCGCCATCTCTTCCTTAGCAATTCGGAAGGCCTCGCCCATCCCGACGATCTGGTGAGTCGCCAGCGTACCGGAACGCATACCACGCTCGTGACCGCCGCCATGGGTCTGCGCCTCAAGACGAACGCGCGGCTTACGACGAACATAAAGCGCACCAATACCTTTCGGACCATAGGTCTTGTGTGCCGAGAAGGACATGAGGTCAACTTTCAGCGTCTCAAGGTCGATCTCAACCTTACCGGTTGACTGAGCAGCATCCACATGGAACAGGATGCCACGGGCACGCGTAAGCTCACCCAGCGCAGCGATGTCATTGATGGTGCCGATCTCGTTGTTGACGTGCATCAGGGAAACCAGAATGGTGTCCTCACGCAATACTGCTTCAACCATATCCGGCGTGATCAGGCCATCTTCGCCTGGCTCTAGGTAAGTCACCTCAAAACCTTCGCGCTCGAGCTGGCGAGTCGTATCTAATACGGCCTTGTGCTCGATCTTCGACGTAATGATGTGCTTGCCCTTGCTCTGATAGAAGTGAGCCACACCTTTGATCGCCAGGTTATCCGATTCGGTCGCACCGGATGTCCAAACGATTTCACGCGGATCGGCATTCACCAGCTCGGCGACCTGACGGCGAGCATTCTCGACCGCTTCTTCAGCCTTCCAGCCAAACATGTGCGAGCGCGAGGCTGGATTACCAAAGTTACCATCCACCAAGAGACACTCGCTCATTTTCTGAGCGACACGTGGATCGACTGGAGTAGTTGCAGAGTAATCAAGATAAATCGGTAATTTCATCGGTAACTCCTATATCAGGCTGGCGGCCGGCTCACTCAATAGCGGACGCTTCAATCTTTTCAATGTCCGAGGCACGAGTTCGGCTATTGCACACTCGCTTGTCCTGACGGTTCGCTACAGCTTGTATCTCATTACGCGCGACTAGATCCGCTAGCGTGATACCGCTGAGAAACGTATGAATCTGCTCGCTCAGATCGCACCACAAGTGATGCGTCAGGCATATGTCACCGGAGTGGCAATCGCCCTGCCCCTGACAGCGGGTAGCATCGACAGACTCGTTTACGGCATCGATGACCTGAGCGACATGAATGTCCTGCATATCGCGCGACAGTTGATAACCACCGCCCGGTCCACGCACACTGGTTACCAAAGTGCCACGGCGCAACTTGGCAAACAGCTGCTCAAGATAGGAAAGCGATATACCTTGGCGCTCAGAGATGTCAGCCAGGGAGACCGGTCCACGCTGCGCATGCAGCGCCAGATCAAGCATGGCAGTGACGGCGTATCGTCCTTTGGTTGTCAGTCTCATGGCAAAACCAGGATGTACTTTAGATAGGTCAAGTATGCAATTCCTGACTATTTAAGTCAACTATAAGCCCTATCGATTCAGTCAACCATTAAAGCCGACCAGAGGCGTTGGCGCACTCGGCTAAAACTGGCCTTCAGACATCATCAGTTTTGCATTTTTCGCCACGAACAACCTTTTGCGTCTCGGTCAGAACACCACGAAGGATATTCATCTCCAGCTTGGTGATTGCACTGCGCCCATAAAGCCTGCGTAGGCGAGACATGAGATGGCGAGGCTTCTCGGGATCGAGAAAACGAATATCGATAAGCGTTTCCTCGAGATGGCGATAGAACAGCTCCAACTCCTCAACAGTGACCAGCTGGGTATTGAGCATGGCCGTACTTTCGACCTTGTTCATCTTGGTGGGCTGCCCTTGAAGGGCCAACCATGCCATGCGTACCTCGTAGACGAGCACCTGTACCGCAGCCGCAAGATTCAGAGAGCCAAATTCCGGGTCAGAAGGAATATGAACATGAAAATTGCAGCGCTGAAGCTCTTCATTCGTCAGACCTGCATATTCGCGACCAAATACCAGCGCCACCTCCCCACCCACCTCGGCATGCTGCAGCGACGTTTGTGCGCACTCACGGGGATCGAGCAGCGGCCAGGGGATACGGCGATCCCTTGCGCTGGTTCCCAGAACAACGCTGCACCCTGTCAGCGCATCTTCCAGCGTTTCGACAACACAAGCATTATCCAGCACATCCGTGGCACCGGATGCGCGCGCTACGGCATCGCCATGGGGGAATTGCTCAGGCTGCACCAGATACAGCCGCTTCAATCCCATGTTCTTCATGGCGCGAGCCGCACCGCCAATATTGCCAGGATGGCTTGTGTTAACTAGGACAACGCGTATGTTCTCGAGCAAGTAGCACCCCCTCTTTAAAGGTGCGAATCTTACCGGACCCCTGTGCGCAAAACCATTCATGCCGACAAGGCAACCGCTCTCTGCATTCTTTTCTGCTAGAATAACCGGCTTTCTTTTACAACCAGGTGGTTTCTCATGCAGCCCATGCTGAACATTGCGCTGCGCGCAGCTCGTAGTGCCGGTGAATTGATCTTTCGCTCAATCGAGCGCCTGGACCTCATCGCTATCGACGAAAAAGGCGCCAACGATTTCGTGACCGAGGTCGACCGGGCCGCCGAACAAGCTATTTTCAACGTTTTACGCAAGGCTTACCCCAACCACGGCTTCCTAGGCGAGGAGTCCGGGCTCATCGAAGGTCAGGGTGACGGCGCTGATTATCTGTGGGTCGTCGATCCGCTGGATGGAACCACCAACTTCATTCATGGCGTCCCGCACTTCTCTGTCAGCATCGCGTGCAAGTATCGCGGCCGCATCGAGCATGCCGTTGTATTGGACCCGGTTCGTCAGGAAGAATTTACCGCCAGTCGCGGACGTGGCGCCGCTCTCAATGGCCGACGCTTGCGTGTCAGCGCTCGCAAAAGCCTTGAGGGTGCCTTGATCGGCACTGGCTTCCCGTATCGCTCCAGCAATATGGATTACCTGGATAATTATCTAGGCATGTTCCGCACCCTGAGCACCCAAACCGCAGGTATTCGCCGCGCGGGATCTGCTGCATTGGATCTAGCTTATGTGGCCGCTGGTCGATTCGATGCCTTCTGGGAAATGGGGCTATCCGAGTGGGATATGGCAGCAGGTGCGCTACTGATTCAGGAAGCTGGCGGTCTGGTCAGCGACTTCAATGGCGGCCATGACTACCTTGAAAAAGGCCATGTAGTAGCAGGCAACACCAAGTGCTTCAAAGCACTGTTGACTACGCTGCAACCTCACCTACCCGCCTCACTGAAGCGCTGAATGAAAACCGCCCACTGATGTGGGCGGTTTCGTTTTACTTGACTACTTTCAGGCTAGGCCGCCCTTGCGGCTTGCTTGGCGCCGACTTAGGCGCAGAACCTTCCGACTTACCCTTGGGATCGTCATCTGGAGAAGAAGGCTCCAGATCAAACACCATCCCCTGCCCATTTTCGCGCGCATAGATAGCCAGAACAGCTTGGGTGGGCACATAGAGACTATGGGCTACACCACCAAACCGCCCATCGAAACTCACGGCTTCGTTATCCATGTGCAATTGGCGAATAGCTCCTGGCGCAACGTTGAGAACAATCTGACCGTCACTGGCATAGCCCGGCGGAACCAGCACATTCGGATAGTCCGCATTGACCAGGATATGCGGTGTGCAATCGTTATCCACGATCCACTCATACAGCGCCCGAATCAAATAGGGACGGCTTGAATTCATTATGTTCCTCCTATCAGCGCATCTCGCGCTCAACTGGCGACAAGCTCGCCTGAAAGGTATCGCGGACGAAATGGCGATCCATATAATCAAAAATCGGCTTGGCTTGTCGCGGCAACTCAACACCCAGGCCAGGTAAACGCCAGAGCAAAGGCAATAAATAGCAGTCAACCAAGCTCATTTCCTCATTTAAGAAGAATTTCTTGTCTGCAAAAAGAGGAGCAACCGAAGTAAGACTGCTGGCGAGCTGCCGGCGGACCTGCTGAACATCACCACTTCCCTTTTGCTGACTCATGATGAGATCAGCGTTGTCGCACCAATCCTTCTGGATGCGATGCATGAGCAATCGCATCTGTGCTCGAGCAACAGGGTAAGCCGGCAATAGCGGAGGATGGGGATAACGCTCCTCCAAATACTCCAGCACGATGGTCGAGTCATATAACACAAGATCACGATCCTGCAGAACAGGTAGCGTTCTGTAGGGATTCGCATCAGCCAGTGCTGCCGGATACCTGGCAGGATCGATATCTTTAACCTCCACATCGACCTGCTTCTCGGCAAGCACAAGGCGAACACGATGCGAGTACGGATCCCTAGAGTCAGAAAAACAGGTGAGACGCGTTACATTAGCCATACACTTCTTCGCTGTGCAGCCCCAAACAGGGCAAACGATCGCACCTCACGGCACAGATCCCACTAAAAACAGACATCATTGGACGTCTTTCCAATATTCTCGCTTGAGCAGGTAGGCAAATACAAAAAGAATTGCCAGATACGCCAGAACATAAACGCCAATCCGCTCAGCCTTTTCTTTATTCGGGTCCGCTGAATACGCTAGAAAAGCCACAAGATGGCGAACCGTTTGGTCGAACTGCTCAGCGGTTTGCGATCCTGTCCCTGAAATGACAACAAGCTCCCTGCAACTGCCTGCGCTATTCTCTTCTATAGGCAGACAGGCCTGACGGCCCTGCAAAGCGCCCAGGACATTTGGCATGGCTACATTGGGGTATACGAGGTTGTTCACGCCCCAGGGCCTGGAGGGATCTTCATAAAATCCTTTGAGATAGTGATACAGCCAGTCTTCCCCTCGAACGCGAGCCACCAGCGTCAAATCAGGAGGTACGGCGCCAAACCAGCCCACTGCATCCTCAGCACGCATACTTGAAGTCATGTGATCGCCTGGCTTGGCCTCAGTAAAAATCAGTGTTTTTTGTAGAACATCCTCAGGAATGGAAAGGTCCCTAGCTACATGCTCATAACGCTGATACTGGGTGCCATGACACCCCATACAAAAATTAACAAAGGTGCGCGCCCCTTCCTGAAGGGCGGCCTTGTCAGAAAGGTCAACGCGAACCTTCTCAAACGGAACATTTTCCGCCCCCTTCAGGGCTAATGGCATACACGTGAGCACCAGCAATGCCATTAGCCTGAACAGCATCACCTTACTACCCTCTCAGGTACCAGACCTACCCGCTCGACACGGGTGTAAAACGGCATGAAGACGAAATAGCCAAAGTACAGCACAGTAGCCAAGCGAGATAGAAAAATCCGTTCAGACGTAGGGGGAAGAACCCCTAGTACGCCAAGCGCTACAAAGGCCATACAAAAGAGCAACAGCGCCAATCGGCTCATCCATCCTTTGAAGCGCATCGACTTTACAGGACTGCGATCTAGCCAGGGCACTACGAATAGGACGGCAACAGCTGCTCCCATAATCATGATGCCGGCCAGCTTGTCAGGCACAGCTCGAAGCATCGCGTAAAAAGGCGTGAAATACCAAACTGGAGCGATATGCTCAGGCGTCTTCAGCGGATCGGCAATTTCAAAATTCGATCTCTCCAGAAAATAACCACCACCTTCAGGAAAGAAGAAAACCACGCTACAGAAGATAAAGAGAAAGACCGCCACACCCATTAGGTCTTTGACGGTGTAATACGGATGAAAGGGAATACCATCAAGCGGCCTACCCGTTTCATCAAGGCTTTTTCTGATATCCACCCCCAGCGGATTATTGGAACCCACTTCGTGCAGGGCAAGAATATGCAGCACCACCAATCCGACCAGCAGTAGTGGCAGCGCGATAACATGCAGCGCAAAGAAGCGATTGAGCGTAATACCTGAAATTAGGTAATCGCCGCGTATCCATTGCGCCAAGTCTTCGCCCACCACAGGAATGGCGCCAAACAAAGCGATGATTACCTGAGCCCCCCAATAAGACATCTGCCCCCAAGGCAGCAGGTATCCCATGAACGCCTCGGCCATGAGCACAAGGTATAGCAACATGCCAAAGACCCAGACTAACTCGCGCGGCTTTTGGTAAGACCCATAGAGCAGGCCTCGAAACATATGCAGGTAGACAACAATAAAAACAGCTGAGGCGCCTGTTGAATGCAGATAGCGAATGAGCCAGCCGTAATCAACATCGCGCATGATGTATTCAATTGAAGCAAAGGCACCTGCTGCCGTGGGGGTATAGCTCATCGCCAACCAAATGCCTGTTACCAATTGGTTGAACAGGACAAGCAAGGCCAGGGATCCAAAAAAATAAAAGACATTAAAGTTCTTGGGTGCGTAATAGTGGCTTAGGTGCTCGCTCCATAAACGCGAAGCAGGAAACCGAGCATTTAACCAAGCCTTCAATCTGCTCATCCCGCCTCCTTTTGACTCATGCCTATCACAATAATATGCTCAGACTCGTAAGCGTAAGGCGGGACCACTAGGTTGAGCGGCGCAGGCTGCGCCTTGTATACCCTTCCAGCCAGATCATAGCGTGAGCCATGACACGGGCAGAAATATCCTCCCAACCACTCCGTTCCTAGGTCAGCAGGAGCAACTTCCGGCCTAAAGATCGGGGAGCAGCCCAAATGAGTGCAAACACCTACCACGACCAGCACATCCGGCCTGATTGAACGCAAGCGACTGTTTACATAATCGGGCTGTATTGAGTCATGAGAATCAGGGTCAGCCAGCTGATTTTCCAACCTCGACAGGCGCTCCAATGCATCTGCGCCACGCCTGAGTACAAAAACAGGCTGACCACGCCATTCAATAACAATTTGCCGCCCCGGCTCCAACTTGGAAATATTGACCCTTATCGGAGCGCCAGCGGCTTTCGCCTTGGCACTTGGAGACCATGATTTAATAAACGGGATAGCGGCGCCAGCGACCCCCACTGCGCCTATTACCGAGGTTGCCGCCACCAATAGTCGGCGACGCCCCTGATTGACACTCCCATCATTCATTCAAAGCCCCTTCGGCCACCACCACCCAAGCCATGTCACGCGAAGGCAGAGGATACTTAAATTCAACGAGAGAACCTATTCATCTGCTTTAGCCAAACCTGCCCAAACATAGCTAGGCAACAGACGCAGGGCAAAAAAAAAACCCAGTCTCGAAAGAGACTGGGTTTTGCAAGCAAAGCTGCTGGAGCTTAACGCTTGGAGTACTGCGGACGCTTACGCGCTTTACGCAGACCGACTTTCTTACGCTCAACTTCACGCGCGTCACGGGTAACATAACCCGCCTTGCGCAGAGAGCTGCGGTAGGTTTCATCGTATTCGATCAGAGCACGAGTAATACCGTGACGAATAGCACCGGCCTGGCCGCTAACACCGCCACCCGCAACAGTTACGTACACGTCGAACTTTTCGAGGGTTTCAGTCAGCTCAAGCGGCTGACGAACCACCATGCGAGCTGTTTCACGACCGAAGAATACGTCGATGTTACGATTATTGATGGAAATTTGGCCAGTGCCCGGACGCAGGAAAACGCGAGCGGTAGCTGTCTTACGACGGCCAGTACCGTAATTTTGAGTCGCCGACATTATGTACTATCCCGTTTAAATCTTCAGTTCTTGAGGCTGCTGAGCGGTATGCGGATGAACGCTACCTTTGTAAACCTTCAGCTTACGATACATGTCGCGACCCAGTGGGTTCTTCGGCAGCATACCTTTGACTGCGGTTTCGATAACGCGCTCAGGAGCACGAGCGATCAGCTTTTCGAAGTTGATCGACTTGATACCACCCGGGAAGCCGGAATGGTGGTAGTACATCTTGTCGGTAGTTTTGGCGCCAGTTACACGAACCTGCTCGGCATTGATAACGACGATATAGTCGCCAGTATCAACATGAGGAGTGTATTCCGGCTTATGCTTGCCACGCAGACGGCTAGCAATTTCAGTAGCCAGACGACCCAGGGTCTGGCCGGCAGCGTCGACGACATACCAGTCGCGCTTAACAGTTTCCGGTTTTGCTGTGAAGGTTTTCATTCGTTATGGCCTCAGGGCCGCCTGAAAAAAGACGGCAAATCTTACAGAACAGTACGATCCTTGACAAGTCAAGGGCAGCCGGAAACAGACGCTAATCGGGGGCTCGGGTCAGCGCGTCCGCTACGGCGAAAATCGACAGGCTAGGCATCCCCTGTCAATAAAGCTGCGGAATTATGACGATTACTGTGAAAATATCAACTGTTATCAGATCAAGAAAGGAAATTAAATGAAGTATCGTACCCTTGGACGAACCACTATCAGCGTCAGCGAACTTTGCCTGGGCACCATGACCTGGGGAGAGCAGAACACTCAGGATGAAGCTTTTGCTCAAATAGACCGGGCAGCGGAACATGGCATCAATTTCATGGATGCCGCCGAGATGTATCCTGTCCCGCCGCGACCAGAGACCTATGGCCAGACAGAGCGCATTATCGGAAATTACTTCAAGAAACGAGGCAACCGTGACCAATGGATCCTGACCAGCAAGGTTGCAGGGCCGGGCAATAACATTTCCCACATCCGTGACGGCAACCTCAAGCACAACCGGCAGCACATTGTCGCGGCGCTGGAAGGTAGCCTTGAGCGTCTGCAAACGGACTATATTGATCTTTATCAATTACATTGGCCGGACCGAGAAACTAATTTTTTCGGCAAGCTGGGCTATGTCCATAACGACAAGACGTTTACGCCGCTTGAGGAAACGCTTGAAGTCTTGAATGAGCAGGTCCAGGCGGGAAAGATTCGCCATATCGGACTTTCCAATGAGACACCATGGGGCACGATGCGCTTTCTTCAACTGGCGGAAGAGCGCGGCTGGCCACGTGCAGTCACCATTCAGAACCCCTACAACCTCCTGAACCGATCCTTTGAAGTAGGTTTGGCGGAAATCGCTATCCGCGAGCAATGCGGGCTCCTGGCCTATTCGCCACTGGCATTTGGCATGCTGACCGGAAAGTATGCCAACGGCGCAAAGCCGGAACACGCACGCCTGACACTGTTCAGCCGCTTCACTCGCTACAACAATCCTGAAACGATGCGAGCTACCGAACAATACGTTCAGCTAGCCAAGCAGCACGGCCTTGATCCTGCACAAATGGCACTGGCTTACGTTACCAGCCGTCCATTTGTTACCAGCAATATCATTGGAGCGACCTCTCTGGAGCAGCTTCAAAGCAATCTCGACAGCATAAATCTGACGCTATCGGAGGAAGTGGTCGCAGGCATTGAGGCCATTCATAAAATCCAACCCAATCCAGCGCCCTAACGGAAAAGCGCTTTCCCTCAAGAAAGCGCTTACGCTACGAGAATAAATCACCCTGATCCTCAAGCTGACCTGATGTCTGAGAAGACTTGTCTCGCCGAGAAGCCAGTCGATCAGCCAATCGGGTCGGCTCGGGCAGGCGGTGTTTACGCACGCACGCCATAACCAGTTCCGGTGCTGTTTTCAAACTGACCCGATTACCGGGCGACACGATCAGAGGCTTTACCTTGTCCTTGCTGCGTAAAACAGTGCCAATCAACTCTCCCTTGGCAAGCAAGTCCACTTGAGAGCCCCGTGTTTCTGCCAAAGGTTCATGGCTTCCCGTCAGGATTTTTTTCGCAACCCCTATCGTTGGCAGTCCTGTAACGACCCCCAAGTGGGCAGCAATACCCAAGCGCCTTGGGTGAGCAATCCCGTGACCATCGCAAAAGATCAGGTCCGGGGTGTCAGGCAGCTCCGATAAGGCCTGCAGAACCGCAGGCAGCTCCCGAAAGGAAAGCAACCCAGGAATGTAGGGCATATTGGTGGGGATACGAGCTACCGCCTGAGCAATGGGATCCAATGTTTCAGCATTGAGCAGGATGGCCGCAGCACGGGTCACGGCACCCTCCTCCTCAAAGCCTACATCCACGCCAGCAATCAGACGCAGCGAAGGAAAGTCATCCTCCAGTCTGACCTGCTTGGCTAGCTCAATCTGCTGTTTGCGCGCAGCGGCGGGCGTGCCGTCCCACTCATTGAAAGGTGAAGTAGCCACATTGACTCCTGTCGTTACCATTACGGTATTCGAACCGGATTGAATGCAGCCAGTTCCAGATAGCAGCAGAACCACACTTGCGGCCCCTGAATCTTATGGCTTATGCGCTCTCGACAGATATTCGTGGGATTGCATTTCCAGCAAACGGCTCAGCGTACGCTGAAATTCAAACTCGAGCCGTCCACCTGCATACAGATCCTTAAGCTCAACTTCTGCCGACAGGATCAATTTAACGTTACGGTCGTAGAACTCATCGACCAGGTTGATGAAACGACGCGCCATATCGTCTTTTGTTGCATTCATCTGCTCGACGTTGGAAACCAGTACCGCCTGGAAGATCTTACCCAGCTCAATGTAGTCGTTCTGGCTACGAGGACCGTCACAGAGCTCTCGAAACTCGAACCAGGCTACATCGTCGCACGTCTTGCGTGGTTTGATCTCCCGGTTCTCGATAACCAACGGCTCACCAGTTGATGCACTACCGCACTCCACCGTAAGCGCCTTGAAACTTTTGGCCATTTCCGTCTCGGCCTGCTCCGTTAACGGCCAGTGATAAAGCTCAGCCTGCTCCAGCGCGCGCAAACGATAATCTACACCGCTGTCAACATTGACGATTTCGGTGTGCTGCTTCAGCAATTCAATCGCAGGCAGGAAGCGGGCGCGCTGCAATCCATCCTTGTAAAGCCCGTCAGGGACAATATTGGAAGTCGCCACTAGCGATACGCCGTTTTTGAACAGCTCATCCAGCAGCGTTGCCAGAATCATGGCGTCGGTAATGTCCGATACGAAAAACTCGTCAAAGCAGATGACACGAGCTTCATCCGCAAAGCGCCGACCAATGATGGTCAATGGGTTCTTCTCACCTTTTAGCGTCTTCAACTCCTCATGCACCCTCTTCATGAACCGATGAAAGTGGGTACGCATTTTCTTGTCAAAGGGAAGTGAGTCATAAAAGGTGTCAACCAGATAGGTCTTGCCGCGCCCTACTCCGCCCCAGAAATAAAGCCCCTTTACAGGGCCGGCGGGCTTTTTACCCAAAAGACGGCCTAGCAACCCAGGCTTGCTGTCTGCCTGGCTAACCAAGTCATCATAAAGCCGCTGAAGGTGCTTTACTGCCTGCTCCTGGGCAGGATCATGAAAAAAGTCGGGACGTTCCAGATCGGCCTTGTAGCGCTCTAAGGGTGTCATGACAGGCTGCATAGATTCGAAGGGGAGCTCACTTTAGCGGCGAGCTTCCAAGTTGACAATTAACGAGGCAAGCGGCTTAAGCTGCCCGCCTCGGCGATAGGCGCCATTACTCGGCAGTCATTTCCACCAGTGCTTCACGCAAGGCATCAACAGCGTGTTGACGCTCATCGGCATTAGCGAAGTCCGGACTTTCCGCCACAGGCTCGCCAGCCAGCCATACCGTGAAGCGTAGCTCTTCTGCCTTGATTTCCAGCTGCCCAACCTCGCTCTGGAGGCGCTGCGTCATCTGCCCAGCGGTTTTTGGATCCGCAAAGGCGCGAGAAAGCAGCAGTTGAGAGCCATCGGCGGCCAGCAGCCTGAAGCGGAAAGAACCATCATGCTCGCGGAAGCTAACGAAACGCGCCCGCTTCGCGGCCTTTTTCTTGATCTTTTCAGTCTTGACCTGAGCATTCAGGGAGCGAAGCCCCACAGCCTCGCGCAACTCACCCAGGAACGGTGTAGCTATCTTGCGCGCCTTGGTAGCACCAGCTAGAAGAACGTCTTCAATGTCGTCTGGCTTGGCAATCAATGCATTGTAATGCTCTCTTGCCTCACCCAGCTCTGCCTCCAAAAGCTGGAACAGACGCTGCTTGGCCTCCCCCCAAGCCAGACCACCCTGCAGATCATGACGGAACTCGGCCGTCTGCTCGGCTGTAGCAAATGCCTGATAAAGCGTAAACAAATGAGCGCTGTCCGGATCTTTAGGTTCGCCCGGCTCTCGCGAATCAGTGACGATACGGGCAATCGCTTCCTTGAGCTGCTTGGCAGTCCCAAAAAGTGGGATCGTGTTATCGTAGCTTTTGGACATCTTGCGACCATCCAGCCCCGGCAGAGTGGCAACCGTCTCCTCGATAAGCGCTTCAGGCAGCTCAAAGAAATCCTTGCCGGCACCAAACAGATGATTGAAGCGTTGAGCGATGTCACGTGCCATTTCAACGTGCTGGATTTGGTCCCGACCTACCGGTACTTGATGAGCGTTAAACATCAGGATGTCTGCTGCCATCAGGACCGGATAGCTGTATAGCCCCATCGTGACGCCAGCATCCGGGTCTTCGCCAGCAGCGACGTTCTTGTCAACGGAGGCCTTGTAAGCATGAGCGCGGTTGAGCAAGCCTTTGGCGGTGACGCAGGTTAACAGCCATGTCAGCTCCGGTATTTCCGGAATATCGGATTGGCGATAGAACGTGACCCTTTCAGGATCAAGACCACACGCCAGCCATGTAGCAGCAATTTCAAGGCGAGAGCGCTGAATACGCAACGGATCATCGCACTTGATCAAGGCGTGATAATCCGCCAGGAAATAAAACGAGTCGGTATCGGCCGAGCGACTGGCTACAATGGCAGGACGGATAGCGCCTGCATAATTACCAAGGTGAGGAGTACCGGTTGTGGTAATACCGGTCAGAATACGTGTGGTCATGGCGTATGGTGCATTCTCATCTAGGGCGGCCAGTATCAGGCATGGCCGCCAATTACGGCGTCTTCGGACGCAACGGCTTAATCAGTCCAGTCGAGGCTGGACCAGCGCTTTGAGGTCGGTCAGTTTGCCATGAAAGAAATGGCTGCACTCAGGGACTTTGATCAAGTCATGGCGCTGCTGCAACGCTTCAGACCAGGCATAGACCTTTTCCGGCGTGACGACTTCATCAGCCTCGGGCTGAATGACTGTCAAAGGACAGCGCAGCGGTAGCTTACCCTCAATATCGAAGCGTTCGACAGAGGGGGCCAGCATGAACAGACGAGTCAATGCCTGCCCGTCTCCTTCCAGACGCCCTGCCAGGCATCCCGCCACACAGGCACCGAATGAAAACCCCATGACGGTTAAAGGTACCCCTGGGTGCTGCCTTATCAACCACTGTGCAGCCGCATAGGCATCATCAATTTCACCTGCTCCTTCACCGTAGCTTCCAGCGCTTTGTCCCACGCCTCGAAAGTTGAAACGTAGCGTGGAAAAGCCTGCATCCCTTACAGTACGTTGCAGCGTAGAAATGACCTTATTATGCATAGTCCCGTCAAACAGGGGATGCGGATGGCAGATGATCGCTACGCCACGGGCGTCAGGATGATCAAGATGCAAGGCTTCGAGTGGCCCTGAAGGCCCTTCGATCAAAACTGGATTTTCTCGTGTAGACACACCTGAACTCCGTGACCCTCTATCGGGTCGACTCGTCTAGCTCGTTGACTGCGCTCACTATTTAACATGGGACAGTGTACAAGCGCAGCAAGAAGCCGTTACCGTAATGCAAAAGACGTTCAGAGAGGAAGATTCGTGGACCAGTCCCTGACTATTTGGCTAATGCCTGTTATTGCCCTGCTCGTTGGTATAGGCATCGGCTTTCTGATTGCGCGCCTGATGCCTGGCACCGCGCCCAACCGAGTACAACGCCAGCTTGACGAGCTTCAGCAGCGCTTTGACAGTTATCAACATGAGGTCACTAGCCACTTCAGCACAACGGCAGGACTTGTGAAAAAACTCACCCAGAATTACCAGGATGTGCAGCGTCACCTTTCCGAAGGTGCGGATCGCCTGGCTCTGGACGAGTTGACACGCCAGCGCCTACAAGCGGCCCTGCATAGCCATGATAACTACCCATCACCACGCGACCGTCTGGACGGTCCTGCAGAGGCGCCCAAGGACTACGCGCCAAAGGGCGATACTGACAGCGGGCTGGATGAGGCCTATGGCCTTAAGAATCATCGCTGAAAAGATAAATAAAAAGCCCGGCAATAGCCGGGCTTTTTATTAACACCTAGATATGACCTCTGGCCCGCAGCAAGGCAATTACCTGCCTGGCTCCTTCCTCGATGGAAAGGCTTTGCGTATCGATTACCAGATCGGCGTTTAGCGGCACATCGTAGGGAAAGGACTCGCCCGGGATGTTGTCACCCTCAGCCGCATACAGCCCCTGAGGATCGCGCTCACGACATGCCTGCGGAGAGGCCTGAACGTACACTGTAATGACCCGCTCAGGACCAATCAGCGTCTTGGCCTGCTCACGCCCTTCGGCGTCCGGCGCTACGAATGCGGCAAGGGTCAATAGGCCGGCTTCATTGAACTGACGGGCCACATGGGCCGCCCGAAGCCAATTTTCACGACGCCCTGCACGATCCTGCGGAAGCCCCTTGTTAAGGTCATGACGCAGGTTCTGCCCATCCAGTACATACACCGCACGTCCGGCATCGAACAGCTTGCGCTCGACTGCGTACGCCAGCGTACTCTTGCCTGCGCCGGAAAGACCTGTAAAGAGCACCGTAGCAGGCTGCTGGCCAAACCGAGCCGCGCGCTCCTCAGTGGAGACATGTAGCTGATGGCCATGCTGATCGGTAGTACCGCCCACCTTGGGATCCGCGATGATCATGCCTGCGCCGACCGTACCATTGGTAAGCCGATCGATAACGATGAAGGCACCCGTGGTACGGTTGCGCTCGTAACTGTCTAGAGCGATAGGGGCATCCAGGCTGACCTTGACCCGCGCAATCTCGTTCAGCTTGAGCTGGCTGGCCTGACCTTTTTCCAGCGTGTTCACATCAACCGTATGCACGATGCTGGGCAGAGAGCCAGGGACATAGCTGGTTGCACGCTTGATATCGTATTTCTTGCCGGGCAGCATGGGCTCTTCAGCCATCCAAACCAGCATGGCTTCGAAGCTGTCCGTCACGTGGGGGCGATTATCTGGATGAACCAGCAGATCTCCACGGGAGATATCGATTTCATCTTCAAGCGTCAGCGTAACGGCCTGACCAGGAATAGCCTGCTCCAGCTCGCCTTCGAACGTGACGATGGATTTCACGCGGCTACCCTTGCCTGACGGCAACACAACAACCTCATCACCCTTATGCACCACACCAGAGGCCAGAGTACCGGCAAACCCGCGAAAGTTCAGGTTTGGACGGTTTACGTACTGAACCGGAAAGCGCATGTCGGTGACATTGCGATCGGCTGCGATCTCGACGGTTTCCAGAATTTCCATCAGCGGCTTGCCGGTATACCAGGGCGTTTGCTCGCTGCGATTGACCACGTTATCGCCCTTGAGCGCTGACATCGGGACAAAGTGAATGTCCTTGGCGCCCAGATTGATGCGCTCGGCAAAGCTCAGGTAGTCCTCACGGATCCGGTTGAAAACCGCTTCGTCAAAGCCCAGCAGATCCATCTTGTTCACCGCAACCACAACGTGCTTGATGCCGAGCAGCGATGCAATAAAACTGTGACGACGTGTTTGGGTCTGCACACCGTAACGTGCGTCGATCAGGATAATCGCAAGGTCACAGGTGGATGCACCGGTCGCCATGTTGCGGGTGTACTGCTCATGACCAGGGGTATCGGCGATGATGAACTTGCGCTTGGCCGTAGAAAAATAACGATACGCCACATCAATGGTGATGCCCTGCTCACGCTCGGCCTGCAAGCCATCCACCAGCAGCGCCAGATCCACTTCCTCGCCTGTGGTACCGACTTTCTTGGAGTCGCGAGTAATTGCCTCAAGATGATCTTCATAGATCATCTTGGAATCATGCAGCAGGCGACCGATCAGGGTGCTCTTGCCATCATCTACGTTGCCGCACGTCAGGAAGCGAAGTAGCTCCTTGCGCTCGTGCTGGGCCAGGTATGCCAGGATGTCCTGACTAATCAGTTCGGATTGATGCGACATATTAGAAATACCCCTGACGTTTCTTCTCTTCCATTGACCCCGCCGCATCATGGTCAATGACTCGACCCTGACGCTCGGAGGTCCGAGTCAGCAGCATTTCCTGAATGATATCGGGTAGCGTAGCCGCAGAAGACTCGACCGCCCCGGTAAGTGGATAGCAACCCAGGGTACGGAAGCGGACCTGCTGCTTATGAATACGTGCTTTTTCCTCGTCGGAAAGGTGATCAAGAATACGATCGTCGTCGATCATGATGAGCGTGCCATTCTTCTCGATGACGTCCCGCTCTGCCGCAAAGTACAGCGGAACGATCGGGATACTCTCCAGATAGATGTATTGCCAGATATCCAGCTCGGTCCAGTTCGAAAGCGGGAAGACCCGAATCGATTCGCCCTTATTGATGTTGCCGTTGTAGATATTCCACAACTCCGGGCGCTGGTTCTTTGGATCCCAGCGGTGCTTGGTGTCACGGAACGAATAGACGCGCTCCTTGGCACGAGACTTTTCTTCATCGCGACGGGCGCCGCCAAAGGCAGCATCGAAGCCGTATTTGTCCAGTGCCTGTTTGAGGCCTTGAGTCTTCATCACATCGGTATGCTTGGCGCTACCATGTGTAAAGGGATTGATTCCCTGAGCGACACCTTCTGGGTTTTGGTGAATCAGAAGATCCAGCCCCATTTCCTTGACCATGCGATCACGAAACTCGTACATGGCTTTGAATTTCCAGCCTGTATCGACGTGCAGAACAGGAAACGGCAACTTGCCGGGAAAAAAGGCTTTACGCGCCAGATGCAGCATTACCGCGGAATCTTTACCGATGGAATACAGCATCACAGGGTTGTCGAATTCGGCGGCCACCTCACGAATGATGTGGATGCTTTCCGCCTCGAGCTGTTTCAAATGAGTCAGTTTATCGAGCATGGCTACTCACGGAATTGCGGAGGGACGGCCAGCGGGCCGTGGACGAACACTCACGATACCACAGCATAACTCTTCTATTCAGGAGCCTGCTTAGAACCAAGTGTTCTATATATATATTCAAGCCGGATTCGAACTGTCGATGAAGACATGCTCTATGCCAAAACGTCCTGCAAGATACTCTCCCAAAGCCTGAACGCCGTAACGCTCGGTCGCATGATGGCCAGCCGCAAAAAAACTGATGCCATTTTCACGCGCACTGTGAACGGTCTGCTCCGATACTTCACCTGTAAGATAGGCATCAACACCAGCGGCGATAGCCTGATCGATATAACCCTGGGCTCCCCCTGTACACCAGGCGATCCGCTTGATGGGGCGATCACCCTCGATTACGAGAGGTTCGCGCCCTAGAACATGCTTGATATGAGCTGCAAACTCGGCAGCGGTACGCGGTTCACTTAGTGTCCCTTGCAAAACGATAGAGCGTGGATTACCTGGCTCGATCCCTCCCTCAACCGTGATACCCAAGCGCTCGGCCAGCTGAACGTTATTACCCACCACAGGATGCAAATCGAGCGGCAGGTGATAAGCCACCAGGCTCACGTCATTAATGATCAAGGTCTTGAGTCGACGCTGCTTCATTCCGATGACACGCGGATCCTCGCTCTTCCAGAAATAGCCGTGGTGCACAAGCACCATGTCGGCCCCCGCCTCTATCGCGGCATCCAACAACGCCTGGCTTGCGGTCACACCGCTAACGATACGACCCACCGTAGCGCGACCTTCCACTTGCAGGCCATTGGGGCAGTAATCCTTGATTGCAGCAGCATCAAGATAGCGGTTCGCCTCATCCAGCAGTGTCGTCAAGGCTATGGTCATGGTTATATTCTCCATTAAACAGGCTCTACCAATCGGTTCGCATGTCTTTATAGACAAAGGCAGCTCCGTATAATGGCCGCACCTTATCGGCCGTACACAGGCCTCGCAACAAGGATTGGTAATAATGTTAAAGGCCTTGCGCTCCTACGGCTGGCCCATCGTGGTAGGCATCCTGCTGGCAGCGGTGGTAGTCATTCGATTTCCTGAATGGGTAGGCTTGCCCAAGCAGCAGGTACATTTCGAGCAGACGACTGAGACCTCCCCTCGCACTCAAGGCCCGGTCTCTTATGCTGATGCCGCCAGCAAGGCAGCTCCGGCCGTAGTTTCACTACGTTCGACCAAGCATCCCAAGAAGCCCAGTGCGCCAATTCAGGATGACCCCTTATTCAAACCCTACTTTGATAAGAACCCACCAAAGAGTAACGAAGAGCTGAGCCTGGGTTCGGCAGTGATCATGAGCCATGAAGGCTATCTGCTGACCAACAACCATGTCACCTCTGACGCCGATACCATTGTCGTGGCGTTGCAGGATGGCCGGCAGACAGTGGCGCATCTGATAGGAAGCGATCCCGATACGGATCTGGCTGTTCTCAAGATTGATCTGGATAGTCTTCCGGCCATCTCCATCGGCCATTCGGAAGCCATTCGCATTGGGGATGTGGCACTGGCTATTGGCAACCCGTTCGGCGTAGGTCAGACTGTGACCATGGGCATTATCAGTGCCACAGGTCGTAACCAGCTGGGGCTAAATACCTATGAGGATTTCATCCAGACAGATGCAGCCATCAACCTGGGTAACTCTGGTGGGGCACTGGTAGATGCCAACGGCAATCTGATTGGGATCAACACAGCGATTTTATCCGGTGGCTCACAGGGTATCGGCTTCGCCATACCCATCAAACTGGCCATGGACGTCATGCAATCAATCATTGCCCACGGCCAGGTAATTCGCGGCTGGTTAGGGGTTGAGGTGGAACGTATTTCTCCAGAGCTTGCCGCTTCGTTCAACCTGCCTAATCAGGACGGCATTGTCGTTTCTGGGGTTTACCCCAACGGTCCGGCACAACGTGCCGGCCTGCAGCCAGGCGACATTCTGCTTAAGCTAGACAACGAACCTGCGATCGATGGTCGCCAGTCCATGAATCAGGTCGCACGCAGCAGACCCGGAGACAAGATCTCGATAGAAGTGCTTCGCAATGGAAAGCCGCTTAAACTGACCGGAATCATAGGCTTAAGGCCACCCATTGATACCAGCACGTCATCCGAGCCCTCTCCTGATGAGTCAACACAAAAAAACGGCGCCCCATAGGCGCCGTTTCTTCTTCCATCAGGCGAGTCCGTAGTCCTTCAACGCCTCGATCAAAACAGCATTTTGTTCTGGCGTACCAATAGTGATACGCAAGAACTTATCGATTCGAGGCTTATTGAAATGACGCACAATGACGCGTCTTTCACGCAATGCAGCCGCCAATTCAGCCCCCTCATACGAAGGGTGCTGAGCGAACACGAAATTTGCAGCAGAGGGCAGCACATGGAAACCCAGTGCTTCCAATTCGGCTATCAGCACCGTTCGGCTTTCAATCACTGCTCCGCACGTTTGACTGAAATAATCCCTGTCTTCAAACGCTGCGACGGCGCCTGCCAGCGCCAACCGATCAAGCGGGTATGAATTGAAACTGTTCTTGACCCGCTCCAATGCTTCGATGAGATCGGGATGACCTACTGCCAGCCCAACCCTCAAGCCTGCCAGGGAGCGAGACTTGGAGAGCGTTTGAGTCACTAGCAGATTTGGATAACGACCCACCAGTGAAATAGCAGTCTCGCCACCAAAATCCACATAGGCTTCATCAACCACCACAACCGAGTCCGTGTTCTTTTGCAGAAGCGACTCGATGTGCTCCAACCCTACCAGACACCCTGTAGGCGCGTTAGGATTGGGGAAAATAATACCGGCGTTAGGCCGGATGTAGTCTTCCAGATTGATTTGATAGTGTTCATCCAGTGGCAACGCTTCGAATGGAATTTCATACAACCCACAGTACACCGGGTAGAAGCTGTAAGAAATGTCCGGGAACAGCAAGGGCGCCTTGTGCTGAAACAAGCCGTGAAAGATATGGGCAAGCACTTCATCCGAACCATTGCCTACAAACACTTGCTCGACATTGATTGAATAATACTCTGCTACCGCCTGCTTCAACCGATCCCCATTGGGATCAGGGTACAGCCGCAAGCCCTCGCCCAGTTCGGCCCGTATCGCATCAATAACCTTGGGCGAAGGGCCGTAGGGGTTTTCGTTGGTGTTGAGTTTTACCAGATTGGCAATCTTGGGCTGCTCGCCAGGTACATACGGCACCAGCTTCTCGACAAAGGGGCTCCAGAATCGACTCATGACATCACTCCTTGATCCGGTATTCAGCGCTGCGCGCATGAGCTGTCAGAGACTCCCCACGCGCAAGCACCGAGGCGGTACGCCCTAGCACTGAAGCGCCATCCGCGGAACAAAAGATCAAGGACGAGCGCTTCTGGAAGTCATACACGCCCAAAGGAGAAGAGAAACGTGCAGTGCCGGACGTGGGTAGAACATGGTTGGGCCCTGCACAATAATCCCCCAGTGCCTCGGCGGTATAACGCCCCATGAAGATCGCGCCCGCGTGGCGAATGCCCGGCAACCAGGCTTCAGGATCAGCTACAGAGAGCTCCAAATGCTCAGGCGCAATGCGATTGACGACCTCGCAGGCCCGAGCCTGATCGGCAACATGAATCAGAGCACCTCGTCCTTCCAAGGACGTTCGGATGATTTCAGCACGCTCCATTGTAGGCAGAAGACGAGCGATACTTTCAGCAACCCTGTCCAGAAACTCGGCATCAGGGCTGACAAGTATCGACTGGGCATCTTCATCATGCTCAGCCTGAGAAAACAGATCCATGGCGATCCAGTCTGGATCAGTCTGGCCATCACAGACCACTAGAATCTCGGAGGGCCCGGCAATCATGTCGATACCCACCTGTCCGAAGACATGACGCTTGGCCGTTGCAACATAGATATTGCCTGGCCCTACGATCTTGTCCACACGAGGAACGCTTTGCGTACCGTAAGCCAGTGCCGCTACTGCTTGCGCACCACCCACAGTAAAAACGCGGTCCACGCCTGCAATGCACGCAGCAGCGAGCACCAGCTCGTTGATTTCACCGCGAGGCGTTGGCACGACCATTACAACTTCAGCAACACCGGCAACCTTGGCAGGAATGGCGTTCATCAACACCGAAGAGGGATAGGAAGCCTTGCCGCCAGGTACATATAACCCAGCCCGATCAAGCGGCGTCACTTGCTGCCCAAGAACGGTGCCATCCGCTTCCGTATAACGCCAGGAGTCCTGCTTTTGCTTTTCGTGATAGCTGCGAACACGATCTGCTGCATGCTCAAGAGCATTTCGCTGCTCATCGGTAATGCGCATAAGAGCCAACTCAAGTCTTTCGCGAGGCAGAATCAGATCAGCCATTGAGCTAGCCTGAACGGCATCGAAGCGCTGTGTGAACTCCACCAGAGCTTCATCCCCTCGGGTGCGAACAGCCTCGATAATCTCCAGGACTCGCTGATTGACGCCAGCGTCAGAAACACTTTCCCAGCTCAGCAGATGATCCAGATGACGCGCGAAATCAGGATCGGCAGCGTCGAGTCGGCGAAGCGTAATCGGTGCGGTCATAGCGAAGCCTCTTATCAATGGCTAGTCTCAGGCACCGCTAGAGTATCAGCCCTGCCGTGCGGGTACCTGAGAAAATTGGCTATGACACGGATAGGCAGGCACGGCATCAGCCGTGCGAAAGGTCAGGCCTGGTGTCGCTCTTCGACCGTAGCACGCAGCACATCGATCAGCGCCTGGATACGCGCGTGCTGCATCTTCATCGAAGCCTTGTTGACGATCAATCGAGAGCTAACATGGGCAATCAGCTCCTGTGGCTCAAGCCCATTGGCGCGCAAGGTATTACCTGTATCGACCACGTCAATGATCTTGTCAGCCAGCCCCACTAGCGGTGCAAGCTCCATGGAGCCATAGAGCTTGATGATATCGACCTGACGTCCCTGCTCGGCATAGTAACGTTTGGCGATATTGACAAACTTGGTCGCTACCTTGAGGCGGCCACGTGGCTCTGGAGCATTTACTGCACCCGCTGTCATCAGCCGGCATTTGGCGATCTGCAGATCCAGCGGCTCGTAGAGTCCTTGGCCAGAGTGCTCCATAAGCACATCCTTTCCCGCAACACCCAAGTCAGCTGCGCCTTGCTCAACGTAGGTCGGCACGTCAGTCGCACGTACGATCAACAAGCGCACATCATCCAGACTTGTGGGGATGATCAGCTTGCGGCTTTTATCGGGGTCTTCAGTTGGGACGATACCCGCCGCCGCAAGAAGCGGCAGCGTATCGTTCAGGATTCGGCCTTTTGAAAGCGCGATAGTCAGCATGAGCCCTTAACCCGGAACACGGCGAATTTTAGCACCCAGAAGTTGTAGCTTTTCCTCGATGCACTCATAACCCCGATCGATATGGTAGATGCGGTCGATCAGGGTATCGCCTTCCGCTACCAGCGCAGCGATTACCAGGCTGGCCGATGCACGCAAGTCAGTAGCCATTACGGGGGCAGCCTTCAGGTGAGGAATGCCGGTTACGATGGCAGCATTACCTTCCACAGCGATCTGAGCACCCATGCGAGTCATTTCATAGACGTGCATGAAGCGGTTTTCAAAGATCGTTTCAACGACCGTTCCTGTGCCTTCTGCCACAGCGTTCATGGAGATGAACTGCGCCTGCATATCTGTTGGGAATGCAGGGTACGGTGCAGTACGCACATTGACTGCCTTGGGTCGATTCCCTTTCATATCCAGCTCGATCCAATTGGATCCAGTAGAAACGTGGGCACCTGCCTCTTCCAGCTTGAGCAGAACGGCTTCGAGAATGGAAGGATCAGTATCCTTGAGCTTGACGCGACCACGGGTAGCCGCCGCCGCAACCAGATAACTACCCGTCTCGATACGGTCGGGCAGTACGGAATAACGGGCGCCACCCAGACGCTCGACACCTTCTACCGTAATGGTATCGGTACCGGCACCTTCAATATGGGCTCCCATGGCGATCAGGCAATTGGCCAGATCCACGACTTCCGGCTCACGTGCAGCGTTCTGGATGACGCTACGTCCTTTGGCCAGCGTTGCCGCCATCAGAACGTTTTCAGTACCGGTTACACTGACGGTATCAAAGAAGTAATGTGCGCCACGCAGGCCGCCCGCTGGAGCCTTGGCTTTGATATAGCCTGCCTCGACTTCAATCTGGGCACCCATCGCCTCAAGGCCACGCAGGTGCAAATCGACCGGACGCGAGCCAATGGCACATCCGCCGGGCAATGCGACTTCGGCTTCACCGAAACGAGCCAGCATCGGACCCAGCACCAGAATAGAGGCTCGCATGGTCTTGACCAGCTCATAGGGCGCTACAAGCGTCTTGATAGTCGAAGCATTTACTTCAACGTTGAGCTTTTCGTCGATAACCGGCTGCACCCCCATACGACCGAACAATTCGATCATGGTAGTGATGTCATGCAGATGCGGCAGATTGCAAACAGTTACAGGCGTATCCGCAAGCAAGGTGGCAGCCAGGATCGGCAAGGCAGAGTTTTTTGCGCCTGAAATACGGATCTCTCCGTTTAGGCTGGCGCCACCGGTAATAATCAATTTATCCATAGGTATCTCGGCGGCGCCGAACTCAAGCCCGTTCAGCCCAAGCGGCGCGCGTATAGAATTTCATAGTGACTGCATGGATACTGCCATCAGCGATCAATGCATTGAGATGGGAATAGACTTGCTGCTGGCGCTTTACTGGGCTCATAGCAGCCAATTCATCGCCAATCAGGTTCAATTGGAAGTTGCAGCCCTCGCCTTCTACCTCAACCTGAGTTTCCGGCAGTTGCGCTTCCAATAAGCGTTTAACTTCTTCAGCCTGCATGTTCAACCTCCTGGCAGCCTATTCCGCAGCCAGACATAATACAAAAAAGCCCCCCAACTGCGAACCCCAAGGTTGCAGATAGAGGGCGATGGGATATTCAATGAGAGAGAGGAAGAATGTCCAGCAAACCGGACACACTTGCGATCTGCTTCATATCTGCAGGCAAATTCCAAACCTCAAGTTTTTTGCCAGCCTGCAACACATCACGTTGAAAGGACAGCAACAAGGAAAGCCCTGCACTGTTGGAGCGCTCGACACCAGCACAGTCGATCACGATCACATCGGTACTGCTCTGCTGTATATAGCGCTGCCCTTCCTGACGCAGCGCTACCGTCGTCTGATGATCGAGAAGACCAGACAGCATCATGACGCCCGGCACCTTCTCTCCTAGATGCGCCTGCGTACTCATGAGCCAGCCTGGGCCTTTTGAGCTTCAGGAGAGTTTTTGGCACGCGCCACGGTATTAGCCCAGCTATCGATAACCTTGTCCAAGTTGTTGCCGTTGGCCTGCATGGACTGGGCAAACTGATCACGGAACAGCTTACCGATATTAATGCCGTTGATGATTACGTTACGCACTCTCCAACTGCCATTGATATTTACCATAGTATAGGAGACCGGATAGACAGTTCCGCGGCTATCACGTACTTCCATGCCTACGCTAGTACGCTCGGGATCATTGTCAGTTGCCGGCAGAACCTTGATACCCTGATTGTTGTACTCCAACAGTGCGTTACCATAGAACTGCATCAGGCTTCGCTTAAAGTTCTCCTGGAAGCGAGCCATTTGCTCAGGCGATGCCTGACGACTGTACCTTACGGTCATGATGCTGCGGGAGATACCTTCGGCATCAACGACCGGACCAAGGATCTCGTTCAAAGAGTTATAGAAAGCATCTGGATTGCTCCGATATGTTTCCTTGTTGGTTTGCAGATCAGACAGCAACTTATCTGTAGTCTGTTGAATGACATCGTGAGCCGAAGGCGCTGCAGAGGCCAGCAATGGCACTACGGCCAGCAAGGCCAGAACGCTGTTTCGCAATAATTTGAGCATGTCGTGTCCTTCTTACTTATCGCCAGACGAATCTTTGTTGACGGTGTTGAGCAGGAATTTGCCGATCAGATCTTCCAATACCAGCGACGACTGGGTATCACGAATAGTTCCGCCATCTTTGACAACCTCCTCATCCCCTCCCACGCTAATACCAATATATTTTTCACCCAACAGACCTGCTGTCAGGATGGAGGCGGTGGAATCGACCGGAATGTTATCGACCTGTTGGTCGATCTGCATGGTCACTCGACCACGGTAGCTATCACGATCCAGATCGATTGCGGTGACTCGGCCAATCGTGACGCCTGACATCGTGACTTTTGCACGTACGGTCAGACCGGCGATATTGTCGAAATAGGCATACGCTTTATAGGTGTCATTGTGCTCGCCAACGCTCAAGCCACTCACTCGCAAAGCCAACAGCAAGAGAGCCAGCAAGCCAGCGAGCAGAAACAGGCCGACACCAATTTCCTGGGTGCGGGTTTGCATCAGATATCTCCAAACATCAAAGCAGTCAAAAGAAAGTCGAGACCCAGCACTGCCAGAGAGGCATAGACAACTGTTCGGGTCGTCGCGCGGCTGATCCCTTCGGAAGTAGCGTCGCAGTCGTACCCCTGGAACACGGCGATCCAGGTCACCACAAAGGCAAAGACAAGGCTTTTAATCATGCCGTTGATGACATCCGCCATCTGGACGCTGTTCTGCATGTTGCTCCAGAACGAGCCGTCGTAGACGCCGAGCCAGTCAACCGCAACCATCGCACCGCCCCAGATACCTACAACGCTGAAGATGGCCGAGAGCAGAGGCAAGGAAATAAAGCCCGCCCACAGACGCGGAGCCACTATATATTTGAGCGGATCAACACCGATCATTTCGAGGCTGGACAACTGCTCTGTCGACTTCATGTTGCCGATTTCAGCCGTTAACGCGGAACCTGCGCGACCTGCGAACAGAAGCGCACTAACTACAGGGCCCAACTCTCTCAACAGGGTAAGCGCCACCATCTGCCCAACCGCCTGTTCCGAACCATAGGTAACCAGAATGTTATAGCCCTGAAGTGCTATAACCATACCGATGAAAAGACCGGAAACCAGGATGATGGGTAGCGATAAAACCCCCACCGAATAGAGCTGTTTGATCAGCAACTGTCCACCCTTGCCTGCGCCGGAGCGGCCAAACAAGGATTGCAATAGCAAAAGAACAGAACGACCAGCTGCAGCCAATACATCCAGGCCTGTGCGCCCCAATAAGCGGATGCGCTCAAGCAGTGAAATGTGACGCATTAGCGCCTCCCCAAAAGATCTTCGCTATAGTCAGGCGCTGCGAAATGGAAGGGTACCGGGCCATCCGGGGTACCTTTTATGAACTGAAGCACTCGTGGATCAGACGACTCCTTGAGCTCTGCGGGGGTTCCTTGGCCCAGCACCTGTGTATCCCCGACAATGTAAAGATAGTCAGCGATACTTGCCGTCTCGGCCAGATCATGTGACACAACGATACTGGTCAATCCCAGTGCATCATTGAGCAGACGAATCAGGCGCACCAGTACGCCCATGGCAATGGGGTCCTGTCCCACGAAAGGCTCGTCATACATCAGGATCTGAGGATCCAATGCAATCGCCCGAGCCAGAGCCACCCGGCGCTTCATGCCTCCGGACAGCTCATCGGGCATCAACTCGATAGCGCCCCGCAGACCGACCGCCTGAAGTTTCATCAGGACGATATCCCGGATCATCTCCTCAGGCAGCTTGGTATGAACCCGAAGAGGAAAGGCCACGTTTTCGAAAACATCAAGGTCAGTAAACAGTGCACCGCTCTGAAACAGAACGCCCATCTGCTTACGCACATTGAACAGATCACTTCGTGACAGCGTGGGAAGATTGAGATTGTTAACCCATACCTCACCCTTTTCAGGGCGCAACTGGGCTGCAATCAAGCGTAACAGCGTTGTCTTGCCGCTCCCTGAAGGCCCCATAATACCGGTCACCTTGCCACGCGGGATGCGGATATCAACATTCTCGTAGATGGTACGCTCGCCTCGCTTGAAGGTAACGCCTTTAAGCTCGACCGCATACTCGCTATCGGTGTTCATCTAAACTCCTAGCTTACAGCCCTCCTGGCAGACGCATCGAATAGCATCCAAGGCACTTTTAAGGGCCTATTCGACAAGGACATAGCATAACATTTCAGCGCTACCTCCCCAACATGAACATAATTCAATCGTTTTCATAGGAGGGGGGATTGATTGTCGTTATAATTCTGCGTTTTCAATCAATCTGCTGCCCAGCAAACTGGTAGACAAATGACCCACGCTGCAAATTTCATCGAATCCGCAAATCGTACCATCAGCTATGAAGTGGAAGCCGTGAACGCATTGCGTGGGCGTATAGATGATCGCTTTGTCAAAGCCTGTGAACTGATGCTGGACTGCAAGGGCCGCATCGTTGTACTGGGCATGGGAAAGTCCGGACATATCGGCAATAAGATTGCGGCCACGCTGGCAAGCACAGGCACACCCGCGTTTTTCGTCCATCCCGCCGAAGCAAGCCACGGCGACATGGGGATGATTACTCAGGCGGACATTGTGCTGGCCCTGTCCAACTCTGGCTCTACCCCTGAAATAGTGACGCTCTTGCCACTTATCAAGCGACTGGGAATCACGTTGATCAGTATGACAGGCAATCCCCAGTCACCTCTGGCCCAGGCAGCTACTGTCAACCTGGACGCAGGCGTTGCCAAGGAAGCCTGCCCGCTGAATCTTGCACCGACCTCCTCCACCACTGCCAGTCTGGTTCTGGGGGATGCGCTTGCCATTGCCTTGCTCGATGCACGAGGCTTCACGGCTGAAGATTTTGCCTTTTCTCACCCCGGCGGCGCTCTGGGCCGACGCCTGCTTCTCAAGGTCGAGCATGTCATGCATAGCGGGAAGGAGTTACCTCAAGTGCCACGAGGCACTTCGCTTAGCGGTGCATTACTTGAGATGTCCCAAAAAGGGCTTGGCATGACCGTCGTCACGGAGCCTGATGGCCGACTGGCAGGTATTTTTACTGATGGGGACCTTCGGCGTGCGCTTGATCGCGGAATTGACGTACGCTCAACGACCATAGACCACGTCATGACGGAGCATGGTCGTACGGCACGCCCACAGATGCTGGCAGCCGAGGCATTGAAAGTCATGGAAGATCACAAGATTAGCGCCTTGGTTGTGGTCGACGAGAAAGATTACCCTCTGGGGGCACTGAACATGCACGACCTGCTTCGCGCAGGCGTCATGTGAATGCAGCTCATATCGAGAAATAGCCCATCATTGCTGCTGCATGGCAGTGATGGCACTCATAAATGCTTTACGTCTCAAATGGTACAGAGCCTTTGCCGTGCTTTATGCCGCCGTTTGACTACAATGCTTTTGCAGGCCTTTTGTCATGTTCCGTACACTGCGTAAACCTGTACTTTATGTCCTGATTGCCCTGGCGCTAGTCGCTATCGGTTACTGGAACCTCTTGCCGCAACGGTTTATCGATGACCCGGCAGGCAATGCCCAGACCGATAATGCCATTGATGCCTATGCAACAAATGTCAAAACGATCCAGTACCGTGCCGATGGAAAGGTACAATACGAGATGACAGCCGAACGGCTTGATCACGTTCAGGCCACCGATGTCACACTGGTTTCGAAACCCGATATGCTGGCATACCGCGGTACTGACCTGCCCTGGCATGTTCGCAGCGCAAGGGCCGAGGTGGCGCCAAAAGGTACACAGGCTGAGTTGATCGATGATGTAAGAGTCGAGCGTACAGACGAAAAGGGCCGCCCTATCGTGATGACGACGACGCGAATGACTGTTTTTCCTGACAAAAATTATGCGCAGACTGAGCAAGCCGTTAAGATTGAGGCCGCTAATAGCGTGACCACAGCGAAAGGCATGAAAGCGTACCTGAATGACGGCAGAATGCTCCTGCTGTCCAATGTAAGAGGCCAGCATGAGGTTCGTTAAATCTCTACCCCTTCTTTTAACCCTGGGCGCTACGTTCGGAAGCGTTAACGCCTGGGCTCTACCTTCTGACCGCAACCAGCCCATCCGGGTACAGGCCGACAGCGCCGAACTCGATGACAAGCAGAACGTAGCGGTTTATCGAGGCGACGTCATCATTACGCAAGGCACGATGAAGATCACGGGTAACACCGTGACCATCACCCAGGACAACAACGGCAATATCAAGGTCGCCACTGCCGTTGGCAAGCCGGCTCACTATGAGCAGAAGCCATCGGCGGACAAAGATACGGTGAAGGCTTACGGCCTGACTATCCAGTACTATGCGGATGAAAACCGAATCGTTCTGATCGACCAGGCACGCGTTGAACAGCAAGGCAATACGTTCGAAGGCGAAAAGATCGTTTACGACACCCAGCGCCAGATCGTGAATGCTGGCCGTGCAAACGGTAACAAGATCACCACGCCAAGACCACGTATCGACATGGTCATCCAGCCCAAGAACAAAGACCAGCAGCCGGGGCAAGCTCAATGACAGTACTGCTCAAAGCCCAGCATCTGGCCAAGAGCTATAAGGGTCGCCAAGTGGTCCGGGATGTCAGCCTGACCATCGAAAGCGGCCAGATCGTGGGACTGCTCGGACCTAACGGTGCAGGCAAGACGACATGCTTTTATATGATCGTAGGGTTGGTCAACGCCGATCATGGCCGTGTCCTGATCGATAACCAGGATGTCACCAATCTGCCTATGCACGGCAGAGCGCAGGCAGGTATCGGTTATCTCCCCCAGGAAGCATCGATATTCCGCAAGCTGACCGTGGCCAACAACATCATGGCCATCCTTGAAACACGCAAGGACCTGGACCGAAACGGACGCACCCAGGCGCTCGAGTCGCTGCTTCAGGAATTTCACATCACCCATATTCGTGACAACCTAGGCATGAGCCTGTCGGGTGGGGAACGTCGTCGCGTTGAGATTGCTCGCGCCCTAGCCACGGCGCCCAAGTTCATTCTGCTGGATGAGCCCTTTGCCGGTGTCGACCCTATTTCAGTGGGTGATATCAAGCAAATCATTCGCCACTTGAAAGCCAAAGGCATTGGCGTTTTGATCACGGATCACAATGTTCGGGAAACCCTCACAATCTGTGAGATGGCTTATATTGTGAATGACGGACAGCTGATTGCTGAAGGCGATGCCGAAAGCGTGCTAGCCAACGACCTGGTTAAGGAAGTTTATCTGGGGCACGAATTCCGCCTCTAGGCAAAAGGGTAAAAACCAGGCATATAATTTGCTCATCCCTACCAAATTATCTGGTGGGCTCCGTGGCGCAGTTCGCGTCTGTAGATTAAGGTGCTAAGCCCGCAGCCATGAAACCATCGTTAGTTTTAAAGATGGGCCAGCAGCTGACCATGACTCCTCAGCTGCAACAGGCCATTCGCTTGCTTCAACTTTCGACGCTTGATCTCCAGCAGGAAATTCAGGAAGCCCTGGAATCCAACCCCATGCTCGAGCGGCAAGAAGAAGGCGATGATTTTGATCACAGCGACCCGCTTGCCGATGGCGAGGAGTTATCGAATCCTGGTAGCCAGGAGGTTACGTTCAAGGATACGGCTCCCTCGATAGAGACCTCTGAGTCCGACGAGTCTGAATGGAGTGACCGCATCCCCAATGAGCTTCCCGTCGATACTGCATGGGAAGATATCTATCAGACAAGCGCGAGCAGCCTTCCGAGCTCTGACGACGATGAATGGGATTTCACCTCCAGAACATCGACAGGTGAAAGTCTGCAGAGCCATCTTCTCTGGCAACTGAATCTGGCCCCGATGTCGGACGTGGATCGCATGGTCGCCATGTCGATCATCGACGGCATCAATAATGATGGCTACCTCGAAGAATCACTCGAAGACATACACGCCTCGCTAGATCCTGAGCTTGAGGTAGAGATTGATGAAGTCGAAGTGGTTTTACGTCGTGTTCAACAGTTCGAACCGGCAGGCGTAGGCGCACGTAATCTCAAGGAATGCCTGCTGCTGCAACTCAATCAACTTTCTGGCAAAACACCACGGCTGGCGGAAGCCAAGCGCTTGGTCACAGATTATCTGGACGTCCTAGGCAGCCGCGATTACAGCCAGCTCATGCGCCGCATGAAGATCAAGGAAGATGAGTTACGCGACGTAATTGAGCTGATTCAAAGCTTGCACCCCCGGCCAGGCTCCCAGATTGAATCAGGTGAAGCCGAGTATGTAGTTCCTGATGTCATCGTGCGCAAACATAATGACCGTTGGCTGGTTGAGCTGAACCAGGAGGCGGTGCCGCGGCTACGCGTAAACTCACAATATGCCGGTTTCGTGAAACGTGCCGACAGCAGTGCAGATAACACTTTCATGCGTAACCAGTTGCAGGAAGCTCGCTGGTTCATTAAGAGTCTGCAGAGCCGTAACGAGACCCTGATGAAGGTTGCGACGCAAATCGTCGAGCATCAGCGTGGCTTTCTAGAGTATGGCGAAGAAGCCATGAAACCACTCGTACTTCACGATATTGCCGAGGCGGTTGGCATGCACGAGTCCACAATTTCTCGTGTGACCACCCAAAAGTATATGCACACGCCTCGTGGCATATACGAATTGAAATACTTCTTCTCCAGTCACGTAAGCACGGCCGAGGGCGGTGAATGCTCGTCGACCGCCATTCGCGCCATCATCAAAAAACTTGTTGCTGCCGAAAATGCAAAAAAGCCATTGAGCGACAGCAAGATCGCTGGTTTACTGGAGTCACAAGGCATACAGGTCGCGCGTCGGACTGTAGCCAAATACCGTGAGTCGCTGGGCATTGCTCCATCGAGTGAACGGAAAAGGCTGGTCTAGACTTAGGCGGCTCGCCACGAGCGGACTGCGAGCGCGGGGGAAAGAGGCGCTTATCGCTCAACAGTGTTTCTTCGGCAGGCCTAATGCCTGCCTGTTACACCACGGCAATAAGGAGAACGCGGTATGCAAGTCAACATCAGTGGGCATCAACTGGATGTTACCGACTCCCTTCGCAGCTACGTTGGAGAAAAGCTCGCCCGACTTGAACGCCACTTCGATCGCATTACCAGTGCTCAGGTAATCATGCAGGTCGATAAACTGAAACAGAAAGTTGAAGCCACCTTGCATGTTGCAGGTGCGTCTGTCGTTGCAAATGCCGAACATGAAGACATGTACGCTGCCATCGACCTTCTCACCGATAAACTCGACCGCCAGTTGATCAAACACAAAGAGAAACAGCTCGAGAGGCAGCAAGGGTTGGGCGTCCGTTGAGACTTAACATCACCCTATGATTCGATTAGAAACCATTCTGACACCTGGCCGCTCACACGTGAGCGTGCCAGGTGTCAGCAAAGAAAGTGTGCTTCAGCAGATTTCTGAAATTGCTGCGACTGACCTGCCAGGGCAAGACGCTCACTCGATTTTCGAAAGCCTCATGGCCCGAGAAAAGTTAGGGTCGACCGGTTTCGGCAATGGAATAGCTATTCCTCACTGCCGCCTGAGTGGCTCCAAGGAGCCTATTAGTGTGCTGTGCCACCTGCAAACACCGGTAGACTTCGACTCACTCGACGGAGCGCCAGTAGACCTTATTTTCGTCCTGCTGGTACCCGAAGCCGCTACCGAGCAGCATCTGGAGTTGTTGCGTCAGATTGCAGCAATGCTGGATAAGACTGAAATCCGCGACCGACTGCGCCATGCAACTACTAGCAATGGGCTCTATCAAATAGTTATCGACGCCCAAAGCGGTCATTAACATGCATCTGATTATCGTCAGTGGACGCTCCGGATCTGGCAAAAGCACAGCACTAGATGTGCTGGAAGACAACGGCTTTTATTGCATCGATAATCTACCTGCCGGTCTTTTACCGGACCTGTCCGAGCGCGCCCTGACTGAATCCGAAGGGGCTCAGTCTCAGATAGCCCTGTCTATCGACGCCCGCAACCTGCCTAGCCAGCTACAACGCTTTCCCGAGCTGCTTGAGCAAGTCAGATCACGCCATATCCGTTGCGATGTGCTGTATCTGGATGCAGATGATCAGACACTGCTCAAACGGTTCTCGGAAACCCGCCGTCGTCATCCGCTTACGAGCGAGTATCGTTCGCTGGCTGAAGCCATTGAGGATGAGCGTCAGCTGCTGATGCCTATTGCCGATCTGGCTGACCTGAAGATCGACACCACTCATCTGAATCTTTATCAGCTCAAGGACATGATCAAGCTACGCTTGCTCAATGCACCCGAGCCTGGCACTGCGTTTCTAATCGAGTCGTTTGGTTTCAAACGAGGCCTCCCGGTTGATGCAGATATGGTTTTCGATATCCGCTTCCTGCCCAATCCCTATTGGAAAGCAGAGCTCAGGGAGCTTTCAGGTCTAGATCAACCCGTGATCGAGTATCTGGAGGAGCAACCCGAGGTCGAAGGGCTCTACCAAGACATCTATAATTACCTGTCTAAATGGCTGCCCAATTTCGCCGCTAACAATCGCTCTTATGTAACGATTGCGATTGGCTGTACGGGAGGCCACCACCGCTCGGTTTACATTGCCCAGCGACTGGGAACAGCTCTCAAATCAAAACTGAAAAAAGTCCAGATTCGCCACCGCGACCTACCTGGACAATAGCGATTAAGGACACTCAACGTAATGCCCGCCCAAGAAATCACCATCATCAATAAGCTAGGGCTGCATGCACGCGCAGCGGCCAAGTTCGTCGGTGTGGCTGGGCGCTTTCCGTGCGAAGTCAGAGTCGGTAGAAGCCCTGAAAGCACAATCGATGGGAAAAGCATCATGTCTGTTATGATGCTGGCTGCTGGCAAAGGCACGATGCTTCACTTGGCAACGGAAGGCGAACAGAGCGAAGAAGCCTTGCAGGCATTGATTGAACTGATCAACAACCGGTTCGACGAAGGCGAATGATCGCCTACGCTCCCCTACCCTAACGCGGTATCCATTACCATCATCAGACAAAAACCAATGCCGAGCCCTACGGTGGCAGCACTGCGGTGACCCTTTTTAAGGTGCGCCTCAGGAATGACTTCGTGGGTTACGGCAAACAGCATGGCACCTGCTGCCAGCGACAGCCCCCAGGGCAGCATCATCTGACTGAAATTGACCAGCCAGGCGCTAATGACTGCGAAAAGCGGCTCAACCAGCCCTGAGGCTGCGCCAATGCCCACCGCTTTATACCGGTTTACGCCAGCTCCAGCCAACACCAGCGCAATCACCATCCCTTCCGGAAAGTCCTGCAGGGCGATTCCAAGCGCCAAGCTCTCTGCCCCTTCAACAGCACCACCTGCGGCTACACCGACAGCCATGCCTTCGGGAATGTTATGAAGAATAATGGCTGCAACGAACAGTAGGATTCGCGGCTCTACGGCGGAAATGGAATCACGCTGCTCTAACTCCTGCTCCGGCATGACACGTTCCAACCCTAGCATGCCAAGCACGCCTAGCATGATTCCACAGCTGACTACCGCTCCACTGCCCCACTTGGAATACTCCAGCGAGCCCCCTGCATCCAATGCAGGCAATAGAAGGGAAAAGGCAGTAGCCGCAAGCATGACGCCTGCACCAAAGCCCAACATGGTATTGGACAGACGCTCAGAAATACGAGAAACGGCAAGTACGGGGAGCGCACCGAGCGCAGTGCCTAGAGCACAGAGCATGCCGTCTTTCACTGCGCTTTGCATGGAAGGTCTTTGAAATAGCGCCTGTAAGGCTTCGAACTGGAGAAGAGTGCCCCCAATAAATAGCAAGACGATACACAACGCCAATCCGAGATAACTTGATAAAAACGTCTGTATCGAACGCATAGGCCTACTGAGGCGAAAAAAGATTAGAGGACGCGGTGCAAGAACCTCTTACACCGCGAAGATCACGACGCTTGTACCCCCGTTAGGCCATTGCTGCCTGATAGCGACGAGCAACTTCAGGCCAATTGACTACATTGTAAAAGGCACCAATGTATTCCGGACGACGGTTCTGATAACGCAGGTAGTATGCGTGCTCCCATACGTCCAGGCCCAGAATAGGCGTATTGCCATTCATGATGGGGCTGTCCTGGTTGAGTGTACTTTCAACAACCAGTTTCTTTTCAGGCGTCACGCTCAACCATGCCCAGCCACTGCCAAAGCGAGACACCGCAGCCTTGGTAAAGGCTTCTTTGAATGCGTCCATACCGCCCAACTGGGAATCAATCGCCTGAGCCAATTCACCTTCCGGGTTACCACCGCCTTGCGGAGTCATAACGGTCCAGAACAGAGAGTGGTTGGCATGTCCGCCGCCGTTGTTTACTACCACACCACGCTTATCTTGAGGCAGCTTGTCCAGTTGAGTCAGCAGTTCTTCTACCGGCAAGGACTCAAGGCCGGTCCCCTCGAGCGCAGCATTCAGATTATTGATGTAGGTCTGATGATGCTTGGTATGGTGAATTTCCATTGTCTGCGCATCGATGTGAGGTTCCAGTGCATCGTAGGCATAAGGTAAAGCTGGAAGCGTATGAGGCATGATGTCGTCTCCTGATGTGAGGATAACTATCGTCTGCCTAAGGGCAGACCCGTGTTACTCGAACGTTCACGTGTTTACTGCTGAGTGAAGCGCGCCAGTGAGGCTTGACGCTGAAAGTTATTAGCTATGGGTTAACTGGCCAGAATTAAAGACCTGTCACCCCATAAAACCAGACTTCATAAGAAATGAGATTCTTTATCAATAACATATCTAACAGATTCGACAAACGAAAGCGACGTTTTACGCCTGCCTACAGTAGTTTGATTAGCAGGCGCAAAAGCTTGAATCAACGTCCGGCCAGAGTCATGGACTCAATCAGCACCGATCCGGTTCGAATACCACCGCGACGATCTACATCCGAACCGATCGCAACGATGTTGCGAAACATATCCTGAAGACGCCCCGCAATAGTGACTTCCTGCACCGGAAACTGTATTTCGCCGTTTTCGACCCAATAACCGGCAGCGCCCCGTGAATAGTCGCCCGTTACCAGATTGACCCCCTGCCCCATGAGTTCGGTTACAAGAAGTCCTTTGCCCATGCGACGGATCAGGGCCGCCTGGTCATCACTGCCGTGACTGACAAACAGGTTATGCACGCCTCCGGCATTGGCTGTACTTTGCATCCCCAGCTTGCGGGCGGAATAGGTGCCCAACAAATAGGAAACCAACTCACCTTTATCGATAAAGGGCTTGGCATAGGTCGCCAGTCCTTCATTATCGAACGATGCACTGCCCAATGCCCTGGGGATTAATGGACGCTCATCGACAGATAACCACTCGGGGAAGAGTTGCTGCCCCATTGCGCCTTCCAGGAAGGTCGTCTTGCGATAGAGGTTGCTGCCAGAAATGGCAGCCAGAAAATTACTGAACAATCCTGAGGCCAGTTCAGGCGCAAACAGCACAGGAACCTGGGCTGTTGGAACCGGACGAGCTCCCAAGCGACTCACCGCCCGTTCTGCTGCGCGCTGACCGATATAGACAGGGTCCATCAACTCTTCAGCCACACGATTGACGTCGTAAAAGTAATCGCGCTGCATGTGGCCATTACTTTCCGCAATCATGACGCAGCTCAGGCTGTGGCGACTGCTGGCATACCCACCGATAAAGCCGTGGCTGTTGCCATAGATACGGCAACCCTGATGAGTGTTGAGGCTTGTCCCATCAGCATTGGTGATTTTGGGATTGGCTGCGAAGGCCGCTGACTCGCAAATAAGCGCTTTCTCGATCGCCTCGTCAGGCGTAATGCTCCAGGGATGGAACAGGTCCAGGTCAGGTAGGCTCTTGGCCATTTTTTCCGGATCGGCCAAACCTGAATATTCGTCTTCGGAAGCGTGCTGAGCAATGGCAAGAGCCGCGGCTACTGTCTCACGGATAGCATTTTCGCCCGTTGCGGACGTACTGGCCGAGCCCTTGCGGTGCCCTACGTACAAGGTAATACCGAAGCCCTCATCACGATTGAACTCAACCGTTTCAACCTCGCCCTTGCGAACGGTTGTAGATAACCCCTGCTCAACAGATACCGAGACCTCACAAGCAGTGGCACCCTGCTGACGCGCCTCTGCCAAAATGCGCTCGACCTGTTCACGCAAGGCAGGTAAGGCAGCCGGGCCGACAGCTTCCACGGATTGATTCATGCTTCTCTCCTATACAGCGTTGGCAGCCCGGCGGACCGGACAACCGACCTTCAACTCGTTATGATGGCGACCTTTAGTTATGGACCACCCTCATGTCTGATTTTCTTGACGACGACTCCTTCTCCGGAGAGAAGAGCAAATCGCAGATCAAGCGCGAATTGCATGCCCTGCAGGACCTTGGCGCGCGCCTCGCCGGGATGAGCCCTGACCTGCTTGACCGCCTCCCCTTGACCGAGCCTTTGCGCCGCGCTTTGGCCGAGGCTCCCAAGCACAAAGCCAACGTCGCCCGGAAGCGACATACCCAGTACCTGGGCAAACTGATGCGCGATCAGGATCTTGATGCGATCATGGCCATGCTCGAACAAGTCGATTCCTCGACCCGCCAGTACAACGAGCGCTTTCACGCCCTTGAACGCTGGCGGGATCGTCTGCTGGGTGGTAGCGACGAGGTCCTGCAGGCTTTTGTCGAAGACTACCCGGACGCTGATCGCCAGCACCTGCGCCAGTTGATCCGTCACGCCCAACACGAGCAGGCGCATAACAAGCCGCCGTCAGCGGCACGTAAACTGTTCAAGTACATCCGTGAACTGGATGATACCAAGCGGGGCCTGCGTTAATACGCGGCCCTTGCCTGCCCGTCAGGCACCCGTTCCTCCTACCGTGATGGCATCAATTTTCAGAGTTGGCTGGCCTACGCCAACCGGAACTGACTGGCCTTCCTTACCGCACGTGCCAACACCGTTGTCCAGCGACAGGTCATTGCCGACCATCGATACCTGAGTCATGACTTCCGGACCGTTTCCTATCAGCGTGGCGCCCTTCACCGGCCGGGTCACCTTGCCGTTCTCGATCAGGTAAGCCTCATTGGTCGTAAAGACAAATTTACCGCTGGTGATATCGACCTGACCGCCCCCCAGGCTGGCACAATACAGGCCATGCTCGACCGAGGCGATGATTTCTGCCGGGTCGCTTTCACCTGCCAACATATAGGTGTTGGTCATGCGAGGCATGGGCAGGTGCGCATAAGATTCACGCCGCCCGTTGCCGGTACGTGCCACTCCCATAAGCCGGGCATTGAGCTTGTCCTGCATGTATCCCTTGAGGATGCCATTCTCGATAAGCACGTTGTAGGCACCTGGCGTGCCTTCGTCATCGACCGATACCGAACCACGGCGATCAGGGAGAGTGCCATCATCGACAATGGTGCATAGCGATGAAGCTACACGCTCGTTCATACGCCCGCTGTAGGCCGAACTGCCCTTGCGGTTGAAATCACCTTCCAGGCCATGACCTACAGCTTCGTGCAACAGGACGCCAGACCATCCCGAGCCCAACACAACCGGTAGCGTACCCGCTGGAGCGGCAACAGCCTCCAGATTTACCAAGGCCTGCCGCACCGCTTCGCGCGCGTAGCTCATGGCACGGTCTTCACGCAGGAAGTAACGATAATCCGTGCGTCCGCCACCGCCGTTATTGCCACGTTCCCGGCGACCATTCTGCTCGACGACCACGTTGACATTGAAGCGCACCAGAGGACGTACATCCGCCGCCAGCGTTCCATCGTTGGCGGCGACAAGCACCTGCTCCCAGACACCGGAAAGGCTGACCGTAACCTGTTGGATACGGGGATCCAGAGCCCGCGTGGCTACGTCAATATTTTTGAGCAGCTCGACTTTCTCCGCACGGCTCAAGACATCCAATGGGTTTTCTTCGGGGTAAAGCCGTACCGGCTCGATGTGGCTGAATACCTGAACCTTGCCTTTATCCCCACTGCGTGAGATGGAACGTGCAGCCTGGGCAGCCTGGCTCAAGGCATCCAGCGTGATGGCGTTACTGTAGGCAAACCCGGTCTTTTCACCTGATTGAGCACGGACACCAACGCCTTGGTCCATATGAAAGCCGCCTTCCTTGACGATGCCGTCCTCAAGCAGCCAAGACTCGGAAATCATGCTTTGGAAATACAGATCGGCGGCGTCGATTCCTGGTCCCGCCAGTTGATGAAGAACCGCTGGCAGGCTGTCGATTTCAAGCCCACCTGGATTGAGAAGATGTTGACTGACAGAAGTCAGGTATTGGCTCATGCTTACTCCAATAGCCGAAAGGTCTTATGCAAGGCGTGCACAACACGTTGAAACAACACAGATCTTCTTTATTGACCTTAGCGCGTCTTGCGCGTTGTGCTTAATGGAAATGCCCAATCAAGTCGATTGTGGTCATTCGTGGCTTGGCAAGGGCGATGTTGCAAAACCAAAGCGACGATGCTGAGTAATCGGCATCCGTTCGCGTAATGCTTGTTGCTTGCCAATATCACGCCGTCCAATCATGACAGCCTCCCCTGTAGGCGACTCTTCAAGGACGCGCCCCCAAGGATCGATAATAGCGGAGTGACCCCAGGTCTCCCGACCCCGCGGATGCAAGCCTCCCTGCGCAGCGGCCAGAATATAACATTGCGTTTCGATAGCCCGGGCACGTATCAAGATATCCCAATGAGCCTTTCCCGTAACAGCCGTGAATGCCGAAGGCGCAGCAATCAACTCGGCACCGGCCTCACGTAGAGAGGTGTACAACTCAGGGAAACGCAAGTCATAGCAAACCGTCAAGCCAAGCCGCCCTACAGGAGTATCCGCCACGACGATATCCTGGCCTTCCGCATAGTGATCACCCTCTCGATAGCTACCCTGCCGGTCATCTACACGGGCATTGAAGAGATGCAGCTTGTCATAACGAGCTACTCGCTCCCCTTGATCATTGATCAACAGGCAGCACGCCCTTGGCTTGGCATATGGCTGATCATCTGGAGGAAGCGGTAATGTCCCGGCGACAATCCAGAGCCCCAATGCACGAGCAGAACAGCTTAACCAAGGCAGGATTGGCCCTGCTCCTAGCGCCTCCGCCTGGCCGATCATGGCTGGATTGGAGTGACCGATCGCAACGAAATTCTCGGGCAGGACCGCCAGCTGTGCTCCAGCCTTGGCCGCCTGCTCAAGCAGACGGTATGCCGTAGCAAGATTGGCCTCTATGTCGTCTTGGCTGACCATCTGGATTACCGCAAACGTCATAGCCCACCTCGTATTGACTTGTCTATGCTACGCAGAGGATCCGCTTACGCTCAACCGACTTCTGTCATGGCAGAACAGCCTGCATTTCTTTTGCGCAGGGTTCACTTCTTGCCCAGTGTCATCTGTGGATTTTGCCAGGGCCCATGGATGTGATAATTCACACTGGCCATGCGGGTTACCCTATCACCAATCAAGCGATCCACAATGAACAGGGCTCCGCCTATGGCAGGTGCTCCGGCAATCAACGCTGCGATAGGCAATGAGTTGGTCAATGGCAATCCAACCTGCAAATGGGCGTCAACCTGATCATGGGCCAGGTCCAGCGTACCCTGCATCTGCATATCAGTAGAAGGACCATCCAGAATGATGGGTTTCCGGGTTAGAAAAACACCGTTTTGCGCTTCCAGTAACCCGCTGATCGTGTCGTAACTCAGGCCGCGGCCAAAAATATCGGAAAAGTCCAGCCGCAGCCGCCGCCGTATGGCCTCGAAATTGAGCAGGCCAAACACTCGGAGCGCTGATGCAGAGCCTTCAACCTGACGCAACTGTCCGTTACGCAGGCTGGCATCCAGTGTACCGGACAGACGATTCAGCCCCGCCCAGGCTGGCGAGCCAGGCCAGCTGACGTTGGCATCAAGACGAAACTCGCGACTGGTCACACTGGATGCAAATTTCCAGGCCAGCAATACATCGGCAACGTTGTCACCCGAGAGACGACCGCTATACCGTGTACGCGTAGTGCCCGGCAACCCCTCCCAATCCATCGTACCTTCGACCTTCAGCCCCTTCAGATAGAGGTTCAGGTCTGAAAAGCGCACTCCTGCCGTCGTTGGCCGGATCCTGAGTCGCTGTGCGCCAACAGGCTCACCGCCCAGCGAAAGGGTATCAATCGATACGTCCATTGCCGGCAGGCCATGCGGGTCGATATCCGCTAGGGGATCAGGACTTTCGACGGGCTTGGCACCCCCTGCCGGAGCAGCATGACTGGGAAAGTCCAAGTGTTTGAGCGCAAGCGTAATGGGTACCTTGCGGTCTTCCGGCAAACGCACCTGGCCGGCAATGACCGAGCTATCGAGCGTAAGCACCCAGACATTACTTTGTGGTTCCACCTGAACAGCAAGGTTTTCGACGGTCTGACCGAAACCTTCGAAATGCCCTACCTTGAGCTGCCCGTCCGTAAACATTGAGAGCATGGAATCGGACGCGGCAGGCCCACCGCTGGAGCGCGTAGCTGGTTCCTTACCAGGCGTAACGTACTTTTCGATAGCGACCTGCCATTCACTCAGCACGAGACGATCTAGGACGCCACGAACACGGATTCCCGGACCGCTCGGGAGATTGGCTGTGCCATTTCCCAGAACAACCTCACCACGGGCCTCGGTCAAGCGATCCGGCGGGACGACGATAACGGCATCCGCCAAGTCTTGATACGTCGCCTCATAACGACGCTCGGGCCCATTAAGCGTCATGCTGAAAAAGCCATCATGGGCGGTCTGCGAATCCTTGCCAAACGGTGCCGGCAGATCAATAGCTACCCCTTGAAGATTCGAGGCTACTACGATTTCGCTGGCCTCGTTTGCCAGGGTCAGGCTCATGCGATACGGAATATTGCCTGACACCGGCAAGGGCCGGCCTCCAACACCCAGCCATTGGGTAAGCTGACCGAGCGCTACCTTGCCCTCAGCCACGAGGCGGGTCTTGGGATCGGTCTGGTTACCTTCGGCGAACGCCTTGCCGTGGGCCTGACTGCCCAATACCTGCGCCTTGATATCCGGTGCGCTCAAGCCTCGTGTCGTGTCATAGCGAAACGTACCGCGGATATTGGTGACATCGAGCATGGGATTTGCCAGCTGTAACCGGGCCCCATTAGCCACGAAATCCACAATCACCTTGGGCGGTAGCCCATGATCAAAAGGCAAATCCAGGTCAAGCTTACCCTTTAGAGCCCCTTCCCCCCGCCATCCTTTGAATGTCTTGGCTGTCGGTAACGGCGTCTCCTGCAAGATCGTGAGCCCGTCCTTTACACTGCTGTCCAAGTCGCTTTTCAGATACAGATGGACCGTACTGCCATCATGTCGCAGCGGGATGGTGACATTTGCCTTGCTGACCTGGGTATCCAGGATTCGCCCTTCCGGTACCTGAATGCGAACAGCATCATCTTCAATGACTATATCGCCGCTGGCCTCACGCAACTCTGGCCAACCCGGCTGGTAGGCAAGCAATGCGTCGTGGACGCGAAAAAAAAGACTCATGGTACGTGCACCCGGCGGTGCATCGTGCATCAGGGAACCCTGATACTGGTAAATACCTTCATCGATATGGCCACCCTTGATCGCAGTCTTGAGCCAGTCAGCCAGAGGACCACTCATCGCGGGTGTCCGGGTAGGCAGATACTTGGCGGTATAGCGCGCATCACCATTGCGCAGCCCAACACGCAGGTCCATGTAGCTTTCAATGCCTGGCTTGCGCGCCAGCCGTATGAACATGTCACCGGCGGCATCACCCTCTTCACCCGAGACGCGCATCAACGGACTCGACAAGGTAAAGCTGTCATCGCTTAAGGACCAGTTCAAGCGTGCATTGGCTGTACGGTACTGCCACGGTTCAGGAAACAGGGTGGCCAGATGCAGCGAGAAGTTAGTAGTGTCCAGCCGTAATTCGCCATGCTGCAGTCCGCCAGTTGCACTACCGCTGGCATTTTCGACAGCCGGCGCACCGTGATAGGCCGAGAACCCTACCTTTTCTAGGTTGGCTGCAAACGCCAGACGATCAGCAAGACTTTCCTGGGGTTGGTAGTCCAGCGAGATGTTACGTAGCGCACCATGCGGACTAAGTGCCGATACCGCTGACGCCACATTTTCAGGTAAAGGCGCAAGTGCCTGGACGGCGGCCGTCAATGGTGCCAGATCGAGCCGGTCGGCACGTACCTGCCAGCGATCCGCTGCATTATTGCGCTGAACCGCTAATGTCACACCACTCCAGCGCTTCTCCCCAAGGCTTACCGCCAGATCGGAACCGATAGCTCGCCAGCCGTTTTTCTCGCGGGTAAATGCAAGGTTTAGGGCGAGGTCATCAAGACCAGCAGGCGCACGGGTACCATACGAAGCCACCAGCCGAGCCGCATTGAGTCGCAAGGCTGCGTCTTGAGGCACTCCATGAGCCCAGTCAAGCCAGACCTCTCCTCCTGCATGTAACTCATGCAGCTGCCACTGCCGCGTCAGAGTACGCGGCACCCACTGTGCCCAGTCCGTCTGGGGCAGGCTCAAATAGCTCTTGAATCGGCTGTCCTGCCAATGCGCCGAATCGACCTGCCCCTGGACGTCCAACGCCAAGGGCTGCCCGTCAGGTAGATTCAAACGCGCATCGAGGCGGACGTCGCCGTTACGTCTCGTAGACAGCGTTGCCTCGACATAGCGCAGCGTAAACACTTTTCCTTCGTGGGATAAAACGCTGAGCTGTCCATTGAGTACTGATAGTCGCCCAAGCGAGGGCAGCCACTTGAGAAGCGGTGCGGGATCAAAAGGCTTTTGCTCATCATCACGCTGGGGCAGTCCTGCGATACGCCAGCGCCCATCCGCTTCCTCCAGCAACTCGAGTCGTACACCGTCGAGGCTGGCATAACTCAGTATGGGCTGCCAGTGCAGGAGGCTCTGGAACATATTCGGCACAACCCTGATTCGCTCCAGATGCAGAGGCTGGCTGCCCTCACCCAGTTCCAGGTCCTGCAGGTCAATGACAGGATTGAGTCCTTGCCAGCTTCCCTTCAAGGCGCCCAGGCGTACAGGCTGCTTCAAGGCACTGCTCAAGCGCGCCTCAACGTCGGCTCTATACTCGGCAACGCCCGGTATGAGTTGGCGCCCTACGCTGACATAAAGCGCCAGCAGGATCAGGATCAGAGCACACAGACCGAAACCAAGGCGCAGGAGTGTTCCGATGAAGCGGCCCAACCCTGCCATCAGCCTAAGCTCAGCGGCTTACAGCAGTACAACATCATATTGCTCCTGGGAGTACATAGGTTCGACCTGAAACTTGATCGTTCGACCGATAAAAGCTTCCAGGTCCGCTACATTGCCTGACTCCTCATCAAGAAGACGGTCTACCACCTTCTGATTGGCCAACACGAGATAGGAGTTTGCCTGGTAAGCGCGTGCTTCGCGCAAAATTTCACGGAAGATTTCGTAGCAGATAGTTTCAGCCGTCCGCAGCATGCCGCGTCCCTGGCACGCCGGACAAGGCTCACACAGGACCTGCGACAGGCTCTCACGTGTGCGCTTGCGCGTCATCTGGACGAGACCAAGCTCAGTAATGCCAATGATGTTGGTTTTGGCGTGATCGCGCTCCAGCTGCTTCTCCAGATTGCGAAGCACTTGGCGCTGATGCTCTTCATCTTCCATATCGATGAAATCGATAATGATGATGCCGCCCAGGTTTCGCAGCCGTAATTGCCGGGCAATTGCCGTAGCTGCCTCAAGATTGGTTTTGAAGATCGTCTCTTCCAGGTTACGGTGCCCTACGAATGCACCTGTATTCACGTCTATCGTAGTCATCGCCTCGGTCTGATCGATGATCAGATACCCGCCCGACTTGAGCATGACCTTTCGCTCAAGCGCCTTCTGGATTTCATCCTCGACGCCATACAAATCGAAAATCGGACGCTCGCCAGGATAATGCTCCAGGCGATCAGATACTTCAGGCATCAGCTCGGACACAAACTGGCCAATTCGCTGGAAGTTTTCCCGCGAGTCCACACGAATCTTTTCACTGCGCGGACTGACCAGATCCCGCAAGGTACGCAATGGAAGGTCAAGGTCTTCATAGATGGTTGTAGGCGCAGGCACCTTGTTCATCTGAGAATGAATCTGAGCCCACAGCCGCCGCAAGTAGCGGATATCCGCCTTGATTTCATCTTCACGCGCGCCCTCCGCCGCCGTACGAAGAATAAAGCCACCGGCTTCCTCGATACACTCGTTGGCGATGCACTTTTCAACAATGTTCTTGAGCCGTTCACGCTCGGCTTCGTCTTCGATTTTCAGCGAGATGCCCACATGATTGGTCTTGGGCATGTACACCAGATAGCGCGAGGGAATTGAAAGGTGCGTCGTCAGGCGCGCCCCCTTGGTTCCGATCGGATCCTTCGTGACCTGAACGACCAGACTTTGCCCCTCATGAACCAGGGCACTGATGCTTTCGACAGCACTGCCCTCGCGGGTAGAAATCTCGGCAGCATGAATAAAAGCGGCCCTGGCCAGCCCAATATCCACAAAGGCCGCCTGCATCCCAGGCAGGACTCTGACAACCTTGCCTTGATACAGATTGCCTACAATGCCCCGGCGCATCGTGCGTTCGATATGAACCTCTTGCAGAACGCCGTTTTCAACAACCGCCACCCGAGACTCCATCGGGGTGATGTTGATCAAGATTTCTTCGCTCATAGACTTATCCATTATTCGAGGTGTCTTGCAGCTTATCGGTATCGGCGCTATCTAGGGTATTAACCTTTTCAACGAGGTACATTGGGCTGCCAGCATGGTATGCCAAACGTTGATAAAAGCTCCGCTGTTTCACAAAGGGGGAGTCCGACGATGCCGCTATAGCTTCCTGCTATATGTTGAACAAAGACAGCGCCCAGCCCTTGGATTCCGTAACCGCCTGCCTTGTCGGCCGGCTCACCGCTTGCCCAATAGGCTTGACGCTCGTCTTCACTGATAGGCCTGAACGTTACTTCGCTCGACACGACACGCGCCAGGCACAGGTCCTTACTGGCTACGGCAACTGCGGTCAGAACGGTATGCGTCTTGCCGCTCAAGCGAACCAACATGTCCATGCCATGCTCGCGGCTTTCCGGCTTGCCCAGAATATGCCCATCCAATACGACGCTAGTGTCGGCTCCCAGGACGCAATCAACCGTGTCACCAGACAAAAGTGCCAGACCTGCCTGTGCCTTGCTTCTGGCAAGACGTTCGACATAGGCATCTGCCGTCTCGCCAGGCAGCACGGCCTCATTAATTTCGGCCGAAAGACGTTCGAACGGCACACCGATTTGCTCAAGCAACTCACGACGGCGTGGAGATCCGGAAGCAAGATACAGACGTGGCATAGAAGGCTCCTTGAAACGCTCACGTCAGCAGATCAGCCGCCGACGCCACGTCAACTTACATTGAAACGCGTTCGCAAATCACGTAGCACCAGATATACCCAAGGCCAGAGCAAGGCGCTGACCAGGGAGGGCGCAAGAAATACCAGCGTGGGTGGGCGATTACCCGTCAACGTGTTCAGCCAGAGCTGAACCAGCTGCGAGATGCCATAGACGACCAGCAGCACAAAGCCCTGCTGCCAAATGGGAAAGACGCGAAGCCGCTGTTGTAATGATTGCACCAGAAAAACTACCAGGCTCAGAATCAGGGCATTCTGGCCAAGCAGATTTCCGTACAGTACGTCCTCTGCCAATCCGAAAACCCAGGCCGTACTCAGGCCTACCCGGTGAGGCAGCGCCAACGTCCAGAACGTCAAGAACATGGACAGCCATAAGGGCCGCCCGATTTCCATGAAGTCCGGCATTGGCGCAACCGAAAGCAACAGCCCCACCAACAATGTCAGCCAGATAACCCAGCCGTTATGGCCGATCCGAAAGGCCATTAACGGGCCTCCTGGGCGCGTTGTGTCGAGGCAGCCGGGGCCTGGCTGGCCTGCGGCTTGGCGGCAGGCTTCGCGGGCTGAGCCTGGGGTTTAGCCGGCTGAGCTGCTGGAGCCGCCGCGTTGGTCGCCGGTGTCTTGTTATTGCCATTGGCTGGCTGAGCGGGATTATTAACCTGGGCGGGCGAGGTTGCCGCTGGGGTTGTCCCCTGCTGTTCCTGGGACACTTTGCGATCCGCCTCTTCTTGGGCCCGAGCAGCGTCGTACGCCCGCTCCTCTGGTGTGCGTGGATCACTGAAGACCAATAGCACATAGCGACTGCGGTTCAGCTTGGCAGTAGGTACAGCTCGCACGATGGCAAACGGTTGCCCTGAATCATGCACCACTTCGGTCACGGTCGCGACCGGGTACCCTGCGGGAAAACGCTGCCCCAGGCCAGAGCTGACCAGTAGATCGCCTTCCTTGATATCGGCGGTATCCGCCACATGGCGCAGCTCAAGGCGCTCAGGGTTACCGGTTCCCATAGCAATGGCACGCAAGCCATTGCGGTTGACCTGAACAGGAATGCTATGGGTGACATCCGTCAACAGCAGGACACGGGCGGCATAGGGCATGACTTCGACCACCTGCCCCATCAACCCACTGGCGTCTAACACCGGCTGGCCGATAAAGACCCCATCCTTCGCGCCTTTGTCGATCAGGATACGGTGAGTAAATGGATTCGGATCGACGCCAATCAGCTCGCTGACCAGCACTTTGTCGTCTACCAAGGCGGCAGAGTTGAGCAATTCCCGAAGGCGTACGTTTTGCTCGGTCAAAGCCGCCAGCTTTTGCAGGCGACGCTGCATAAGCAGTGCTTCAGCCTTGAGGCGCTCGTTTTCAGCCATGATTTCAGTACGGCTGGAAAACTGATCGCGCACGGCTTGCCAGGCACGAACCGGGAGATCGGCTGCCCAATAGAATGGTGTAAGCACCAGGCCCATTTCGCTGCGCACCGGCTTCAGATAATCGAAGCGGGCATCTACCACCATCAGGCTGACAGACAGAACAGCCAGAGCCAGCAGACGGACGCCAAGCGAAGGACCCTTGGAAAATATACGCTTGATGGTCTCGTCCTCGAAGCGTCAATCATGACAACACCAAGGCCCGCTACGCAGGCCCTGATATTCATGCATGCGACTTATTCGGTGGAAAGAAGATCCATAGCGTGACGGTCCATCATCTCCAACGCCTTGCCGCCACCGCGGGCAACACACGTCAGAGGATCTTCCGCCACGATCACCGGCAGGCCGGTTTCCTGCGCCAGGAGCTTATCCAGATCACGTAGCAGAGCACCACCACCGGTCAGGACCAGACCGCGCTCGGCAATATCCGAAGCTAACTCCGGCGGGGATTGCTCAAGACAGCTCTTGACCGCCTGGACGATGGTTGCCAGCGATTCCTGCAGGGCTTCCAGCACTTCGTTGGAGTTCAACGTAAAGCTACGCGGTACGCCTTCAGCCAGATTGCGACCGCGGACGTCGATTTCACGCAGGTCACCGCCCGGGTAGGCCGTACCGATTTCCTGCTTGATGCGCTCAGCGGTAGATTCACCGATCAGGCTACCGTAGTTGCGGCGGACATAGGTCACGATCGCTTCATCGAAGCGGTCACCGCCTACGCGTACGGACTCGGCATAGACAACACCGTTCAGGGAGATCAAGGCGATCTCGCTGGTGCCGCCACCGATGTCCACTACCATCGAACCACGCGCTTCTTCAACCGGAAGACCTGCGCCAATGGCAGCTGCCATCGGCTCTTCGATCAGGAAGACTTCACGGGCGCCAGCGCCCAGAGCCGATTCGCGAATGGCACGGCGCTCGACTTGAGTGGACTTGCACGGTACGCAGATAAGTACACGGGGACTTGGCTGGAGAAAGCTGTTCTCGTGAACTTTGTTGATGAAGTACTGCAACATTTTTTCACAAACGCTGAAGTCTGCAATCACACCATCCTTCATCGGTCGGATCGCAGAAATATTGCCAGGCGTACGACCCAGCATGCGTTTGGCGTCGGTACCGACGGCAACTACACTCTTCTGATTGCCATGCGTACGAATGGCAACAACGGATGGCTCGTCAAGGACAATACCGCGATCCCGGACATAAATGAGGGTATTGGCTGTACCCAGGTCGATCGACAGATCGCTGGAAAACATGCCACGCAACTTTTTGAACATGAAGTGACCCTAGGCGGTGGCGTCAGGCACGCAGATGAAACGCGTGGGAAAAATTGCGGCAGACTCTAACAACGGCAGGGATTTTGAGCAAGGCGGTGATGTGCTAGATTGCTCGTTTCTGCGGCCCTTTTAGGCCTTTCTTAACGCGGTGCTTGACCGCCTACCGTGCAAATCTCTCGATTTATGACTTTCGCCATGGTCAAGCCCCGATATTGCTGGAGAATCCGATGGCGCTCGAACGCTCCGACGTCGAAAAGATCGCTCACCTGGCCAGACTAGGCCTTAACGATGCCGATATTGAACGGACCACCGGGACGTTGAATGACATCCTCGGCCTGATTGATCGCATGCAGGCCGTCAATACCGATAACGTCGAACCCTTGGCGCACCCGCTGGAAGCCGTACAGCGCCTGCGACCGGACGAAGTCACCGAAACCAATCAGCGTGACGCCTACCAGACTATCGCCCCGGCGGTCGAAAACGGCCTGTTCCTGGTACCCAAGGTGATTGAGTAATGAAGGACACCCCTATGCATACGTTGACCCTGGCCGAGATCAGCCGTGCGCTATCGGCAAAGGAATTTTCTGCCGAGGAATTGACTCGCGCCCTGCTGGACCGCATCGCCCGGGTTGATCCACAGCTCAACAGCTTTATCACCGTGACGGAAACACAGGCCATTGAGCAGGCCAAAATCGCCGATCAGCGCCGATCAGCGGGCGAAACCGGCGCGCTCCTGGGGGCACCGATCGCACACAAAGACCTCTTCTGCACTCAGGGCATTCGCACCAGTTGCGGCTCGAAAATGCTTGATAACTTCATCGCGCCCTACAACGCCACTGTGGTTCAGAAGCTAGCAGATGCAGGCGTTGTAAGCCTGGGCAAATTGAATATGGACGAGTTCGCGATGGGCTCGGCCAACGAATCCAGCCACTACGGCCCGGTCAAGAATCCCTGGGATACCTCTCGTATTCCAGGCGGTTCTTCAGGTGGCTCATCGGCGGCAGTAGCGGCTCGCCTCGTCCCGGCTGCAACCGGTACCGATACCGGCGGCTCGATCCGTCAGCCTGCGGCACTAACCAACCTGACTGGCCTCAAGCCTACCTATGGACGCGTTTCCCGCTGGGGCATGATTGCGTATGCCTCCAGCCTCGATCAAGGCGGCATGCTGGCTCGCAACGCCGAAGACTGCGCCCTACTCTTGCAGGCAATGGCAGGCTTCGACCCCAAGGACTCCACCAGCGTAGACCAACCGGTCGATGACTATCTGGCCTGCCTGGACAAGCCGCTCGCCGGCCTGCGCATTGGCCTGCCGAAAGAGTATTTCGGTGAGGGCTTGGACAGCCGTATCGCAGATCTTACGCTCAAGGCTGTAGAAGAGTTGAAGGCGCTGGGCGCAACCGTCAAGGACATCAGTCTGCCAAACATGCAGCACGCGATTCCTGCCTATTACGTGATCGCACCGGCGGAAGCGTCTTCCAACCTGTCGCGTTATGACGGTGTACGTTTCGGTTATCGCTGTGAAGACCCGGCAGACCTGACCGACCTGTACAAACGCTCTCGCGCAGAAGGCTTTGGTGATGAGGTTCGCCGCCGGATCATGGTGGGCACCTATGCACTTTCTGCCGGTTACTATGATGCCTACTACCTGAAGGCACAGCGTATCCGCCGCCTGATCAAGAATGACTTCATGACCGCCTTTAATGACGTGGACGTCATTCTCGGCCCGACGACGCCCAGCGTGGCGTGGAAACTCGGCGAGAAGAACAACGATCCCGTGGCTGAATATCTGATGGATATCTATACCATCACTGCCAACCTTGCCGGCGTTCCTGGTCTTTCGATGCCGGCCGGCTTTGTCGACGGCCTGCCCGTTGGCGTACAGCTGCTGGCCCCCTACTTCCAGGAAGGCCGCCTGCTCAACATCGCCCATCAGTACCAGAAGGCGACTGATTGGCATACGAAAGCCCCGACTGGGTTCCTGGAATAGAAGGCAGAGGACGACTCACATGCAATGGGAAACCGTGATCGGGCTGGAAATTCACGCACAGCTCTCCACGAAATCGAAGATATTTTCTGGCAGCTCCACCACCTTTGGTGCCGAGCCTAATACCCAGGCCAGCCTGATCGACCTGGGCATGCCCGGCGTACTGCCAGTAGTCAACCAGGAAGCAGTGCGCATGGCCGTCAAGTTTGGCCTGGCCATAGACGCACACATTGGCCAGCGTAACGTTTTTGCGCGCAAGAACTACTTCTACCCTGACCTGCCCAAGGGCTATCAGATCAGCCAGATGGAACTGCCTATCGTAGGCAAGGGCCACCTAGACATTACGTTGGACGACGGTACCGTCAAGCGCATCGGCATCACCCGTGCGCACCTGGAAGAAGACGCAGGCAAGAGCCTGCACGAGGACTTCCAGGGCATGACGGGCATCGACCTGAACCGCGCCGGCACGCCGCTTCTGGAGATTGTTTCCGAGCCGGATATCCGCAGCGCCAAGGAGGCCGTCGCCTATGTAAAGGCTATTCATGCACTGGTGCGTTACCTGGGCATTTGTGATGGCAACATGAACGAAGGCTCGCTGCGTTGCGACTGTAACGTTTCGGTTCGCCCGAAAGGCCAGGCCGAGTTCGGGACGCGCGCCGAGATCAAGAACGTCAACTCCTTCCGCTTCATCGAGAAGGCGATCAACTACGAGGTCCAGCGCCAGATCGAGCTCATCGAGGATGGTGGCAAGGTTGTTCAGGAAACCCGCCTGTATGACCCGAATAAAGACCAGACTCGCTCCATGCGCAGCAAGGAAGAGGCAAATGACTACCGCTACTTCCCTGATCCCGACCTGCTGCCCGTGGTGATCGAAGAGAGCTTCCTTGAAGAGACCCGCAGCCTGCTGCCGGAGCTGCCGCAGCAGAAGCGTGAGCGCTTCGAGCGTGATTTTGGCCTGTCTACGTATGACGCGACGGTCCTCTCGTCCAGCCGTGAAATGGCCGATTATTTCGAGCAGGTCCAACAGGTCAGCGGCGATGCCAAATTGGCCGCCAACTGGGTCATGGGTGAGCTTTCCAGCCTGCTCAACAAGCAGGACCTGGATATCGCCGACTCGCCGGTTTCTGCTGAGCATTTGGGCGATATGATCCTGCGTATCAAGGACAACACCATTTCCGGCAAGATCGCCAAGATGGTATTTGAAGCCATGGCCGCTGGCGAAGGTTCTGCCGATGAGATCATTGAAAAGAAGGGGCTCAAGCAGGTAACCGACACCGGCGCTATTGAGTCCATGCTGGATGAAGTCCTGACAGCCAACGCCGCCCAGGTCGAGCAGTACCGTGCCAGTGATGAGGCCAAGCGCGGAAAGATGTTTGGCTTCTTCGTAGGCCAGGCGATGAAGGCCTCCAAAGGCAAGGCCAATCCTCAGCAAGTCAACGAATTGCTGAAGAAAAAGCTGGAAGGTTAACCTCCTCCGATAGCCATGACGCAACCTTGCGTCATGGCTATGCCACTCACGAATCTACTTCATCTTTCTTCATTTTTATTTTTCAGCCGATGCGAAGCAGTCGAGCATCTGAGCGATGGACTTGGCCTGCGCCTGTAGATTACGCACGCTTATACAATCTGCAGGGCTGAATGTCGGACTAGTCCTGGAATGTGTTTCAGCACGTAATTACAGCGAAACGGCTTGAACTCAAGAGAGTCATATAGCCAATCTGATATCAAATCGCCAGGAAGCTTTCGATATGTCATGGAGCCTACGCATTGCTCTTCTATCGCTCACCATACTGTTTGCCGGGTGTGCCAACCGGGAGCCTTATTCTTCACCCATGTCACCTGCTGCTGTTCATGGTTACCAGGACTCCGGCCTTGCTTCCTACTACGCCAAACGCCATGCCGGACGCCGCACTGCCAGCGGAGAACGCTACAATCCTTCGGAGATGACAGCAGCTCATCGTACGCTGCCCTTCGGCACGCGAGTCGAGGTGACCAACCTGAGCAACGGAAAGCGTGCAGTCGTACGCATCAATGACCGTGGCCCTCACGTACGTGGACGGATTATTGATCTGTCACGCAATGCGGCCAGTTCAATCGGCTTGATTTCTGATGGCGTTGCGAAAGTCCAGATCAGGGCCTTGGACTGATTTGACTAGACGGGGCTAGTAATGCGTTGGAGCAGAGAGGTCAGCTTGCCTTATACCTAGCTAGCGTCCTGGCGTGAGGGGCGCCCTTTCAATTCGCTGTCCCGAACCAGGCGCTTATCCTGATAGGCAAAAAACAGCGGAGCACCAAGCTCCGCTGTTTTGTACTTCACTTAGCCATCAGGTCACTGGAGCCGGATTGAACAGTGTCAGATCGTTATGCAGCTTGTGGTGTTCAGCCCATGTCTTTTTGCGGCCACTGGCAACATCCAAGTAGAGATGGAAAATCTCCCAACCCAACTCTTCCAGTGTCATTCGGCCCGATGTCACCCGACCGGCGTCTACGTCGATTAGATCCGGCCAGCGCTCGGCCAGCTGGGTGCGTGTTGCTACCTTGATGACAGGCACCATGGCCAAACCATAAGGCGTTCCGCGACCTGTAGTAAAAATGTGCAGGTTCATACCGGCAGCCAGTTGAAGCGTACCGCAGATAAAGTCACTGGCAGGTGTTGCGCAGTAATAAAGTCCTTTGCCCTTAACGCGCTCGCCGGGTGATACGACGCCTGCAATGGCACTAGAGCCCGACTTGGCAATCGAGCCCATGGCCTTTTCCACGATGTTGTTCAGGCCACCCTTCTTGTTACCGGGCGTCGTATTTGCACTGCGATCCGCCATGCCGCGATCCAAATAGCGGTCGTACCAATCCATTTCACGAACCAAGGCCTTGGCGACTTCAGGTGTAGCCGCCCGCGAGGTCAGCAGATGGATACCGTCGCGCACCTCGGTGTTTTCCGAGAACATCACGGTAGCCCCTGCGCGCACCAGCAGGTCAGCCGCAACACCTAATGCCGGATTGGCTGTTACCCCGGAAAAAGCGTCACTGCCGCCGCATTGCATCCCAACCACCAGATCGGAAGCCGGACATGGCTCACGACGGCGCTCATTGAGCACCTTCAGGCGATCCTCGATCATGCCAAGAATCTGCTCGACCATACCGCTGAAACCGGTATTGGAGTCCTGGAGGCGGAACAGCCATTCCTCTTCATCGATACCAGAGGGCAATTCATCGTCCGGCATGATCTGGCTGGCCTGAAGCTTTTCACATCCCAGGCTGATCACCAGCGCCTGGCCACCGAGGTTGGGATTACGACTGATGTTACGCAGCGTACGAATGGGTACGACAGCATCGGGGGCGTTGATCGCTACACCGCAACCATAGCTGTGAGTCAATGCGATGACATCATCCACATACGGATACTTGGGCAGCAGCTCCTTGCGGGCACGCTCGATGCAATGATCAAGCACACCGGTCACGCACTGAACCGTGGTGGTCACGCCAAGGATATTGCGCGTCCCTACGCTACCGTCCGGGTTTCTGAAACCCTCAAAGGTAAAGCCTTCCAAGGGAGGCTGAATGGGCGGCACATCGGTTGCCAGCGGCAGGTTGTCTAGCGGGGGCGGCGAAGGCAGGCTGAGCAGCTCTTCCTTCACCCAGGAGCCACGCGGAATGGGCTTCAAGGCATACCCGATCACTGTACCGTAGCGCAGAACAGCGCCACCTTCAGGGATATCGACCAACGTTACCTTGTGACTTTGGGGAACGGCTTCAATGGTCATGAGACCGTCTGGAAACTGGCCACCGGCCGCAACACCTTGCTCGTTTACAACGATTGCGACGTTATCGTCAGCATGAAGTCGGATGTAACGAGGCGAGTCCTGGTGTTCAATCAACTGCATGACTCACTCCTTCTTATACTCACTCAGGCTAAGGCATGCGAACAGAGCGATGCTCTGCCCGCGTTCTGTTATTCAACGTAAACCGGCGGTCAACTCATCCATCTCCATACCGCCGCGGTGAGTCACCAATACACACGCGGACGCTTCTCCACGCTTCGCCACTGGTTGCAATAAAGAGCACCTGATCGACTCGCCACTGGACAAATGACAGGTTCTGGCAACCCTCAGCGTTCCGATAAGGGAGCCGACCATGGCAAGCGGGATGACTAAAGATAAGCGCTCAGAAAAGCTGATCGCGCGCAGAATGCGGGGTCTGCGAATGCCAAGAGCACCGAGCAATGAAGCGCCTGACAAGGCAAGCGATGTCACACTGACTCGGTTGATATTCACTCTGCCCCCACTCGTTATTCTTGTCGCGGGTAGTCTTTTATAGCGAGGCGAAAACATCGCCTTTGCTTATACAACCAAATGATAGCGCAATCATTTCAGAACACAATAAAACAAAAATGGCTGACTGGTCTACTAAAACCAGTCAGCCATTTACGCACTTACTGCGGACCGAGCTTGTCCATCAGCGCAGCCAGACGCTCGTACTCGTCAGGCTTGAGATCGGTCAACGGTGCGCGTACCGGACCGGCATCGTAACCTGCGATCTTCGCACCAGCCTTGACGATGCTTACCGCATAGCCTGCACAGCGGTTACGGATGTCCAGGTACGGCAGGAAGAAGTCATCGATCAGCTTGCCCACGGTCTCGTGGTCATCCGCAGCAATGGCCTTGTAGAAATCCATGGCCGTCTTGGGAACAAAGTTGAACACCGCCGAGGAATACACCGGTACACCCAGCGCCTTGTAGGCCGCGGCATAGACTTCAGCGGTCGGTAGGCCGCCCAGGTAGGTAAAGCGATCACCCAGACGACGGCGGATGGAGACCATCAACTCGATATCGCCCATGCCGTCCTTGAAGCCGATCAGGTTGGGGCAGCGCTCGGCCAGCATTTCCAGCTGGTCAGGCTTCAAGCGGCAGACGTTACGGTTGTACACCACCACGCCAAACTTGACGGACTTGCACACCGCCTCGACATGCGCGGCTACGCCTTCAGGGCTGGCTTCGGTCAGGTAGTGCGGCAGCAGCAGGATGCCCTGGGCACCCAGGCGCTCGGCTTCCTGAGCCTGCTGAATCGCTACGCGGGTCGGGCCACCGGCACCGGCCAGAATCGGAACCATGCCCTTGCAGGTATCCACGGCGGTCTTGATGATGTCAGAGTATTCCTTCTGGTCCAGCGAGAAGAACTCACCGGTGCCGCCAGCCGCAAACAGGGCGCTGGCACCGTAGGGCGCCAGCCACTCCAGGCGCTTGATGTAGGTATCGCGGCGGAATTCGCCCTGCGCATCGAAATCGGTTACCGGAAAGGACAGCAATCCGGATGAAAGGGTGTGCTTGAGTTCTTGTGGAGTCATTTTTGTTGCACCCTGGCCTGACGGCATACAGAAGTTGATGAGACGGGATATCGCTCGTTGTCAGTCATCGTACAACTATAGATTCCAGGGTACAACTCCCCTTACGCAGATTTTTTAATCAGCGTGAATTCTGGCCTGTTCCTACCTCTTCATTGGCTCGACGTAGTCGCTCGCGACTGTTGGTCAGATGCAGGCGCATCGCTGCACGTGCCGCATCAGTGTCCTGCCGAGCGATAGCGTTGTAGATGTCTTCATGCTCGCCATCCAGGCGCAGCTGATAGCGCTGCTGATCATCGTGAGCCAGATAAGCCGAGTTGAGACGGGTGCGGGGGATCAGAACGCTACTGAGGTAGGTCATGATGTCGCTGAAATAACGATTGCCCGTGGACATGGCGATCTGCAAATGAAACTGCAGATCGAAACTGACAGCCTCGGCAGGCTGCTCGGTGCGCGCCTTCATTTGATCCAGCAGACGACGCATCTCCTGAAGCTGCTCGTCATTTCGGCGCTGCGCCGCCAGGCCGGCAGCCTCAACCTCCAGACTGATTCGCAACTCAAGCATTGCCAACACATCACGCAAGGTTGTGATGGTAGCCGGATCGATGAATAGTGGCCCTTCGGCAGGCCGCTCAAGCACAAACGTACCGATCCCGTGGCGCGTTTCGACATGCCCTGCAGCCTGCAGGCGCGAGATTGCCTCACGAACCACCGTTCGGCTGACGCCCTGCTCCTGCATGATGGCCGACTCGGTCGGCAGCTTGTCGCCGGGTTTCAGGTCGCCGTCACGAATACGAGCTTTCATGACCTCGACAACGTTTTCGGCCAGACTGCGAGACTTTTTACGTGGGCGAGGAGTCACGTTACTGTTTTGCATAAGGGTTCATTCAGGGCGTCTTGGAAATATGAACCATAATAGCGTAACCGCGTTGTAGGATGACCCTATTAATCTAAAGTTGGGCACTTTCATAGACAGTAACGTCCTTGAGGATGCCCTCCTCCAGGCGCAAGATCCGCTGATGGAAGCGTTGCAGACTGCTTCGATGCCCTACGCTCACCAGCGTCGTATCGGGTAAGTGCTCTCGTAACAAGGTGTACATAGCCGTTTGATCACGCTCATCCAAGGCAGAGGTCGCTTCATCCAGAAACAGCCAGTGCGGTTGGTACAGGATAGCCCGAGCAATGGCCAGGCGCTGTTGCTCTCCAGGAGAGAGGCGCCGCTCCCAATGGTTAGCTTCGTCCATGACAGAAACCAGATGCGCCAGACGGCATTGCCTTAGCACACTCTCGAGGCGCTCTGGCGCATGCTGAACTTCCTCAGGATAATTCAACGCAGCCCTTAATGTTCCAATAGGCAGGTAAGGTCGTTGCGGCAGAAATAGGCATCGACCAATCGGAAGACTTACTGTCCCGCTACCATAGGGCCACAGCCCTGCGATAACTCGTAGCAGGGTGCTTTTGCCACCCCCTGAAGGACCGCTGATAAGCACATGCTCGCCTGACTCAATGCGGCCGCTGATAGGGTTGATCAGTGAGTGCTTCTGGTTGGCCAGCGAAACCTGGAGCCGGTCGAATACCAATGCATCCTCGCCGCGCTCCAGCGTAATGGCGGAAGCCTGAGCCTCATGCCTGTGCATGGTGTCGCGAAAACTCAGGATACGATCAGTTACAGCACGCCAGTTCGCCAATTGCAGGTATGCGTCAATGAACCAGCTCAAGCTGCCTTGAACGTTACTGAACGAGTCGCTGATCTGCATCATGTCGCCAAGCTGGATCTTGCCACTGAAATAGCGCGGTGCCGAAAGTACGGCGCCAATGATGACGGCAATCTGGGAGTAGCCAGAGGTAAAGAAGGTCAGACGCTTTTGATAGCGCATCAGCATCCAAAAGTTGTCCCAGACGTGCCCGAATCGTTCCTGGAGCCGTTGCTGCTCGTTCTGCTCCCCATTATAGAGTGCAATGCTCTCGGCATTCTCCCGGACACGGATCAACCCGAAACGCAGATCCGCCTCATAGCGCTGCTGCTGATTGCTAAGGCCAATCAACCGTCGACCAATGTAATGCGTCAGCACGGTGCCAATGGCGGCATACAGTACTGCAGCCCAGAACATGTAATGAGGAATGGTGATGCCAAACAGCTCGATACTGCCTGACATAGTGATCAGGATGACAGAAAAGGAAATCAGGCTGACAATGGTACGGATGAATCCCAACCCCAGAGAGAGCGTCATGTCCGTAAAGCTGTTCAGATCTTCGGCAATACGCTGGTCCGGGTTGTCTGCGCCCCCCTTCTGCTCCAAGTGATAATAGTTGCGGTGCCTAAGCCATAGCGAGAAATGCTGCTCGGTTAGCCAGCGTCGCCAACGGATGGTAAGCATCTGGGTCAGGTAAAGCCGGTATACGGCCAGCAGAATGAACAGGGCCGCCAAGCCGCAAAAATACAAAATAAGACGCGTAAAGGACTTCAGATCATGATTTTGCAGGGCATCATAGAAGTACCGGTTCCAGGTATTGAATACCACTGACAAGCCGACACCCGCCAGCGAAAGAGCTATCACAGCAACCAGCAACAGCCAGGCTTTCTTTCTTTCTTCACTGCGCCAGTAGGGTATCGTCAATGCCCAAACGCGGGACAAGAAATGGCCCTTGGTCGAACCATACACAGGCGGTACGGGAGTATCTTTTTCTCTCATCGCTCCAGCTCGGCAAGCACGTAATAACGTAACCAAAGGCCATCATAGGGCAGCCAAGCTGAATGGTTTCTGTCATGACAAACGTAACAAAAGATTTCTGTCCATTTTTTATCAATCCCCTTCCAGCCGGAAGGGGATCAGCTGATCAGCGGCGAACCGGACGCTTCTGCAACTTGCGCTGCAAAGTACGACGGTGCATTCCAAGTGCACGTGCCGTTGCCGAAATATTGCCGTCGTGCTCATTCAATACTCGCTGGATATGCTCCCACTGCAACCGATCAACCGACATCGGGTTTTCCGGCACCAGACTGTCCACATCGGCATGCTGGGAAAGTAGCGCGGTCAACACATCATCTGCGTCGGCAGGCTTGCACAGATAATTCGTAGCACCACGCTTGATCGCTTCGACCGCCGTGGCAATGCTGGAATAACCGGTAAGAATCACGACGCGCATGTCGGGATGCAGCTCAAGCAGCTTGGGTAACAGGACAAGGCCGGAATCGCCTTCCATTTTCAGATCCAGCACGGCGTAATCCGGCAGATCTTGCTTGGCCAGCTCGTAGCCCTCCTCTGCCGAGCCCGCAACCGATACGCGCAGCCCGCGACGATCCATGGCCCGTGCCAGGACGCGGGTAAAAGTGGCATCGTCGTCGACCAGCAGCAGATGGGGCTGCTCATCGTCATGTTGAATGTTTTCGCTCATTGTAATCCTCGCGACAGCAGTTCAGACCAATGGATACTGACGTGGCAGACGCAGCTCGGTCAGCGTGCCGCCTTCTTCATGGTTATACAGCTTCACTGTACCACCGACACGGGTCACACTCGCCTGACTCAAGAATAACCCTAGACCAAAGCCTTTACCCTTGGTCGTAAAGAACGGTTTACCGATCTGCTCGGCAATGGCCAGCGGTACACCCGGGCCACGGTCTCTGATGGACAGGCAAATTTCCGAGGCATTCCATGACAGGGTTACCAGCAGATTATCCGGACAGGCATCGGCAGCATTGTTCAGCAGGTTAAGAAGCGCCTGAGTCAGATCCGTGGGTGGAATCAAACGAGGCGCTGCGCCTACGCTTGGACATTCAAAGCGGTAACTGACCTCGGGCCTCATCAGATGCCAGCGGCTCAGTACGGCTTCCAGCCACTCCAGTGCCGTTTGCTCATGAATGGTCTGACGGCGATCCGCTTCAGCGGCGCGCACCAGTTGCTGCAGGGTTTCCTTACAGAGCTGAACCTGATCCTGTAGAAGCGACAGGTCTTCCTGCAGCTCAGCCTTATCGGTGTACTCCTGGCGGAGCTCCTTGAGCAGTACGCTCATGGTCGACAATGGTGTGCCCAGCTCATGGGCAGCGCCAGCGGCCTGCGTGGCCACCGCCAGCAGTTGCTGATCGCGCATCCCCTGCTCACGGCGCTGGGCCTGCAGCAGCTCTTGGTGGCGGAGCGCTTCAGCCATCTTGGCGACGAAAAAGGTGATCAGTGATGCCGATAGCGCAAAGCTCAGCCACATGCCGTAACTCAGAATCTCGCCACCTGGATTGATCAGAAGTTGCAGTGGCCGGAACCAGATCAGCATGAACGTGAAGCTGACCAAAGCAAGGCCCGCCAGCAGCAACGTGTAGAGCCAAGGCAAGGTTGCCGCCGCAATGGTCAGCGGCACCAGGTAGTAGGACACGAAGGGATTGGTTGCCCCTCCGGCATAGTAGAGCAGCACGCTGTGGATAAGCAGGTCGAAGGCAAGATGCGCCGCATACTCCTGCTCGGTTACAGGCCAGTCTCGACTCAGGCGCAGCGCGGTGATGCCGCAGAGTAGCGCGGACAGACCCAATGTGGCGCTGATGGCCAGCCACGGTAGCTCGACAATATCGGAGAGCCAGGCAGCCCCTACCGAACCGGCTTGAGCAGCCAGCACCAGTACGCGAATGAGAACAAGACGACCCAGGTTTTGACGACTAGCGGATAACCACTGCACAGGAGATTCAAACATGTATTTATCCAGGGGCGGCGAGTATAACGGTGGCTCTGGCCTATTTCTGTCTGCAAGGCGCGACATAGCGCCGCACAAACCCATAGGATAGAACGGAAGTCACTGTTAATGAACGAAAGGAGTCCATGATGCCTGTCTTTTCCCGTCTCGCCATTTCACCTGCCTTGACTAAACATTTAGCCAGGGGGGCCGCGTCGATCATGGCAGCCGGTGCACTGGTCAGTGTTTCCCATGCAGCGCAGGCCGAGGAGCCTCGTTACAACCAGATCAGCCTGCGCGCCGAAGTCAGCCAGGATGTTCCGCGAGACCGCATGCAGGTAACGCTTTACACCGAACAGCAAGGTAACGATCCTGCAAAACTGGCGGCGGACATCACCAAGGCGCTCAACGAAGGGGTTGAGGCTGCGCGCAAGGTCAATGGCGTTGAGATCAGTCAGGGAGGACGCAACAGCTTTCCGCTGTATGACGATAAACGCCAAACCATTACCGCCTGGCGCGAGCGTGGTGAACTTCATTTGCAGAGCAGTGACTTCGCCAGCCTTTCCCGCCTGACAGTCGACCTGCTGGGCACTCTCAAAATGGGCGGCATGACCTTTACTGTTGCTGACGAGACGCGCAAGAAAAGTGAAGATGCCCTGCTCAAGGAGGCCGTCAACGCCTTCAAGGCACGTGCTCAACTAGCAACCGATGCCCTGGGCGGTTCCGGTTACAAGCTTGTGAATCTCAACTTGATAACCAACAACGCTACTGGCCCTATGCCCATGATGAGAATGAAGACCATGGCTTACGCTGAAAGCGCACCCAGCCAGGATATCGAAGCAGGCACCAGCGCAGTGTCTATCACGGCCGATGGTGTCATTGAAGTGCAGACGCCCTAAATTAAAGCAAAGACCCCGCGTGCATCGCTCCAATTTGGTGCAAAACACACCTGCGGTAACACAATTTGGTGCTGTTACCGTAGGAACAGTTTCATTTTTCAGCTCTAGCACGCCTGTTTTTATATTTTTGCGACACAAACATTCAGCGTTACTCTACAACCTGCCGCTGACTCGTCAGTCATCCTATTACAGGCATATCTCCTGCATAGCGTCCGCCTAATGACCCAAAAAGTCTCAACTGTTTCTGTATGACTCAGACGTATCCATCGTCTGAGTCGACATCAGCCAACCGAGGTCTGCATGCATAAGAAGTTACTTTCATCTCTCATTGCGGCTGGTTTATTGGCCGGAACCTCATTTGCTCAGGCAGCCAGTAACCTGGTTTTCTGCTCTGAAGGCAGCCCGGCAGGCTTCGATCCTGCGCAGTACACCACCGGAACGGACTTCGACGCCTCTGCTGAAACCATGTTCAATGGCCTGAGCGAGTTCGAACGCGGCGGCACCAAAGTGCAGCCCGGGCTTGCAAGCAGCTGGGATGTCAGCGAAGACGGCAGGACCTACACCTTTCATTTGCGCAAGGGCGTGAAATTCCATACTACGGAATACTTCAAGCCGACCCGCGAATTCAACGCAGACGATGTAGTATTCACTTTCGAGCGCATGCTGGACAAGAACAGTGCGTTCCGTAAGGCCTACCCCACCGAGTTCCCCTATTTCACTGACATGGGCCTTGATGAAAACATCACTAAACTTGAAAAGGTGGACGACTACACGGTACGCATGACCCTGAAAGAGGTCGACGCGGCGTTCATTCAGAACCTGGCCATGCCATTCGCTGTGATCCAGTCTTCGGAGTACGCCAACCAGCTCCTCAAGTCCGGTCGGCCTAGTGACATTAACCAGAAACCTGTCGGAACAGGCCCATTTGTCTTCAGCCGCTACCAAAAAGATGCGGTCATTCGTTTCAAGGCCAACAAGGATTATTGGGATCCGGAAGAAGGTGCCAAGGTGGACAACCTGATCTTCTCGATCAGCTCCGACGCCTCGGTCCGCATGCAAAAGCTCAAGGCCGGCGAATGCCAGATTACCGTTTACCCACGCCCGGCCGACCTGGAAGGACTCAAGAGCGATCCCAACCTGAAGGTGCCTTCACAGCCCGGCTTCAACGATGGCTATCTGGCGTACAACGTTCAGCATCCGCCACTGGACAAGCTGGAGGTCCGCCAGGCGTTGGACATGGCTATCAATAAGAAGGCCATCATCGACGCGATCTACCAGGGCGCTGGCCAGATGGCGGTCAACGGTATGCCGCCGACCCAGTGGTCCTATGACAACAGCCTCAAGGATGCACCCTTCGACCCGGAAAAAGCCAAGGCGCTCCTCAAGCAGGCTGGCGTGAAGGAAGGAACGGAAATCACTCTCTGGGCCATGCCTGTTCAGCGTCCCTACAACCCGAATGCACGTCAGATGGCCGAGATGATCCAGCAGGATTGGGCCAAGGTAGGTATCAAGGCCAAGATCGTCAGCTATGAGTGGGGCGAGTACAACAAGCGCGCCAAGGCAGGCGAGCATGACACTCTGCTGATTGGCTGGTCCGGCGACAATGGTGACCCGGACAACTGGCTGGGCACCCTGTACGGCTGCGATGCCATCGGCGGTAACAACTACTCTCGCTGGTGCCAGCCGGAGTACGACAAGCTGATCAAGGCTGCCAAGCGCACCACCGATATGGATGAGCGGACCAAGCTGTATATTCAGGCTCAGCAGATCCTGAAACAACAGGTTCCGATTACGCCGATCGCGCACTCGACGGTATTCCAGCCGATGCGCAAGGAAGTCCAGGACTTCAAGATCAGTCCCTTTGGATTGAACGAGTTCTATGGCGTAAGCGTCAGCAAGTGATTGGCGGCGGAGCGTTCGTAGGGTAAAACCCCGAACGCTCCGCTTTACTTGACTGACGGGAATTCATCCATGCGTACGTCCTTCGCCCTCTCCTTTCTTACTGCAAGCCTGCTTGCAGCCGCTCCGCTCGCCCAGGCGGCTAGCAATCTCGTGTATTGCTCCGAAGCCAGCCCAGCCGGTTTCGACCCCGCTCAGTACACCTCCGGAACCGAGTTCGATGCGTCTGCCGAGACGGTATTCAATCGCCTGGTTCAATTCGAGCGTGGTGGCACTACCCTGACACCGGGGCTGGCCGAAAAGTGGGAGATTTCTCCAGACGGCAAGGTTTATACCTTTCATCTACGCAAGGGCGTGAAGTTTCATACGACCGACTACTTCAAGCCGACACGTGAATTCAATGCCGACGATGTCGTGTTCACGTTTCAGCGTATGCTCGATAAGGAGCACCCGTTCCGTAAGGCCTACCCGAGTGAATTCCCCTACTTCAGCGACATGGGCCTGGACAAGAACATCGCCAAGATCGAAAAGCGAGACGATTACACCGTTGTCTTTACGCTGAATCAGACCGATGCTGCCTTTGCCTCGGACCTGGCCATGAGCTTTGCCTCCATCCAGTCAGCCGAATATGCCGACCATTTGCTCAAGCAGGGCAAAGCGGCCGATATCAACCAATACCCGATTGGTACCGGACCTTTTGTATTCAGTCGCTACCAGAAGGACGCGGTCATTCGTTACAAGGGCAACAAGGATTACTGGAAGCCCGAGGACGTCAAACTCGACAACCTGATCTTTGCCATTACGACGGACGCCGCTACTCGCCTGCAAAAGCTCAAGGCGGGTGAGTGCCAGATCAGTGGTTATCCACGTCCGGCAGATATTGCCGAGGTCAGGAAAGACCCCAACCTGAAGGTGCTCCAACAACCCGGTTTCAACCTGGGCTATTTCGCCTACAACGTTCAGCATCCGCCGCTGGACAAGCTCGAAGTCCGTCAGGCATTGGATATGGCCATCAACAAGAAAGCCATTATCGATGCCGTCTACCAGGGCAATGGAAAGCTCGCCACCAACCCCATGCCACCGGCGCAGTGGTCCTATGACGACACGATCAAGGATGCCCCCTACGATCCGGAAAAGGCCAAGGCGCTGCTCAAGAAAGCAGGCATCAAGCAAGGCACACAGCTCAACCTGTGGGCCATGCCGGTCGTTCGCGCATCCAACCCCAACGCCCGCCTGTCTGCGCAGATGGTACAGGCGGACTGGGCCAGGATCGGCATCAAGGCCAACATCGTCACGTATGAGTGGGGCGAGTACATCAAGCGTGCCCGTCAGGGCGAACACGATGTAATGATCTACGGCTGGACCGGAGACAATGGTGATCCAGACAACTGGCTGGGCGTTTTATACAGCTGCGATGCCGTCAATGGCAGCAACTACTCCAAATGGTGCGATCCGGCCTATGACAAGCTGATCAAACAGGCCAAGATCAGCAATGATCGTGAGGAACGTATTCGCTTGTACAAGCAGGCGCAGCATGTGCTGAAGGACGCCGTGCCGATCACACCGATCGCCCATTCCATCGTTTATCAACCCATGCGCAAGGAAGTCCAGGACTTCAAGATCAGCCCCTTCGGGCTTAGCGCATTCTATGGCGTCAGCCTTGCCCGATGAGAGGCAGGCTGTCCTGTATTGCCGCCGGCGACGTGCTCGATCAGCACGCAGGCAGCCGGTTTGCCGGATTTCCTCTGGTGCGACGCTTTACCCCAGCGATGCCAGCGGACCCCGGCAGGGACACCTTCCGCCGATACCCATCGACGGGATTGCAAGCGGTTACAGTCGCAACCCGACTGTTACCGCCTCACCATGGAGCCTAACGAAAGATGAAAGCTGCATTCAGGCTGAACACCTGTCTGTTGGCGGTTGCGTTGGCAACGGCTGTACAGGCACAAGCCAAAACCTTGGTGGCATGTACCGAGGCCAGTCCGGAGACATTCGATCCGGCGGTTCACTCCTCGCGTTATACAGCCGATGCGGCAGATGAGCCTCTTTATAACCGGCTGGTGGAGTTCAAACCCGGCACGACGGAGCTTCAGCCGTCACTGGCCGAGCGGTGGGATATCAGCCCGGATGGTCTCCAGTACACGTTTTACCTGCGCAAGGGTGTTAAATTTCATAGCACCAGCTACTTCAAGCCTACCCGTGAGCTGACGGCCGATGATGTAATCTGGAGCTTCGAGCGTCAAATCGATCCCAAGCACCCCTGGCACGAATTAGCCAGCAAAGGCTTCCCCTTCTCCGACTCGATGGAGATGAGCAAGATCATCGACCATATTGAAAAGGTCGACGACCATACGGTGCGCTTTGTTCTTCAACATGAAGAATCGCCCTTCCTGGCTGATCTGGCCATGGGTTTTACCTCGATTCTCTCAGCTGAATATGCTGATCAGCTGCTCAAGAGCGGAAAAATCGACGATCTGGGGTTCAAACCGGTAGGTACGGGACCTTTTGTTTTCGAGCGCTACAGCCGCGACTCGCAGGTGCGCTACAAGGCCAACTCCAACTATTGGGACGGTGCGCCAGTAGTCGATCTGGTACAAGCCATCACACTGGACTCCAGCGTGCGCCTGCAGCGTCTGAAGCGAGGCGAATGCCAGATTTCACTGACCCCCAAGCCGTCAGACGTTCCGGCGTTAAAAAAAGACCCCAATCTGAAAGTGCTGAGCGTCGAGGAGCTGACCATAGGCTTCAATGCACTGAACGTAACGCACAAGCCACTCAGTGATGTGCGCGTCCGTCAGGCCATTGCCATGGCAACCGATCAGGAGGGTACGATCAAGGCCCTGTACGGTGAAGGCGCAGCCAAGCCGGTCTGGGGTCCCTATCCCCCTGCCATGCTGGGCTATAACACCGATATCAAACCCTGGCCGTATGACCTGGAAAAGGCCAGGCAGCTCTTGGCCGAAGCGGGCTACCCCAACGGGCTAGAGCTGACCTATATGAGTTCTACCGGGTCAGGCCCCTCGGGAAATACCTTGCGAGTCGCCCAGCTGTTTCAGGGAGACATGGCCAAGATCGGTATCAAGGTCAATATTCGTCAATATGAATGGGGCGAATTTGTTCGTCGTGGCAAGCAGGGTGAACACGATATCCTCAGCATGAGCTGGGTCAGCGACAATGCCGATCCGGACAACTTCCTGTCACCCAACCTCACCTGCTCGGCAGCCAAAAATGGCGAGAACCGCGCACGCTGGTGCAATGCCGAGTTCGACTCGCTGGTAGAGCAGGCTCGCCGTACCAGTAATCCGGACAAGCGCGCTGAGCTCTACCGCAAGGCCCAGGAGATCTTTCACAACGAAATCCCCTGGATTCCCACCTCACAGCCTGTGAGGAACGTTGTGACACGCAGCAACGTCAGCAGCTTTGTCATGAGCCCTCTGGGTAAAAACGATTTTTCAACTGTGCGCCTGGATTAAGCGCTTTTCCCAAAAAGAAGACGAGCCCGATCAGGCTGATCGAGGCTCGCTCTATGCCGTAGACCGGTTACAGACCTAGGAGCATCCCTATGCATGCATTAACACGAATCGCGCTTGCCGTGAGTCTGCTTAGCGCCGCCACTCTGGCTCAAGCCAAACCTCTGGTGGTATGTACGGAGGCCAGTCCCGAAGGCTTCGACATCGCTCAGTACACTGCAGCCACGACGGCTGACGCCTCAGCTGAGACGCTATTCGACCGCCTCGTAGACTTCAAGCCCGGCACTACCGACATCGAGCCTGGTTTGGCAGAGCGTTGGGACGTCAGCGAAGACGGCATGACCTACACCTTCCACCTGCGTAAAGGGGTGAAGTTTCAGACAACCGATTACTTCAAGCCCACACGTGAATTCAATGCCGACGACGTGATGTGGAGCTTCATGCGCCAATACGATGCCAAGCACACCTGGCACGACAAGGCGCAGCATGGCTTCCCCTATTTTGAGGCCATGGGACTGCAAAACCTGATCAAGTCGATCGATAAGGTCGACGACTACACGATCCGCTTCGTGCTCAATCGTCCGGAAGCACCTTTCCTGCGGGACATGGCGATGGGCTTTGCATCGATCTATTCGGCTGAATATGCCGCTCAACTGGAAAAAGCCGGACAGTTTGATCAGCTCAACTTCAAGCCGGTCGGTACCGGTCCGTTCATTTTCTCGCGCTATACCAAGGATGCTCAGGTACGTTTCAAGGCCAACCCCGAGTATTTCGAAGGCAAACCTCCAGCTGATGGCTTGGTCCTTGCCATCACCCTCGATAGCAATGTACGCCTGCAGCGCGTGAGAGCTGGTGAATGTCAGGTAGGCGTTTATCCTAAACCGGACGATATTCCAGCCATCCGCAAGGACCCGAACCTTAAGCTTGCTGAAGGCGAAGCACTGCTAATTGCCTATGTTGCCATGAACACCGAGCATAAACCGCTGAACGATGTGCGTATCCGTCAGGCCCTGAATCTGGCCTTTGACAAGAACGCCTACATCAAGGCCTTGTTTGGTGAAGGCAACGCTGTGCCTGCCGTCAATCCGTATCCCTCTACCCTTCTAGGGTATAACCGTGATATTCAGGACTGGCCCTACGACCCTGGAAAGGCACGGGAACTGCTGAAAGAGGCCGGCATGGAGAAAGGCCTCAAGCTGACCGTGTTTACACGTTCAGGCGGCGGCCCGACCAACCCCAACCCTGCGCTGGGTGCTCAAATGCTTCAGGCCGACCTGGCCAAGGTCGGCGTACAACTGGACATCCGCAATCTGGAGTGGGGTGAGCTGATTCGCCGAGCCAAGCAAGGCGAGCACGATCTGCTCTTCTTTGGCTGGGCAGGTGACAACGGCGATCCGGATAACTTCCTGACGCCTAACTTGTCATGTGATGCCGCAAAGTCAGGCGAAAACAGTGCACGCTGGTGCAACAAGGAGTTTAACGCCCTGTTGGACAAGGCTCGTACCAGCCAGGATGAAAATGAGCGAGCTGAGCTCTACAAGCAGGCTCAAGTGATCTTCCACAACGATGCGCCCTGGATCCCCCTGGCCTATCCCAAGCTGTTCAACGTCATGCGCAGCAACGTCGAGGGTTATCACCTGAGTCCCTTGGCCAACAACAACTTCGCTACAACGTACGCAAAATAAAAAGACGGAAACAGGCAGGGCGCGCTTCCCTGCCTCCGATGAGGAGTATTCAACCCCATGTTCAGTTTTATTGCCCGCCGCCTGGGCTTGCTGATACCGACGTTTTTCGGTGTCACGCTACTGACTTTTTCCCTGATTCGCCTGATTCCTGGCGATCCGGTAGAGGTCATGATGGGCGAGCGTCGCGTCGATCCGCAGATGCATGCCGAAGCACTGCATCGCCTCGGACTCGACAAGCCGCTCTACCAGCAATATTTCGACTATCTCAGCAACCTTGCCCACGGCAACCTGGGAGAGTCGCTGATTACCCGTGACAACGTATGGCACGAGTTCACCACCCTCTTTCCGGCCACCCTGGAACTGGCTCTCTGCGCCATGATCTTTGCTACCGTGCTGGGCCTTCTGGCCGGAGTGATCGCAGCGCTTCGCCGCGGTTCACTGTTTGACCACGGTGTGATGGGCATTTCCCTGACGGGCTTTTCCATGCCGATCTTCTGGTGGGGCCTTATCCTTATCATGTTCTTTTCGGTACAGCTCGGCTGGACCCCGGTGTCTGGCCGGATCGATCTGCTTTACGACATCGAGCCCAAAACCGGCTTTATGCTGATCGACAGCCTGTTGTCCGATGAAGAAGGCGCGTTCATGGACGCCCTCCACCACCTGATTCTGCCCTCTATTGTGCTAGGCACGATTCCCCTGGCAGTTATCGCACGGATGACGCGCTCCGCCATGCTGGAAGTGCTGCGAGAAGATTACGTGCGTACGGCTCGTGCCAAAGGCCTGTCGCCAGCCCGTGTCGTATTCATCCACGCACTGCGTAACGCGTTGATCCCGGTTCTCACCGTACTGGGCCTGCAGGTGGGCAGCCTGCTCGCTGGCGCCGTGCTGACCGAAACGATCTTTTCCTGGCCTGGTGTAGGCAAATGGTTGATCGATGCGATTTCCCGTCGCGACTATCCCGTCGTGCAGAACGGCATCCTGCTGATCGCCACCCTTGTCATCCTGGTGAACTTTGTCGTGGACATTCTCTACGGCTTTGCCAACCCCCGTATCCGCCATCAGCGCTAAGGAGGCCCTATGGAACGTACTTTGCCACAAGGCGCTCAGGTCGAAGATCAGGTTGTCCTCTATCCGTCTCCGTACAAGGAGTTCTGGAAAGCGTTTTCCCACAACAAGGGCGCCCTGGGCGGCCTGCTGTTCATGACTATCATCGTGATCTGCGCCCTGTTCGCCCCTTGGGTTGCACCCCACGATCCCAGCGAGCAGTTCCGTGAATTCCTGCTGACGCCTCCCTCCTGGCTGGAAGGCGGCACGACGCAGTTCCTGCTGGGCACTGATGAACTGGGACGCGACCTGTTGTCCCGCCTGATTCACGGCGCACGGCTGTCACTGATGATTGGTTTGGCCTCGGTAATCTGCTCGCTCATCCCCGGCATTCTGCTCGGGCTGATTGCAGGCTTTTCACCCACGCGAGCCGGCCCTTTCATCATGCGCCTGATGGACATTATGCTGGCCCTGCCATCGCTGCTGCTGGCGGTAGCCATCGTGGCAATTCTCGGCCCTGGCCTGTCCAACACCGTTATTGCCATTGCTATTGTCTCGCTGCCTTCCTACGTGCGCCTGACCCGCGCCGCCGTCATGGGTGAAGTGAATCGCGACTATGTAACGGCTGCTCGACTGGCAGGTGCCGGACGCCTGCGCCTGATGTTCGTCACCGTATTGCCCAACTGCATGGCGCCTCTGATCGTCCAGGCGACCCTGAGCTTCTCCTCGGCCATCCTGGACGCAGCGGCCCTGGGCTTCCTTGGCCTCGGCGTACAGCCACCCACCCCTGAGTGGGGCACCATGCTGGCATCAGCCCGCGACTACATCGAGCGCGCCTGGTGGGTGGTTACCCTGCCCGGCCTGACCATTCTTTTAAGCGTACTGGCTATTAACCTGATGGGTGATGGCCTGCGTGACGCCCTCGACCCTCGCCTGAAGGTGCAGTCATGACCGGCTTGCCAATTATTCTTTCGTTGTCTCGATGCGGCAGCCCATTGCCGATCGATTCCTGCTTATTGATCAAGGAGCAGCCATGAGCCTCCTGGAAATCCAGAATCTGAATGTCCGCTTTGGCGGTGAAGATGCCATCCCGGTCGTCGAAGGTCTCGACCTGACCATCGACCAGGGCGAAGTGTTGGCCATTGTAGGTGAATCCGGCTCCGGCAAGTCCGTGACCATGATGTCTGTGATGGGCCTAATCGATGCGCCCGGTAAGGTTACGGCCAATCGGCTGAGCTTTGCAGGCCAGGATCTGCTCAAGCTCAAGGGTCGTGCCCGGCGTCAGCTGATCGGCAAGGACCTGTCCATGGTCTTCCAAGACCCGATGACCGCCCTGAACCCCAGTTACACGGTGGGTTATCAGATCGAAGAGGTAATTCACCAGCACCTGGGTCTGCGAGGCCGAGAAGCCCGCCAGCGGGCGCTTCAACTGCTTGAGCGGGTGGAAATTCCAGCCGCAGCGAGCCGTCTTTCCGCCTACCCGCATCAGCTGTCCGGCGGCATGAGCCAGCGCGTGGCAATCGCCATGGCGATTGCGGCAGAGCCCAAGCTGCTGATTGCCGACGAACCGACCACAGCGCTGGACGTTACCATTCAAGCGCAGATCATGGACCTGCTGCTCAACCTTCAGCGTGATGAAGGCATGGCCCTGATCCTGATCACCCATGACCTTGCCGTAGTAGCTGAAACAGCTCAGCGGGTCTGCGTGATGTACGCCGGTCAGGCCGTGGAAACCGGCGTTGTGCCGGATATCTTTCAGGCACCCAAACATCCCTACACGGAAGCGCTGCTGGCCGCCATCCCCGAGCATAGCCTTGGCGAACGGCTCTCCACGCTGCCGGGTATTGTTCCCGGCCGTTACGATCGACCCAAGGGCTGTCTGCTGTCGCCGCGCTGCCCTTACGCACAGCCACGCTGTCTGGAGCGACCTGCCCTCGAGCCCTATACCCACGATGGTATCAGCGGCTCGGTCCGCTGCTTCTTCCCGCGCAACCTGAACCCTGCGCAGTGGCCGGAAGTCTTGCCGGAGTCCCAGCGTCCTAGTCATCTACCTGGAGAAGCCCATGGCCGCGCCTGATTTGAATACCAACGCTGCCAAACCAGCGGATAGCGTACTCACCGCCCGAGCATTGACACGTCATTACCATGTTTCCCGAGGTCTGTTCAAAGGCCAGGCCACCGTACGCGCCCTGAACGGTGTCTCGTTTGACCTCGTACCCGGCAAGACACTGGCGGTCGTTGGTGAGTCGGGCTGTGGCAAATCCACTCTGGCCCGTGCCTTGACGCTGATTGAGGAGCCGTCCTCCGGCTCGCTCAACATTGGCGGTCATGAGGTCAGTGGTGCCAGTGCAGAAGTTCGCAAGCAGTTGCGCCGCGATGTGCAGATGGTGTTCCAGAACCCTTACGCCTCGCTCAATCCACGGCAGAAGATCGGGGACCAACTGGCGGAGCCGCTGGTTATCAATACAAACCTGTCCCGTAGTGAGCGTCGTGACAAGGTACAGGCCATGATGCAGCAGGTGGGCCTGCGTCCTGAGCATTACCAGCGCTATCCTCACATGTTCTCTGGCGGCCAGCGCCAGCGGATTGCTGTGGCCCGCGCGATGATGCTCAACCCCAAGGTGCTGGTAGCGGACGAGCCGACGTCGGCTCTGGACGTTTCTATCCAGGCGCAAGTGCTTAACCTGTTCATGGATCTGCAGCAGGAGTTTCATACTGCATACGTCTTCATCTCACACAACCTGTCGGTGGTGCGTCATATCGCCGATGACGTGATGGTGATGTATCTGGGCTGTACGGCAGAAAAGGGGCCTCGCGATGCACTCTTTGAAAAGCCCTTGCATCCCTATACTCAGATGCTGCTTTCAGCCACGCCAAGCCTGCAACCGGACGCCAGCAAGCCACGCATCAAGATCCAGGGCGAGCTGCCGAATCCACTGGATCCGCCACCTGGCTGCGTGTTCCACCGCCGTTGCCCCTACGCAACTGAGCGCTGCAAGACAGAAGTTCCTGCCCTTCGTGATGTAGACAACCGTCAGGTTGCCTGTCATTACGCCGAAAACTTTCTTTGATCTAGGACAGCGCCAGACTTTTCAGTCTGGCGCCTACTCTCCTACGCTAATGGCCACCGGCACTTTTGTCGGTTGGCCTGCGTTTGCCTCAATTTCACTGAACTGCTAATCAATAAAAACAATCAAGTCAATTAGCGCTTAGTTTAATTAAACGATTGAGCCGTCTCATTCAGGCGTTAAGATCGCAAACTCTTTAAAGCATGGGAGTTAAAATGAAATCGCTGGCCAAGTTGATGGCGCCATTGATCGTGGCGATCGTCATTGCAGCCTTGCCGGTTCCCGAGGGGCTGGCACCGCACGCATGGCATTTCTTTGCTATATTTCTGGGCTGTGTGATCGGTCTGATCTTTGAACCCTTACCAGGTGCCGTCATCGGCCTGATTGGCGTAGTGGTTGCTGCGGTCCTGGCACCCTGGGCTCTCTTCTCGCCCGAGCAACTGGCACAGCCGGGCTTCAAGGTGGCCGACAAGGCCTTTACCTGGGCCGTTTCCGGCTTCACCAACTCTACAGTCTGGCTGATCTTTGGCGCGTTCATGTTTGCCCTGGGTTACGAGAAGACCGGCCTGGGTCGCCGTATTGCCTTATGGCTGGTTAAAACCATGGGCAAGCGTACCCTGACGCTGGGCTACGCCATCATGCTGGCGGATACCGTTCTGGCCCCCTTTACGCCCTCTAATACCGCACGCAGCGCTGGTACGCTCTATCCTATTCTACGTAACCTGCCACCGCTGTATGACTCGCACCCCAACGATCCCAGCATGCGTCGCATCGGCACCTACCTCATGTGGGTGGCGATTGCCTCAGCCTGTGTAACCAGCACACTGTTTCTGACAGGTATCGCCCCCAACCTGCTCGCCGTTGCCCTGGTGGAAAGCTCCACCGGCATTCGCATTACCTGGGGTGAATGGTTCATGGCCACCGCGCCGGTCGGCATCCTGCTGCTCGCCCTGTTGCCACTGTTGAGCTACTGGCTGTGCCCGCCCGAGTTGAAGTCCGGTGACGTAGTGCCCAAATGGGCTGCCGAGGAGCTGGCCAAGATGGGCAGCCTGACGCGCAACGAAGTCATTCTGCTGATTCTAGTCGTCCTGGCGCTGGCCATGTGGATCTTTGGTACTGCCGTTATTTCACCCGCGCTGGTTGGTATGCTCGTGATCAGTCTCATGCTGATTATCGGCATCGTGACCTGGAACGATATCCTTAGTAATAAAGCCGCCTGGAACACCTTTGCCTGGTTCGCCACCTTGGTAGCTCTCGCAGATGGCCTGAACATGGTCGGCTTTGTGAAATGGTTCGGTATGCTGATGGCCAACTACCTGGGCCACTTCGATCCTACTGTGGCGATGGTCCTGCTCACGATTGCCTTCTACCTGCTGCACTACTTCTTCGCCAGTGCCACCGCGCATACCACGGCTCTGCTACCGGTTATGGTGGCCGCCGCCGCCAGTATTCCTGGCATCGACATGCATACCTTCGTATTGCTGCTTCTGCCCACCATCGGCATCATGGGCATCATTACGCCCTACGGTACCGGCCCTAGCCCGGTTTACTACGGCAGCGGTTATCTGCCTGGACCGATGTGGTGGCGCCTGGGTGCCATCTTTGGCTTCCTGTTCCTGGCTGCATGGCTGGGGATCGGCACGCCCTGGCTGCTGATGACGCGCTAAGCCGCTACGCTTTCGCGTCAGTCCATGGAAAAATGCGGCGCTTAACAAGCGCCGCATAGCTATCCACCAGCCATGCGGCCATCAGGAGCCCTGCATGGACCTTTCCGAACTTACTGCCCGCCTGCACGCCATTCGCGATGCCAATCAATGGCGCCGCTATCACAGCCCGAAAAACCTGGTTATGGCTGCCGGTGTTGAGATGGCCGAGTTGGCTGAAATCTTCCAGTGGAAGACCGAAGAGGAATCCCGCCATTTAACGGCTGATCACCTCGAGCATGCCGGCCAGGAGATTGCAGACGTCGTGCTCTACCTGCTGCAACTCTGCGCAGAACTCGGACTCGACATGGAGACAATCACTCGCGCCAAGCTGGCCGATAACGAGCGGCGCTTCCTGCCATGACCGATACCTTTTTCGATGACCGCGCCATCCGTTTCGCCGAAAAGATCTATGGCAATGCCAAAGGCGCCATCCGGCTGGCGGTACTCCAGGCCGACCTGAAGGAAGCCCTGCCTGAACGCTCGCTGCGGGTTCTGGATATTGGAGCAGGACTAGGCCATATGGCGCTCTGGCTGGCTGAACAGGGTCACTCCGTCACACTGGCAGAACCTTCAGCCCCGATGCTGGAGGGTGCTCGCCAACGCTTCGCCGAGGCTGGCCTTGAGGCAACGTTTATCGAGGCGCCCTGGCAGGAACTGAGCGAGCAGCTCACGACTCGCTTTGACTTGGTCATCTGCCACGCCGTACTGGAATGGCTGGCCGAGCCACATACGATTCTGCCAGTCCTCTCGCGCCTCACGGCTCCGGATGGTCTGCTTTCACTGGCGTTCTACAACCGGGACGCGCTGATCTACCGGAACCTGCTCAAAGGCCATTTCAAAAAGCTCAAGCGCCAGGAATATGCGGGCGAAGGCAAAGGTTTGACACCTCAACAGCCACTAGACCCACGAGAGCTGGAGCGCGCCATGAGCAGTCGCTGGCAGATCGTGACCCGAAGTGGCGTTCGTGTTTTTCATGACTACATGCCAGTCGAGTTTCAGGGTAAGGTCAACGAAGCCGATCTGATCGAAATGGAGTTGGCCCATCGACGGCACCCTACATTTGCCGGGCTTGGTCGTTATCTGCACTGGATCTGCCAACCCGGCGCGTTAGAGGAGTGATCTATGCGTCGCCTGTTTGCCTGCGTGGTTATCAGCCTGGGGCTGGCCGCCTGTCAGAGCCAGAATCCCTATATAGCCAGCGCCCTGCCTGAGCTTGCTGCGCCAGCACCTGCTGTTCCGGCACGCATCGACCCGGGCAGCTATCCAGCAGCCCCGGTCGACTATGGCCGCTACCGGAGCTGGGCCTGGTCACCCGAGGGCATTCGTGCCAGCGGTGATTCCTCTCAATCAATGGATACCAGCACTCTTCAGGAGGCCATCAGCGCCCAGCTCGATCAGCGAGGACTCCGACCCGCACCAACCGGCACGCGGCCCGATCTCTACGTGAGCGCAACGGTGAGACAGGAGCAGCGCGTCGTATACGATACCGATTATTACGGAGGTGGTGTCGGCTATGGCGGCGGCTATCCGTATGGCTACGATCGCTGGGGCACGTATGGCGGAACAGGCTACAGCCAGACTCGCCCTCGGTACTATCAGGTTCAGGTGCTGAACATTGAGCTGATCGATGCACAGAGCCGCAAGAGAATATGGAGTGGCAGCGCCGAGGAACGGGGCGGCAATGATCAGAGCGCCCGGGCCCAGGCGATCCGCGAAGCCGCTCGTCGCGCGCTGGAGCAGTATCCACCGCATCAAAGATAAAGCGCATACGGCTTGGTCCCATGAGTAGTTATTGTTTCTTTTAAACGCCCCTGGTCGGAGAATGATCATGATCCGTCGTTTGCTTGTTATCGCGTTTACGCTTGCCCTTGCCGCGTGCGAGACCAATACCGTCAACCGGGACTATGATCCCTCCCGTGACTATGCGGCCTACCGAAACTGGACCTGGGCCCAGCCTGCCGTCTCGTACAAGCCTGAAGACCCGCGGCTGAAAAGTGACTTGACCGAGCAGCGCATCAAGAATGCCGTAAGCGGCCAGCTTGAGCAGCGCGGCTTACGCCCTGCCGCAGCGAACGGACAGGCAGACCTGAGGGTTCGGGCCTATCTGTTCACGGATGAGTGCCAAGGGCAAACCATGCGCACCGATCCTTATTGGGGTGGTCCCTGGGGATACTGGGGCCCTTGGGGTGGCGGCTATACCCAGACCCAGACCTTTACCTATCAGGTAACTACGCTGCAGATCGACCTGCTCGATGGCCGGGACGGAAAACTGGTATGGCGTGGCAGCACCGAGGTGTCATCTGACCAGACAGCTGATACCCCTGCGCAGCGTACTGCTGCCATCCAGACAGCTGTCGGCAAGATCCTGTCGCAGTACCCACCTCACTGATGAATAACAAACTGACACATCGCGCGGCCACCCTTGATGATTTGCAGGCCGTGTGTCACTTTCCGCAAAGTCGTGAAGAGCTGTTTTACAGCTATCCCACAGCTCAGTGGCCACTAACAAGAGACCAACTGGCAGAGGCATACGCCAACCGCCAGGGCAGCACGGTTGTATTGCTGAACAATCGTCTGGCTGCATTCGCAAACTTCTTTCGCTGCCAACCAGGCGAACGGTGCGACTTAGGCAATTTAATGGTGGCACCCTGGGCACGACGCATGGGCATAGCGCAACACCTGATCGGAGTAATGGAGCAGCAAGCCTGCCAGCAGCATGGCGTGCGTTTTCTGCATGCTGCCTGTTTCAGCAGCAATACGCCGGGCCTGTTGCTCTATACCCATTTGGGCTATTTGCCGGTATCCATTGATGAGCGACGCGATTCCTCCGGACAGCGAACAGCCCTGATACACCTGCGAAAACGTCTCTGAATGCCTTACCCGCTACATGCGGGCCAGCATGGCAAAGTCGCCGCCTATCTGCATAGGCGCTGCGCAACCGTAGGGCTCATATCCATACATACAGTCTGTCGAAGCGGCTGTAGAGGCTTCAGTCGATGGAGTCGAAGCTGGGTCAAGGCCAAGCCCACCCAGCAACACCGCTAACAAGGTCAGAAAAAGAAAGGCCGCGCCGGCTCTCGTCTTCATACGTCACCTCCACTGCATAGGCTGACAGCCTGGCGCCAGCAGAACAGGAGGCGTCACGCGCTGCCTTGTCCTATCCAGTATAGATAAGATTCAGAAAAGCAAAGTCAGGCCAGAACATTCAGTCTAAAAGAAATGGCGGAAGGCAGTGAGAGTCGAACTCACCCGGGAACGGCTGCCGTCCCCAACCGGGTTTGAAGCCCGGCCGCGCCACCGGGCACGATTGCCTTCCATCAATCAACTCGCCTGTTCGACCTGAGCAGCCAGTGCGCTGTCTGGACGGATCTTGCGTTCATCACCCATACGGCGAGTCAGACCGATCCGGTCGAAGAATTCGAGTATCTGGATTGTGCGCTTACGTCCGATCCCTAGACCATCCCTAAACGCGGCTGCACGAATGATCCCCTCTTCGCGCTCAAGACGCAACGTCAATTGCACTAAATGGTTTATCGTATTTTCAGGATAGAAGAGATCCTTGACGATCTGCTGCAGCTGTCCCAGGCGTGCCAGCTTGCGTAGCAGATGACGAACCCCTGCTTCGTCCTCACCAATTTCCCGGGCCAGATCACGTACCCAGGGGGGATCAAAGCGGCCTGCTTCGAGAAGAGGCCAGAGCTTTTCTTTCAGCGCCTCTTCGGCCTCGGTCAGACGAACCCGATGGCCCGGCAGGTGCAGCCACGGCCCGCTCGCCTCGATCTGGCTGGACGCCATCAGGCTTTCCAACAACGCAATGAACACAGGCCGCTCCAGTTGCGGCAAGGCAAAACGACGTAATCGATCACGATCAGGCCCTAGCTCATCGGGCTGTTCGACATGAAAGGCTCCGAGCCGCTCCAACAGCGTAGACTGCAAGTGCTGCCAGCGGGTCGCATCGAACAGACGGATACCCTGTCGGGTAGCAACTTCCATGACATGTTCAGGCAGTTGCCAGCGCGCCCTCGGTCGATTGAACTGGCGTTCCAGCATGGCAGGCGCTACGCCATTGTCCGCCTGTTTGAGCAACTCCGGCAGTGCGTCCTCAAAGGAGCCCTGACGCAATGCCTCAAGCTGTGCCAGACGTGTGAGGGTACGCCGATTGCGGGCAGGCCCGAAAGGATCCAGCACACGCCCACCGCCAATGGTTCGCTGCGCGGATTGGTCCCGCAGCACCAGATGGTCACCATGAGCAGCCTGTAGCGGCGAGTTGAGCACCAGCTGCGCCAGTGTGCGCCCACCAGGCGTCAATACACCCTCATCCTCCAACAGCGCCACCCGACCGGTCAAATTCTGGGCGCCCAGATGCACATGGACAGGGGTCCAGTGGGCCAGCGCCTTACCTTCGCTGCCAAGCAGGTGCAAATCAATATCGACACGGGTAGACGGCGCGTGGAGGGCTTCATCGAGCAGCCAATCGCCTCGCCGGATCTGTTCGACATTGAGCCGCTCACCCGCCAGGTTTACTGCCACACGCTGCCCTGCGTGGGCAATCTGGGCCTCTCGATTTTGCGCATGCAGGCCGCGCACGCGCACGCGACGCCCCAGCGCGCCCAATAACAACTCATCTCCGACTGCAACACGACCGTCGAAAGCCGTTCCCGTGACCACCACCCCGGCACCCGAGACGCTGAAGACACGGTCGACTGCAAGCCTGAAATACCCTTGGTCGCTGCGGGCCAGTGCCTGTTCAGCCTGATCCAGAAGCGCTGCACGCAGTGCCTCGATACCCACTCCCGTCTGGCTGGAGACCGGAAATACCGGAGCCCCAGCAAGGGGGCCGTCTGCTAACAATGCATCAATTTCTTCCCGTACCGCGTTAACACGCGCAGCCTCAACCCGATCCGTTTTGGTCATGGCGACCATCGCACGGCGTATGCCCAGCAATTCAACAATGGCCAGATGTTCGCGTGTTTGTGGCATCACACCGTCATCGGCAGCCACGACCAGTAACACCAGATCAATTCCGCTGGCCCCGGCCAGCATGTTATGAACAAACCGCTCGTGGCCGGGAACATCGATAAACCCGGTCAGCTCTCCATTCCCCAGATCCGAGTAAACGTACCCCAGGTCAATGGTGATGCCTCGCTCCTTTTCCTCACGACGACGATCGCCCTCCACCCCCGTCAGGGCTCGGATGAGGGACGTCTTGCCGTGGTCGATATGGCCCGCTGTTCCAACGATCATGCGTCCCACTCCCCAACCGATAGCGCTCCCAGCTGCCCCAGAAAGCCGGCCTCGTCATCGAGCTGACGCAGATCAAGCCAAAGCGCATCGTCATCGATACGTCCAATCACAGGGATAGGCAGCTGTCGCAAGGCCTCTTCCAGCAGACGCAGCGCACGGCCTCGCAGGCGCTTGGAGCTATTCGGCCGCATGCACAACGCTGCGCTGGGCAGACGAGCCACCGGCTGGGTACCACTGCCGATCATGCCGAGCGTAAGCTCACTCGTCACCTGCCAACGCTCGCCCAGTGCTTGAGATAAAGGACGCATTACCCGCTGAACCTGACTATCAATATCCCCCTGGCCACGGGAGAGTAATCTGAGGCTGGTCAGCTTTTCACCCAAACGATCCGGGTCTCGATAAAGCGCCAACACCGCCTCAAGTGCAGCCAAGGTGATCTTGTCGACTCGCAAAGCACGTTTGAGGGGGTTTTTCTTGATGCGGGCAATCAGGTCCTTATGCCCGACGATAATTCCACACTGCGGACCACCGAGCAGCTTATCGCCGCTAAAGGTCACGATGTCAGCGCCATCGCGTAGCGCTTCCTGGACGGTTGGCTCCTTGGGCAATCCCCAACGGGTGAGGTCTACCAGAGAGCCGCTCCCCAAATCCTCCAGTAAGGGGACTTCATAGGCGCGAGCAATAGAGGACAGTTCGGGAGTTGCCACACTGCTGGTAAACCCCTGCACAGTGTAGTTACTCGTGTGAACACGCATGAGCAGCCCGGTACGCTCGGTAATGGCGCTCTCGTAATCCTTGGTGTGGGTACGGTTGGTCGTACCCACCTCGACCAGCCTTACATTGGCGCGCGCCATGATATCCGGAATACGAAAAGCGCCACCGATCTCGATCAACTCGCCACGCGAAATGATGCCTTCCTTGCGAGCGCCAAGACTGTTAAGGGCAAGCAATACGGCGGCGGCATTGTTGTTGACCACCGTCACCGCTTCGGCGCCGGTCAGCTCACGGATCAATCCCGCAATCAGGTCGTCGCGGTCACCGCGCTTGCCGGTATTGAGGTCAAACTCAAGATTGAGCGGGTAGCGAGCAGCTAGGGTCATCGCATCGATGGCCTCTTCAGGCAGCAGCGCACGCCCTAGATTGGTATGGAGAACAGTTCCAGTCAGGTTGAATACGCGTCGGACCTGACGCTGGTTTCGGACAGCCAATCGCTCCCCGGCCCGGCCTGTCAGAACGGCCTCATCGACATCCGCCTCGCTGATCTGTCCCTGTCGAAAAGGCTCACGCAGCTCATCGAGCAGCTCGCGAAAGGTCTTGAGCAATGCTTCACGACCATAGCGGTCCAGGAGCGATGTCGCAGCGGGATGACGTAACAGACGATCAACAGAAGGCAAACGGACGGCTGTCATGCAGGCCTCATAACAAGAACATGAGCCTGGAGTTTACAACCGGATGCAGCATCGCGCATGCGCACGTAGCAAGACCAACACTTCAGCCCTGTAAAAGAAAGGCTGGCAGAGCCCGCCGCTATAAGCGAAGCGGACTCTGTTTATCAGGAATCAGCCGCCGGGAGCCAGCAGCAGATTAGGGGCCTGACGGTGATAACCTTCCTGATCGAGCCGCATGTCTAGCGCCAAGCTGGCCAGATCGGCTGACACGGCCTCCGCCTCGGTATCATGCTCCAGATACAGCAGCTTGAGGTAGGTTTCGCAGCTGGGACAAGCTTCCGCTCGCAGCGGTGCCTTTTCGGCCAGGACCGCATCGTTTTCCAGCGAGAAGTAACCCAACTCCTTGCTGTTTTCGCACTGGGTGCACTTTACCCGCACGTAATGCCATTCACACGAGCACAGTGAGCAACTCAGGTAGCGAAGACCATTGAGCTTGCCGCGGTGACGAATTACACCGGCAACCGGTAGTGAGCCACAGGCTGGGCAATGGGTCTGGCTTTTGGATTCACGAAACTTGTCCGTCTCGATCTGAAACAGCCAATTTGTCCAGGCAACCTGTAGCGCTGCGCCCAGGAAAGGCACCAGTGCCGCTGGAACCTGGTCGTACTGCCCGCTGACCAAGGCAATTGCCCACACTTTGCGCTGCCCGGCGTCCGCTGTACGAATCTGCTCAAGCGCTTCCTGCACGGCAGTATTGCCTTCAGGCACCTGATACACCTTCAGTACGGCGTCTAGAACACCTAGCCACGCCTCTTCGCGGACCAGCGTATCGCAGCTCAGCGGGGGCAGGCCGTGATGCTGGCTCTGCTCAATCCGCTTAGCCTCCAGCGGAAGGTTTTCCAGGTTGTCGAAAACCTGCTGCTGAGCACGGCAGATGCCACTGACAAGCAGCAAGTAATCACGGAGCGGGTTACCGTCCGCCAACTTTTCCAAACGCTCGGCACGGTAGCTGAACGCATTTTTCGGCGGCAGGTTGATGAAGGGAGGCGTTACGGCTGAGGCTTCGATCTGCCCCGGTTCGAGAATCTGACCTGACACGCAGGAAACCTCTTCGGTAATGGGAGCCGCCACAGACCTCCTGGTCCGTGGCGGCGACAACCATGCCAGGCATGGCTACACGTTTGACGCCTGTTCATGGCCTGCCGAAACAGGCCATGAAGGGGCTTTTACTTCTTGTCTCGCGTGATGTCCTTGTACCAGAGCGAGTGATGCTTCTTGGCCCACAGGAGGCTGACCTTACCGTGCAGCATGGCACCAATCGAACCCTTGATCCAGATACCGGCATAGATATGCACGATGATCGACAGGATCAACAGGAACGCTGCAGCCGCATGGGCCAGTGCCGCCAGACGGATGCCACCAATCGGGAAGAAATGGCTGAAGTACTCACGCCAGATCACGATCCCGCTGAGCATCAGTACCAGCATGGAAGCCAGCAGCACCCAGAACAACACTTTCTGTCCCGGATTGTACTTGCCGATTTCGGGCAACTTGTCTTCCCGGTTGTTCAGCACGTCACCGATCTGCTTGACCCACTGCATATCCCGCTTTTCCAGGATATTGTGATGCCAGAAGCGGATCACGAGTCCCATGAAGAACAGGAACATCGCCACGCCCATGAAGGGATGAAGAATCCGTGTCCACGGTCCGCCGCCGAACAGGTTGGTCAGCCAGAACAGCGCTGGATGGAACAGCGCCAGCCCCGACAGGCCTGCCATGAAGAACAGTATAGCCACCGCCCAGTGATTGGTGCGCTCACTGGCACCGTAACGAACGATCTCTTTTTTCATTTGAAGGCTCCTGGAGCGTCTCCCCCGCCTGCGAGGGAGACGTTATCTCAGCGTTTGGTCGGATCGAACGTCTTCACCGACGTGTCCTGGGACTTTTTCTCCACCTGCTCGGCGGCAGCATCGTGATGAGCCTCATCCTCTTCGTCCGCACGGTTCGGTCCGATACGTACGTAGTGGAAGAAGCCCGCCAGCACCGCAGCGCCCATGGCAAGCAGCGACAACGGCTTGGTGATGCCTTTCCACAGGCTTACCATCGGGCTGATGGCCGGATCGTTCGGCAGGTTGTTGTACAACGCAGGCTGATCGGCGTGGTGCAACACGTACATGACGTGCGTACCGCCTACACCCGCCGGGTCGTACAGACCGGCGTTCTCGTAACCACGGCTCTTCAGATCGACAATGCGCTCCTCAGCATGGTGCTTCATGTCTTCCTTGGTGCCGAACGTAATGGCACCCGTCGGACAGGTCTTCACGCACGCAGGCTCAAGCCCTACGGACACACGGTCGGAACACAGGGTGCACTTGTACGCCTTGTGATCCTTCTGCGAGATCCGCGGAATGTTGAACGGACAACCCGTAATGCAGTAGCCGCAGCCAATGCAATGGTCCTGGTTGAAGTCAACGATACCGTTGGCGTGCTTGATGATCGCACCCGGGCTCGGGCATGCCGTGAGGCAGCCTGGCTCCGCGCAATGCATGCAGCCATCCTTGCGGATCAGCCATTCCAGATCGCCGGCCTGGTTCTCATGCTCGGTAAAGCGCATGAGCGTCCAGGTATCGGAGGTCAGGTCGGCCGGGTTGTCGTACGTACCATGGTTGTGCCCCACCTCATCACGCAGCTCGTTCCACTCTGAACACGCCACCTGGCAGGCCTTGCAGCCAATGCACTTGGAGACGTCGATCAGCTTGGCGACCTCCTCCACCTGACGGATGGAGGAAGGCGTGGTCGTCGTCGCGGATTGGGCAACGATTTCTTGAAGTGCCATTTATGCCTTCTCCACGTTGACGAGGAACGATTTCGATTCGGGCGTTTGCGAGTTGCCATCGCCGACGAATGGAACCAGTGTGTTGGTCAGGTAACCGTGACGCGTCAGACCCGAGAAGCCCCAGTGCAACGGAATACCAATCTGGTGCACGGTCTGGCCGTTCACTTCCAATGGTTTGATCCGCTTGGTTACCACCGCGACAGCCACGATGTAACCGCGTTTGGAGCTCACCCGAACCTTGTCGCCCGCCGCAATGCCCTTCTCCTTCGCCAGCGCTTCGCCGATTTCGACGAACTGCTCGGGCTGGACGATCGCATTCAAACGGCAATGCTTTGTCCAGAAGTGGAAGTGCTCGGTCAGACGGTACGTGGTCGCCGCATACGGGAACTTGTCGGCCTTGCCGAACGACTCCCATACGGAGGGCAGAACACGAGCGGCCGGGTTGCTGATCACTTTGTTGTTCTTCGGATGCATCGGGTTAACCCCGATCGGCGTCTCGAAGGGCTCGTAGTGCTCAGGGAACGGACCTTCGGCCATCTTGTCGACGGCGAAGAAACGCGCCACACCTTCCGGGTTCATGATGAACGGATTCATACCGGCTTCCGGTGCGCTGTCCGGCTTGAAGTCCGGAACGTCAGCGCCGCCCCAGTTCTTGCCGTTCCACCAGACCAGCTTCTTGTCCGGTCCCCATGGCTTACCGCTTGGGTCGGCCGAGGCACGGTTGTACAGAATCCGGCGGTTCATCGGCCACGCCCATGCCCAGCCCAGACTCTGACCGACACCATAGGGATCGCTATTGTCACGGCGCGCCATCTGGTTGCCTTGCTCGGTCCAGCTGCCACAGAAGATCCAGCAGCCCGAAGCCGTCGTACCGTCGTCCTTGAGCTGAGCGAAGCCCGACAGCTGTTGGCCAGCCTTGGCCACTACCGCGCCAGTGGCATCGGTAACGTCCTTGATGGCATAACCGTTGAACTCCTTGGCCAACTCCTCGGGAGACGGCTCGTGCGGAATCTTGTACGGCCAGTACAGGTTCAGGATCGGATCCGGATAGGCGCCGCCCTCCGTGCGATACATCTCGCGCAGCTTGAGGAACATTTCCGACATGATGGTCACATCGGTACGCGCCTCACCGGGTGCTTCAGCGCCCTTCCAGTGCCACTGCAGCCAACGGCTACTGTTGACCAGAGAGCCATCTTCTTCAGCGAAGCAGGTCGTGGGCAAACGGAACACCGCGGTCTTGATGCTGGCGGTATCAACGTTGTTGTACTCGCCGGCGTTACGCCAGAACTCGGAGGTTTCGGTTGCCAGCGGGTCCATGATGACCAACCACTTCAACTTGGCAAGCGCAGCTACTACGCGATTCTTGTCCGGCAACGATGCGATCGGGTTGAAGCCTTGGCAGAAATAGCCACGGACTTCGCCACGAGACATCATGTCGAACATCTTCATCACGTCATAACCGGCACCCGGTACGTCCAGCTTGGGCAGATAGTCGTAGCACCAGTTGTTTTCAGCGGTCGCCGCATCGCCATACCAGGCCTTCATCAGGCTGACATGGAATTTGCCGTAATTCTGCCAATAGGACATTTGCCCAGGACGAAGCGGTTTGAGCGCACGCTTGGTGATGTAAGCGTTAAAGTCCTGCTCACCATCATTGCCCAGCGTCATGTAGCCCGGCAGAAGGTTCGACAGCAGACCCAGGTCGGTCAGACCCTGGATGTTGGAGTGACCGCGCAGTGCGTTCACACCGCCACCCGGCAGACCCACGTTACCCAGCAGTAGCTGAACCATTGCCGCTGTACGGATGATCTGGGCGCCCACAGAGTGCTGCGTCCAACCCAGGGCGTACAGAATGGTCATGGTCTTGCCAGGCTGCGAGGTCTCGGCGATTTCCGCCCAGATCTTCATCATGCGATCCTGCGGCATACCGCAGATATTGCTGGCAACTTCCGGTGTGTAACGGCTGTAGTGCTTCTTCATCAGCTGGAAGACGCAACGCGGGTGTTCCAGGGTCGGATCGACCTTGGCAAAACCATCCGCGCCCTTCTCATAGCTCCAGGTGGACTTGTCGCTATAGGTGCGCTTCTCGGCGTTGTAACCGCTGAACAGACCGTCCTCGAACGTGAAACCTTCGTTCACGATGAAGGAGACGTCAGTGTAGTTACGAACGTATTCGTGCTGAATCTTATCGTTTGTGATCAGGTAATTGATCAGGCCGCCCAGGAACGCAATGTCCGAGCCGGTACGAATCGGCGCGTAATAATCCGATACGGAAGCCGTACGGGTATAACGCGGATCGACCACGATCAGGCGTGCCTTGTTATGGGCCTTCGCTTCAGTCACCCACTTGAAGCCGCACGGATGCGCTTCAGCGGCGTTTCCGCCCATCACCAGAATCAGGTTGGCATTACGAATATCCGTCCAGGTATTCGTCATGGCGCCACGGCCATATGTCGGGGCAAGACTTGCCACCGTCGGGCCGTGTCAAACGCGAGCTTGGTTATCGAAACCGACTAGACCAAGGTTACGAACGACTTTCTGAGTCAGATAACCGGCTTCGTTGGAAGCAGCGGACGCAGCCAGGAAGCCAACGGACGTCCAACGGTTAACCGTCTGGCCCTGAGCATTCTTGGTGATGAAATTGGCGTCACGCTCTTCCTTGACCAGTTTGACGATGCGATCCATCGCCTCTTCCCAGGAGATGCGCTTCCACTCGTTGGAGCCCGCTTCGCGGACCTCGGGATACTTCAATCGATTCGGGCTGTGGATGAAGTCCAGCAGACCGGCACCTTTCGGGCACAGCGTACCGCGGTTCACTGGGTGATCCGCATCGCCTTCGATGTGAATGATGTTTTGCGCAACGTTCTTGGCCTTATCGCCGTGGCTGTACATAACCAAGCCACAGCCCACAGAGCAGTAAGGGCAGGTGTTACGCGTTTCGATGGTGCGCGCCAGTTTGAAATGGCGCACCTGTTCGGCAAAAGCTGGCGTCGGTGCCATGCCTAGTGCCGCCAGGCTAGATCCTGCAAGGCCGATACCCGCGACCTTGAAGAATTGCCGACGGTTCATATCCACGTCTTGACTCCTCATCAGAAGTGAAGTGCGATTCTTCGCCGCACCCCTGAGCAAAATATAACCAATCGAAGCGGTGGCAACTAGCCAGTTATCCGATTATTTTGCTCTTTTGGGAACTTTCGCAGAGCACTTCTGTCAGAGGCGCGCTCCGAAACTTCTGATTTTGTTATCGGCCTAATACAGCAAGTCTTTAATGCTGTCTGCACCTTTTTACATTTTGTGTTAAGGTCGCTCCCTCGTTTATTTTGAAGGCTGAAGACAGGTCTGATGACACTGCTTAACCCTCTTTGCTGGCTGCCTACGCCGCCATAGCGCTTTCCCCTCCTCGCCTGTACCGCTGACGCTGGAAGCACCCGTCAGTGCGGTATTTGCTGCGCGCCTTTCAGGCCCAGCACTTGTCTTTTTTCAACGTGTCATAACCCATGGGCTTCGCATGCCGTCTGCTCGGCGTGCGGGTTTTGGCTTTTGCTTTGGTACCTGCAATGCTGCATACCCTCAAGAATCACTGGTTCTACAATCTGCGCGGCGACATTCTTGCCGGCCTGGTCGTTGCTCTTGCGCTCATCCCAGAGGCCATTGCCTTTTCCATCATTGCTGGCGTCGATCCGAAAGTCGGCCTGTATGCGTCCTTCTGTATCGCGGTGACCATCGCCTTCGCAGGTGGTCGTCCCGGCATGATCTCGGCAGCGACAGGCGCGACTGCCCTGCTCATGACTACCCTCGTGCGCGATCATGGCCTCCAATACCTGCTTGCCGCTACGCTGCTGACTGGCGTTATCCAGATCATCATCGGCTTTCTGAGGCTGGGCTCGCTGATGCGCTTTGTCTCGCGCTCCGTAGTGACCGGCTTCGTTAATGCACTGGCTATCCTGATTTTCATGGCGCAACTGCCTGAACTGACCCATGTCACCTGGCATGTCTATGCCCTGACAGCGGCTGGCTTGGGCATCATTTATCTGTTTCCTTACGTACCCACGCTAGGCAAGTTCATTCCCTCGCCACTGGTCTGCATCCTGCTGCTGACGGCCCTCTCGATGTATCTGGGTCTTGATGTACGCACCGTAGGGGACATGGGTGAACTGCCTGACAGCCTGCCGGTATTTCTCCTGCCTGACGTGCCGCTCAACTTGGATACCCTGCTGATCATCCTCCCCTACTCGGCTGCCATTGCCGTGGTAGGCCTGCTGGAGTCCATGATGACTGCCACTATCGTGGATGACCTGACCGATACGTCTAGCGACAAGAACCGTGAATGCAAGGGCCAAGGGCTGGCCAATATCGTTTCGGGTCTTCTGGGCGGAATGGCAGGCTGCGCGATGATCGGCCAGTCCGTCATTAATGTGAAGTCTGGCGGTCGCTCCCGGCTATCCACTCTCGTAGCTGGAGTCTTCCTGCTGATTCTGGTGGTTTTCATTGGGGATTGGGTCTCGCGCATTCCCATGGCTGCACTGGTTGCCGTCATGATCATGGTCTCTATCGGCACCTTCAGCTGGGACTCCATCCGTAACCTGAAAAAATACCCCCTATCCACCAATATAGTGATGCTGGTCACCGTGGCTGTGGTGGTTTTCACGCATAACCTCGCCTTTGGTGTACTCACCGGTGTACTGCTGGCTTCGCTGTTTTTTGCCAACAAGGTGGCGTTCTACCTGACGGTAGAGAGTCGACTGGAAAATGGGCAAAAACGGATCTACGACGTAAAGGGGCAGGTTTTCTTCGCATCGACTACTCGTTTCAACGCAGCATTCGACCTGAAGGAAGCGGTTTCCCATGTAGTGATCGACCTGACCCATGCCCACTTCTGGGACATTACAGCGGTTTCGGCACTGGATAACGTCGTTCTCAAGTTCCGTCGGGAAGGAGCGCACGTGGAGGTCATTGGCCTGAACCAGGCTAGTGCTACGCTGGTCGACCGCTTTGGCATCCATGACAAACCGGACGCGGCCAATAAAGTGATGGGCCACTAGGTATCGCGTTTTGAATGCTACTGATCGAGGAACAGTAATGAACTGGATCATCGCCTGTATCGATGGCTCCCCTGCAACACGAGGTGTTTGCGATTATGCTGCCTGGGCCAGCCTGAAGCTGGGCACCCCCATACATCTGCTGCATGTGCTTGACCGCAAACATTATCCTGCCGATTCTGACCTGAGTGGCACTATCGGGCTGGGCAGCCGGGAGCACCTGTTGGACGAGTTGGCCAGACTGGATGAGAAACGCAGGGGGCTAGGTCTCAAGCAAGGGCAGCTTCTACTGGAAGCGGCTCAGGAGCACGTTACCAAGCTGGGCGCTCAGGAAACCGATACGCTGCAGCGGCACGGAGACTTTCTCGATACGCTGCGGGATATGCAGGCGCAAAGCGCCCTTTTCGTCATGGGTCGACTGGGCGAGGAAACCCCACCGGCGCGGCTGATCGGTAGCCATCTGGAAAGCGCAATCCGCACCCTGACCCGTCCGATTCTTGTGACACCGGTAGCGTTTGAGATCCCTCAGCGCGTCATGCTGGGCTTCGATAACAGCAACAGTGCGCGAAAGGCACTCGAGCTTATGGCTGAAAGCCCGCTATTTCGGGGTTTGGAATGCCATATCGTGACCGTCGGAAAGGATAACGCCGAAAATCGTCAGCCTCTTGAAGATGCAGCCACCATCCTGCGCTCTGTGGGTCTGAGCGCTGTGACCGCCATCGTTGAAGGCGATGTAGAGCTTGCGCTTGAGAAGTACCGCAAACAGCAGGAAATTGGCCTGACGGTCATGGGCGCCTACGGACACTCCCGATTACGACACTTCTTCATGGGTAGCAATACCGGCAATATGCTGCGTACGGCCGGCGGCGCCTTACTGGTGGTGCGCTAACGGCAGCCCTTCGGCATGAACAAAGCATAACTTGTTGCCCTCAGGGTCGCGGCAGTACGCGCCATAGTAATCTGGCGCGTACTGTGGCCTTAGCCCCGGAGCGCCTTCATCGGAGCCGCCATGCAACAGCGCCTGACGCCATGCGGCATCCACTTTGGTCTGTGAGGAAGCCGCAAAACTTATCTGCGTTCCGTTACCCACCGAAACGGGTTTTCCATTAAAGGGAAACTGGATAAAGAACTGCGGCCATCGCTGCCGGGATACTGCCAGCCAGCACCCTCGGGACCACCGTCTTGCTCGTTGGGCATACGAATCATGCCAAGCTCGCTCAAAACCGCGTTGTAAAAGGCCGTCATGCGTGACAGATCATGAATGCCAAGCTGGATGTGACTGAACATGGACGCCTCCATAACCAGGACTTCTTTCAGCCTAGCAGCAGGTTGACCTTAGCGGTTCACCACCTTGGCCGGCAGCGCCAGTACAAGCAGGCAGCTGAGCAGCAGCGAACCAGCAAAGCACCAGAGCGCTACGGCGCTGCTATGCGTCAGATCCAGCACAAACCCCATCAGCGAGTTGCTGACCAGACCCGCAATGTTGGCTAGCGAACAGGCCAGGGCAAAGCCGGTCGCAGCCGCCGTACCCTTGAGAAAGGTGGCCGGCAGGCTGAAAAAGACCGGGACGGCGCCAATGATCGCAGCCGAGGCGATTCCGAACAGCAGCACCAGCATCATGACGTCCTGGGAGAAGAAGGTACTCATGGACAGCGCAGCAGCCCCTACGATGAACGGCACGATGATGTGCCAGCGGCGCTCCCGAAAACGGTCCGAGCTTGCGCCAATGGCCAGCATGCCGATCAGCCCCATGAGGCTAGGAATGGCGGTGAGCCATCCGATATGCACGGTGTCAGTTATCCCAGCGCCCTTGATGAAGGTTGGCAGCCAGAACCCCATGGCATAGGCACAGAGCAGGATTGAAAAATCGATTCCTCCCAACATCCAGACCTTGATGTCCCAGAATCCGTCGCGAAAACGATAGGGCGTATTGGGTCGATCAGACTCATCTTCCTCAAGCTTCTGCAACAGCACCTGTTTCTGTTCTGCGCTCAGCCAGGCGGCTTCGCTGATGGTGTTGGGCAGCACCCAGAAAGTCAAAATACCCAGAACCACTGTAGGCATGGCCTCCAGCAGAAAGAGCCATTGCCAGCCCTGCAAGCCGTTGACCTGATGGAAATGGCTCATGATCCAACCCGAAATCGGCCCGCCAATCAGGCTCGACAGCGGCAGACCAATCATGAACAGTGCAATGACGCGGCTTCGTCGATAAGTAGGGAACCACTGGGTCAGGTAAAACAGAACACCAGGCAAAAAGCCCGCTTCGGCGGCCCCTAGAAGAAAACGTAGGAGGTAGAACTGCCACGCCTCGGTCACAAACATCGTGGCGCCCGACAATAACCCCCAGGTGATCATGATTCGGGCAATCCAGATACGGGCGCCGACACGCTCCAACACCAGGTTACTGGGCACCTCGAACAGGATATAGCCGACGAAGAAGAGCCCTGCCCCCAACCCATAAGCCGTCTCGGAAAGATGCAACTGATCAAGCATCTGCAATTTTGCAAAACCGATGTTGATACGGTCCAGGTAGGCGGCCAGGTAACAGAAACAGAGAAACGGAATGAGTCGCCAGATAACAAGACGGTAAGTGCCCGCCTCGTCAGCGTTGTGAGGCTGGGTAGAACCGTGGCGCACGTCCGACATACACACTCCTTCTAAGCGAATGCCAGGGCCCACGCCCTGACAGACAGACTGGAAGCTGCTTCTCAAGGAGCATCACTATCGCTATGGATGTGGCCTTCCGAGAGGCCGGAGAGCTTATCGTTTTATAGGCAAAGCGCAACTGGCCACTTCCTTCCTGTAAATGGAAATGGCCAGCGGCTATCCGTCAATAAACGTCCCGCTTGTAGCGCCCCTCCTCCTGCAACCGCTCCAGGCCCGATTCGCCCAGGATCTCAACCAGGGCGGCATGTACACCTCGCGCCATGCCCTGCAAGCTGCCACAGACGTAAATGACCGCGCCTTGCTCGACCCAGGCTCGGACCTCTTCTGTGGATTCCAGCAAGCGATCCTGAACATATACCTTGTCTTCCTGATCACGGGAAAAAGCCAGATCAAGCCGGGCAAGCTGCCGATGCGCCAGCCAGTGCTCCAATTCGTCCTGGTAGAAGAAATCATGCTCACGATTCCGCTCACCGAAGAGCAGCCAGTTCCGTCTGTGGCCTGCGTCGATGCGTGCCTTGAGCAGTGCCCGTAAGCCGGCTATCCCCGTGCCGTTGCCAATAAAGAGCGCAGGCCGATCATCATGGGGCATATGGAACGCGGGGTTAGGTCTTAAGCGTGCCATCAGGTGCCCACCCTCTGGAGCATGGGTGGTCAGCCAGCCAGACGCGATACCCAACTGCCCACTTCGTTTGCGCTCCTGGCGAATGATCAGTGACATAGTCCCCTCAACGGGCAGGGATGCAATTGAATACTGCCTGACCGCCAAAGGCAGCAGCGCCTCAACCAATCCCTGTGCGTGCATGCCTACCATCTGGTGCACGTCCTCAGGCAGAAAACGTGTTGCCAATGCCTGATCCAACGGCAACTCGATCCCGTCCAGCCATACAAGGGAATCTGGAGAAAGTCCCAATGGACTTAGCCATTCCTGTACGAATGACACAGGATAACGCGGCAGTATTTCGATAAGGTCGCCGGCTGCCCACGAGCAATTTACCGGCATTTGGAGATCGACTCTGAAGACTGGCCATCCCTGACCTCTAGGATTCAGGCACTGACGGGCCAATAGGTGATAATCCTGAAACGGTGCAGTAGCTGGTTGGATATGCGCCACGGCACCCAACTCGCTTAGGCGAGACTGCCATAGGCCCAAGGCGACCTCATCGTCCCGATTTACCTCAACCGTATCGAACAGGCTATGAGCGCCCTGCCCGCTCAGCCAACGCTGCAGACGTCGTCCAAACGCACAGAAATCCGGATATTGCCGATCCCCTAGCGCCAGCACACCGTAGGACAGTTGCTTGAGGGACACCGCCTGCCGTAATACGGCGCGCTCGAATTTGCGGGCGTTATCTGGCGCCTCGCCATCGCCAAAGGTACTGACGATAAACAACGCCTTGCGAGCCGCCGTCAAAGCATCGGAATTGAGCTGAGCCAACGGCTTTACCGTTGCCGGCTGGCCTACAGCCTGTAACTGGCCGGCGGTTTGCCAAGCCAGTTGCTCCGCCAAACCGCTCTGACTGGCAAAGCCGATCAACCAGGGCTCACCTCCTGCTACCCCAAGTGTCACTTCGCGACGGGCCTGGCGAACCCCCTTTTTCTTGCGGCGGCGATCCAGATAGAGCAACCAGCCCGTAATAAAGAACAGAGGCATGGCGAGGCTGGCCAGAAACATCAGCAGTCGCCCCGGCAACCCGAAATATTCGCCCGTGTGCAGTGCATAGATGCTGCCCAGCAACTGTCCGCCAATGCTCTTGTCAGCATAACGCTCATGACTGCGAACCGCGCCGGTTTGCGGGTCCAGGTCCAGCTTGTTGAGCGCTCGTAGATGATCGGCATTCTGAAGGCGATAAAACACCGTTGCCGGCTGACCGGCTGATGAAGGCAGGCGTAAGGTATAACCTTCCAGCGTCGGTCCGGCCGCTTGCTGCACGCTTGCCCAGAGGGCTTCATGGTTGATGACGGGCGGTGCCCCATTTGGCTGAGGACGCTCCGGCCTGCCACCCTTGCGCTCGCCTCGCTGCTCGGCAGGCGCATCATCCAACAACCGGACCAGGCCGTTGCGGTACCACTCGTAGGACCAGAAGAGCCCCGTGAGCGCCGCCAGCAGATAGAGCATAAGGCACCAGGTGCCTGCGACCGCATGTAGGTCCCAATTGAAGCTGCGCCCTTTACGGGCCCAATCCAAGGTCAACCAGGCGCGCCAGCTGGCAACCTGTTTAGGCCAGCGAAGATAGAGACCAGACAAACAGAAGAATACGAGCATCAGGGTACAGGCACCCACAATCGCCTTGCCGGTTTCTCCCACAGCAAGAAAACGATGCAATCGCAGCATGAGCCCAAAGAAGTCGGCGCCAACCGGTTCACTCAATATCTCACCGGTATAGGCATCGACAAAGCGCATAGGCCCGCGCCGCTCTCCCGGCGGGGGCTCGAGAAATACTCGGACATTACTATTGAGCACCAGATCGGCCCATAGCCCAGTTACCTTTTTACCCTCGTACGCCTCGACGCGCTTGATAAGCTCATAAGGTGCCAGCGCATTTCCAGCCATTCGCTCCTCTACCGCTGCAGAACGATTGATCAGGTTCGATATCTCCGGCTCGAACGAATACGCAGCGCCGGTCACGCCTATGATGACCAGCACCAGTCCTGCCGTGATGCCCATAAACCAATGCAGCTGGAAGAGAAGCTTTTTCATTTAAATCACTCGATCCACGAGCCATTCAAAACCAGAGCGCGTGTGCCATATGCGCCTGACAAGTAAGAGATATCCATACAAAAAGCCCGGCTCACAGGAGCCGGGCCATGCACTTTTCCATCAGAAATGGAAGTTGGCACTCAGGAGCGCTGTACGTCCGGGCGCTACGTGCGCCATATGGGTTGAGTACACTTGGTCGAAATAACGTTTGTCCGTCAGGTTCTGCACATTCAACTGCAGATCCAGATTCTTCGTCACGCGGTAAGCCGCCATCGCGTCATAGCGCGTGTAGGAGGGAATGTAGGTCGAGTTGGCCGTATTGCCGAACTGACGATCCACATATGTGGCACCGCCACCCACCGTGAAGTCTTGAGTAACATCATAGGTGGTCCACAGGGTAAAGTTGTTTTCCGGCGTCTGAGGCATCTTGTTGCCCTCATCAGAAGCGGTGGTCGACTTACGAATCTCGCTATCCAAGTAGGTGTAACCGCCGAATACTTTCCAGTGAGGCGTCAGCTTGCCACTGAAGCCCAACTCAACACCTTGAACACGCTGCTCGCCATCCAGTACTTGCGATATGTTGGCGTCTGCGCTGGCAACGCGAGCATTGGTCTTGTCTGTACGGAACAAGGCCGCATTAAGCGAAAGCGCTTCGTTGAAGAAGTCCCACTTCGTCCCTACTTCATAATTGCGATTACGCTCTGGATCCAACCCGTTATTGGCAGCCGCCAGATCGGACAAACCTTCTCCTCCCGTCTCGCCCGATGGGTTACTCGATGTCGACCACGCTACATAGATACTGCCGTTGGATGCGGGCTTATAAACGACACCAACCTGATAGTTCCAGAAGTGCGAATTGTTTTCATTGGAGAAATTGGTGTTAGCTGCACCACGAACACCATTATTGCCGAAGCCGCTGCTCTTGACCTGGTAATCGTCGTAGCGCAGACCAAGGTTTACAGACCACTGATCGTTAAGCTTCAGTGTATCGAATACATAGGCGGCGCTGGTCTTGGTGTCGGTATCCGTATAAGACGCACCCTCGGTAATCGTGCCTGCCCATCCATCCTTGTAGGTGGGACTATACAGGCTGGTGCAATCACCACTGGCCAGCAAGGACGCATTGCATGTTGTACCAGACGCCGTCGATGTAAAGGTATAGGGGCGACTATGCACATCTTCGTAACTAAATTCCAAGCCCGTTACCAGAGTATGTTCAATCGTCCCCGTATTAAACAGCGCCTTCAAGTCGGTCTGGTTGACCCAGCCTTCTGATGTTGAATTGCGGCTCTTAGGTGAGCGATAGACGTAACCGTTTGCAACGTTGCCTTTGCTGTCGTCCGGGTTAGTAGCCACGTAGTCCAGTGTGGTCCGCACCATGCGAAAACTGTTAGACAGCGTGAGGCTGTCATTCAAATCGTGCTCGATTCGAAGCGTACCGCTGTCGGTCGTGCTTTCACGGTAATCACGGCTAGACCCGTACCAGTTGTCCTTATCTACATGAGCCGGCCCGCTCGGGTTGGCCTTGCTGCGGTTCACATTGGTCAGCGGAATACCATAGTCGGGCGTGTCATCTGTCTCCAAGTGGTAGTAGGAAAACGTGGCACGTGTGGGTGTACCCAGACCGAAACTAATCGAAGGTGCTACACCCCAGCGGCTGACATCTGGACCATCACGACCGGCCACATTGGCATCGTGCTTCATCAGATTCAGGCGGAAGGCAGCCGAGTCGGTCAATACATGGTTGACATCCAGGGTTGTACGGCGAGTCTGATCAGAGCCATAGGTAAAGCCGCCATTGACGAAATCATGCATTTTGGGCGTTTTGGAAATCAGGTTGAGGCTACCCCCAGTCGAACCTGCGCCTGTATAAGCCGAGCCTGGCCCCTTGCTGACTTCAACGCTTTCGAGATTGAATACTTCACGTGTCTGCGAAGCGATATCTCTCAAACCGTCAACAAAAGTGTCACTTTCCGCACTGAAACCGCGAATGAAGGGACGATCGCCTTGAGGGTTTCCTCCCTCCCCTGCTCCAAACGTGATACCTGGAACAGTCCTTAGCGCGTCAGTTAATGAAAGCGCACCGGTGTCTTGGATTACCTGAGCCGGTATTACCGTCACTGACTTGGGTGTGTCACGCAGCGGAGCCGTGTACTTGGACGATGCTGACTCCTGAACGTTATAACTGCCCTCTTCATCCCCCAAGACGGTGGTGCTGTTCAGATCCAGTACGCTCGAGCCTTGGTTAGCACTTTGCTTAGTAGGCGCTTGTTGAGCAAGCGTAGTACCGGAAAAAGCCGTTATGGCTACCCCTACCGCTGAAACTAACAGCCTAGGCGTAACACCCAACTCGGTTTGACGTGTCATTTCTAATTATTCCCCACGAACGAAGCCGCGGAAAATATACGCAAATACGAATTAGTATCAATAGTAATTTAAAGTATTCTGAATTATCAAAGACAGCTTGCAGTTCTACGCTGTACTTTTTGCAAAAATCCTGAGAATGACTATCATTAATAGTTTTTTTATGCTCGTCGGAGCGCGTCATGCTGCTAGCCATACCCCAGGTCTTTACTGCTGAAGAAACGGCTCGTATCCGAGAGGCGCTTGAACAGACCCAGTGGAGTGATGGAAAAATCACTGCCGGACATCAATCCTCCAAGGCCAAGCATAATCTTCAACTTCCCGAAGACCATCCGTTAACGCGTGAAATCGGCGAAGCGATTGTCCATCGGCTCTGGCAGCATCCCCTGTTCATGTCTGCGGCACTGCCCCACAAGATCTTCCCGCCCTTGATCAACTGCTACACCGCCGGCGGCTCATTCGACTTCCATATAGACAACGCCGTACGCAACGTGAAAAACAGCGTCGAGCGCGTCAGAACCGATATCTCGACCACAGTGTTTTTCAGTGATCCCGACAGCTATGACGGCGGAGAACTGGTGATTCAGGACACCTATGGCACACAGCGCGTAAAGCTAAAGGCAGGCGACGCCGTGCTCTATCCGGCCACCAGCCTGCACAAGGTGGAGCCGGTGACTCGAGGCACTCGATATGCCTCGTTTTTCTGGACTCAGAGTCTTGTTCGCGAAGATAGCCAGCGGGCCCTGCTGTTCGAAATGGACACAGCCATTCAAAACCTGACCCGCGACGTCCCTGATCATCCTTCACTGGTTCAGTTGACTGGGACTTATCACAACCTGCTACGCCGCTGGGTAGACGTATAACCATGGCCTACGTCTTGAGGCGACAGGAAGTTCTCGAAAACCAGGCGCTGGAACAGGCACTGGCATCGGATAATCCCAGGGAGGCGGCCCGTGTCATCCTGACAGCTGCCAAGGCCGGCTCGCCAGATGCCCAGGCCATGCTGGGCCAGATCCTGCTGGAGGGCCGCGGCATTGCACAGGACGCTAGCCTCGCATTGACCTGGTTCACTATCGCTGCCGACCAAGGCCACACGATGGCGCTCAACATGGTAGGACGTTGCCGCGAACATGGCTGGGGCTGCGAGCAGGATGCCCACGCAGCAGCCGAGGCCTATCGTCAGGCCGCCGAACAGGGCCTGGACTGGGGCATGTACAACTATGCCAATCTGCTGGCGACAGGACGCGGTGTCTCCCGTAACGAGCACAGCGCCTTTTTATTCTACCGACGCGCAGCTGAGCTGGGCCATGCCAAGTCCATGAACCTCGTTGGACGCTTCTACGAAGAGGGTCTTGTCGTTACGCAGGATACAAAGGTTGCACGTGACTGGTACAAACGGTCGGCAGAGGCAGGCGACTTTCGCGGTCAATACAGCTACGCGGCGGTGCTGGCAACGATGGGTCGGCTTGAGGAAGCCCAGCACTGGCTGAAGGAAGCCTTGAAGACCGGCAACCTCAATTTTTTCAGGGCCAGCCGGCAAGGACTATTGGACTCCGAGCATGAAGCGCTGCGCCTGATCGGGCTGAGCTATTTCGAGCGCGCCGCAGAATTGGGCGACGAGACGGATCAAGCGGCTCTTACCAGAGCCCAGAGCAAGCGCTACGATTCGCCCTTGCCGTCTGAATGATAAAAAACCCGCCGAAGCGGGTTTTTTATGGGCGCTATTTAGAGGTAATAGGCCTTGAGTGGAGGGAAGCCATTGAACTCTACAGCACTGTAGCTAGTGGTGTACGCCCCGGTAGATAACCAATACAGACGGTCACCGCTGGCAAGGTTCAGTGGCAAACCATATTTGTAGTGTTCATACATGATGTCGGCACTGTCACAGGTAGGGCCGGCGATCACGACCTCTTCCATCTCACCCTTCTTTTCGACCCAGATCGGAAACTTGATGGACTCGTCCATGGTTTCGATCAGACCAGAAAATTTGCCTACGTCGGTGTATACCCAGCGCTCGACGGCGGTGCGCGATTTGCGCGACACCAGTACCACTTCGCTCACCAGAATACCGGCGTTGGCAATCAACGAACGACCGGGCTCCAGAATGATTTCCGGAAGTTCATCGCCAAAGTCTTCCTTCAAGAAGCGGATGATCTCTTCAGCATAGGTTTCGAGGTTGTTGGTCTTGGCAATATAGTTTGCCGGGAAACCGCCACCCATGTTGATCATCTTCAGGACGATACCGTCTTCTTCACGCAGGCGCTCGAATATTACCTTGACCTTAGCGATAGCCGCATCCCAGACGTCGATATCACGCTGCTGCGAGCCAACATGGAAGGAGACGCCGTAAGGCACAAGGCCTAGCTGGCGGGCCAGGATCAGGAGGTCCAGCGCCAGATCGGTCTGGCAGCCAAACTTGCGTGAAAGCGGCCAGTCAGCGGTATTAGAGCCTTCGGTCAGAATCCGTACATAGATCTTCGAGCCCGGCGCAGCCTTGGCAATATTACGTAGGTCAGCCTCAGAGTCGGTGGCGAACATCCGCACACCCTTCTCGTAGAAATAGCGAATGTCCTTGGCTTTCTTGATCGTATTGCCATAGCTGATGCGATCAGGACTGACGCCCGTGCTCAGTACCTTGTCCAGCTCATAGATGGACGCGATGTCGAAATTCGAGCCCTTGTCGCGCAGGAGCTCAGTAATCTCGATGGCGGGGTTTGCCTTGACGGCGTAGTAAATTTTGGCAAACGGGAAATTGTTCACCAGATCATCGTAGGCTCTGGAAATGGTGGCCTTATCGATCACGACAAAAGGCGTTTCATGCTGGTCAGCGAAGGACTTCATTCGCTGGAAGGTCTCGCGCGAGTAGTAATCTTCGACCTGGATGGACATGCGTCGGACTCCCAATGGCAGAACAAATGGATTCGTAGGGGTATTGCTGAACGCCTAATCCGTTTCCCCACTTTGGTTCGCCTACTTCCCAAGGCACGTCGCCGAAAGCAAAAAGGTCAATATGTCCAGAGCGTTGACCTTGCTGTCTCGTCGTCAGTACTTGAGCCGGATGGATCGTTTCCAGCATGGACGTTCGGGCGCGAACTTTAGGACTACACGCCCGCAAGATCAATCAAAAATCCCATACGACTGTCTGATTTACCTCGATCCGGTACGAACCCTCCTCGTAAAACCGACCGGCCAGGCGAACCGATGTTCCAAAATCCGTCAGGATTCCTCTGCAATTGAGAGAACCCGTTCAAGCCAGATAGGCATTTTCAACAAAGATTAATTTTTGCGAGGGAGTGCTAACCAGATTTGGATACTGCCGCTCACCAAAAAGATGAAAGAAATATGGCAAGGCGTAAACTTTATTAAGACGCACAGGTCTTCGTGTGTCGCCATGCAGTGCCTTACATCACGGAAGGATATGGCCAAACTCCAACAATATGTTTTGCTTCATTTCATAGGGAAATCAAAATGTTTGGCATCGAAGTCGACGGCTCGGTAGAGCCTCCATCATTCATCAACTCGTTGCAGGTTGCCTTCAAGGAAACCTGGGCGGTGATCTACGCCCATGGCGGAGTCATTGCCGAGTTCGATAACGAGCAGGATGCACGTGAGGAGGCTGAGCGCTGGACAGGAGTCTGCTTCCGTCTGGATGCCTGCTAAGCGCCAGGCTTGAAAGCCTGTGTCCTGAGTCCGGCTCAGGCTTTCAGCTTAATGGCTTTTAACGCTTATCGAGTTTACTTCCCGCTCCTATCGCTGTACGTATTTTCAATAAAGCCATAGGCAATCACATTTTTACGTCAAACCCCGCCGGCCCCCCTTGTCAATCGACCTGCTCAAAGAGCACGTTTGACGGGTTTTGCTATCAGGCTATCCATGTTAACCCTGCAGGTACAGTTCTGGCCTGCCCATTACGCTTATGGCACTTATTTCGATGAATAGAACCGGGCGAATCAAACGCAACCTCAAGCGATATGCCTTTCTAGCATTCGCTCCCCTGCTCATGAGCCATACCGCCTCGGCGGCCGATTACCCAGCCGAGATGATCGGCCTGAATTTCTCGGGTGCCGGCTTTGCGGCGCAGGTGCTTCCGGGTGTGAACGGTACCAACTACTTCTTTCCTGACGACTCCTATTTCAGGCGCTGGGGCTATCGCGGCATTCGCGTCGTACGTTTCCCGATCACCTGGGAGCGCCTGCAACCCAAGCTTAACGGCGAGCTGGACACTCAGTACGCCGACCTGATCAGCCAGACGCTGGACTCGGCCAAGCGCTACAAGATGCAGGTCATTCTGGACCTGCACAACTACGGGCGTTACCGCGACCAGATCATTGGTTCGGAGAGCGTACCCTACGAGGCTTACCAGGACGTCATGGAGCGGATCGCCAAAACCTGGAGCAAGCACCCTGCCCTGCTGGGCTACGACATCATGAACGAGCCGCATGATGTGGAAGACCACTGGGACATCGCGGCCCAGTACGGCATCGATGGCATCCGCTCCGTCGATAAGAGCCGCCCGATCGTGATCGAGGGCAACTTCTGGTCAAGCAGCGCGCGCTGGCCTGATGTAAACAAAGGCCTGCTGAACCTCAAGGATCCGGCGGACAACCTGATTTTCTCGGCTCATGTGTATTTCGACGCTGATGCCGGTGGTCGTTACGAATCCAAGGACACTAGTCAGCTTGATCCCATGATTGGCGTTAAACGTGTTCAACCTTTTATTGACTGGCTCAAGGCCAATAACAAGAAAGGCCACATTGGTGAGTTTGGTGCACCAGGGGATGATCCCCGCTGGATGAAGGTCATGGATAACATGCTCTCGCATCTTCAGAAGGAATGTATCCCAGCTACATACTGGGCAGCAGGTCCGGGCTGGGGCGACTATTCCCTTTCCATCGAACCCCGGGATAACAAGGAGCGTCCGCAGTGGGCAATTCTCAAGAAGTATGTGAAACACTCGGGCTGCTCGGAAATAGGGCCTAAATAAACCGCTGGCAGGGTGGCCCAGTGCATCAGGGCCACTCTGCTGAACAAGACTCGTCTGAAAAGCCAAAAGGCCTGAACCTACAGGCCTTTTGGCTTGCTATAATCGCCGGTTTAAGTATCCACCGGACATCAGCCTCCATGACCAAGCAGGCCGCCGAAGTCGCCAAGCGGCGCACTTTCGCCATCATTTCCCACCCGGACGCCGGTAAGACCACCATCACCGAAAAGCTCCTCCTGATGGGACAAGCCATTGCCGTGGCCGGGACCGTTAAATCACGTAAATCCGACCGCCATGCCACCTCCGACTGGATGGAGATGGAAAAGCAGCGTGGTATCTCCATTACCACGTCGGTCATGCAGTTCCCCTATCGCGAGCACATGATCAATCTGCTCGACACGCCCGGTCACGAAGACTTCTCGGAAGACACCTACCGCACCCTGACGGCGGTTGACTCTGCCCTGATGGTGCTCGATGGCGGTAAAGGTGTTGAGCCTCGTACGATTGCCCTGATGGATGTCTGCCGTCTGCGCGATACGCCCATCGTCAGCTTTGTGAACAAGCTGGACCGTGATATTCGCGATCCGATCGAGCTGCTCGACGAGATCGAAGCCGTCCTGAAAATCAAGGCGGCCCCGATTACCTGGCCGATTGGCTCTTACCGTGATTTCAAAGGGGTATATCACCTCTCCGAAGACAAGATCTTTGTCTATACCCCTGGCCACGGCCATGAGCGTATCGCAACCCGCGTTATTGAAAAGCTAGACTCGGACGAAGCCCGTACTCACCTGGGCGACCTGTACGATGATTTCGTTGAGCAACTCGAGCTGGTCCAGGGCGCGTGCCATGAATTCAATACTGATGAATTTTTAAAGGGCCAGATGACACCGGTCTTCTTTGGTACAGCCCTGGGCAACTTCGGTGTCGATCATGTCTTGGACGCGGTCGTGGACTGGGCGCCACAGCCGCTCTCCCGCGCGACCAACGAGCGTGACGTACAGCCGGTCGAAGAGAAATTCAGCGGTTTCGTATTCAAGATCCAGGCAAACATGGATCCCAAGCACCGTGACCGGATTGCCTTTATGCGGATCTGCTCCGGCAAGTATGAAAAAGGCATGAAACTGCGCCATGTGCGGATCGGCAAGGACATCAAGATTGCTGACGCCCTGACGTTCTTCTCTTCCGAGCGTGAACAACTGGAAGAAGCCTTTGCAGGCGACATCATCGGCTTGCACAACCACGGCACCATCCAGATCGGCGATACCTTTACCGAAGGTGAGAGCCTCGGCTTTACCGGTATTCCGCACTTTGCGCCTGAACTGTTCCGTCGCGTACGCCTGAAGGACCCACTCAAGTCCAAGCAGCTCCGCCAGGGCCTGCAGGAGCTGGCAGAGGAAGGCGCGACCCAGGTGTTCTTCCCCGAGCGCAACAACGACATCATTCTGGGCGCCGTCGGTGTGCTGCAGTTTGACGTTGTCGCCAGCCGACTGAAAGAAGAATACAAGGTCGAATGCGTCTACGAGCCGATCAACGTCTGGTCTGCCCGCTGGATCGAGTGCAGTGACAAGAAGAAGCTTGAGGAATTCAAGAACAAGGCCATGGAGAACCTGTCCGTGGATGGCGGCGGTCACCTGACCTACCTTGCGCCGACTCGTGTCAACCTGAGCCTGATGGAAGAGCGCTGGCCTGACATAAAATTCCGCGCGACGCGGGAACATCACTAAGCATGAGACAAAGGGCTGATCATTCAGCCCTTTGTTTTACACCCTGATTAAACAGCCTGAAGCGTCTTTTCGAATACCGCCTTTCCATCCAAGTCTCGCAGGGTTACGGTCAGATCGCCGCTGTGCCCTTCGATATTGACCTCGCCAAAGAACTGGAAGCCCGACAGCGGCGAGCTGTTGGCTACCGGTGGCGCCTTCACAAACACGGCCTCCGGTCCGAAAGTGTTGTCCAGCTTGTTGGGCCCGAATGCACCGGCATTGAGGGGGCCTGCCACGAACTCCCAAAAGGGCTCGAAATCCTGGAAGGCTGCCCGGTTGGGGTGGTAGTGGTGAGCCGCGCAGTAGTGCACATCTGCAGTCAGCCAGACCGTATTGTTGATATTCCACCGGCGGATGTAACGCAAGAGCTCTGCAATTTCCAGTTCGCGACCCAAGGGTGCACCGCCGTCGCCATTGGCAATGGCTTCCCAACGAGGCATTCCTGCTGCATCTACCCCATCAGGGACTTCCAGGCCAATGGGCATGTCTGCCGCAATGACCTTCCAGGTAGCCGTAGACTCCGCGAGCCCCTGCTTGAGCCACTCGAGTTGCGTGCGCCCCATGAAAGCAGTGTCTGGTCCCTCATTGGGTTGCAGGTTGGTGCTGTTCCCGCCCCGGTAGGTCCGCATGTCCAGCACGAAAATATCCAGCCGAGGACCGTAGCTGATCTTGCGATAGATGCGTCCGGCATCATCACGCTGTTGCAGCCGCATGGGGGCATATTCCAGATACGCCTGACGCGACCGCTTGGCCAGTACGTTGATGTCCTTTACGGTGTAACGGTCATCCAGCACTTTGGTAGAAGACCAGTTATTGGTGGTCTCGTGGTCATCCCACTGCCAGATCTGCGGGACTTCAGCATTGAACCGACGGACATTTTCGTCCATCAGGTTGTAGCGATAATTGCCACGATATTCATCGACCGTCTCGGCAACCTTGCTCTTGGCCTCTGTGGTAATGTTGCGCCAGACCTTGCCTTCCACCGTCGTGGTCTTGGCTTCTAGCGGGCCGTCTGCATAGATGGTATCGCCACTGTGCAGAAAGAAGTCCGGCTGTCGGCGACGCATGGCCTCATAGATGCGCATGCCACCGATATCCGGGTTGATACCAAATCCCTGCCCGACCGTGTCGCCGCTCCAGACGAAGCGGATATCGGTACGATGCGTCGGTGCGCTACGCAAATGTCCAAAGACAGGCTCGCTCTGCGCACCGCTGTAAATATCCTCGAAACGAACCCGATAGAAAATGGATTGATCAGCGGGAAGTCCGCGCAAGTCCATGCGCGCAGTGTAATCCGTGTCGGCTGTCACCACAGGCGAAACCATTCGGCGCAGATGGCGAAAGCTCTCTTTGGTGTCCCACTCGACGATCATCCGCGCCGGACGATCACAGCGGCTCCAGACAATGGCCCGGTTGCCCTGAACATCACCTGACTGAACCCCTTCAAGCATCAGCGGACGCTGCTTGGCGCCGGCGATCACGGCAGGTGCCACTCCCGGCAGCAGCAGTCCAACGCCCAGCCCCTGGATCAGGCGTCGTCTTCCATTATCGAACGTGCTCATCATGCGCTCCCACGATTATTGGAGCGAATGGGTTTAGCGAAAACGCCTGACAACCCTGTGACAGTCTGAAGAACAGCTGTTACGGCGTGATCTCAATCACACTTGGTAGGCTTCGGCGCTTCAGGCTCCACCGCATGCAGGATCTGTTGAGCCAACGCATGATAAAGCGAGGTGGGCGAAAGCCAGCCGGACACACCATTCGCCAGCAGGCACGTCGCCAGCACAGGGATCGCCATGTCGGGGCTGTGGGCCAGCTCCAAGGTAATGACAGTCGAGGTGAGCGGTGTCCGGGTAACACCCGTGAGGTAGGCCGCCATGCCCAGAAGCGCACCGGTCTGCAGGGTGACATCAGGCAGCCAATCGACCAGCCAGGGCGCAAAGCTGGCGCCTACCGTGAGCGAAGGCGAAAAGAGCCCGCCGGGAATGCCTGCCAAATAAGAAACCACATTGGCCAGAAATTTCCAGATGAGAAAGCCCTGATCGGTTATAGGGTGCCCTTCCAGAATGGCACGTGTTTCCTCGTAGCCGGTACCAAAGACATGCTGGCCGGACAGTGCCCCTAGACAGGCGACCAGCAATCCACAGACGGCGGCAAACCGAACCGGGAAGCGTGAGCGGATAGCGCCCAACCTTCCAAGCCAGCCGTAGGATGTTGGAATGACCAACCGAGCATAACCGCCGCCCAACAGGCCGCCTGCCAGCCCGCATATGACCACCGCTATCCAGGCATCGCCCCAGGGCAGACTGGCACTGATAACGCCAAAATAGGTATACGGTCCGACCAGGCCCAGCGTGACCATACCGCCAATCACCACAGCCGACAGTACCAGACCGCTGAAGCGCTGTTCAAAGGTATGACTCAACTCTTCAATGGCAAATACTACGCCCGCAAGCGGCGTGTTGAACGCGGCGGCAATACCCGCAGCACCACCGGCGAGGATCAGGCCGGAAACCGTCTTTCGCTCATACAGGCCCAGCCGCCGACCAAAGCCATACAGCACCGAGGCGCCCAAATGTACGGTCGGACCCTCGCGGCCAACCGAGGCCCCCACTAGCAGGGCAAACAATGTCAGTATCATCTTCGCGAGCGCGATCGGCCAGGCCAACACCGCTGCCCTGAACTGACCAGAGGGCTTTTCCAGCGCTGCAATCACTTGTGGAATGCCGCTTCCCCTGGCATTACGCAGCCACCCCTGTGTCAGCCAGACCAACAGGGCAAATCCTGCGGGTGTCACCAACCACGGCCATAAGTGGCTGTGATTCAACAGACGCTGAAAGAGATGAAAAGCATGATCAGCCAGCCAGGCAAAGGTCAACGCCAGTAAACCCACCAGCAGCGCGCCGACCCAGAACGCCAAGCGTTGCCGAATGGAGCGAAACCGTTGATGGCGCTGTTGGGGTGTTTGAGATGCCGCAGCGCGGCGTGTAGACGTTTCCCTGCGGTCAGGGGCAGCAGGATCGCTCGAGTCGCTCATAAGCAAATAAAATAGGTTGGCTCTGTAATTGTAACAAAGTATTGAAATATCAAGTGTTGTTATGACCTTACGAATACCGGTTGGTTTGAGCAACTCCCAAACTCGGCTGTCCTTCTTACTGTTTACGTGCTTCCGCTGTTACCTGCGCTCGCCTCCTTATAGTCGGCATACCGCTGCCCGAGCGGCTTAACTTCGCCAGTCGTTTGTTTGCAATTGTCGTGTGAGTGAATACCTATGGTTTGTCTGGTAAGCAATCCAGAAAAGCCATACAGATCTGACCATGTTCCCTATCCCACTGCTTTTTCCTGCTCCTTCCGCTGCTCTTTACTCATGTTTCTTTCCTGTAGGGGTTTTACGAGCCATCACTAACCCCCATAAAGGAGAAAATATACCCCTTTGAGAGGAGACCCTCATGCTGGATGTACACGCCTGGACCTGGCGCCACGGCAGCGAGCCTACGGATCTGGTACTGGAAACTCATGCCATTAGCGAGGATCTGGCACCCGATGAAATCCTGATCGCCAACAAGGTCATCGGCATCAACCCAGTCGACTGGAAATTCATTGCGCAGGCCGAAAAGGTCTGGAAGCCGGGCCATATTCCAGGCGTGGACGGTATGGGCGTCGTAATCGCGGCCGGTAGCGACGTACACCTGCGTGTCGGAACGCGGGTCGCCTATCACCAGAACCTCTACCACGCCGGCAGCTATGCCACGCATATCAAGATCGCCGCCCACATGGTGATGCCGGTGCCGGACGGCCTTAGTGACACTGCTGCCGCCGCCTTCCCCTGCCCTACCCTGACCGCCTGGCAGTCGGTCATGAAGGTACCGGATGCAACCAACAAGGATGTACTCGTGACCGGCGCCGGGGGCTCGGTCGGATCGTTGGTGGCACAACTGGCGTTGCAAAAAGGCTGGCGCGTCTGGGTAACCGCAGGGGAGCAGCACCGCGAAAAGCTGCTGTCACGTGGCGTGACCGAGGTCGTGGATTACCACCAGGAAAACTGGCGGGATCTGTTACTCGAAAAGCTGCAAGGCCGTAAATTCTACGCCGCCTTTGACACAATCTCCGGCCAGCATGCCGCCTCGCTGGCCGGTCTTCTGGGCCTTAATGGCCATCTGGTGTGCATCCAGGACCGGATCGAGCAGCCGCCCTTGCCTGCCTTCACAACGGCGATCTCTTATCATGAGGAGGCCCTCGCCTCGATCCACCAGCATGGCAACGTCCTGGACTGGATGGAGCTGACCACCGCCGGAGCCGAGCTGATGGATCAGATCAAGAACAATCGATTGGCCATGCCTACTCTTGAGGTTGTTCCCTTCGAACAGCTGCCCAACGCGTTAAAGGATCTGAAAGCTGCCGTGCGGACACGCAAATATGTCGTCCAGGTGGAATGATCCGGCAGTATCAGACAAGTCGCCAACGCATTAAAAAGGGCTCCTGAGAGCCCTTTTTTTCATGCCGCAGGTACCAGCTCTTCCTGTACCTCACCCCGCTTGATCACAGCGTACACCACACCGGTCAAGATACTGCCCGCCGCAATGGCCGCCAGGTATAGCCAGGCGTGATTAATGGCGTTGGGAATCAGGAGTACGAAAAGACCGCCATGGGGCGCCATCAACTTGCAGTTGAACAGCATAACGAGCGCACCGGTCAATGCGCCGCCCGCGATGCTCGCGGGTATTACACGCAGCGGGTCTTTCGCTGCAAAGGGGATTGCCCCTTCGGAAATGAAGCACAACCCCAGGACAAAGGCCGCCTTGCCCGCTTCACGCTCGCTCTGGGCAAACTTGCGGCGCACCAGAATGGTAGCAAGTCCCATACCGATCGCAGGCACCATACCGGCCGCCATCGTAGCCGCCATCGGACCATAGGTCTTGGATGCCAATAACCCTACGGTAAAGGCATACGCCGCCTTGTTGATCGGCCCACCCAGATCCACACACATCATGGCACCCAGAATGACACCCAGCAGAACGGCATTAGACGTCCCCATGTTTTCCAGAAAGCCTGTTAACGCGGTCAATGCCTGGGCAACCGGCGTTCCCACAACATAGATCATCACAAGGCCGGTAATCAGGCTCGCCAATAGCGGAATGATCAGAATAGGCTTGAGGGCCTCCACGCTGGCCGGCAGCTTCACCCAGCGAGCGATCGCCTTCGCCACATAACCGGCCAGAAAGCCCGCCACGATACCGCCGATAAAGCCCGCGCCCAGATTACTGGCCAGCAATCCGCCGATCATTCCCGGCGCAAGGCCCGGCCGGTCAGCAATGGAGTACGCAATGTAACCGGCCAGCACCGGCACCATGAGCTTGAACGCAGCTTCGCCACCGATCTGCATCAATGCAGCCGCCAGCGTGCCCTGCTCCTTGAACGCCTCGATCCCAAAGACAAACGACAGGGCAATCAACAGGCCTCCGGCGACTACCATAGGCAGCATGTAGGACACGCCCGTCAGCAGGTGCTTGTAGACTCCGGTCTTTTCCTTTTTCGCACTGGCCTTGGCTTGTCCGGAAGACAAAGCAGCCGCTGCGCCCCCCAGGATCTCACCCTCAGCTAATGCACGCTTGAGCGTAGCTTCAGGCTGCTTGAGGGCAACACCAGTGCCGCAGCGAAACACCTTCTTGCCCGCGAAGCGATCCGTATTGACCTCAATGTCAGTTGCCAGCAGAACCGCATCGGCCTCCGCGATCGCCTCGGCACTGAGAGGGTTGCGTGCGCCCACTGACCCCTGGGTTTCCAGATCCAGCTTATAGCCCAGCTTCTTGGCGGTCTGAATCAAGGCCTCAGCCGCCATGAACGTATGCGCAACGCCGGTTGGGCAGGCCGTGATCGCCACCAGACGGGGCTGCTTGGCGGGTGCAGCGGCTGCGCTGACCGCTTCAGGCTCGGCGCTGGCTTCGTACACCTTGGCCTCACGCTCGGCACGCTGCAAAAAGGCATCGACGTCCCGCAGGGCTTCCGCCGGTGTTGCACGGTAAACGCGCTTGCCCGCGAAGCGGCGAAGGTCTACCGCACCGGTATGCACAACGACAACCAATTCGGACCGAGCGATCTGATCATCCGTCAGCAGCGTGGCTTCAGGGCCGTCGTGGATTTCAACACTGGTCTGCCAGCCACGGCGCTGTGCGGCAGCATCCAGCAATCGTGCACTGAGCACACTGGTAACCATGCCCGTCGGGCAGGTCGTAACGATTGCGATATTCATGAGTTATCCCTGCTTATTGTTCTGTCATGACGTGAACACTGACGCCGTTCGCCAACTCTGCCAAACGGGCAGGATCATCAATGCCAAAGCCGATTTGAGTCACGGCCATGGCAGCAATGGCTGTGGCATTGCGTAACGCGTCCCGCGGCTCAAGTCCGGTGAGCAAACCGTGCGCCATACCGGCCAGAAGCGAGTCGCCGGCCCCTACGGTGCTGGCCACCTGCACCCTGGGCGGAACGGCCTGCAGTACGCGACCTGGCGCAAACCACCGAACACCCTCGCTGCCCTGAGAGATCACTATGTGCTCAACACCCTGAGCGGCCAGCTGAGCGGCCAGCTGAGCCTGCTGCTCGGCAGTATCGGCAGGTGCCGAGCAGGCGTCGGACAGCTCCTCGGTATTGGGCTTGACCAGCCACGGCCCAGCCTTGAGCCCGGCACGCAGCGCGGCGCCACTGGTGTCCAGTGCCACCCGCAAGCCTAGGGCTTTCAGCCGCTGAACCAGCTCGGCAAGCCAGTCGGCACCGATGCCGCGTGGCAGACTGCCGGCGACAACGGCCAGATCGTGTCCCGGTGCTACGTCGTCCAGGGTCCGCAGCAACTGAGCCTGAGCAGTCTCGGTAACATGCGGCCCCGGCCCGTTGATATCCGTAATGCGGCCTGAGGTTTCGGCCAGCTTGATATTACTGCGGGTCTCGCCCTCCACCCGCACAAAGGCATCCTTGAAGCCACGCTCGGCAAACAAGGCTTCGAATGGCTTGGCGTTATCAGCGCCCAGAAAGCCGGTTACGGTCAGCGAATGCCCCAAGTCTGCCAGGACCTGAGCCACATTCAGTCCCTTGCCAGCCGCATGCATGACAACCGCTTCACTACGGTTTACTTCTCCCGGATGCAGCTCGGGCAGTCGCACAGTTAGATCCAGCGCGGGGTTCAAGGTAACGGTCAAAACACGGCTCATTGCATGGCCTCCACGCTGGCGCGCACTTCATCTGCTGTCGCCAGCGTCAGTGCTCGCTGGGCACAGGCTTGTGCAGCCACGAAATCCAGTTCACGCACCCACGCCTTGACCAGCGGAATGCTGCGCGCTGAAACGCTGAGTTCATCCACACCCAGCCCCATCAAAAGCGGAACCGCCAGCGGATCGGCGGCCAACTCTCCGCATACGCCTACCCACTTGCCATGTGCATGGGCGGCCTGGACCGTCATATCAATCAGGCGCAGCACGCTGGGATGCAAACCATCAGCCTCGCCGGACAATAAAGGATGACCACGGTCGATCGCCAAGGCGTATTGGGTCAGGTCATTCGTTCCGACGCTGAAGAAATCCACTTCCTGCGCCAGCACCGGTGCCAACAGGGCTGCCGAAGGTACTTCGATCATGATGCCTACCTGCAGATTGATCGCCGGAATCTCCTGCCGCAGACGATTGAGGATGTCTCGCGCCTGACGCCACTCCTCAACCCGTCCCACCATCGGAAACATGATTCTGAGCGGACGCCCCTCGGCCGCACGAAGCAAGGCGCGCAGCTGGGTTTCCAGCACCTCCGGGCAACGTAGGGTCAGGCGTATACCGCGAATACCCAGGAACGGGTTCTCTTCGGCTGGAATTGGCATATAAGGCAACGGCTTGTCACCTCCCACATCCAGCGTACGTACCACCAGCGGTCGTCCATCCAACGCATCCAGTACGCGTCGGTAATCCTTCTCCTGCGCCTGCTCGTCAGGTGCCGAATCATGGCTCATGAATACCAGCTCGGTACGCAGCAAGCCAACTGCCTCTGCGCCCTGTTCGACTACCGACGGGGCATCCGCAGTGTTGCCCAGGTTCGCAGCCACCTCAATACGGTGCCCGTCGCGGGTGACCGCAGGCTCAAACCGCTTGGCTTCGGCCTCCTGTCGACGATGCTCCCGCACCTCGCGCTCTATACGAACCTGCTCGATGCGTGCGGCATCCGGCCCGATCTCGACAAGGCCATGATCGCCATCCAGCAGTAGAATGGTCTGAGGTGCAAGGTTCAGTACACGCGGGCCAGCGCCTACAATCGCAGGAATACCCAAGGCGCGGGAAACAATGGCGCTGTGAGAGCTGGCACCCCCACGTGCCGTCAGGATACCGGCGACCCTGTCACGGTCCAGACGCGCCACGTCACCAGGCCCGACCTCATCCATGACCAGCACATAGGGCTCGCTTGGCTCACTGGCAGACCCAACCCCACACAGATGCCCCAGAACACGGCGGCCTACATCACGCAGATCAGCCGCACGCTCGGCCAGGAGCGCATCCTTCAATGACTCCTGCTGAGCGGCCGCCTCCTCGATCTGTGCGTTCCAGGCCGCTGCGGCGCTGGCATTGCGCTTGAGGCGCATCTGTACGCCCTCACGCAGATCCGGATCATCAAGCATCTCCAGATGGGTCAGAAAGATGTCGCGAATGGCGCCGGCCTCGCTACGGCTGATCAGGGCATCGATTTCCGTTCTGACTGCCGCCAGTGCCGCTTCGAGGCGCTCGGTTTCAGCGGCGATCCCCTCACCCTCGGCGGGAAAGTCAAAATGCTGCTGAGCCACGACATAGGCTGGCCCAACGGCTAGGCCCGGTGCCGCAGCAATGGCCTTGAAGGTATCGCCTGAGGCTAGCGGCGCCGTGTCCTCTGCTCGCGCCAGAATATTGGTTTCAACCGGCACGGCCGCGTGCGTCGGTTGAGTATTGGCGCTAATGGGCTCAACCTCTTCACCCAACCCGGCCTCGACCGCCGCGACAAGATCCCCTAGCAGCGCTTCGGCATCGGTTCCCGGCTCGGCCAGAAACTCCAGCACCTGACCACGGCGCGCACCCAACGCCAGCAGGCGAGACAAGCTCTTGGCCGAAACGGCCGTTCCGCCATCCACCCTGACCCGAACCTCACCGGTTGAAGCCTTCGCCACACGCGCCAGCTCCTTGGCCGGACGCGCATGCAGGCCATGAGCGTTAGCCAGCACCACACTCGCACTGGGCCAGTCCGGTGCTACCTCACCGCCCAGCGCTTCGAGCACCGCCCGGCTGGAAGTTGCCTGGCTAAGCTCCTGGGCACGGCCAGCGATCAGCAAGTCACACAGGCGCTCCAGCAAATCACGGTGAGCCTCGCCAAGGCTGGCCAGACAGAACAAGCCCTTGACTGGCTGCCCTTCAAGCGTCACCGGCGCTGCGGGTGTCACAAACGCAAGACCAGGACGGCTTACGGCATGGTCGCTGTGCAGCCACCAGAGCCCTTCACCTAGTGGCAGAGGGACGCCCGTCTGTAGCGCGCCGGCAAAGCCGGGCTCAACGCACTGCGTCCTCTTAAGAAGACGAGCCCCTTCCCACGCCAGGTCTTCAAGATCGTCGGCCTCCACGTGCAGACGCACCAGCTGGTCATCCAGCTCAAGCTCTTGCGGGGCGCCATGCAGCAACTGAACAATCGCCTCGGCGCTTTCGGCACGGCGAATCGCCTCGTCCAGCGACTTTTCACCCAGTGCACGCGTTAATAACTGGAGAATTCGAAGGTGTTCATCAGATTTGGCGGCAATTGCAATGGCCAGATAAGCGGTCTGCCCTTCCCCCCAACTTACACCATCGGGGAATTGCATGATTCGTACGCCCGTTGTAAACACATGGTCACGGGTCTGAGGAGTACCATGGGGAATGGCAATACCCTGTCCAAGGTAGGTAGAACCCTGGGCTTCGCGAGCACGCAATCCATCGATATAGCCGGGAGCCACAAGCCCATCCGCGACAAGGGCCTCACCCAGTAGGGCAAGCGCGCTATCCTTGTCAGCGGCCTGTTGTCCCATGCGAATATGCTGCGCATCGAGTTCGAACATTCAAATCCTCCATGGCACTACGAGCGACCGAAGAGCACCGTGCCTTTCTTGTAATGATTGTTTTAGCCTAATCGCATGTTGAATCATCGACATCGGGCGATACAGACATAACAGCGATAAGACACTATTGTGCTGAAACGTTTCACCAAAACAGAGTGGCACGTTACTCGATAATCGTTGATCCTTGAAGCACTACACACAATAAAGGCCAGCCCATTGCGTTAGATACCGGACCGTCTGTTTTCGAAAATGGATTATCGTCAATGAAAGGCAAGGTATTGCGGTCATATAAGCAAGAAAGGCGTTCCAGACCGCACGGCCACAAGAGGAATCGTTTTGAAGCTCAGTGATATAGCTCGACTGGCAGGCGTCTCCGTGACCACGGCCAGCTACGTCATCAACGGAAAAGCCGACCAGCGGCGCATCAGTCCAGCCACCGTCACGCGCGTACAGCAAGTGGTCGAACAATACGGCTACCAGCCAGACCAGCGCGCCGCCGGCTTGCGTCGCGGCCAGACCCTGACGCTTGGGTTCATCTTGCCTGACCTGGAAAACCCCAGCTATGCACGGCTGGCCAAGCAGCTGGAAATCAGAGCCCGGCTGCGGGGCTATCAATTGCTCATTGCCTGTACCGACGATGAGCCCGATACCGAACGGCAATTGCTCTCGCTGTTTCGCGCACGCCGCTGCGATGGCCTTATCACCGCCAGCTGTCTGGCCGATGACGATACGCCCTATCGCCGCCTGCAGGCAGAAGGACTGCCTGTGGTAGCCGTTGACCGTCAGCTCGATCCCAGTCAGTTCAGCTCTGTCGTCAGTGACGACCGGACCGCCAGCTCCCTTCTGACGAAGACCCTGTTGGATACGCCGCCTCGAGAAATCGCCCTGATCGCGGCCCGTCCGGACCTCGTCATCAGCCGTGAGCGCGCCGCGGGTTTCGAATCGGCCCTGCAGGACTTCAACGGCAAGAAGCTGATTCGCTATGGCGAGCAGTTCAGCCGTACCTGTGGACGCGACCTGATGCTGGACCTGATGAGCGAGCTGGGCCATATGCCTGATGCGATTATCACGACGGCATACGTGCTGCTGGAAGGCGTTTTCGATGTTTTCCAACAGCAGGCTGAAGGCTGGCCTTCCCATCTGCGTCTCGCCACCTTTGGCGACGCCCAGCTGCTCGACTTCGTTCCCATCAAGGTCAACGGACTCTATCAGCAGCACGAACTCATTGCAGAGCAGGCCCTGAACCTCATGCTGGATGCCATCGAATCCCACCATTACGAGCCCGGTGTTCATGCCATCCCCCGACAGCTCAAGACTCGTCACAAGGACTAGCCGGCCCCTACCATGTTGATCGATACCCATAACCACCTGGACTTTCCCGGGTTCGACGATGATCGGGAGGCACTCCTGCACCAGTGCGCATCGCTAGGCGTACGGCGTCAGGTGCTGATTGGTGTCGAAGAATCCCTATGGTCGCAGTTATGGTCTACCGCGCTGGCCCATGAGCCGCTCTACGCGGCCCTGGCCCTGCATCCCTGCTATCTGGACGTGCACAAGGAGAGCGACATCGACACGCTCAGGGCATGGCTGGATCAATGGGCTGGTCATCCCAAGCTTTGCGCATTGGGTGAATTCGGACTGGACTACTATATCGAGCAGCCCGACAAGGCACGCCAGCAGACGCTTTTCGAATCACACCTCGAATTGGCTATCGAATACGAGCTGCCGAGCCTGCTGCACGTCAGAAAAGCCCATGCCGATGTCATCGCCACGCTAAAACGCTACAAGCCGCCCAGAGCGGGCGTTGTCCACGCTTTTGCGGGCAGCTACGAAGAAGCGCGGGAGTATCTGAAACTAGGATTCAAGCTGGGCTTGGGCGGCGCGCCGACATGGCCGCAAGCCAATCGACTGAGAAAGGTCGTGCCGCGGCTGCCGCTGGACGGCATCGTTCTGGAAACCGACGCCCCTGACATGGCCCCTGCCATGTACCCAGGCATTCGCAACAGCCCTACCCACTTGCCTGACATCTGCGCGGCACTGGCCGAGCTGTTCGGCGTGACCTCCGAAGCACTTGCCCAGGCCAGTACAACCAATGCGTGTGCCGTCTTTGGGTGGGCCCCTGACGCGCTTTAGAAGACTAGCGTCCCACCACCGTCCAGAGCGCCAACAAGACGTACCAGAGCACAGCAGCTCTGACGAGCAACTGCCACAACGTATCAAGACTGTGAACACCCGCCTCGGCATCCAGAGCCACAGGCAAATCAGCCGCAGCGCGACCTGCATCAGCCAGCAGCTTGGGAGTGGGAATATCCCAGTTCAACCACTCGGATAGCGTCGCACGGCTGGCGCAGAGAAAATCACCGACCAACGCAAAGCTGGCAGTGAGCAAGCGTGCAGGGAGCCAATCAAAGGCATGGCACAGCTGTTCTGCATGGGCGCGCAAGGCAGGGCTACGCGCATGGGCAGCCGTCAGCGCAACCAGCCGATAAGCCAACGCCATGAGCGGTCCCAGCACAACGTACCAGAAAATCACGGCAAAGAAGCCCTCGTGGCCTCGCCATAGCAGCTGCTCTTGCACACGCGCCAAGAGCCCATCCGGCGTTTCCGCTTGAAGACCCAGGTCCTGCTCTGCACGTAAGGCTGCGGCCTCCAGATCATCCCGCCGCCAGGAATCCCTGAAACCTGCCAATGCCTGCCTGGGGTCATGCCGGCCCAGGCTATATAACAGCACGAGCACATGCACTGGCAACAGCAGCCAGCCATAGGCAACCGGCTTTAATACTGCCAGCCCCAGAGCCAATATCAGCAGGGGAATACCTATCACAACGATCAGCGCGATTGAGCTATGACGCCCTACATGCAGCTCCACCTCAGCCAACAGCGCGCGCCACAAGCCATCACGCTGCAGCCGCAACCGCCAGCGGGTTGTCCATACAACGCCCAATACAAGCAATAAGCTCAGAAAGGTCATTTACCCTCCCCTGTCAAAGATGCCCGATACCGGTGCCAATCAAAGGCAGGCCCAGGATCGGTCTTGCGGTCTGGTGCAATATCACTATGCCCGCAAATACGGTCAGATGTTATGGCTGGGTAATGCCGAAGCACATCGCGCGTCAGTTGCTCAAGCACATGGTATTGCGCCTGCGTATAAGGCTCGGTATCGGTACCTTCCAGCTCAATTCCTATCGAAAAATTATTACAACCTTCCCTGCCCGCAAAACAGGAGACGCCAGCGTGCCAGGCACGATCGTCACAGGACACAAACTGCGTCACAGCGCCTGTACGTTCAATCAGAAAATGGGCTGACACCCTTAACGAGGCTATTTCCTGAAAAAAGGGATGTTCACTGCAGTCCAGCGTGTTTTGAAAGAAAGGCTGGACCTTTCCCGTCCCAAACTGGCCGGGCGGCAAACTGATGTTGTGGATAACCAGCAGCGAGACCTGCTCTCCCACGGGACGCTCATTGTAGTTGGGTGATGGGCAACGCTGGGCGTGAGCCCACCATCCCGCCTGAAAATCTGGGGACATAAGAACTCCTGTGAGCGCTTAATGTAAACCAGAGCGGCAGAAGGACCAAGAACACCGATCCGAGTGGCCCCATGATCGGTGTTTTGGGTAAGCGGAAGGGGATCAGGTGCGTTTGAGCGTGCGAAGATTTCCGATGACGGATTCCAGCGCTCGATCAAACAACAGGGCATCGTCCAGAATACGCAGCTTTCCATGACTCAAGTCGACAGCCAGGCTTTCACGTGACTTTTCCATCACCTTCATGCCTGCGCGATTTACAAAAATATAACGTCCAGCAGACTTGATAACCGCTGCCAGCTTGCAGCGGACCTTGTGATCATCGGCTTCGGTCAGCTCAATCCAGCTACCCACATGGATAGCGTCAATCGTTCTGAGCGACTCCTCATCCGGCTTGATCGCCGTCTCGGCAGGCTTGGCCTGAACCGGCTGAAGCACAATCTCATCAGCCACCTCAACCATCGCTGCCAGTGGCTCATGGGCTACCGCCGCTGCACCGTGCTCGACACGCTTGGCCTGCTGGAATGTCTGTACATGCAGGGCTTCAAGCTGGGTGAAAAACTCACTGGTAGAGAATGGATCGAAGGCCGCGCTGGCAAGCCCTTCACGCAAGGCCTTGAGCAGCCCCGGCACCATACCCAGCAACTTCTGCCGCGAGCCCGCATCTTCATGCGGCTCAACACTCCAGATCAGATCATCCATCGTCTGCAGCGCGGCGAGCCATTCAGCGGAGCCATAGCCCTGCTTGAGACACGTCAACAGGAGCACCTGACTCCATGCTTCACGAATCACCCGAACCACTACTTCCGGCAGCGTACGCCCAACCAAACGCTCATTCAGCGCGGCCTCTACCTGCTGGCGAGCTTGCTCAGCCCGCGCACGCCCCTCTTCCGCATCCCGTGTGCGCTGCTCAAGCAACTCACTCCGGCGACGCTCATCACTCATATAGGCCAGGAAGTCATTCAGCAGCTCGCTGAAGATATCCGGGTCATCCACAAAATCACTGAGCAGCCGCTGAACGATCTGCTCGATCTTCAGATAAAGCCCATCGCGCTGTAGCTCATTCTGTTCTTCCCAACCGAGCGAAGCCGCCGCAATCTCATTCAAGAGCTTACGGGCCGGATGATTGGGTCGGCTGAAAAAGGCCTTATCCAGCACCGCCACCTTGAGCATGGGAATCTGCAAGCGGGCAATCAGCGCCTTTAGGGAATCAGGCAGCGTCAGGTCATCAAGAATGAACTCAAACAGCATGGACACCAGATTGATAACATCATCATCAACCTGCCCCACTACCCGCTTTCGACCGCTACGCGCACTGATACGCCCCAGCGCGTCATCCAGCATCCCGCGCAAGTCGTAACTGTTCTCGACATGCGAAGGCACATGCTGCTGCAAGTGCGACAACAGCCGCATCAGGTCGTAACTGGTAATAGGATGAAGCTCAGCTGTGCCTGCTGACTCACCGCCAGATAGGCCCATTGAGCCGCCGCCACTGCGACGTACCTGCGCAAGCAGCCCCTGCAGCGCGCTGAATACTTCCTGATCCTGTTCGCTGTCCGGCGTGGTGGATGCCGTGCGGCCGGTATAACCCGATGCACTGCGGCCTGTATTACGCGGCGGCGCCAGTTTGAGATGGGGGAGAATCCCTGCATCGATCAATTGCTGATTCGCCTCGGCATACACACGGTCCAAACCGTTCAGCACAAAGCGCTCGAACAGTTTGAGAATGATCAGCTTGACCTTGATCTCAACACCCAAACCACGGCACGCATCCAGAAACGCTTCGCACAAAGGGCGAGGCGCCAACGGGTTGGAGTTTTCATCCAGCGTTCGGCTTAACTGGGTGTTGAAACGAATACTTAGATGGCCCAAGGCCAGCGCATTACGGGTGACAGCTTTGGTCACCATTGTATCGAGTGCGACAGACTCTTCGAGCTGATCATTCTGGACCAGGCTCAGATCCTCGAACGAAATGGCGTCGAGCTGCGCAGTATTTTTTGCCGTGTCTGCCTGATTCAGACCCGCGAAACGCTCAAAGTAGCGTTGCAAGAAATTACGCTCGATCGTCTTGCGCTTCAGGCGCAAGTCACGCATCGCTTCGAAGAACAGATTCTGCTCGTTGTTGCTGGTGGCGCGGTCAGCCATCTCGAACAACGCATCGTCCGCGTTATCGAACAATTGCTGGAGCGCTGCATTGAGCCGCTGGGCAGCTTTGTCGCGTACCGGAACGAGGGCAGCAGGAATCCGCAACGCCGCATCACTGAGCGTTTTGAAATGAACCACATTAGCGTCGTTCTGCATTGCCCGCCTCCTGCAGCGTACCGTTATGACCAGCCTGCCTGCATACCACGTTACGAGCCTTGAACAACGTTGATCCCATAGCGTTGATAAGTGAACGTTGCGTTGATCATCATTACAGAGTAGCTGTACCAGCTAACCGAGATCACCGCATAGGTATGACCTTGATCATGTTTATGGTTGAGCTACGGCGACTCCCATCTCTAGTGAGGGAATCTGAACAGCGTTCATCCATAAAGTTGCCTTTACCCGCTAATCGTACCCTGAGAAGCGTGAGCTAACCATCAAGATTTCGACCAATCACCAGCCAAACGCTGATTGGTCTGGAGACTTCACAGAAATGCATTAAGAAGAAGCTTGTCGGTAGCGCTACGCCTACTTTAGGCAAAGCTGGCTAGGATATTGCTAAGAAACCTTTTGGCCTGTTTTTTAAGAGCTAGGCTGACAAGAGCAGTTATGCCAGGCCAGTGCCTTTTCTAGAAAGAGCGCTGCCTTTATATTCCCTTAAGCAAGTATCTGGCCTGAAAAGCTCCTTAAAGACACAAGCGAAGCTCACCAAAGCTTTTCAGGCAATTACAAATACCCATATCTAAAACTTAGTTCATTAGAGTTAAGTAGCTTGCTTTAATACAAGACCTCTATATTTCCAACTAAAACAAAAAGCCCAGCTAATTAGCTGGGCTTTAAGTATGGTGCCGGAGATAGGAGTCGAACCTACGACCTTCGCATTACGAATGCGCTGCTCTACCAACTGAGCTACACCGGCTACAGACTCGAATAATACATACAAGCAAGCATACTTGGCAAAACTTCCAGCGATAACGTTTTAAAGATGCCTCTCATTAACGTTAAAACTACAAAAGCAGCCTATAAGTTTGCAAAATAATCAATATTACTCTGGATCTGCAGCTGCATCTGCATCTGCATCTGCAACCGCATTACGGCATTCAGAAGGAACGTATTTAAACTTTTCGTTAGCAGTGGTACATTTCCAAGTGATCACGCCTGTAGTACTCATTGTAGGAGTCAGAGCTATAGTTGCCTCGCCTGCTCTTGCTGTCGTTGCAACAGTAACAACACCTGTTGTATCAGTGCATTTAATGCTTTTTACGTTATCTGTTGCAGTTGTATTGTCGGTAAAGCCAAGGCACATTCCTGCCTCAATTTTATTGTGATTAGAAATATTCTCTGTAACTGTCGTCTTTACAGCAGAAGCTGCAACCATAGCTTCAGATACACGGGCACGGACCGTGTAGTCTTGATATGCAGGAAGAGCGACGGCAGCCAAGATACCAATGATCGCTACCACAATCATCAATTCAATTAGGGTAAAACCTTTTTGAGCGTTCATGCTTGTCTCCATTAGAAGAAGTAGGCTCAACATGCCTGATTCTCCTTAAGCATTCAGCGTGCCAACCGCTTAGGTCACAGTATTTGTGTGAAGTAGATTCCTTGCCGCTTCGCCTGCATGACAAGTACTGACAATAATTGTCATGCAAAAGGCCGTATTTGATAGGACTGTCTACGGCTGCTATAAGGCAGGCATCGCTTATCCTTATCGGCCAGTCTTATGAATGATTTAGCGCCCCTCTCTGGTCTTGCCCGTCAGCTTGTTTTGGCGGAGCTGCTAGATGAAAAAACGGCTCAAAGCGCGGTTGCGCAGAGCAAGATCAGTAAAGTCCCGCTGGTGACGCACCTAGTCCAAAACCGCCTCGTTAAGAGCCGTGCGATTGCGGAGCTGTCTGCTGAACAATTTGGTTTGGCGTTTTTAGACCTGAGCGCGGTTGATAAGGAGTCCCTGCCCAAGGAGGTCGTGAGTGAAAAGCTGATGCAGCAGCATCACTTCCTGCCGCTTGCCAAGCGCGGCAATAAGCTCTTTATTGGTATATCCGACCCGACCAACCAGCAAGCGATCAATGACATACAGTTCAGCACAGGGCTGACTGCCGAACCCATACTGGTTGAGGATGACAAACTTCATAACGCCATTGATCAGTACCTGGATAATGGCACAGGCGGGCTGGATCTTGGCGATATCGACCTCGATATCGAGATCAATACAGAAGAAGAGAAAAAGTCTGAAGTAGACACTGACGATGCCCCAGTTGTTCGCTTCGTCAACAAAATGCTGCTCGATGCCATCAAACGCGGCTCTTCTGATTTGCATTTCGAGCCGTACGAAAAGATGTACCGAGTACGCTTTCGTACCGATGGCGTCATGCATGAAATGGCACGTCCGCCCATTCAGCTGGCCCCACGTATTTCGGCCCGCCTTAAGGTTATGGCGAGCATGGACATCTCCGAACGCCGCAAGCCGCAGGATGGTCGGGTAAAGCTCAAGGTTTCCAAAAACAAGTCCATCGATTTCCGTGTGAACACGCTTCCGACCCTTTGGGGCGAGAAGATCGTGATGCGAATTCTCGACCCCTCTAGTGCTCAGATGGGTATTGATGCATTGGGCTATGAAGAGCGCCAGAAAGAGCTATATATGGAAGCACTTAGCCAACCACAGGGCATGATTCTGGTAACCGGCCCTACCGGCTCCGGCAAGACCGTATCGCTATACACGGGCTTGAATATCCTAAATACGGTCGACATCAATATCTCGACGGCAGAAGACCCGGTAGAGATCAACCTGGAGGGTATTAACCAGGTTAACGTCAATCCGCGTCAAGGAATGGACTTTGCCCAGGCGCTTAGGGCGTTTCTCCGTCAAGATCCTGACGTGATCATGGTGGGCGAGATCCGCGACCTTGAAACGGCAGAGATTGCAATCAAGGCTGCACAAACGGGCCACATGGTTATGTCGACGCTGCATACCAACAGCGCGGCAGAAACACTGACGCGCCTGCGGAATATGGGCGTGCCTGCTTTTAACATCGCCACATCAGTCAACCTGATCATTGCTCAACGACTGGCACGCAAGCTGTGCCCTAGATGCAAAAAGCCACATGATGTACCTAGGGAAACCCTGTTGAGTGAAGGCTTCCCTGAAAGCCAGATCGGTAAGTTTACGCTGTACTCACCTGTGGGTTGCGAGGAGTGTAATAACGGCTACCGTGGCCGCGTGGGTATTTATGAAGTTGTAAAGATTACGTCTGCCATGCAGAACTTGATCATGGAAGAAGGCAACTCAATCGAGATTGCTCGCAAGGCGCGTGAGGAAGGCTTTAATGACTTACGGACATCTGGCCTGCTCAAGGCCATGCAAGGCGTAACCAGCCTGGAAGAAGTAAACCGCGTTACCAAGGACTGATTGGCGCGAACTTTGCGTGTCCACTCGATGCCCATGAAGGGCTGGTCAGTCACATGAACAAGAGTGGACGTCGTCAAACAGCATGGCTGCACATTGACAAGACGCACTCCAGCACCTGAAGAGCGGATTGCATGGCCGACAAAGCATTAAAAATGAGCGCTTTTACCTGGGAGGGAACGGACCGTAAAGGCGTCAAGATCAAGGGCGAGATGACCGGGCTGAACCCTGCCCTGGTCAAGGCCCAACTACGCAAACAGGGGATCAACCCCACGCGCGTACGCAAAAAATCAGTCTCGATCTTCAGCCGCGGCAAAAAGATCAAGCCGATGGACATCGCCCTATTCACTCGCCAGCTGGCTACCATGCTGGGGGCAGGTGTTCCTTTGCTGCAATCGTTCGACATTATCAGCGAAGGCTTTGATAATCCGAACATGCGCAAGCTGGTCGACGACATCAAGCAGGACGTGGCGGCGGGTAACAGCCTGTCTAGCTCGTTGCGTAAAAAGCCCCAATACTTCGATGACCTCTACTGCAACCTGGTTGATGCGGGTGAGCAGTCTGGTGCGCTGGAAACGCTGCTGGATCGCGTAGCGACCTACAAAGAAAAAACCGAGCAGCTCAAGAAAAAAATCAAAAAGGCTATGACCTACCCTGCCGCGGTTGTAGTGGTAGCGATTGTGGTTTCAGCCATTCTACTGATTAAGGTTGTACCTCAGTTCCAATCCGTCTTCGAGGGCTTTGGCGCAGAGCTGCCTGCGTTTACGTTAATGGTGATTGGCCTTTCAGAAACCTTGCAGGAATGGTGGTTCATCGTTCTGCTGGCCCTTTTCGCTTTAGGTTTCGGCTTTCAAATGGCGCACAAACGGTCTGAAAAATTCCGCGATGCCGTTGACCGTTTTGTACTCAAAATACCTGTCGTGGGCGCCATTCTTTATAAGTCTGCGATTGCACGCTATGCGCGTACCTTATCCACCACCTTTGCTGCGGGCGTACCGCTGGTAGATGCGCTGGATTCGGTTTCCGGCGCTACGGGTAACGTTGTCTTCCGCAATGCCGTCGACAAGATCAAGCAAGACGTCTCGACCGGTATGCAGCTGAACTTCTCCATGCGTACAACTGCCGTGTTTACCTCTATGGCAGTGCAAATGACGGCCATTGGTGAGGAGTCGGGTGCACTGGACGAAATGCTGGATAAAGTGGCCACTTTCTATGAAGAAGAAGTGGACAACATGGTCGATAGCCTTACCGCTCTGATGGAGCCCATGATCATGGCGGTTCTGGGCGTACTGGTGGGCGGTTTGATCATCGCCATGTATCTTCCTATCTTCCAGTTGGGCTCGGTTGTTTAATGGAGGCTATCGAGCTTTTAGCAACCTACCCCGCCGCGTACTTGGGTTGTGCGCTGGTACTAGGCTTATTGGTTGGCAGCTTTCTCAATGTAGTCGTACACCGGCTTCCTAAAATGCTTGAGCGGGACTGGATAGCCCAGTCTCGCCAAATGCTGGAGCTACCCAGCGAAGGCGAGGCGGAAACCTATAACCTTGCCAAGCCCCACTCCCATTGTCCTCACTGCCAACATCGCATTCGGCCGTGGGAAAACATTCCTGTTATCAGCTATGTCATGCTGCGCGGCAAATGCTCCAGCTGTAAGGCGCCCATTAGTGCTCGCTATCCGCTGGTTGAATTAACATGCGGCCTGCTTTCCCTGTTTGTTGTCTGGCATTTTGGCTTTACCTGGCAGGCAGCCAGCGCCCTGTTACTAACCTGGAGCCTGCTCGCCGCCAGCCTGATTGATGCCGATCATCAGATTCTTCCTGACGTCATCGTTCTTCCGTTGCTATGGGTTGGCCTGCTGGTTAATCAATTTGAGCTCTTCTCTAGCCTTTCCGATGCAGTCTGGGGCGCAGCAGCGGGCTATATGAGCTTGTGGGTGGTCTTCCAGCTTTTCAGGCTGATCACAGGCAAGGAAGGCATGGGCTTTGGTGACTTCAAGCTGCTGGCTATGTTGGGCGCCTGGGGCGGCTGGCAAATCCTGCCGCTTACGATATTGCTGTCCTCTTTTGTGGGCGCGATCCTTGGCATTATTCTGCTTCGTCTCAAGAATGCCGAAAACAGCACACCAATACCGTTTGGGCCTTATCTGGCCATTGCGGGGTGGATTGCTTTGCTTTGGGGTGATCAAATAACAGGCATGTACCTTCACTTTGCCGGTTTTTGATGAGCACCCCTTGGATTCTCGGCCTTACGGGCGGGATTGGTAGCGGTAAAAGCGCCGCTGCCGAACATTTCGGCTCGCTGGGCATTCACACAGTAGATGCTGATCACGCGGCCCGCTGGGTGGTAGAGCCTGGTCAGCCCGCTCTTGAGCAAATTGCTCTGCATTTTGGCGGCGATATTCTGCTCGATAATGGTCGACTGAATCGCTCAGAGCTACGTGCTCGCATATTTGCTATCCCCGAAGAAAGGCGCTGGCTTGAGTCGTTGTTACACCCTTTGATCCGTCAGGAAATCATTCGAGCATTAAACGAAGCCACATCGCCCTATGCCGTTCTGGTTTCCCCTTTGCTTATCGAATCCGGCCAGACGCAGCTTACCCAACGGGTACTCGTCGTAGATGTGCCGGAAGCTTTGCAGCTCGAACGTGCCATGCGGCGCGATCAGGCTGACGAGACACAGATAAAGGCCATCCTTCAGGCGCAAATGAAGCGAGACGAGCGCTTGAAACACGCGGATGATGTCCTCATTAATGACGGGACGCTCGCGCAGCTCCATGAGCATGTCGAACGCCTGCATCACTTTTATCTCACCCTACAAGGAGGCAAGCATGCCTAAGCCACCTTTGACTGTAGATTGCCCTACGTGCGGCGCCCCCGTAGAGTGGAGCGAAGCCAGCCCCAACCGCCCCTTCTGTTCAGACCGCTGCAAACTAATAGACCTGGGCGCCTGGGCAGCAGAGGAGCATGCCATTCCCGGCAACGATCTGGAAGACGATTTGTTTTCAGAAGACATGCCACGCCGGGACCATTGAACCACTGCTCCATGGCGTCCCATACTGACCATTTTCGCCACACTTGGCTTTAAGCCGAAGCGCTCAATAACGTTTCGGCTAGCGCCTCCCTTATTTGGCCTTGGCCTTTAACGCATCTTTCAGCCCTTCGGCAGAATCAAACTCTCGCTGCCCTACGAAACGGCCATGATCCAGCATGAGCCAAAGAACCTTTTCCTTGTCACCAGGGTAACGGGGCGCCACCCGCCCTTCATGATCCAATAGCACGCGGTAGTTATAGTCACGCATGGCAGGAATAGCGAACAACGTCGATATCACCTTGGGCATCTGACTGATATCAGCCAGGAAGGCTACCTTGTTAGCCTCTAGATAGCCCTTGGGCTGATCCTTCAAAGCCGCCTTCACGAGATTTGCACCCGTCATGCTGCGCGCAACCAGCAAAACCTGCAGATCATCGTCCAGCGTATAAGGCTGGTCGTTCTGATCCAACAGCGTCCAGGGTGCAAGGCGCTCTCCTGGCGCCAGTGCCCAGGTCAAGCCGGGCAGTAAAGCAATCAGCAATAGCACAGAGCGCAAGACGCGCATGGAGCCTCCAGTTACTGGTTCAAAGAGTGAAAACTGTATCAGCGAGCAGCGCCAGGGTGACTGGCATTTCGCTGTCATCACTGTAAAAATATTCACGCCAGCCATTTTTCAATATAAGCAGAACATCTGTCGCAGATCCGCAAACCTCCTCTAGAACAAGGGCGTTGTACGCCGCTACCCTACTATCGTAATAGGCCCACCTGATGATACCGCTAAAAGAGCTTTTGGCAGCTGTGCCTCAAACGGGAACCGTACAGTGGATGGGTGTCCGCCCCGCGGCTCGAGCAGAGATGATCATTGTTGATGCAGTTGAGGCTCGCCGCGAGGCTGGCTTGACGGGCGACCATACCCGCCCCAGCCCACGCAATGCACGTCAGGTCACGCTTATCCAGTGGGAACATCTGGCGGTCGTCAGCGCGCTCATCGGACGATCGCTTGAACCTCAGGATTTGCGCCGCAATATAGCAGTCACAGGTATTAACCTTTTCAGCCTTAAAAATCGCCGCTTTCAGATCGGTCAGGCCATTTTCGAAACAACCGGCTGGTGCCAGCCATGCGCTCGCCTGGAAGAGCGCCTAGGACCGGGCACGTTTCAAGCAATGCGTGGCCACGGTGGAATTACTGCCCGCATCTTGAGCGGCGGAATCATTAGAGTCGGCGATACCGTAAGCGTCATCGACGACTAACCCAACGAATTACTTCATACGAGCCGCCTCATCAGCGGCTCGTATCACCGCAGGCACCTTGGCTGCCCGCGCCAAAGAATTCCAACACTATGAGTATGAAACACCATGACACATCGAATCGTAATCGTCGGCGGCGGCGCTGGGGGCTTGGAGCTGGCTACCCGCCTGGGCAGAAAGTTCGGTAAGCGCAACCAGGCACATGTCACGCTGGTCGATGCCAACCTGACCCATATCTGGAAGCCGCTCATGCATGAAATCGCCGCAGGCTCCCTGAATTCTTCAGCCGACGAACTCAATTATGTCGCCCAGGCCAAATGGAATCACTTTGAGTTTCAGCTAGGTCGCCTGACTGGCCTGGACAGAGCAAATAAGCGCATTCGTCTTGCACCTATCACCGACGAGCAAGGCAAGGAAGTTCTTGCTGAGCGAACCATGCCCTATGACACGCTCGTTATTTCCATCGGCAGTAAAACAAATGACTTCGGCACGCCTGGCGCTGCAGAGCACTGCCTGTTTCTGGATACCCGCGCCCAGGCCGAGCGCTTTCATCAGCAGCTGCTCAATCAATATCTGCATGCTCAGGCAAGCAGTGAAACGGCAGCGCCCATTGATATCGCGATTGTTGGCGCTGGCGCCACGGGCGTGGAGCTGGCGGCAGAACTTCGCAATACCGCTCAGCAACTGGTCTCCTACGGCTTGAATCGTATTCGCCCGGAAGACCTTCGCATCACGATTATCGAGGCAGGCCCACGCGTACTACCAGCACTGCCTGAACGCATAGGAGAGCCGGTCGCTCAGCAGCTGCAGAAACTAGGCGTCCGCCTTGTGACAGGCGCAGCCGTAAGCTCTATCACCGAAGATGGTCTAACCACCAAGAGCGGCGAATTCATCCCTGCCAAGCTTAAGGTATGGGCAGCTGGCATTCGTGCACCGGAGTTTCTGGCTAATATGGACGGGCTGGAAAGCAATCGAATCAATCAATTAGTGGTACGTCCTACGCTTCAAACCACGCAGGATGATGACATCTTTGCCTTTGGCGATTGCGCTGCGTGCCCAATGTCTGGGGAGGACAATCGTAATGTCCCGCCCCGGGCACAGGCCGCGCACCAACAGGCCTCTCTGCTGGTGAAATCCATAACGGCCCGCCTGAAGGGCGAAGCGCTGCCTGAATACCATTACAAGGATTATGGCTCACTGATCTCGCTTTCGCGTTATTCAGCCGTGGGCAACCTGATGGGTAATCTGACCGGGAACATCATGCTGGAAGGCTGGCTGGCGCGCATGTTTTACGTGTCACTCTATCGGCTGCACCAGAGAGCGCTTTATGGAAACTTCAGAACGTTGCTGCTGATCATTAGCGATCACCTGGGCCATACACTCAAGCCAAGGCTAAAGCTGCATTAAATGGTAGATGCCCTGTTTGCAAGGTGCAGACAGGGCACAAAACCCTGGACATGACGAATTTGCACAAAGCAAATAGCGCTGCGCCAAACAAACATTTGCTGAAAAGAAGAAGACTTTAAAACGAGACACAGCGAAGAACTCGCTGCTTAGCAGAAATGCTTAGGAGGTTAACGCTTAGATAAGAAAATGGTGGGTCGTGTAGGATTCGAACCTACGACCAATTGGTTAAAAGCCAACTGCTCTACCGACTGAGCTAACGACCCACTTAATGGTCGGGGTAGGGGGATTCGAACTCCCGACATCCTGCTCCCAAAGCAGGCGCGCTACCGGGCTGCGCTATACCCCGACAAGGAAGTTGGCTCCGCGACCTGGACTCGAACCAGGGACCCAATGATTAACAGTCATTTGCTCTACCGACTGAGCTATCGCGGAACTTCTAAGCTTCCAATCTCAACCTTTGCTCTTCAGCGTTAAGCTGCGCTGCATCAGCTGAGGTGCGCCATTTTACGGGTATTGATTCCTGTGTCAACACCCTTTAGCAAATTTTATTGCAAAAAATTCATGCACTTAAGATACGCCTCGTCTGGAAACGCAAAGGGCGCCTTAAGGCGCCCTTTAGCAGACTAAGCAAATACGATGTCGTCGCCCTCTACCCTCGCCTCTATCTTGCTGCCCGGGACAAACTGCCCAGACAGAATCTGTTGGGCAAGAGGGTTCTCGATCCAGCGCTGTATGGCACGCTTCAACGGACGCGCCCCATAGACAGGGTCGTAACCTACTGCAACCAGCTTGTTCATTGCCTCTGCCGAAAGCGCCAGATCCAGCTCACGCTCAGCCAGACGCTGACGCAGGCGGCTCAGTTGAATATCAGCGATACCGGCGATCTGATCACGACCGAGCGGTTCGAACACAACAACTTCGTCGATCCGGTTGATGAACTCCGGCCGGAAGTGGGCCGAGACCGCATCCATGACAGCAGCACGCTGAGCTTCCGGGTCGCCAACCAACTCCTGTATTTGCGCTGACCCCAGGTTCGAAGTCATGACAATAACCGCATTACGGAAGTCGACAGTACGCCCCTGGCTATCGGTCAGCCGACCATCGTCCAGCACTTGCAGCAGAATGTTGAAGACATCCGGATGCGCCTTTTCCACTTCGTCCAGCAGAACCACGGAGTATGGCTTACGCCGCACCGCCTCGGTGAGATAGCCACCTTCCTCATAGCCTACATATCCCGGAGGCGCACCAATCAGACGGGCAACGGAATGCTTCTCCATGAACTCAGACATGTCGATACGAATCATGGCGTCTTCTGTATCGAACAGGAACTCAGCCAACGCTTTGCAAAGCTCGGTCTTACCCACCCCGGTTGGGCCCAAGAACAGGAACGACCCGCTCGGCCGGTTCGGATCGGCCAATCCTGCACGCGAGCGTCTGACGGCGTTCGCTACCGCCGTCACCGCCTCATTCTGCCCAATGACACGCTGATGAAGCGCATCTTCCATGCGCAGCAGCTTGTCACGCTCGCCTTCGAGCATTTTGCTGACCGGAATGCCCGTCCACTTGGAGACCACTTCAGCAATTTCGTCCTCGGTCACCTTGTTGCGCAGCAGCTGATTGGCCGGCTTTTCATGCTGGTCCACCATCTGCAGGCTACGCTCAAGGTCAGGAATGACTCCGTATTGCAATTCTGCCATACGGTTGAGATCACCCTTGCGGCGCGCCAACTCAAGCTCCTGTTTGGCTTGTTCAATCTTCTGCTGCAGTTGTGCAGAGCCTTGAACCTCCGCTTTCTCCGCCTTCCAGACCTCTTCCAGATCGGCATACTCCTGCTCAAGCCGGGCGATGTCTTCACGGAGCTTGCCAAGGCGCTTCAGGGCACCTTCGTCACTTTCTTTCTTGAGCGCTTCCTGCTCAACCTTCAGCTGGATCAAACGACGCTCCAGGCGGTCGAGCGCTTCGGGCTTGGAGTCGATTTCCATCCGAATACGACTTGCGGCCTCGTCGATCAGGTCAATTGCTTTGTCGGGCAGTTGCCGATCCGTAATGTAGCGATGCGACAGCTTGGCGGCCGCAATGATGGCCCCATCAGTAATCGCGACCTTGTGGTGCACTTCATACCGCTCTTTCAAGCCGCGCAGGATCGCAATGGTATCCTCCTCGCTCGGCTCATCGACCAGGACTTTCTGGAAACGACGCTCCAAGGCGGCGTCCTTTTCAATGTACTGACGATACTCGTCAAGCGTGGTAGCGCCCACACAATGCAGCTCGCCGCGGGCCAATGCAGGCTTGAGCATGTTACCTGCGTCCATGGCGCCTTCCGCCTTACCGGCACCTACCATGGTATGGAGCTCATCGATAAAGAGGATGACACGCCCTTCCTGTTTGGAAAGCTCATTCAACACCCCCTTGAGGCGCTCCTCGAACTCTCCTCGGAATTTGGCACCAGCAATCAACGATCCCATGTCCAGGGCCAACAGGCGCTTATCCTTCAGGCCATCGGGCACTTCACCATTGACTATCCGCTGAGCCAGCCCTTCAACAATGGCTGTTTTACCAACCCCCGGCTCACCGATCAGCACCGGGTTATTCTTGGTACGGCGCTGCAGAACCTGGATAGTGCGGCGAATCTCGTCGTCACGACCGATCACAGGGTCAAGCTTGCCCTCCTCCGCGCGCTTGGTAAGGTCAACCGTAAACTTATCCAACGCCTGACGGGACTCCTCAGCATTAGGATCGTTGACAGCGTCACCGCCGCGCAGGTTGTTGACGGCATTTTCCAGAGCCTTACGGGAAACACCCTGCGCCAGCAGTATCCTGCCAAGCTTGGTGTTCTCGTCCATAGCAGACAGCAGCACCAGTTCGCTTGAAATGAATTGGTCTCCCTTCTGCTGAGCCAGCCGATCGGCCTGATTCAACAGACGCGCCAGATCCTGAGATAGGCTGACATCCCCGGTAGGGTTCTGAATCTTTGGAAGACTGTCCAGCTCCTTGGTCAGGGCCTGGCGGAGCATCTGAATATCAAAGCCGACCTGACGAAGCAGCGGCAGAATCGAACCGCCCTGCTGATCCAGCAAGGCAGAAAAAAGATGCACGGGCTCGATGGCCGGATGGTCATGCCCTACCGCGAGGGATTGGGCGTCGGCCAACGCAAGTTGCAATTTACTGGTTAAACGGTCAATTCGCATGACTATGTCCTTTATATGAGCGCGGGTCAGGGACGCACCATAAAAAGCGTCACAACGATTACCCGCCGAGATGCCTCTTACATAAGGACAATTCTGCTCGATTCAAGCGCTGGCCATTTGACTTGGATCAGTCGGATTACGCCTCATCCAGAGGTTGGGTCAGCCAGATCAGGCTGGCCAGGCGCCCTGTCTGCGAGGAGCGCCTAAAGGAATAAAATCGCGCAGTGTCGGTATACGTGCACCATCCGCCACCGTAGATAGCATCAATGCCGATGGATGCCAGCCGCAACCGCGCCAGCTGGTAAATATCCGCCATGAAGCGTCCGTCATTGACGCTGGGTTTGAAGACTGTTTTTGCCCGGGAATGCTCTGATACGAACGCCTCGCGCACTTCAGCTCCAACTTCAAAGGCGTCAGGGCCGATTGCAGGCCCAAACCACACCAGGATATCTCGTGGGCTCGACTCAAGCGACGCAGCCGTTGCTTCCAGCACACCACTAACCAGCCCTCGCCATCCAGCATGAGCAGCCGCGACACGCGTCCCTTGCCGATTACAAAAAAAGACAGGCAGGCAGTCTGCCGTCATGATCGTTGCAGCAATGCCAGGCGTCGACGTCCAGGAGGCATCAGCCTCAAGCACTTGGGCCGGATCAGCCTCAACAACAGAAATCCCATGCACCTGCTTTAGCCAGGCGGGTCGACACCCTAGCGAGTCGACCAACCGTTGCCGGTTTTCCGCCACGGCGGCCGGATCATCCTGCACATGATCGCCTAGATTAAGGCTCTGATAAGGTCCATGACTGACGCCCCCTGACCGAGTCGTAACGCAGCCTCTCACATTGGCAGGCGCAGGCCAGTCGGGAATCAGCCAGTCATTCATCCGGTAAACGCCTCACGATCCTGACGTAAAAGGCTAAGCAGCCAGACGATATCCTCAGGCAGAGGAGACTCCCAGCTCATACGCTCCCCCGTCACCGGATGATCGAGCTCCAGGAAGCGGGCATGCAGCGCCTGCCTAGGAAACTCTCGAAGCGTCTTGACCAGTGTTGGGTTGGTAGCAGGCGGAATTCGGAAACGCCCGCTGTATACCGGGTCCCCTACCAGCGGAAAGCCAATGTGGGTCATATGGACCCGTATCTGGTGGGTTCTGCCAGTCTCCAGCTTGACGCGCACATGCGTATAGGCCCGGAATCGATCCAGGACACGATAATGGCTGACCGCCGGCTTTCCTCCGGTAACCACAGCCATTTGCTGGCGCCGTTGGGAGTGACGGCCTATAGGCGCATCTACCGTACCGCCGGAAACCACCACGCCCGCTACAACCGCCTCATAAATACGACTGACGGAGCGTGCCTGAAGCTGAGCCACCAGATTGGTTTGCGCTTCTAGAGTCTTGGCGACAACCATCAGGCCGGTCGTATCCTTGTCCAGACGATGGACAATACCGGCACGGGGCACGTTTGCCAGCGACGGTACATGATGGAGTAACGCATTGAGGAGCGTACCATCGGCATGGCCTGCCGCAGGATGGACGACCAGCCCGGCAGGCTTGTCCAGCACGAGCAAATGATCGTCCTCATAGACGATATTGAGCTCGATATCCTGCGCCACCCAATCGCCCTGCGCTTCTCGCTCCGCGCGCAAGGACAGTACGGCGCCGCCATGCACCAGATCACGTGGACGCAGGACCGCGCCATCAACAGTTAGGCTGCCTTCCTTGATCCAGGACGACAGGCGAGAACGGGAATATTCAGAGAACAGCTGAGCCGCTACCTGGTCGAGACGCTGACCGCCGAGTTCTGTAGGCACTTCGGCGTTGAGTTGGATAATATCGGACATAGCAGCCAACAAAGGCGTGTAGCTTTTGGTTTCAGCCACACGCTGTGGTTAAATACGAAAACTTTTTGCCCTGGCATGATGTTCATGCCGGGTTGTTCATCATAACAGGACGGTTCCGGCTCCGTCAGCCGACCGTTTCAGGGAACGCAAAGCCGCCATGCAATTGAAGCACCTGCTGCTGATCGCCAGCCTCGCCCTCACCGCTGCCTGTTCCTCTAAAGCACCTGAAGTGGCAGAAAACCTGAGCGAAACCGAGCTCTACAAGCAAGCTCAGGAAGATTTGAACAACAACAACTACAACCAGGCTGTCAGCAAACTCAAGGCTCTTGAGTCCCGCTATCCGTTTGGCCGTTATGCAGATCAGTCTCAGCTTGAGCTTATCTACGCCAACTACAAGAACGGAGAGCCTGAAGCTGCCCGTACATCGGCAGACCGCTTCATTCGTCTACACCCGCAGCATCCAAATGTCGACTACGCCTACTACATGAAAGGTGTAGCATCCTTTGAACAGGACCGCAGTCTTCTGGCGCGCTTCCTGCCATTGGATATGACCAAGCGTGACCCGGGTGCTGCCCGTGACTCATTCAACGATTTTGCCCAGTTTACCAGCCGTTTTCCGAACAGCCGGTACGCACCCGACGCCAAGGCGCGCATGACCTATCTGCGCAACCTGCTGGCAGCGTATGAAGTCCATGTGGCCGATTACTACCTGCGCCGCAAGGCTTATGTCGCTGCGGCCAACCGTGGTCGTTATGTTGTCGAAAACTTCCAGGGCACCCCATCGGTAGGGGATGGCTTGGCAGTCATGACAGAGGCCTATCAGCACCTGGGGCTCAACGACCTGGCAGCCACCAGCCTGGAAACGCTGAAAATGAACTATCCGGACAACCCGAGCCTGGATAACGGGGAGTTCAAACCCAAGCAACGGAGCGAAGATGATCGTTCATGGCTGGCACGCGCAACCCTCGGTCTGGTTGATCGTCCCAGCGAGCCGCTCCCGCCAGGCGAGACACGAGCTGCTCAGGATGTACAGCGCCAATACGAAGATGCGAAGCGTGAAATTCCACAGGAGCTGCTTCCAGAGAATCAACCTGCAGCTGGAGAGTCCGAAAATCCTGATGCTCCGCGTCGCTCATGGTTCAGCCGTTTGACGTTTGGTCTTTTCGACTGATGCGAACCTGAACAAAAAAGGAGGCTTTAAGCCTCCTTTTTATTTACCCCTGAAGGTCCGTCAAAATAAGACACCTCATTCATAAGAAGATCATGATGAGGTATAACGCTCCAACGGCCATCACACGCTGCGATGGGGCTTCCTTTTGCAGTCTTCTAATGTGCCATAACACCTGAAACGGGTTTAGTAACGGTCGTACTACTATTTAGAGAGCACTATGGGTTTGTTTCGCCTGCTTTTCTGGCTAGCTCTGATTATCGCTGTTGTATGGCTGTGCCGCCGCCTGCTACAGGCGAAACCACAGAAGTCACAGAAAACACGCCTGGCCAAACCACAGCCAATGGTTCGCTGCGGTCACTGCGGGGTACACATTCCTCGCGATAAAGCCCTACCCCACGGGGAGCGCTGGTTCTGCTGCCAAGATCACTTACAAAAAAGCCTGAGCAGTGAGCGCTGATTTTTTTCATTACAACCTGCAGGACAGTCGTATCCTGAGGTTGTATCACTACTACCGGGTCATTGTCGGGCTGGTTTTTATCCTTCTGGTTTCCACCAATCTGGACGACAACCTTCTGAAGGTAACCGAGGGTAAAAACTTTGTGGTCGGCAGCTGGATTTACCTAGCGGGTAATATCCTGGCGATTTTTCTGCCACCACTGCGCAAGCAAAAACAGATCTTTGCCCTGGCTCTAGTGGATATCGGGCTGCTGACCTATCTCATGTACAGCGCTGGCGGTACACCGAGTGGTATTGGCAACCTCATCATCATTACCGTATCGATCGCCAACATTCTTCTCGTTGGGCGTATTGGAATTCTGCTGGCGGCCTTGGCTACCCTTGCCCTCATTTATGCCACCGCCTATAGAACGCTTAGCCTTCCCACAGAGGCCAATCAGTATGTTCAGGCGGGAGGCCTGGGCGCGCTGTGCTTTGCCGCCGCATTTCTGGTGCAAAGTCTCGTCAGCCGACTGTCCAAAAGCCAGACCCTGGCAGAAGAGCGGGCGCACGTCGTTGCCGATCTGGAAAATCTGAATGCGCTGATCCTGGATCGTATGCGCACCGGCATTCTGGTTCTGGACTCAAGAATGGCGCCTATCCTGGCCAATCCTGCCGCTCGAGAGCTGCTCGGTCATCCAGACCTGGATACCGGGGACCTGAATGATCAATGCCCAGAATTGATGGACCGGCTACAACAGTGGGAAAGGAATCGGACGCTTCGCCCTGCACCCATGCAGGCATTCAGCGAAGGCCCACTGATCCAGCCCAGCTTCGTCCCTATTCAGCGGAGCGGCAATCAGCATACTCTGATTTTTTTGGAAAACATTTCTCGTATTGCTCAGCAGGCACAGCAGCTGAAGCTTGCATCACTGGGACGCCTCACGGCGGGCATCGCCCATGAAATTCGCAATCCGCTGGGCGCCATAAGCCACGCGGCACAGCTTCTTCAGGAATCAGAAGTACTCGATCAGCATGATCTTCGCCTGGCCCAGATCATTCAGGATCACTCCCGACGCATGAACATCATCATCGAGAATGTCCTGCAACTGTCCAGACGCCGCCAGGCAGAGCCCCAGCTGCTGGACCTCAAATACTGGGTGCACCGCTTTGCGGGTGAATTCAGAACCACCCTACGTGAGCAACAGTTTGTCTATGTGCAAACGACATCAGGTACGATACAGACCCGCATGGACCCTAGCCAGCTGACTCAGGTGCTAACCAACCTCGTTCAAAATGGCCTACGCCATAGCAGCAAGCTGCACGGCAAGGGACAAGTGTGGCTGGATCTCTTCCGTGACCCCGACTCAGACCTTCCCATATTGGATGTCATTGATGATGGGCCAGGTGTACCTGAAGACCAGATCACCAACCTTTTCGAACCCTTCTTTACCACCGAAAGCAAAGGAACCGGGCTCGGCCTCTATATTTCCCGCGAATTATGCGAGAGTAACCAGGCCCGCCTCGACTACCGCCAGCAGGAACAAGGCGGCTGCTTCCGCATTACCTTTGCCCATCCGCGCAAGTTGAGCTGAACATGAATCGACAGAAAGTCCTGATCGTTGATGACGAACCCGATATCCGAGAGTTGTTAGAAATTACATTGGGTCGCATGAAGCTCGACACCTTTAGCGCAAAAAACGTGAAAGACGCAAAGGATCTGCTGGCTCGAGAATCCTTTGACTTGTGTCTGACCGACATGCGTCTTCCAGATGGCTCCGGTCTTGACCTCGTGCAATACATCCAGCAGAAATATCCAAACCTTCCCGTAGCCATGATTACCGCTTTTGGAAGTCTGGATACGGCCATCCAGGCATTGAAAGCCGGCGCCTTCGATTACCTGACCAAACCTGTTGATCTTCCTCGGCTCCGGGAGCTTGTAAGCACTGCCTTACGCCTGAGCAGCTCAGCGCCTGCCCCCATCAAGGTGGCAGATCACAGGCTGCTGGGTGACTCACCGCCCATGCGTACGCTACGGGCTCAGATCGGCAAACTCGCTCGCAGCCAGGCGCCCGTCTATATCAGCGGTGAGTCCGGCAGCGGTAAAGAGTTGGTCGCCCGACTGATTCACGAGCAAGGCCCTCGTGCGGATCGCCCCTTTATTCCGGTCAACTGTGGCGCCATTCCATCAGAGCTGATGGAAAGCGAGTTTTTTGGTCACAAAAAAGGCAGCTTTACGGGTGCCATTGAAGACAAGCAGGGCCTATTCCAGGCCGCCCAGGGCGGTACTTTATTTCTGGATGAGGTCGCCGATCTGCCGCTAGCCATGCAGGTAAAACTGCTTCGTGCCATTCAGGAAAAGGCTGTACGCCCCGTCGGCGGGCAGCAGGAAGTAGCGCTGGATGTACGGATACTAAGTGCCACACATAAAGATCTGGCCGCCGAAGTAGCCGCTGATCGCTTCCGGCAAGACTTATTTTATCGCCTCAACGTCATTGAGCTTCGCGTACCCCCGCTACGTGAACGACGCGAAGACATTGCGGAACTGTGCTCGACTATCCTGAAACGTCTCGCCAAGGAATCACAGCAGGATCTGGCCCAGCTGACAGATGATGCTCTCGCCAAACTCAAGAGCTATCGCTTTCCGGGTAATGTTCGCGAGTTGGAGAACATGCTTGAGCGAGCCTATACCCTTTGTGAAGACAACCTGATCAAACCAAGCGATTTGCGCCTTGCAGATACCCCTCAGTCGTCCAGCGCTGGCGAAACCAGTCTGGCCAATATCAGTAACCTTGAGGATTACCTGGAAGAGATCGAGCGAAAGCTGATCATGCAAGCGCTTGAAGAGACGCGCTGGAACCGTACAGCCGCCGCTGAACGGCTCGGACTTTCCTTCCGCTCGATGCGGTATCGCCTGAAAAAGCTGGGCATCGATTGATTACACGTGGCTGATCTCCAGCCGTGAGTCCGGCAGATAAGGTGCCGGATCGATGATAGGCGCCTCCCCTGTGATCAGATTGGTCAGCAGCTGGCAGGAGGCAGGCGCCAAAACCAAACCGTTACGATAATGACCGCAGTTGAGCCACAAGCCAGGCCGCGCGGATACTGGGCCAATATAGGGAATGCCTTCAGGCGATCCTGGTCGTAGCCCAGCCCAATGACCAACCATTGGGCTGTCTTCCAGTGCAGGCAACAGCTCGATGGCTGAACGCAAAAGACTTTCGTGCGCTGCCTGGGTAGGCTTCTTGTCAAAGCCTGCATGCTCCAATGTACTACCTACCAGAATATGTCCATCTCGCCGCGGGATGGCATAGCGCCCTTTCGCCAGCACCATACTGGGCAGAAAATCATCTGCGCATTTGAATAGCATCATCTGGCCCTTAACCGGCTCGACAGGCAAGCTGATGCCAACGCTTTCCAATAACGAACCGCTCCATGCTCCCGCTGAAACCACAACATGCTTAGCCTGGACGGCAATGCCATCCACATAGACACCGGTGACAGCGTCCGCTTCCTGAAGAAATGCCTGCACTTCGCTTCCAGTCTTTATGGTTACGTTGGGCATAGCAGCCAGAGCGGCTTGAAGGGACTTAACCAGCCGCGGGTTTCTGACATTAGCCACATCCGCCATATAAATAGCCTTCTTGAAGCCCTCCCCTAATACCGGAACGTGGGAATAGACCTCTTGAATAGGTATCGAGGCCAGAGGCCGTTGCCTTTCTCTAGCCCACGAAAGCGCCTCAGCTTCATCATCAAGATCCAGCCAATATAGCCCTGTTACATGGACTTCAGGATCTACACCTGTCCTTTCAAAAAGCTGAGCACCAAGTTCCGGGTAGAAGTCTTGAGACCAATGCGCCAACGCGGTGACGGGAGCGCTATAGCGCCAGGGATAAAGCGGAGAAACGATACCGCCGCCGGCCCAGGAGGCCTCTTGACCAAGCTCTGCTCTTTCCAGAAGTAAGACGCTTTGCCCTGCCAAGGCGAGCTGCAAAGTCGAAAGCAGGCCAATAACACCCCCACCAATGATCGCCACGTCAAAAACCACGTCACACCTCAATAACCGCTCAATTGACAAGTAATGCATACAGGAGCAAAAAGCCATCACGCCAGGATGGCTAAATTGACTTAACGTACATGGACGCCGTTAATGAAAGTCTATCAACAAGGCTTCAGCCTTATCGAACTACTTACAACTATCGTTGTTCTTAGCGTTACCATTGGCATCGCAATACCCTCCTTTAGCGCGCTTACAGACCGAATAACACAGTACGAAGCTACTAACCGATTAGCTCAGACGCTTTACCGCGCCCGCTTTCAGGCTATAACGCAAAATAGAAGCACAACTGTCTGTCACGAAAGCCAGGGTAGTTGCAGTAGCTCTTTCATCTGGCAAGGAGCGATGCTGATTTACCAGACTGCAAACCAACACGAGCAGACTGATGAAATACTTAATATTGTATCAAGCGAAAACATACCGACTGGCTACAGTTGGCACTGGTCCGGTTTTCGCGCACGCCCCTTCCTGACCTTCAAGCCTAACGGCGCTACTGATTATCAAAATGGCACCTTTACTCTCTGTCGAAACAGCGAAGCCCTAAAACAGGTGGTGATTAATAAAGCAGGTAGAGTACGGATACAGTCTGCTCCGACTGGTAGCCGATGCTAGAGGAAATGGCTTGGTGACCACACAGATAAAACAATTGACCAGACGTCACCTGTGTTTTTGAGCAACCTGATCTGCAAAGGCATCATGCCGATTATTTCTCTGCAAGGAATCAAGGATGCGTTCCGTACGCGGCTTTACGCTAATCGAGCTCATGGTGACTGTAGCAGTCCTTGCGATTGTACTTACTATTGCGGTGCCATCATTCAGCAACTTAATTCAAAGCTCCCGCACGAACGCCCTCGTTAATGAACTCAACGGCACGCTTCAGATTGCTCGTTCTGAAGCACTAAAACGGCGCAAGAATGTGATTGTCTGCCGTCGTAATGAAGCAGGTACTGCCTGTGATAACGGGACAGACTGGTCTAATGGCTGGTTGATTCGCCAAGTAGGCGGCGATGTGATTCGCGTTTGGGATGCTCAATCATTAAATGTCGAGGCCGATCCTGCCACTGGATTTACTTTTTTGCCTAATGGAGCAGCTACTGCCGGAGGCAAACTAGTTATTAGCCCGACAAATTGCAAAAAAAATGACGAAAAACCAACGGTGTCTGTTACCTCTACAGGCAGCACAGGCATAGCGTGTAAATCCCAATGAAAAACACTTGCCAAAGAGGCGCTACACTTATTGAAGTCCTAGTTACTGTTTTTATTCTTGCAGTAGGGCTTTTAGGCCTTGCAGGTTTGCAATCAACTAGCATTAAGAGCAACCAAGGCGCTTATTACAGATCACAAGCGACACTCTTAGCTGGGGATATGGCAGATCGCATGCGAGCTAACCGCACAGCGGCCTTAGCAGGAAGTTACAATATAAGTTCTTTTCCCTCTTCCTCCACAACAAACAATACTGCCAACGCAGTACGCGCTGAGAAAGATAAGGCAGAGTGGCTGAACTCACTTGCAAGCCTGCTTCCTGACGGGACAGGAAAAATAGAATACAGCAACAAAATCTTTGTCATCTCCATAAAATGGAACGACAACCGTGCCAGGATTAGAAGCTCTTCAGCCCAAGACACAGATCAAGACTTTATATTCACCTACCGGACCCAGCTATGAAAGTTTTTTTTCAGACCAAGCAAAGTGGTCTGTCTTTAGTCGAGCTAATGGTGGCAATGGTATTAGGCCTTCTCCTAATTGGCGGCGTTCTACAAATATTCTTGTCAAGTAAAAAAACCTATATTACAAACCTTGCCCTTTCTAAAGTACAAGAGTCCGGCCGATTTGCAATGGATTTTTTGACTTTTGACACTCGCAATGCGTCTTACCGAGGCGAGTGCGTTGGAAGTTTAAATAATCTACCCTCACCACTTAATAATGATGAAAGATATATTTTAATATCTGGCATTAAAGGCTGGGATAATAGTGAAGCCGACTCTGCACTGCCTAGCTGGTTTCCAGCCTCAAAAAGGTTACCTGGAACAGATATGGTTTTGCTTAAACATGCTGCTAACTCTGCAGGCGTCACATTAGCATCCGCACCAACTAATGATACGATTACGACAACCACAGCTACAAAACTAGCTTTTGGCACACTTCTAGTTATAGCTGAGCCAGTTGGATGTGACATCTTTCAAAACCAGAAAACTGCAACATCACTATCTGTAAGCTCTTCAAACGAATTTCGATACGCTTATAGTCAAAAAGCAGATCTACTTAAATATCAAAGCTCAATCTACTACATTAACAATGGCAGTAATAATACTCCATCTTTATGGCGAGTTCGTTATGACAACCCTTCAGACATAGTTACCGAAGAAATTGTAGAGGGCATACAAAACATGCAAATAAAATACGCCCAAGGTGACAGCGAAGGAAATATTACTGGAGATTATCTAGACGCCAATAATATTACCGATTGGTCAAGTGTGGTTTCTGTAAAAATAACCCTACTAGCCACTAGCAATGACAGTAATGTTGTTTCACCAAATCAAGTAATAAGATTTAACGGGCAAGACATCACTATTAACAATGGCCGTTTAGCTCAGGTTTTTTCTACCACTGTAGGAATACGGAATCGTCTGCCATGAGAACAGAAATTTTTCCTACTAGAGAGAAAGGTGCTGTTCTTCTCGTCGCTCTTATCGTACTCCTGCTAATGACCATTATTGGTATAAGCAGCATGCGCGTCACGTCATTACAAGAGCGGATGGCTGGAAACATGCGCGATCAAAATCTAGCTTTCCAAGGCGCAGAAACGGCTATGCGCCAAGCCGAAGCATTTGTTTTAAGTAAAGAAGTCAGCTTTTGGCAGAATACCTCTACAGAAAGAAGCTGGCAAAACGTCGATAATCTTACTGGCGTAAGCAAGCCACGGTTCCGAATCACACCCATCCCTGGTGTAACTATTATAAAGCCTGGCGATAGCCTTGAAGCTGGCAAGGCAATTGAAGTTGCTCTAGTAAGAGTAGAAGCAGAAGGTTACGGCGCCGCAGTCGATACTAACGACTCTACGGCAAGCTCAAATGTATTACTCCAATCAACTTTTATCAGGCGCTAAAGATGCTAACGCATAAGGAAATTATCGCCACAATGACTCCCTTAAAAAATAATTACTCAATCTTTAAAAGTCTTGCTTTAGCAACTTTTGCTTCCTTTACAGCAACAAGCGTTCATGCAGAAGTTTCCCAGACACCGCTGTTACTAGGCAGTGGAAACGTTCCCGGAAGCTTAGCATTGGTACCTTCCGTGGAATGGCCTACTGTTTTGTCCGTTGCAAACCTAGGCAATTATAACTCAGCCAATGAGTACTCTGGTTACTTCGATTCTGACAAGTGCTATCTATATAACAAGACCAGCAACGATGGCTGGTTCTATCCAAATGGTGTAGCTACCAACCATAAATGTAATGGCAAGTGGAGCGGAAACTTCTTAAATTGGGCTGCAACACCGACTATTGATCCCTTCCGCAGCGCGCTAACGGGCGGCTTAAGAGCTGTTGACCAAGAAAACCTTACTATTTTGCAAAAGGCGCGCCACAGTGGCCAAAATAGTACAGGCGATAGAACTAACTCAGGTCAAGGAATGATTCCAGCAGCCGAGTTCTCGGGCGCCACACCAGTATCCTCTGGCTGGAATAGCATGTATATCCGTCTAAGTGGTCTAGATACCGACATGGTATTTTCAAATTGGTCGGACAAGCTTGGCGATGATTCAACATCAAGGAGTGAATGGGTCGACTATGACCCAAACAATAGCGCCCAGTTTAACAGTGGCAGGCTCATACCTTCGTATCGCGTCAACGAGAACAGAGGATCACAAGTTAAAAGCGTTTATCGTTTAAGAATTCAGGTAAAAGTATGCGACCCAAGCCCTGCGGCTGGCGGTCTGGAAAGTAACTGTAAGCGCTACTCGTCAACTAACTACAAACCAGAAGGCCTACTTCAGCAATATGCGGATACGCTGCGCTACAGCGTATTTGGCTATCTTAACGACTCCAGCGAGGGACGCGATGGAGGCGTTTTACGAGCCAACCAAAAAGGTATAGGTCCGAAAGATACTGACGGATCAACGAACCCATATGCAGAATGGAATGTCACCACTGGCATTTTAGTAAAAAACCCTAACCCTGCCGATGCTACTAGTACAGGCAATGGTGTTGCTGATAGCGGTGTAATTAATTACTTAAACAAATTTGGCTCAATGCCTTATCAAACAAACCCAACTGCTTATAAAAAACTTAAAAGCCATGACCCTGTCAGTGAGCTTTATTATACAGCTGTAAGATATTATAAAAATCAAAAAAACGTCTCAGCATATAGCAATTTCTCTGGAAAAACCACAGCAGAGCGATACGCAGAAGCAGATGGTTTTCCTGTTATTACAAACTGGCAGGATCCTATTAACTATTCATGCCAAAAAAATGTTATTTTAGGCATTGGCGACACAAACACTCATAGAGATAAAAACCTCCCCGGCCCAACCAGCTCAGTAGATGAAGTTAGCCCTAAGCCACAAGAGGTCGTAGAAGATACGACAGTTAACGTCGTTACCGCCACAGCAAAAGTTGGCAGTCTTGAAGGCGTCAACCTTAAAGAAACGTCGAGTAGCTATACTGGACGTTCTAACTCAGCTTATATAGCAGGCTTAGCTTACGACTCGCATACTGTTGATCTCAGACCCAATATGGGCGGCAAGCAAACCCTTTCTACATATTGGGTAGACGTAAGAGAGAACCAGAGTTTGGCGGGGCGTGCGTCGAACCAATACTGGCTTGCCGCTAAATATGGCGGTTTTAAAGTACCATCTAACTTTTCTCCTTATTCAAACGAGACCACCAGCGCCATCATTACAGATGATCTTTGGTGGACAAATGGTGAAAAACTGTCCACTGGAGATAAGCGGCCTGATAACTTTTTCGTAGCAAGCGACGCGGCCAACATGACAGCCAGCTTAAAAACAGCTTTCTCCCAAATTGTTAAAGAGGTTAGAAGCACATCTACGTCTCTTGCTACCAACTCGACTCAGCTTAATACGGAAAGCGCTGTTTTTCAGACTCTCTATAATAGCTCCAACTGGAGTGGAGACCTTCTCGCAAAAACTGTCAGCGGTTCTGGCTCAGTTGCGGCAACGCCAACGTGGAGCGCTGCGTCTAAACTAGATGCGTTAACTAATCTCAGTACACGAAAAATATTCCTATCGAATGGATTTACCGCCAGAGAACAAGGGGTCTACTCTACATCCATCGGAGGTATAGACTTTTTCTGGAATAATAATCTGGACAATGACGCCAAAACCGCTCTTCAGACACCTAGAGCGAATGGCGTTACTGTAGAAGGTGATACCGGCCAGAATCGCTTAAATTACTTACGTGGCGAGCGAAACCTAGAAAAAACCAAAACGACTCCTTCTAACCCGTTCCGCTCAAGGGGCAGCCGATTGGGCGATATTATTAACTCAGATCCCCAATATGTTTCTAATCAAGATTATGGCTATAACTTACTGACCGGCTCAATGTGGGGCGGTGCAGGCAGCAACTATTTGAGCTTTCGTCGCAGCACTGACTATATCAATCGTAAGCCCATGGTGGTGGTAGGTACAAATGATGGGATGCTGCATGGATTTGACGCGACCGTTTCGTCAACTGGAGGTAGTGAGCTCTTTGCCTATATACCTCGAAGCATAACAGGTGACTTATATAAGCTTACCGACCCAAATTACTCCCATCAGTATTATGTAGATGGCTCGCCGACAAGCTCTGACGCCTGGATAAACGGTAGCTGGAAAACTATTGTTGTGGGCACAACCGGTGCTGGAGGCAAAAGCGTTTTCGCTTTAGACGCCACCAACCCGGACACTATGTCTGCCAGGAGCGTAATGTGGGAGTTCACCGCACCTGACATGTCTTATCCAGTACAGAAGCCCTCAGTAGTTGCATTAGCAAATGGAAAATTCGGTGTTATCGTTAGTAGTGGATTTACAAACTCATCTGTTACTAAAGGTCATGTTTGGGTACTTGATGCAGCTAACGGAAATGTGCTGAAAAAATTCACAGTCAATACTACTGGCGGAATGGCACAACCCTTAGCAATCGATATTAATAATGACCGAGTAGCGGATCGCATTTACGTAGGCGATACCCAAGGCAATCTTTGGCGATTCGATATAACGGGGGAGGATGTAAGTAAGTGGGATGGTTTTAGAAATGGTAACCAAAACATCATTCCCATTTTCTCAGCACGGGATAGCTCAGGTAGAGTCCAGCCTATTACAGCACCTCTTACAGCCGCTCTTAATACTGATGGCAAACCAATTATTCTATTTGGTACAGGTAGTTTCTACCAAACTGTCGATACTGATCTCTTGCAGAATCAACGCATTGAGTCCTATTACGCCATCATTGACAGAGACAGTTCGGTTAACCGAACGAACCTAGCTGAACGTAAGATTCTAAAAGAAGTAAACGTAAACGGCCAAAAAGGCCGAATTTTGAGCGAAGCAGCCACTGGGGACATGTCCGGTAAGTCTGGTTGGGTATTAGATCTATTATGGAAGGCCTCTGAGGGTGGATCCAATTCGCTTACTGGTGAACGGGTTGTTTCAGCAGGGGTTTTAAGAAATGGCACCATCACATTCAGTACATTAACACCCTCTGATGATCCCTGTTCAGGCGGGGCCACTAGTTGGGTAATGTCTCTAGACGTATTTACTGGTGCTCGATTGGCGTATAACTATTTCGATTTCAACGGTGATGGGCTTATCAATGATAATGACTATTTCACAGACTCTAATGGAAATAAGATTCCTTTTTCTGGAATCTCCAACCCTGATTTAGGTGCCATAGATACACCTAGCTATTTCAATGGCAATGCTACTAATGAAGGTAGTACCGACCTCATCTGTTTTGCGGGGTCCGCAAATGCAGATGAGCCCGTCTGCAGTCCTGCACCTCTAGGATCAAGAACGTCTGACAGAGTTTCATGGCGAGAAATCAGATGATAAAAGTTATGAGCAAAATGCGATTAGGCAAAGCTGTCCCTCGCCGCACTATTCAGCGTGGTTTTACTTTAATCGAGGTAATGGTAGTAGTTGCTATTATTGGAATACTTGCAGCAATAGCTTATCCGTCTTACACCGAGCATATACGTAAAACAAACAGAACAGCTGCACAAGCTTCTTTAATGGAGCTTGTGCAATTTATGGAAAGAAATTACACCTCAACTGGAATGTATTCCAATTCGGACGGAACAGCTCCGGCTTTACCGTTTACAACCTCTCCAAGAGATGGAAATGCCGTTTACAATCTAGAGCTAAGTTCGGTAACTAAAAGTAGTTTCACACTACAAGCGGTGCCGGTTGCCGGAAAAGTGATGGCAAGTGATCGTTGTGGAACATTAACGATTACAAACACAGGTGTAAGAGGACAAGCAGCGACAGGAACTTCGACTGAGTGTTGGCGACGATAAAACAAGAAGTGAAGGAACGACTACCGCCCTTGAGTCTTCAAAGGCGGTTTTAAACATTATATAGCTTTTACTCTAAGCTCCTTCGGCAGTGAGAACGTAATATTCTCTGGCTGCCCTTCAAGCTCAAGGCCCTCGCTTGCGCCCCAGGCTTTTAGCTGGTCGATAACGCCTTTGACCAGAACCTCAGGAGCTGAGGCGCCTGCGGTGATACCGATCCGCTCTACCCCACTAAACCACTCCTGCTTGAGATCTTCCGCACCATCGATAAGGTAGGCCGGGGTTCCCATACGCTCGGAGAGTTCACGTAGGCGATTAGAATTGGAGCTATTGGGACTTCCGACGACTAGAACGATGTCTGACTCAGCTGCCAGTGTTTTAACGGCATCCTGGCGGTTCTGAGTGGCGTAGCAAATATCGTCTTTACGTGGGCCGCCAATGTTTGGAAACTTGCCACGCAAGGCATCGATGACCTTGCTTGTGTCGTCCATAGACAGTGTAGTCTGAGTAACGAAAGCTAGCGAGTCAGGGTTACGGACCTGAAGCGCCGCAACGTCTTCCTCGTCTTCTACAAGGTAGATCGATCCGCCATTACGCGTATCGTACTGGCCCATGGTGCCCTCTACTTCTGGATGGCCTTCATGACCAATCAGAATGCATTCGCGGCCGTCACGGCTGTATTTGGCTACTTCCATGTGAACCTTGGTCACCAGCGGACACGTAGCATCGAAGACTTTGAGCCCTCTGTTTTCAGCTTCCTTGCGTACCGCCTGCGAAACGCCATGGGCACTGAAGATCACGATGACGTCATCAGGCACCTGATCGAGCTCTTCGACAAAAACGGCGCCACGGTTGCGCAGGTTTTCTACGACGAACTTGTTATGCACCACTTCATGTCGGACATAGATCGGCGGGCCGAACACATCAAGCGCGCGATTGACGATATCGATTGCGCGATCAACCCCTGCGCAAAATCCGCGAGGGTTGGCTAATTTGATTTGCATGTTGAATTCCTTTCGCTCAGCGTCTGCTACTGAGCAGGCCTCAATGGGCAACAACCGGCTCAATAGCGATAATTTCGACTTCGAACGTCAACGTGCGCCCAGCAAGCGGGTGGTTGAAGTCTATAATCACCGCATGATCATCGAAGGATTTAACGATGCCGGGCATTTCGCCTCCTGCCGCATCGGTAAAGATAATCAGCAACCCTTCGGACAAGTCCATATTCTCGAAATCGTCTCGAGGCATCTGCTGCAGATTTTGCGGGTTTGGCTGACCAAACCCCTGCTCAGGCAGAATCGTCAGGCTACTACGCGCGCCCTCAGGCAAGCCGAACAACGCTTGCTCGAAGCCAGGCAGGAGATTGCCGTCCCCTACCCTGAACGTTGCAGGCGCCTTGTCGAAGGTTGTGTCAACAATATCGCCGTTTTCCAGCTTGATCGCGAAATTGAGCGTTACGCGCGTTTCCGGACCAACTGTTATCTCAGACATGGGCTTCTCCCGTCTTTTTGGTACGGAACATATCCAGGGCAAGCATGATGGCACCTACGGTAATGGCGCTGTCTGCCAGGTTGAAAGCGGGAAACAGATGTTCCCGCCAATGTACAAGGACGAAATCAATAACGTGCCCCAACACGATACGGTCGTACAGGTTACCGATAGCGCCGCCAAGGATCAGCGCCAGGGCAATGGCAATCCAGGTATCGTTGCGTCCCAACCGCTTGAGCCAGACTACCAGGGTAATGCTGACTGCAATGGCAATCGCAGCAAAAAGCCAACGCTGCCAACCGGAATGATCCGCCAGAAAGCTGAACGCTGCGCCTGTGTTATAGGCGAGCGTCCAGCTGAACAGATCAGGGATCACCTCGATGCGCTGATACAGACTGAGCTGCCCTTCAAAATAAGCCTTGCTCAGTTGATCCAACACAACGACGACCACACTCAACCATAACCAGGCCAGACGGCCAAAACGGCCTGCCTCAGGCATAGCGGCGCACCTCACCACTGCCAAAGACGTTACTGACGCAACGGCCACAGATTTCAGGGTGGTTGGGATCAATTCCTACGTCATCACGATGGTGCCAGCAACGGGCACACTTGGTGCTGCCTGATTTGCGAACCAAAAGTTTGAGACCTGCTACCTCGCTCTCTACCGCTTCGTCAGGCGCCTCGTCAAACGCTGCAACCTCGACCCGAGAAGTAATCAGGATAAAGCGCAGGTCTTCACCCAGTTTCTTCAGTACCGCACTCAGCGGGCCGTCAACGAACAGCGTGATTTCTGCCTGAAGGTTGCCGCCGATTGTCTTGGCGTTACGCTGGTTTTCCAGCTCCTTGTTGACAGCAGCCTTGACCGCCATCACCTGATCCCAGAATGCGCGATCAAGCTCAGTGTCAGCTGGCAGCTCGGTCAACTGGTCATACCAGGTATTAAGCATGACAGACTCGTTGCGCTTGCCTGGCAGGTATTGCCAGATTTCCTCGGCAGTGAAGGCCAGGATGGGCGCGATCCAACGAACCAGTGCTTCCGCAATATGGAACATGGCTGTTTGGCAGGAACGGCGAGCGCGGCTGTCAGTGCCCGTGGTGTACTGGCGATCCTTGATGATGTCGAGATAGAAGCCACCCAGTTCATGCACACAGAAGTTGTGCACTTTCTGGTACACGTTCCAGAAACGATACTCGTTGTAGGCTTCCTCAAGCTCATGTTGCAGCAGGAGCGCGCGATCCACAGCCCAGCGGTCAATAGCGATCATGTCTTCCGATGCCAGCAGATGCTGCTCAGGATCGAAGCCGTTCAGGTTGGAAAGGAGGAAACGTGCAGTATTGCGGATACGGCGATAAGAATCAGCCGAACGCTGCAAGATCTGTTGGGAGACCGCCATTTCACCCGAGTAGTCAGTCGCCGAAACCCATAGGCGCAAAATGTCAGCGCCCAGCGTATCCGTCACCTGCTGCGGTGCAATCACGTTGCCCAGCGACTTGGACATCTTGCGGCCATTCTCATCTACGGTAAACCCGTGCGTGAGCAATGCTTTGTAGGGTGGGTGGTCGTCGATGGCACAACCAGTCAGCAGCGATGAGTGGAACCAACCACGATGCTGGTCGGAGCCTTCCAGATACAGGTCAGCAACTGGCCCCTGATCATGGCCCAGCTGATGCGAGCCACGCAGCACATGCCAGTGGGTAGTGCCCGAGTCGAACCAGACGTCCAACGTATCAGCGATTTTTTCATACTGGGCAGCTTCATCACCCAGCAACTCGGCGGCATCCAGCTTAAACCACGCCTCGATACCGGCCTGCTCAACGCGCTGAGCAACCTCCTCCATCAATTCTACCGTGCGAGGATGCAGCTCTCCGCTTTCCTTATGCAGGAAGAATGGAATCGGAACACCCCAGGTGCGTTGACGCGAGATACACCAGTCAGGCCGACCGGCAATCATGCCATGCAGACGCGCCTGCCCCCAGGCGGGCACAAACTGGGTCTGCTCGATGCCTGCCAAGGCACGCTCACGAAGGGTGCCGCCCTCTACCGGCTGCTTGTCCATGCCCACAAACCACTGCGCGGTCGCACGGTAGATCAGCGGGGTCTTGTGACGCCAGCAATGCATGTAGCTGTGAGTAATATTCTCGCTGGCCATCAGGCAGCCGACTTCGCGTAGCTTCTCGACAATGGCGGGATTGGCTTTCCAGATGAACTGACCACCAAAAAAGGGCAACGACTCGACATAAACGCCGTTGCTCTGCACGGGGCTCAGGATGTCATCGTTAGTCATGCCATAGCGCTTGCAGGACCGGAAGTCATCCTCACCGTAAGCAGGCGCACTGTGCACAATACCTGTACCAGCACCCAGCTCAACATAGTCAGCAAGGTAAATGGGCGAGCGGCGATCGTAAAAAGGATGATTGAAGGCGATCAGCTCCAGCGCTTCACCCTTGGCCGTCGCGATGACCTGTCCTTCCAGCGAGTACCGCGTCAGGCAGCTCTCGACCAGTTCCTCAGCCAGCAGAAGCAGCTTGTCACCCACGTCCACCAGTGCATAGTCAAACTCGGGATGCACATTAAGCGCCTGGTTGGCCGGGATGGTCCAGGGTGTAGTAGTCCAGATGACGATATAGGCTTTCTTGGGCAGCGCTTCCAGGCCGAAGGCAGCAGCAAGCTTGTCATCCTCGGCGCTGGGGAAGGCTACATCGATCGTCATGGACTGCTTGTCCGCGTACTCCACTTCAGCTTCGGCCAATGCAGAACCGCAATCGAAGCACCAGTTGACCGGCTTCAGACCCTTGAATACAAAGCCTTTACGAACCATTTCAGCCAATGCACGGATTTCTCCCGCCTCGTTGGCATAATCCATGGTTTTGTAGGGATTATCCCACTCACCCAACACACCCAAGCGGATGAAGTCGGCTTTCTGCCCTTCTACCTGCTCAGCCGCATAGGCACGGCAGAGTTCGCGGGTTTTGTCGGCTGGCAGATTCTTGCCGTGGGTGATCTCAACCTTGTGTTCGATAGGCAGGCCATGGCAATCCCAGCCGGGAACATAGGGTGCGTCATAACCCGACAGGGTTTTGGAGCGGACAATAATGTCCTTGATGATCTTGTTGACCGCATGACCAATATGAATATTGCCGTTGGCATAGGGCGGGCCATCATGAAGGATGAAGGTAGGACGCCCTTTGCCAATTTCGCGCAGCTTCTGGTAGAGACCAATACCATTCCAGTACTTGAGGGTTTCAGGCTCGCGTTGCGGCAAGCCGGCTTTCATGGGGAAATCGGTAGCTGGAAGGTTAAGCGTGGCTTTGTAATCGGTCATTTCGGGCTCTTCAGATCTCATCAAGCGGTTGGCCCAGCCAATAAGCTCGGGCGGCGGCGACATCGGCATCAATCGCCGCCTTCAATGCCTCCAGAGAGGCGAAACGCTGCTCGTCTCGCAGCTTGCGGTGAAAAACAACAGTCAGATGCTGACCATACAGATCGCCAGCATATTCGAGAAGATGTACTTCAAGATGGGGACGGCCATCGCCTTTTACAGTAGGACGAAGACCAATATTTGCAACGCCTCCCCGGATCTGGCCATGAATATCCACGTTGACCAGATAAACCCCTTTCATGGGTGGCAGACGGCGCTTCAGCTGAACATTAGCAGTAGGCCAGCCTAATTGGCGAGCAAGCTTCTGTCCATGCAGTACACGCCCGGATAAGGTATAGGGGCGTCCCAGCATTCGATTTGCAAGAGACAGATCCCCCGAAGCCAACGCTTCTCGAATGCGCGTACTGCTTATTCTCATGCCATCCAGCTCGACCGTTGTAGCAGCCTCAACCGTAAACCCGTTGATCCGCCCTGCATCGACCAGAAAATCAAAGTCGCCGGCACGGTCACAGCCAAAGCGGAAGTCATCCCCGACCTCAAGGTGCTTGATGCCTAATCCCTGGATAAGCACCTGGTCGATAAAGGCTCGTGCTGAAAGCTCACGCAGTCGACGGTTGAAGGCCAGACACACAACACGGTCTACGCCTGCCCTGGATAGTAACTCCAGCTTCTCGCGAAGGCGCGTCAACCGCACCGGAGCTTGTTCAGGCGCAAAGTACTCACGCGGCTGTGGCTCGAATATAACTACACAACTAGGCACTCTGAGCTCTATTGCTCGTTCATGCAGACGAGCCAGAATCGCCTGATGTCCCAGGTGTACTCCGTCGAAATTGCCTATGGTGGCAACACAGCCCTGCGGCAGGGGACTGAGATTATGAAGGCCTCGAACCAGCTGCATAGCACGCGTTCTATTTGCAAATTCTACGATTATACGCACGCTTGCCCGCAGACAACAGGCAGTCACTGACAAGCTTGCCCATGAACATCAAACCATTGGTCATACCAGCGCTTTTTTCGTGAAGTCTTTGATACGAAATCCAAATGCCGCCAACACGCCAAAATAAGCGATCATTCCAGCAGCAACGACTAGCCCAAGCCGTGAAAAGCGCGCCAGCATATTGCCCTGATCCCATGCGGGCATGACATAAAGCAGCCCTAGAAGTACGGTCGACATGACCACAACCGCAACCACTAGCTTGATCAGGAACAAGGTCCATCCGGGCTGCGGCTCGAAAAGCTTGTGCTTTCTCAACTGCCAATAAAGAAGACCTGCGTTGATACAGGCGGCCAGCCCGATCGCCAAGGCCAGACCTACATGCTGAAGCGGACCAATAAAGGCCAGGTTCATGAGCTGGGTTACTACCAATGTGAAAATAGCGATCCGAACAGGCGTCTTGATGTTCTGTCGAGCATAAAACCCGGGGGCCAGTACCTTGACCAAAATGATTCCGACCAAACCTACCGAATAGGCGATCAAGGCATGCTGGGTCATTTGTGCATCATGAGCCGTAAAACGACCGTACTGGAACAGGGAAATAGTCAGCGGCTCGGACAGAATCGCTAGCGCCAACGAGCACGGCAGAACCAAAAGAAAGCAAAGCCTAAGTCCCCAATCCAAAAGACGGGAGTATTCGTGCCGATCATCCTTGGCATAAGTCTTGGCTAGCGCCGGCAAAAGAATAGTACCGAGCGCAACACCCAGAACACCGGAAGGCAGCTCCATCAAGCGGTCGGCGTAATACATCCATGAAACCGAACCGGCAGCCAGAAAAGAGGCAAAGATGGTGTTGATGATCAGGGAAATCTGGCTAACCGACACTCCGATAATGGCCGGGATCATTTGCCTCAATACCCGCCAGACTCCGCTGTCCCGTAGATTGAGGCGAGGCAGCACAAGCATGCCAATTTTTTTCAAGTGTGGCAGCTGGTACACCAGCTGTAGAAAACCGCCCGCCAGTACAGCCCATCCAAGCACCATGACCGGTGGATCAAAGTATGGCGTCAGGAAGACAGCAAAAAAGATCATGCTGACGTTTAGGAGCGTGGGCACAAACGCCGGGACGGAGAACCGATTCCATGTGTTGAGCACTGCACCGGCAAGCGATGACAGGGAAATCAACAGAATATACGGAAAGGTTACGCGAAGAAGTGAAGTGGTCAGCGCAAACTTTTCAGGCGTATCGCTAAAGCCAGGGGCGGTAATCCAGATAACCCAGGGCGCAGCTACCATGCCCACCAGGGTCACAATCGCCAGGACCAGCGTCAGCAGGCCTGATACGTAGGCGATAAAGGTTCGGGTCGCCTCTTCTCCGCGCTGGCTCTTGTATTCTGCCAGAATCGGGACAAACGCCTGGGAGAATGCGCCCTCTGCAAAGATGCGCCGCAACAGATTCGGCAGCTTGAACGCTACGAAGAAAGCATCAGTGGCGATCCCTGCGCCAAAAATACGTGCTACGATGGTATCGCGAATAAAGCCCAACACCCGGGAAACAAGCGTCATTGAGCTAACCGCAGCTAGCGATTTAAGAAGGTTCATGCGTTTGGATTCTATACATACCGATGACAGGGCCTGTGTATCTCCAAGCCTCAAGAAGATGCCTCATAGGCAAGCCCGCGAGTGTAGGACGATCAAACAGATAAAGCACGTACAGATGCAGTTGTTGCTAACCACTCGTCCAGCCGTCTTTATAACCTTGACAATCGATTAACACATCGGCATGATTCGCGGCCTTATTTGCGTGGTACCCCCCCAGTTTTTCGAGGAGCTCGACGGTGGCAAACACACCTTCCGCCAAAAAACGCGCCAAACAGGCTGAGAAGCGTCGCAGCCACAATGCTAGCCTGCGTTCAATGGTTCGTACTTACATCAAGAACGTAGTTAAAGCGATCGACGCTAAAGATCTGGAAAAAGCACAAGCTGCCTACGCCGCTGCAGTACCTGTGATTGATCGCATGGCCGACAAGGGCATCATTCACAAGAACAAGGCTGCTCGTCACAAAGGCCGCCTGAATGCCCATATCAAGGCTATGAGCCAAGCTGCTGCCGCTTAAGGCTTAGCTTGCAATAAAAAACCGGCGAAAGCCGGTTTTTTATTGCCTGCGTTTTCAGGCATAAAAAAACGGCGCCCATCGGCGCCGTGCTTCATGCGGGTGACGTTACACCAGCACCATATTGTCTCGGTGAACAAGTTCAGGCTCATAGACATACCCAAGCGCCTGACCAATGAACTCCGAGGACTGCCCCATGATCTTCTGTGCCTCGGCAGCACTGTAATTTACCAGCCCGCGCGCCACTTCATTTCCGTCAGGTCCCACACACGCCACCATCTCACCACGACGGAAGCTGCCTTCTATCGCCTTAACACCCACAGGCAAGAGACTCTTATGGTCTTCAGTGAGGGCCTTTACCGCCCCCGCGTCCAGCACTAATGTGCCACGCATTTGAAGATGACCTGCCAGCCATTGCTTGCGAGCCGCCACCAAGCCCCGCTCAGGGGAAAGCAACGTACCCAGCCGCTCACCCTCACGCAACCGGCTCAGTACGCGCTCAATGCGCCCACCTACGATAACCGTACAGGCACCAGAGCGAGCTGCCAGACGAGCCGCACGCAGCTTTGTCTGCATACCACCACGCCCCAACGCCCCTGCAGAGCCACCAGCCACCGTATCCAGCGCTGGATCGTCTGCACGAGCCTCGCTGATTAGCGCGGCTTCAGGATTATGTCGCGGGTCGGCATCGAACATACCGTCACGATCCGTCAGGATAACCAACAGATCCGCTTCAACCAGGTTTGCCACCAGAGCAGCCAATGTATCGTTGTCACCAAAACGGATCTCATCCGTAACGACCGTATCGTTTTCATTGATGACAGGCACCACCCCCAACTCAACCAGGGTTCGAAGGGTGCTTCGAGCATTCAGATAACGCTTTCGGTCGGACAAGTCATCATGGGTAAGCAGCACCTGTGCCGTTTGCACATCATGCTCGGCAAAACTGGACTCCCATGCCTGAACCAAGCCCATCTGACCAACAGCCGCAGCAGCCTGCAACTCGTGAATGGCACTGGGCCGCGAAGCCCAGCCCAATCGACTCATGCCTGCCGCCACTGCGCCAGAGGATACGAGGACAAGCTCAACACCCGCACGATGCAGAGCAACCATCTGCTCGACCCAACCCGACATGGCACGGCTATCAAGGCAGCGCCCATCATCCGTCAGCAAGGCACTGCCAATCTTTACCACCCAACGCTCGGAGCGAGTCACCCGATCGCGTATCGAAAGCTCTTTATCTGACATAGATGATCTCTGGTCCTTCACCATCGTCTTCGTCATCATCATCGAAGTCATCGTCGAGATTTTCATCATCGACGCTCTTTATGCCAGCACGACGCAGCGCACGCGCATCGTCCAACGCCTGCAGACGAGCACGGGCCTCATCCTCGATCTGCTGATCCAGTTCCTGCGCCGCCTCAGCAAAGGCTGGATCTTCAGCGATACGCTCGGCACGCTCATCCAGATAGCGCATGATAGCCTGACACAACGCTTCGGTGCCGTTACGCTCCAGGGCCGAGATCACAAAGACAGGCCCTTCCCAGCTCAGACGCTCAACGACAGCCTTGACCCGAGCATCACGCTCTTCCTCATCCAGGATCTGGTCAGCCTTATTCAGAACTAGCCAGCGGTCACGCTCCATCAGTGCCGGACTGAATTTGTTCAACTCATTGAGAATCGTCTCAGCCGCATCAGCCGGATCGCTTTCATCCAGCGGCGCCATATCGACCAGATGCAATAACAGGCGTGTACGCGCCAAGTGCTTGAGGAAGCGAATCCCTAGCCCTGCACCTTCGGAAGCGCCTTCGATCAGACCGGGAATATCCGCCACAACAAAGCTCTTGAGGCGCCCCACACTCACAACACCCAGATTAGGCACCAACGTTGTAAAAGGGTAATCCGCTACTTTGGGCTTGGCTGCCGACACCGCCCGGATAAATGTACTCTTGCCCGCATTTGGCAGACCAAGCAGACCTACGTCTGCCAAGACCTTCAATTCAAGCTTGAGATCACGCGCCTCACCAGGCTTGCCTTTGGTGGTCTGGCGGGGAGCACGGTTGGTACTGGACTTGAAGCGCGTGTTACCCAACCCGTGCCAGCCGCCTTGCGCTACACGCAGACGCTGTCCTGGCTGAGTCAGATCGCCAATCACTTCCTGGGTGCCCGCATCGATAACAGTCGTACCTACAGGCACCTGGAGAACCAGGTCTTCGCCCTTGGCACCCGTACAATCCGTACTGCCACCGTTTTCGCCACGCTGCGCCTGGAAACGGCGGGTGTACCGATAATCCACCAGGGTATTGAGGTTGACGTTGGCCTCCAACCATACAGAGCCACCGTCACCACCATCACCACCGTTCGGCCCACCTTTCTCGATGAACTTTTCCCGGCGGAAACTCATCATGCCATTACCGCCATCGCCGGCTTGCACGTGAATGGAAACTTCGTCGACAAATTTCATTAAAACCTCCCGCCGGAGCGGGCCGACTGAAAATAACTGGAAAAGAATAGAATACAGAAACAAAAAAGCCCCGTCGTTAAGACAGGGCTTTTTCGGTGAATCTGCGCTTAGGCAGCAACGACGCTTACATAGCGACGGCCGAAGGCGCCCTTCACTTCGAACTTGATCACGCCGTCGACTTTAGCGAACAGAGTGTGATCCTTGCCCAGACCAACGCCGTAACCGGGGTGGAACTGAGTACCGCGCTGACGCACGATGATGTTACCTGCTTTAACAACCTGGCCGCCGAACAGCTTCACGCCAAGGCGTTTAGACTCTGAATCGCGACCGTTGCGGGTGGAACCGCCAGCTTTTTTGTGTGCCATGTGTCAATTCTCCGAAAAGGCAATCAGGCCTGAATGCCGGTGATTTTGATTTCAGTGAACCACTGACGGTGGCCCTGACGCTTCATGTGATGCTTACGACGACGGAATTTGATGATGCTGACCTTGTCGTGACGACCCTGAGCAACTACTTCAGCAGTTACTTTGGCACCATCAACTACCGGCAGACCGATCTTGACGTCATCGCCGTTGCCAACCAGCAGAACGCGATCAAAAGTCACGGTTTCGCCAGTTGCGATGTCGAGCTTCTCGACCTTCAGGAATTCACCTTCGGTGACTTTGTGCTGCTTGCCACCGGTAACGATTACTGCGTACATGGAATATCTCCGTTTAACCTGCTCACCCGGTGCTTTATAAAAAGAGTGATTGACCGGCATGGCTGCATGGGGTGGATAGACGCCCAGGCAATTGCGTAAGACAGGGGGTTAACCCTTGGGATTTCAGGGCCAGCAATTCTACGCAAGAAGGGATAATGTAGCAAGGGCTGCACTACTCTGCCTTGACAGTGCCACCCCTCCCCCCTAGCATGCCGCGCAACCCTATTGGAGCCCCGGCAGGTTACGCGCCCAGCGCTCCGCCCCGGCGCGCACTGTGCTGTAACAACGCACCGCACTTGGATACGCCCTACATGACGCAACCCCAGGCCTTTTATCGCGTGGTGGCTGATGATTTCGCCGCAGTCGATGGCATCATTCGCCGACAACTCACCTCCCGCGTGCCCCTGGTCGAAAAAATCGGAGACTACATCGTCTCCGCTGGCGGGAAACGCCTACGTCCCCTCCTGGTCCTGCTGACTGGAAATGCATTGGGCCATAGCGATTACCCGATTCGGCTACTTGCAGCCACCATCGAGTTCCTGCACACCTCAACCCTGCTGCACGATGATGTTGTCGATGCCTCAGGTCTACGTCGCGGACGTTCAACGGCCAATGCCCTTTGGGGTAATGCCCCTAGCGTGCTGGTGGGTGACTTTCTCTATGCCCGCTCCTTCGAGATGATGGTCGAGCTGGGCTCCATGGAGGTCATGCGCATTATCTCCCAGGCAACACGCGTTATTGCCGAAGGGGAAGTGCTACAGCTTTCCAAGGTCCGTGACGCCAGCACAACCGAAGAGATCTATATGGAGGTCATTCGGGGTAAGACCGCCATGCTGTTCGAAGCGTCAACACACAGTGCTGCGGCCCTGTGTGGCGCCTCAAGTGCGCAGGCAGAGTCCCTTCGGCAGTTTGGGGATTATCTTGGTATCGCCTTCCAGCTGGTCGATGACCTGCTGGATTACCGCGGCGACGCTACGACGCTAGGCAAGAATGTGGGTGATGACCTGGCAGAGGGTAAGCCTACCCTTCCCCTGATCGTAACCATGCGAGAAGGCACCGAGGAACAGGCGACCCTGGTTCGCAAGGCCATCCAGCAAGGTGGCAGCAAGGACCTGGAGGGTATTCGCACTGCAGTCGAAGCCGCCGGCGCGCTTGACTACACCGCCAATCTGGCACGTGACTATGCCGAGCGGGCCATTGCCTGCCTGGAAAGCCTGCCTGACAGCGTTCACCGTGATGCGCTCATCGAGCTAAGCCAATTTGCAGTAGCGCGTACGCACTGATATAGCAAGCAAAAAGAACGCCACCTGCCGTCAGGCACGTGGCGTTTTTTTATGTCTGTTTTGTGCTGCTGGTCGCCTTGGCCAGAAAAATTCGGATTAACCCTTGATTAATCAATAACAAGAATTATTCTCATTCATACACCCGATATGGAGGGATATGTCATGACTTATTTGATCGATGCCTGGCTGGACCGCCCACACCCCTACCTTCGCATACTCAATCGCGAGACTGGACAGGTATGCGTTGTACTGGATGAAGACGCATTGAATGAACTGTGGGAGATGGGCGAGCTTGATGTGCAAAGTTTGAGCAGCAGCGAACCTGCTCGCCAAAAGGAACAGGTCCGCCAACTCTTTCTGTTCTGCTATGCACGCGCCTTGCGGCCGGAGGACAGCAGTCAGCAGAGCTTTGGCTAAGCTGGTCTTGCGGTCAGTCCTAAGACTCAGAGAATCTCGAGCAGCTCTACATCGAAGACCAGTACGCTATGGGGCGGGATACTGCCAACACCTTGAGCGCCATAAGCCAGCTCACTCGGCACGGTTAGGCGCCATTTGCTGCCTACACTCATCAGCTGCAACGCTTCGGTCCAGCCTGCAATGACGCCACCGACGGGAAATTCGGCAGGCTGGCCACGTTCATAAGAGCTGTCAAAGACGCTGCCGTCGATCAGGGTGCCATGATAATGGGTACGCACATGACTCTGGCGGCTAGGCTTGTCGCCCTGCCCTTCAACCAGCACTTCGTACTGAAGGCCAGAAGGCAACAGCACAACGCCGTCGCGCTTGGCGTTTTCCAGCAGGTAGGCGGCACCGGTTTCTGCGGCTGCAGCAGCCTTGGCCTGCGCTTCAGCCTGCATACGCTCGCGAATGTGTTTGAAGCTGTCATTCAGATCATCAACCGACACACGACTGTCTTGCTCGGTGTAGGCATCCGACAAACCCGCTAGCACAGCCTCAAGAGACATGCCAGGTACCGGATTCTGACGAAGCTGATCGCCCAGTTGACGGCCAATGCCGTAGCTCACACGACTTTCATGCGTGTCCAGATTGAGTTCGCTCATTAGTTACCTCGGCTACAAAACGCCCAGCCTAACACAGACGACTGCAAGGCTCGGCGTGCATGCGGCAGGTAAATGACGGGTGATACTGTCTCTCTTTGAGCTACCGCTCAGGCTCAAACGCTTGCTTCACCGTTACGGTTGAAACCAAGGCGCGTCTTTAAAGGCGCCTCGCTACGCGGCGCAGCGCCCACCATTTCGTCATAGGGAGAATACTGCACAAGGTAGAAGGGAAGCTCCGGTATCTCCCTGAGCACATGCTGGGCATGGCCGGGCGAGCGCAGGTGCATGGTCTTGCCATCGTTTTCCTGAAGGCAGCTGCGAGTCTCTACGCCGAGTATGTCAAGGATATAGAACCCTCCTTCCAGCGATAGAAGGTTGAGTTCCTGAATGCGACCTGCCTGGGCTAATGCCTTTAACTCTTCGAGTCTCATAGCGCCTCCGGGAAAGTAGCTGCCAGCACGGCTAACAACTGTCTTGACCTCTTATGACCCGTTAATGGTCATGCTTGGTGAGCTTGTCTAGATAACCCATGGCAAATGCCGAGAGCACGAAGGTCAGATGAATGATCACGTACCATTTCAGATAGGTGGTATCGACATTTTTTGCGTCCATGAAGATTCGCAGCAAGTGAATCGATGAAATCGCAACAATGGAAGCGGCGACCTTGTTCTTCAATGAACTGGAATCCATTTTGCCGAGCCAACTGAGTTTTTCCTTGTCATCTCCCAATTCAAGTTGAGACACAAAGTTCTCGTAGCCTGACAGCATGACCATGACTAGCAAACCGCCCACCAGAGCCATATCGATCAGCGACAGGACCAACAGGATCAGATCTGCTTCAGTTTGTTCGAATATATGCGGAAGTAAATGAAAGATTTCCTGGAAAAACTTGATGGCCAGCATGACCAGGGCTAGCGAAAGGCCAAAATAGATAGGTGCCAGCAGCCAGCGGGCAGCATACATAGCATTTTCGAAAAAGCGTTCCATGTAACTCGCTCATGACAAGTGATCCGGCGAGTATACCGGCGCATACCGCCCCGACAAACGCCTGGAACGGTACAAATCATGGCAAATCATGAGAGGCCCAACCCTTTTGGGCCAATTTGCTCACAGCTCGGGTCGAGCTTGGTACTTCATGACAGGTTGTGCACGTTCTCCGTTCATTCGACGGAGTTCACCTTGAATGTGCAAGCGCCAGATCTGTGGATCAGACGCAGGAACATAGCCTTGTTCCTGCAGATTCTCGGCAATCGCTGCCATGACTGCCTCAGCGACAACCGGTCCGTGAAAAGGCCCTTGCGCCTTGATCGCCGTTGGATGCTGACCCGTCAGACCAGCAGCACACAGTAGAGTCCACATTCCTGGCTGATGAGCCAATGGTTTGACTTCACATTCGATACGGGTAACAAGACCCAGGCAAGGACGAATTAGAGTGATGCTGCGCGGCATGGCATCTTCCTCGATCTGTTTTTTTCTAATAAGCCTGTCGTGCCCGAGGAGTTATCGAGGAGCGATAACGAACTTCAGCAGCGCAAGCCAGCTGCGGTGTGCCATGACCCGCAGGCCATGGCACATCTCTCATTCTTCCGACCTGACCGCTATGTACTCAGTTCTCGTCGTGCGTGTCCTTTTTGCTCTTATCTTTCAATTTGTCGGCCAGTTCATCTTCTATCTCGAGTTCAGCGATGTCTTTAAGCCGCTCGACAACCCGAGCATTCACGCTGCCCTCAGGAAAACGTCCTTGTGCGTCTGGTGCACCTGCCGGCTCACCGACCAGAAGGCTTAGCGCTTCGTCTGCCTGACGAACGGCATAGATGTGGAAGCGCCCCTCTCTAACTGCCTCTACCACGCGCTCATCAAGCATGAGGTTGATTACATTGGCCCTAGGAATGATCACGCCCTGCTCGCCGGTAAGGCCGCGAGCAGCACATAGGCGGAAGAAGCCTTCGATTTTTTCGTTGACGCCGCCAACAGGCTGCACCTCACCAAACTGGTTGATGGAGCCGGTTATGGCAAAACACTGCTTCAACGGCGTACGTGAAAGCGCGGAAATCAAGGTGCAGGCTTCTCCCAGAGAGGCGCTGTCACCATCCACATAGCCATAGGACTGCTCAAGGGCAATGCTGGCAGAAATGGCCAAAGGGAATTCCTGGGCATAGCGACTCCCCAGATAGCCTGTCAGGATCATCACACCCTTGGAGTGGATCGGCTGCCCAAGACTGACCTCTCGCTCGATATCGAGAATGCCACTGGCGCCGGGATAGACTGTAGCGGAGATACGCGCTGGCATACCAAAGGCCGAGTCTGCTACCTCAAGGACGGTTAGGCCGTTGCATTTGCCAACCGCAGCGCCTTCTGTATCAATCAGTATTTGACCCGCCATGATGTCGTCCAGCACACGGGCCGAGACACGACCTGTACGGGTTTCCTTGGCTTTCAAGGCACGCTCTACGTGGCCTCGATCGGTCACTTCGTCGCCTGCCAGCTGACGAATGAAATCCGCCTCGCTGACCAGTTGGAACAGATCGCCGATTCGAGCCGACAATCGCCCCTGATGTTCTGCCAGACGAGCACTGTAAGTGGCAAGACGCGCAACTGCCGTTGCGGTCAGGGGCGCCATGCCCTCTTCGGAGGTCCGTGTTTTGAGGAGCTGTGCAAATTGTTCGAGACTGTCGTCACGCAGCGGAATCTCTTCATCAAAGTCCACCAGCACACGAAACATCTCCTGGAACTCCGAGTCGAGCTCCTGAAGGGTGTAATAGAGCTGCCGCGAGCCAATAATGATGACCTTGATGTTTAGCGGAATAACCTGGGGCGTCAGACTGACAGTCGCAAAGCGACCAAGATCGGCCAGCGGCGACTCCATCTTGAGCTGACGTGAATGCAGGGCGCGCTTCAAGGCGTCCCAGACAAAGGGTTCGGTAAGCAGTTTTTCCGCCTCGACGATCAGAAAGCCGCCGTTGGCCCGATGCAGTGCTCCTGGACGCAACTGTCGGTAGCTGGTGTAGAGCGCGCCTTGATCAGAGCTGTACTCGATACGACCGAACAGATTGTCATAGGTGGGATGAGGCTCGAAAATGACCGGTGCACCACTGGTCGCATGGTGCCCAATAACCAGATTGGGCAGGTATTGCTCTTTCAGATCCTTACGGCGCTGTGTGTCCGTTTTGGCATCGTCGATCAGCAGATCGACCACCGTTTTGAGCAGGTCGACCTGCATGGCCTGCAAGTAGGCACACACACCCGGGTTGTCATTGTATTTCTCAACCAGCGGAGCCAGCAGCGGTTGGAGAGCCAACGTGATGGTTTCTTCATTCAGGCGGCGCAGCTCATTACTGGATTCGCGACGCCATTGCGGCAGACTGGCCAGCTCCTCATTGAGCCGCTCCTCTAATGAGGATATATCGGCATGGAACTGTTCGCGCTCCGCTTCAGGCAACTGGGCGAATTCAGCCTCATCCAGAGCCTTGCCCTCTTTCATGGGCGTAAAGGCAATATTGGTACTGTCGCGGTAGAGCGCTACGCTTTTTTCCAACGCTGCACGTTCTACCGCATCCAGTGCCTGGTCGTAGCGCTGGTTGAAGGCTCGATCGATGGCGCTCTTTTTCTGCTGATAGGCAGGATGCTCGAACACGGCTGGAAATGTGGAGAGCAGGTTATCGATCAGCTGCTCGATATCAGCGATGAAGTCATCGCCATTGCCTGGCGTCAGCTCGACAGCACGGGGCTCGCGTAGCTCTTCGAAATTGTTCAGGTAGGCCCAGTCCGAGGGCGTAGGCAATCGCTTGCCTTCCGCTTTCAGGAACCGTTGCACGAAGGAAAACCGTCCCGTTCCCGGCTCTCCCATGACATATACGTTATAGCCTGGACGTGGCATCGCCACACCAAACTGCAGGGCCTCTACAGCGCGCTCCTGCCCGAGAATACCCCGGAATGGGTCTAGCTCATCGGTAGTACTAAAGGACAGCTGAGCGGGATCAAAGGGACTGGTCAATTCGTCAGGTGCCAGGCGCAGGCCGGCAGCTACAGGATCATGCATCGGAAATCCTTGTGTCGTTCGGACATATCTGTCCGCATTCTGGCGTTGCGAGCCGGATAAGAGCAAGGCATGGCACTGCCTACCCGGTCATCATGGCACACGAAGCGGTCACACCGTTTTGACGAATTTGTGACATGGAAGTGCCTAACTTCAGAAATAACACCGACTCGCCAGTCCGGGGCTACGCTTAAGGGAAGGGAGCAGGAAAAGAAACAGGTTATGCGCAGTCAATCCAAGGGGCTTCGTACTGCGCCAGCGACGAAGTTTGCGCAGGAGTAAGACCATGTGGATGAGAATGTTATTAGCTGTAACGCTACTTACCGGGCTGAGCGGCTGTGAGAGCTACCATGACCAGTTGGTTGCAAAGGGTTATCCGCCTCCTTATGCCGATGGCTATCACGACGGGTGCCTGACAGGCAAACAGGCAGTGGATGGCATTGGAGCCCTCTACAAGAACGTCCCGCGCTATGACCAGGAGCGTTATTACGCGCAGGGGTGGGAAGACGGTTATCGCCAGTGTGCCAGCACGGCTCAGAACGAACAGACCCGTCGCTATTATGAAGAACATTGGAGTGAGCACGAGGAGGACTGGGAACGCAGCAAACGCCGTGGAATGGCCCGGGCCCTGCGCGGCGACAGCAAGGAACAGAAAGACAGCAATTGAACGCACACCAGAAACATCCGACGCTCTGGCGTGACGCGACTAAGTAGTGCTCGCTTTGGCTTTCCCATTCTGCTATTGCTCAATCAAAACGGATAAGCACTAGCAGAATGTCTCAACTAAACGCCCGACCCCTGGCTACTCTCATACCGGTCTGCCTGTTACTGGTGGCAATGATCTCTCTTCAAAGCAGCGCCAGCTTGGCCAAAAGTCTTTTCCCTGTCCTGGGTCCGATTGGCGTAACCGCGCTGCGCCTTCTCTTTTCCGCCCTACTGCTTGTAGCTGTTCTTCGACCGTGGAAAGTCCTTGGCAAAGGGAAGCCATGGAAATCTCTGGTCGTATATGGCATTGCCCTAGGCATCATGAATGTTTCGATTTATCTGGCCATGCAGCGGATTCCCATTGGAATCGCAGTCGCCCTTGAGTTCACAGGCCCCCTGGCTGTCGCCATTATTGCCTCTCGCCGGCTGATCGATTTTGTCTGGATCATCCTAGCCATTTTAGGGCTGGTATTGCTTTTGCCGGTCGGGCATGCTGCCAGCGGTGTAGATCTACTGGGCGCGTTTTTCGCCTTGCTGGCAGGTGCCTGCTGGGCCCTCTACATTGTGTTCGGCAAGAAATCCGGGGCCGTCTATGGTGCGAGCACCGTTGCGCTGGGCTCGTGCATCGCAGCACTGGGAGTTCTGCCACTTGGACTTTATGAGGCAGGTCCCGGTCTGTTTGCGGTGGAAACATTGCCAGTCATTCTGGCAATTGCCGTCATGTCCTCCGCGCTCCCCTACGTTCTGGAAATGATGGCGCTGACAAAGTTGCCTACCCAGACCTTTGGCACCTTGATGAGCCTGTCACCGGCCTTGGGTGCCCTGTCAGGCTTTATCTTTCTCGGCGAAACATTGACCCTCGGCCAATGGACGGCGCTGGCCTGTATTGTAGCTGCCTCTATCGGGACGACACTTACCATCGGGAAATCTTCTGATGCACCTCCCCCTGAATCCGGGGAGGCGCTTGCGGGTGAAGGGACTACCCTTAAAGGATCGAAACCCAATCGTGGAGGATGAATGATTTATCTGATCATGGGTGTATCTGGCAGTGGAAAAACCACTATAGGGGAACGCCTGGCCCAGCGTCTGGGCTGCCAGTTTTCCGATGCCGACGAGTTCCACAGCGACGCCAACCGGCAAAAAATGGCCAAGGGCATTCCTCTTGATGATGAGGACCGCTGGCCGTGGCTGGATGCCATTCGCACTGCGATGCAGGATGCCCATCGCCATCAGCGAACCCAGGTATTTGCCTGCTCAGCCCTGAAGAAGCAGTACCGGGAACGGCTGCAAACCGCCACCGACGGGATCGTTCTGGTCTTTTTGAATGGACCGGCCGAGATACTCAGCGAGCGCATCCTCAATCGACGCGGGCACTTTTTCGATCCACGGCTACTACAAAGTCAGATCGACACACTTGAGCCGCCCGGTGAGCAGGAGGCGCTACTGGTTGATATTCGCCAGTCTCCGGATGAAATCATAGACAGCATTCTCCGGGCCACTCAGCACAAGAAATAAAAAAGGCCGCAGCATTAAGCGGCGGCCTTTGGGTACAAAAGGGCTGATCAGCTCAGCTTTTTGTACTTCACCCGCTTGGGCTGCGTGGCAGCATCGCCAAGACGCTTCTTGCGATCCGCTTCGTACTCAGTGTAGTTCCCTTCGAAGAACACCACCTGAGAGTTATCTTCGTAGGAAAGGATATGAGTGGCGATACGGTCGAGGAACCAGCGATCGTGCGAGATCACGATGGCGGTGCCTGGGAAGTCCAGCAATGCTTCTTCCAGTGCGCGCAGGGTTTCGATGTCGAGGTCGTTGGACGGTTCGTCCAACAGCAGTACGTTACCGCCCTGCTTCAGCGTCAGCGCCATATGCAAGCGGCCACGCTCACCACCGGACAGGTCCTTGACGAACTTCTGCTGATCGGCACCCTTGAAGTTGAAGCGACCGACATAGCCGCGGGAAGGCACTTCATAGTTACCCACGCGAATCATATCCAGACCATCGGAGACCTGCTCCCATACAGTCTTGTTGCCTTCCAGGCTATCGCGACTCTGATCGACACTGGCGATCTGTACGGTTTCACCGATCTCGATGGTGCCCGAATCTGGCTGCTCTTTGCCGGTGATCATGCGGAACAGTGTGGATTTACCGGCACCGTTACCCCCGATCACACCAACAATCGCGCCCTTGGGCACACTGAAGCTCAGATTATCGATCAGAACGCGATCACCGTAGCCCTTGGTGACGTTATGGAACTCGATAACCTTGTCACCCAGGCGCGGACCAGCCGGGATGTAGATTTCATTGGTCTCGCTGCGCTTCTGGAATTCCTGAGATTGCAATTCCTCGAAACGCTGCAGACGAGCCTTGGACTTGGACTGACGGGCCTTGGCACCGGAGCGCACCCACTCCAGTTCCGCTTTCATGGCCTTCTGGTGAGCCGCTTCCTGCTTGGCTTCCTGCGCCAGACGGTTGGCTTTGGATTCCAGCCAGCCGGAATAGTTACCTTCAAACGGGATACCGTGGCCACGGTCCAGTTCGAGAATCCAGCCAGCCACGTTGTCCAGGAAGTAGCGGTCATGCGTGATGGCTACGACAGTACCAGCGAAGTCGTGCAGGAAGTGCTCGAGCCAGGCAACGGAATCGGCGTCCAGGTGGTTGGTAGGCTCGTCGAGCAGCAGCATATCAGGTGCAGACAGCAGCAGACGGCACAGCGCCACGCGACGCTTTTCACCACCGGACAGGTGCTCGATCTTCGCATCCCATGGCGGCAGGCGCAGGGCATCGGCGGCCACTTCCAGCTGCCGCTCGAGATTGTGGCCGTCAGAGGCCTGAATGATGGCTTCCAGACGCGCCTGCTCAGCAGCCAGCGCATCAAAGTCGGCATCCGGCTCGGCATAAGCGGCGTATACTTCGTTCAGGCGATCCTGAGCGTCCTTGATCGCACCAACGGCCTCTTCGACAATGTCCCGAACCGTCTTGCTCGGATCGAGCTGCGGCTCCTGCGGAAGATAACCTACGTTGATACCGGGCATCGGGCGAGCTTCGCCGTCGATCTCCGTATCGACCCCGGCCATGATGCGCAACAGGGTAGACTTACCCGCACCATTCAAGCCCAGCACGCCGATCTTGGCGCCAGGAAAGAAGGACAGGGAGATGTCTTTCAAAATCTCTCGCTTCGGGGGCACGATCTTGCTGACCCGATGCATGGAATAAACGTATTGAGCCATGGATGAACCTTGGTACTGATGCAAAAGTAGGCGAATAGTATGGCGGGACTGAGCCAAGCTGTCGAAGTCCCTCACACACTATTTGATGGATTGCAGGTTATCGCTTCAGACGACAGCCAAACAATCATTCAAGAATCTGCACCCCGCGGGCGATAACGCAAAGGATATCCCAAATTCTCTTTTGTAATGGTGGACAGGATGATGACGATACCTTCCATGAGCGCCTCACCCAGTGACAGGACTGTCTATAGCGTGTGCGGTTGCCGCTTGTAACTGCACTCTTTTGGAAAACCGATGTGAAAGCTTCTGCCGGCCTACCCTTACGAAACCTGCTGACGCGCTCTCCTGCACTCCGTATGTTGAAGTGGGTGCTGGCTGGGCTGATTCTGTTATTGCTGGGTGTATTGTCCTGGCAACTCCATAAGGAGCTGAATCAGCGAAGTGCCATGCTGGGCAGCTTCGCTCGGGAGCAGAGCCTGCAAAAGGCCGAATATATCGAGCAATCCCTTGCGTTTCTTGCTCACCAAGCGGCGGCAGAGCTTGATGACGTAACGCCGGAGACAGGCATCGAGGCGCTACCGGCACAGTTGCAGGCTATCTATCCCAAGGCCAACCACCTCTATTGGGTTCCAGCCGGCGCGCTTGAAGACCCGTCCTTATTTCCGTCAGCAGTCGACCCAAACTACCTGAGCCCTGCCCTACGACGTTTGGAGGCGAGACCGTTTTATTACGGCTATACGCCTCGCGACGGTAGCTATGTGCTCCTCAAGCAGAAAAGCCAGAGCGATCAGGGCTGGTGGCTGATCACGGGCGAAGCCGGGTTGGGGCTGGAAAGGCTGAAAAACCACACCCATGAACTGATCTGGACTATTACAGACAAGGCAAGCGGCGCCACGTTGGCCAGGGATATGCCTGAGGAGCCTGCCGTTTCGGACAGCCAGACCTTTGCCCTCACATTAGATGGCACCAACTGGCAGCTCCGTAGCCATTTGAGCCCTTCGGTCCTGTCTTGGAAAACGCTGTTTTTGTGGCGGGTTGCCACGTTTGTGCTGCTGACCCTATGCGCGTCCCTTCTGGTGTACTGCCTGCAGCGGGAGCAATCCGGCTTTCATCTTTCCTCACGCTCGTCACGGCAGAGCCTGCGTCTGATGATGCAAGCCCTGAATGCGGTAGATGAGTGCGTACTGGTCACCTATGAAGAGGGCCGCCTGCTTTACCTCAACCGGAAAGCCTCCCTTCTTTTGGGCATCGAACAGACAGATGCGGAGCAGCACACCTTGAGGGGTCTGCTCCCTGCACTAGACCTATCGACTCCGCAAGAGGCCGACAAGGATTGGATCGTCGAGCTATCCCAACCTGACGGCCAGCGCAGACTGTTTGCCGTCAGCCGCTACGGCGTAGGCTCGAATCGTTCCCTGGATGAACTGGAAGATCATACGTCAGCCTTTACCGGGTGCGCCTGGATACTGCGGGACGTCACCGAGCAGCAGCAGGCGCTCCGGACGATAGAAAGTACACGCCAGCGCTACCAGAGCATTTTCGAAGGCATCAACACCGGCATTTGTGTATTGGACTTCTCCCGCCTGCAGCAGGTCCTGCTAGCACATCACATCACAAGTGCCCGGACATTCTATCAATGGCTTGAGATCAATCCTTCACGGGGCCACGAGTTGCTCAGCCTGATTCGCATCACTGAAATGAATCAGATGGCGCTGACCCTGCTAGGCATTACGACCATTGATCAGGCACTGGCCAACCTGATCGGCGATAGCAAACCCAACGCCCATGGCAAGCGCATGAAGATGATTGCCGCGCTGGCTGAAGGACAGCAGACCCTGGATGTGGAAGGCCGCCTCATAACACCGCAAGGTGATCGCCATCTCTGGTTCTCTGTCCACCTTCCTCCGGCAGAAATGGGATACGAGGCCGTACCACTGAGCATAACGGATGTATCACGGCGCAAACGCACCGAACTTTCGCTGATCGAGCGGGAGCGCTTCTGGTCCGATTTGGTCAAAGCGGCGCCGGACACGCTTTATACCTATGACCTCAAGACCCAGACCATTGATTATCAAAACCATCCCTTTGGGCTCAAGCTCGGCTACAGCGAGGCCGAACTGGAGACGCTGGGGCCGGACTACCTGACTACACTTCTGCACCCGGATGATCACGAGTTATTCGAGCGCCTGCGCACCATGCGGCAGATCATTCAGGAAGGCCAGGTGAACGATTGCCTGGTTCGCTGGCGTCACAAGAACGGCCACTGGTGCTGGTTCGATCTGCGCGAGCAGGCGTTCCAACGTGACAGCCAGGGTCAGATGCGCCAGATCATCGGCCTTGCACTGGATGTCACCGAGATGGTCAATGCCAATGATCTGCTGCGTGACCAGGAGCGTCGCTATCGCCTGCTGGCGGAAAGTATCAGCGACATCATTTTCAGCACGGACCAACAGTTGGCTATCAACTACATAAGCCCTTCGGCTGAAAACCTTCTGGGCTATAACCTCGAAACGCTTTACCAGCTCAACCCCTATGATCTGGCGACGCACTCCCAGCAACTCAAGAAACTGCGGGACTGGATAAAAAAGCTGCGTCGATCGCTTAGGTCAGCTCAGCTGATGGCGGAGGTAGATCAGGAAGCCAGTCAGGTCATTATCCTGGACTGCCTCCACGCCGACGGGCACAAGTTAAGCCTGGAAATGCGTCTGGAAACGCTATGGGACAAGCATGGTCGTTTCGAAGGACTGCTGGGTATCTGCCGGGACATCACGGCCCAGCGACGCGCGGAAAAAGACATGCGGATGGCCGCTACCGTTTTCGATCACTCGGCAGCCGCCATTCTGGTCACTGATCCGGCTGGTTACATCGTACGCGTCAACCAGATGTTCACCCGTATGACCGGTTACAAGCCAGAGGAAGTCATCGACCAGCAACCGCGCATGCTATGTGCAGACCTTCAAGAAGCCAATCAACTCTCTCATATCATGAACCATATGGCGGTACAGGGCAGCTGGGAAGGTGAACTGTGGCAAAAGCGCAAGGATGGTGAGCCGTACCCGTCCTGGATCGGCATTACCGGCGTACGCGACGATGAAGGTGATCTGGTCAGCTTCGTGTGTTTCTTCGTGGATATCAGTGAGCGCAAGGCCAGTGAGCGACATATTCACCGTCTGGCCTATTACGATGCCCTGACGCTCCTGCCAAACCGCACGCTGTTCCAGGATCGCCTCCACACTGCATTGGAGCAGGCGGTTCACCATGCCAACTGGGTTGTGCTGATGTTCCTAGATTTGGATCGTTTCAAGCCGATCAACGATTCGCTGGGGCATGCTGCTGGCGACCGAATGCTCAAGGAGGTAGCTGTACGCCTAACCGCCTGTGTAGGAACGGAGGATAGCGTGGCTCGCATGGGTGGCGATGAGTTCACCTTGCTGCTGGCCAACCTAGGTAGTCGGGAGGAAGCCATGGCCTGTGCTATCCGCGTGGCCGAAAATATCCTGGAAAGCCTGTCCGAAGCATTTATTCTGGAAAATCGTGAGTTTTTCGTCAGCGCCAGTATCGGGATCGCGCTATCGCCTCAGGATGGCAGTGAACTCAGTCAGCTAATGAAAAACGCGGACACGGCGATGTACCACGCCAAGGAAATGGGCAAGAACAACTTCCAGTTCTACCAGGCGGAAATGAATGCCCGTGCGCTGGAGCGCATCGAGCTTGAAGCCGATCTGCGACACGCCTTGCTGCAAAATGAATTTACCCTGCATTACCAGCCGCAGTACCGGTGCTCCAATGGTCAGCTGACCGGCCTTGAGGCCCTGCTCCGCTGGAGCAACCCGCGCCGCGGCAACGTCTCGCCTGTCGATTTCATTCCAGTGCTCGAAGAAACCGGTTTGATCATTCAGGTTGGGGATTGGGTCATCAAGGAAGCCTGCCGCCAGCTGCGCGTCTGGCATGATGAAAAGGTTCGCATTCCAAAGGTGTCCGTCAATCTCTCGGCCCGACAGTTCGCCGACAATCGCTTGGGCGAACATATTGCCCAGATCCTGCAGGAAGTGGGCTTATCCCCCGCCTGTCTTGAGCTTGAACTCACGGAAAGCATCCTCATGCAGAACGTGGATGATGCGCTGATGACACTCAAAAGCCTGAAAGAGCTGGGGGTATGCATTTCGGTAGATGACTTTGGAACCGGCTACTCCTCGCTCAACTACCTGAAGCAGCTTCCCATCGACATTCTCAAGATCGACCGCAGCTTTGTGGATGGCTTGCCCCATGGAGAGCAGGATGCCCAGATTGCGCGCGCCATCATTGCCATGGCCCACAGCCTCAACCTGTCGGTCATTGCCGAAGGGGTGGAAAATGAAGAGCAGCTCAAATTCCTGCGTGACCATGAATGCGACGAAGTTCAGGGGTATCTGTTCGACAAACCGCTGTCACCCGAGCTGATCGAGGCCCGATTGCGGCTGATGTAGCCGCCATGAATGCTGTTCGACCGCTGCATGACGGGTGCTCATACCCAGTCCACTATGGATTGGGATAGAATGCGCCCTCTTTTAGCCCAGCCGCTTTTCAGGGGAACCCCATGTTCAGCCGTGACTTAACCCTCGCCCGCTTCGACGCCGATCTGTATGCCGCCATGGAGCAGGAAGCCCAGCGTCAGGAAGATCACATCGAACTGATCGCTTCGGAAAACTACACCAGCCCGGCTGTCATGGAAGCCCAGGGCTCTGTCCTGACCAACAAATACGCCGAAGGCTATCCACACAAGCGCTACTACGGTGGTTGCGAATTCGTCGACAAGGTCGAGCAACTGGCAATTGACCGTGCCAAACAGCTGTTTGGTGCCGACTACGCTAACGTTCAGCCCCACGCAGGCTCGCAGGCCAACTCTGCTGTTTACCTGGCGCTGCTGCAGCCTGGTGATACGATCCTCGGCATGAGCCTGGCCCATGGTGGTCACTTGACTCACGGCGCCAGCGTCAGCTCTTCCGGCAAGATTTATAACGCAGTTCAGTACGGTATCAATGAAAACGGCCTGATCGACTATGATGAAGTCGAGCGTCTGGCGGTTGAGCACAAGCCGAAGATGATCGTGGCCGGTTACTCGGCATACTCGCAGGTACTGGATTTCGCCCGTTTCCGTGAAATCGCGGATAAGGTGGGCGCTTACCTGTTCGTCGACATGGCTCACTTTGCCGGTCTGGTTGCCGCAGGTATCTACCCGAATCCGGTTCCGTTCGCCGATGTCGTGACCACGACGACCCACAAGACCCTGCGTGGTCCTCGTGGCGGCCTGATCCTGGCCAAAGCCAATGAAGAAATCGAGAAGAAGCTGAACTCGGCTGTCTTCCCAGGCGCCCAGGGTGGTCCGCTAATGCATGTGATCGCCGCCAAGGCCGTATGCTTTAAGGAAGCGCTGGCGCCTGAGTTCAAGCAGTACCAGCAGCAAGTCATCCAGAATGCCCAGGCCATGGCCGAGGTGTTTATCCAGCGTGGCTTCGATGTGGTTTCCGGCGGTACTCAGAACCACTTGTTCCTACTGTCCCTGATCAAGCAGGACATCACCGGTAAGGATGCCGATGCGGCTCTAGGCCGTGCATTCATCACAGTAAACAAGAACTCCGTTCCGAACGATCCCCGCTCCCCCTTCGTGACCTCGGGCCTGCGTATCGGTACTCCGGCCGTTACCACCCGCGGCTTCAAGGAAGCTGAATGCCGTGAGCTGGCCGGCTGGATCTGCGACATCCTCGATAACATGGGCGATGAGTCCGTGATCGATGGCGTACGCGAAAAAGTCCAGGCTATCTGCGCCAAGCTGCCGGTTTACGGTCAGTAAGCTTAAGCCTTACGAAAAGCCCGGCTTATGCCGGGCTTTTTCATATGCCTCAGACTTGTGCCGCCTCGAGACCTTCGCGCAGCTCGGCCTCCGGCAATTCCATGCCAATAAAGACGATTACGCTTTCCCGTACTTCGCCCTCCTCCCACTCCCGGTCCCAGTCAGCGCCGTACAGCCGCTGAACACCCTGAAACAAGAGCTTTCGAGGTTCTCCGGCAATGTCCAGAATACCCTTGTAACGCAGCAGATTACTGCCGTGCCGCTCAAGCACCCCTTCCATGAAGCGACTGACGCGGTCGATATCGAGCGGACGTTCGGCCTTGAGCGCCAGCGAAGTGATGTTGTCCGGCGTCTGGGTACGCACCGGCGTTAGCGGGCGGAAAAGCATCTGACGATCCAACTGATCGTTCAAATTGAACCCTCTGATATCCAACAGGACGCTCAGGTCAACCTGACCATGATCCACCACATGAACCGGCGCCCTTCGGTTGATGCGCTGCAAACGCTCGCTCAAAGCCGTGAAGGCAGCCTCATCCACCAGATCGCGCTTGCTAACCAACAGGCGATCCGCAAAGCCCACCTGGGCCTGGGCAATGGATCTGGATAGCTGCTCCTGGGCATGAACAGCATCCACCAGCGTAATGATGCCATCCAGCAGATAGCGTTCGCGCAGATCCTCATCCATGAAGAAGGTCTGAGCAACCGGGCCTGGATCGGCCAGGCCGGTACACTCGATCACCAGTCGGTCGAATTCGATCTCGCCCTGGTCGAGCTGCTCCAGCAATACCGTCAGCGCGTAGGACAGGTCTTTACTGCCGGTACAGCAGACGCAACCATTGGCTACCTTTACGATGCGTACAGCCTTATCGCCCAGCAAGGCGCCGTCAATGTCGGCCTCACTGAACTCATTTTCGATGACAGCGATCTTGAGGCCATGATCACCTTCAAGCAGGTAACGCAGCAGGGTTGTCTTGCCAGCACCGAGAAAGCCGGTCAAAACCGTTACAGGGATGGGAGTTGTAGACATATAAGCGGCCTTAAATGAAACGGGCCAGGCTAAAAGGCCTGGCCCGGTTGAATCACACCTTGACGTGCTTAGCAGCAGCGGAAGGTCTTGCCTTTGCCGCCACCATAACGCGCTTCCTGCCGCTCACGAAAGAACTCTTCGTAGGTCATGACAGGCAGGTCCGGATGTTTGCCGCGCATGTGCTCGACATAGGTGTCGTAATCCGGCATTCCGACCATGAGGCGAGCCGCCTGCCCCAGGTACTTTCCAAGATTGGCGAGGTCATTGAACATGCGCAGCTCCCATCAGACATTTGTCAGCGGTTGGAAAGGCGTTTCCTTGTCCGTACGCTGAGGCTTGGACAAGGCGGCATAACCCACCTTCACGGTATAGAACAGTACGCTGGCGACTACGATCAGGAACAGTACGGTCAGAGTCGCATTGGTATAACTGTTGATCATGATCTGCTGCATCTGCTCAACCGACTTGGCCGGTGCCAGGATCTGGTCAGCCGCCAGCGCATCACGGTATTTGTGCGCCTGAGCCAGGAAGCCAACCGCCGGATTGCTGTCAAATAGCTTGATCAGACTGGCCGTGGTTGTACAGATCAGCAGCCACACGGCCGGTAGTGCAGTTACCCAGGCGTAACGCTGGCGCTTCATCTTGATCAGCACGACCGTACCCAACATCAAGGCAACACCGGCCAGCATCTGGTTGGAGATACCGAACAGCGGCCAGAGCGTATTGATGCCGCCCAGCGGATCGACAACGCCCTGGTACAACAGATACCCCCAGAGCGCAACGCAGCCACCTGTGCCAATCATATTGGCGATCCAGGAGTCGGTACGCTTGAGTGCCGGTACGAAATTGCCCAACAAATCCTGCAGCATGAAGCGACCCGCACGGGTTCCGGCATCAACAGCCGTCAGGATAAAGAGCGCCTCGAACAGGATCGCGAAGTGGTACCAGAAGGCCATGGTGTTTTCACCCGGCAGCACCTGATGCAGGATCTGCGCGATACCGACCGCCAGCGTTGGAGCACCGCCGGCCCGCGCCAGGATGGTGGTTTCGCCAATATCCTGTGCGGTCTGGGTCAGGATCTCGGGTGTTACCGCAAAGCCCCAGGAGCTGATCGTGGCAGCAACGCTTGCGGCATCAGCGCCCACAATGGCCGCCGGACTGTTCATGGCAAAGTAAACGCCCGGCTCGATCACCGATGCTGCCACCATGGCCATGATCGCCACAAAGGATTCCATCAGCATGGCGCCATATCCAATGTAACGGGCATCCGTCTCACGGCTGAGCAGTTTGGGCGTGGTGCCTGACGAGATCAACGCGTGGAAACCGGAAACAGCGCCACAGGCGATGGTGATAAAGAGGAACGGGAACAGGCTACCCTTCCAGACCGGGCCGGTACCATCCACAAACTGGGTAACAGCCGGCATCTTCAGCTCAGGTGCAATGAAGAGAATACCGATAGCCAGCGCGATGATGGTGCCGATCTTGAGGAAGGTCGACAGGTAGTCACGGGGCGCCAACAGCAGCCAGACGGGCAGCACGGAAGCCACGAAGCCATAGCCGATCAGCATCCAGGTAATCTGCTCGCCAGTAAAGGTGAGCCGCGGTCCCCATACTGGATCAGCAGCAATCACGCCACCAAACCAGATCGCGGCCAGAAGCAATACCAGGCCGACTACAGAAATCTCACCGATATGGCCCGGGCGGATATAACGCATGTAAACGCCCATGAATACCGCGATGGGCAGCGTTGCCAGAACGGTAAACATCCCCCATGGGCTGTGGGCCAGAGCTTTCACCACAATCAGGGCCAGCACCGCCAGGATAATGATCATGATCAGGAAGCAGCCAAACAAGGCAATGGTTCCCGGTATCTGCCCCATCTCCTCGCGAACCATCTCGCCCAGTGAGCGGCCGTTACGACGGGTCGAGATGAACAACACCATGAAGTCTTGGACCGCACCGGCAAAGACTACGCCGGCAATCAGCCAGAGTGTGCCGGGTAGGTAGCCCATTTGCGCGGCAAGTACCGGGCCGACCAGCGGGCCTGCGCCTGCAATGGCAGCGAAATGGTGACCGAACAGGATGTGCTTGTTGGTCGGTACGTAGTCCAGACCATCGTTATTGAGAACAGCCGGTGTTGCCCGGTTCGGGTCCAGCTGCATGACTTTGGTAGCGATGAACAGGCTGTAATAGCGATAGGCAACGAGATAGAGCGCGACGGCTGCAACGACGATCCATAATGCATTGATCGTCTCTCCACGGCGCAAGGCCACCACTCCCAAGGCGCAAGCCCCTACAGCCGCGACCACGGCCCAGGGCACGTGGCGGAATACACTCTTGTTATTATTCATAAAGGCTCCATGACAAACGGACAAAGAAGCTGCCGCTCAAGCTTAGTTCAAGCTGGCAATTCCGCCATCAGACCTTGGTCTAGAGCGTTTGGTTTGTAGTGGCCATTTGAATATTCATACCGCAGAAGGCAGATGCCGGATAGTCATGCCGACACCCGGTTGCATCAGCAGACCAAGCCCGGACCTTTTGTCGAACAACCTGCCGTTCGTTGACTAAGCTGTAACGCTAAGCGGCAATACTTTAGACGCCGCGCCTTGGGCCGATAGAATGAGGTGAAGTCACCTCTATCGCATTCAGGAGTAGCGACATGACTGATTCAACCGAACGTCGGCGTTTCAAGCGCTTCGCGTTTGACGCCACGGCGCGGATTCAACAGGGCGAACAGCACTGGACAGCGCTGGTCAATGACATTTCCCTGAAGGGATTACTGACACAAAAGCCTGACGACTGGAGCGGCCGTCAGGAGGAGCCTTTCCAGATCGTCATTAGACTGGACGCGGAAACACTGGTCGAGATGAGCGCCGAACTGGTACGGCTAGAAGCCGAACAGCTGGGCTTTGCCTGCCAGCGGATCGATCTCGACTCCATCAGCCACCTGCGCCGTCTGGTCGAACTCAACCTGGGCGACCAGTCCCTGCTTGAGCGCGAACTGGCGGCCCTTGGCAAGGACTGACCCAGGCGGCTTATTCGAATAAGGCATCCAGCGCCTGGTCAAGACGGGTCACTGCGACCACTTCAAGACCAGCGGGTGCCTCCTTGGGCGCATTGCCTTTAGGTACGATGGCGCGCTTGAAGCCATGCTTGGCGGCTTCCTTCAAGCGCTCCTGTCCACTGGGCACTGGACGAATCTCACCCGAAAGACCGATCTCGCCAAAGACCAGTAGGTCGTGCGGCAAGGGGCGGTCACGTAGGCTGGAGATAACCGCTGCCATCAAGGCCAGGTCCACAGCTGTTTCCAACACCTTCACACCGCCAACGACGTTTATAAACACGTCCTGGTCATAGGTGGGAATGCCGCCATGGCGGTGCAGTACGGCTAACAGCATGGCCAGACGGTTCTGATCGAGACCGACCGTCACCCGACGCGGGTTGGCCAAGTGACTGGTATCGACCAGGGCCTGCACCTCAACCAGCATCGGTCGGGAGCCTTCCCAGGTAGCCATGACCACACTGCCTGGCACGGCCTCTTGTGCACGGGTCAGAAAAATGGCCGACGGGTTGGATACTTCCTTCAGGCCTTTATCGGTCATTCCGAAAACACCCAGCTCATTTACAGCACCGAAGCGGTTTTTCACTGCCCGAAGCAAACGCAGACGGCCATCCGATTCGCCCTCGAAATACAGAACAGTGTCCACCATGTGCTCAAGCACGCGCGGACCCGCCAGGGCACCCTCCTTCGTCACATGTCCGACCAAAAACACAGCCGTTCCGGTCTGTTTGGCAAAACGCACCAGAAGTGCCGCGCTTTCACGCACCTGGGCAACGCCACCCGGTGCGGATTGAAGATGCTCAGTAAAAATGGTCTGGATGGAGTCCACTACCATGACCCGCGGCTTTTCCTGACGTGCCGTGGCAATGATGCTCTCGATGCTCGTCTCGGTCATGACCTTGAGTTTGTCTTCCGGCAGCCCAAGGCGCCGGGCCCGCATGGCCACCTGTTGCTGGGACTCTTCGCCTGTCACATAAAGTGCTGGCATACGCTCGGCAATGCGGCAAAGCGTCTGTAGCAAAATGGTGGATTTACCAATGCCTGGATCACCGCCGATCAGCACAACCGACCCATCGACCAAGCCACCACCCAATACGCGGTCCAGCTCTGTGGAGTCTGTAGTGAAGCGTGGAGTTTCCTCAACGCTGACCTCGGCCAATGTCTTGAGCACGGCCTGCTGGCCCGCCCAGCCGCCACGGCCGGAGGCACCGGGCGCTGACTCAACAACCGTTTCGACAAGCGTGTTCCAAGCGCCGCACTCGCCACACTGCCCTGCCCATTTGGGAAACGTTGCGCCGCACTCTGTGCAGCCGTACATGCGCTTGGCTTTGGCCATTCCAGGCTCCTGAAAACAAAGCTTGATTATACACCACTGTATGAATTTACAGTTAACTCGATTCGCGTTTCCAGCCCAAGATTTGTTGCAGCGCTAGGGTCAACGGGTCAGGGGTTGGCTGAATTCACCGCGCTTGAGCTTTTCGACATCGTTGCCCATCGCATCCCTGGCATTAAGGTCTGCGCCCTTGGCCGCCAGATCGTCCAGCACACTCTTGCGTTGAAAAAGCGCAGCGTACATGGCGGCCGTCTGGCCGGCATTGTTACGCTGGTCAGGGTTGCACTTGGCCTGAACCAGGCGGTGGGCAATAGTAATCTCCCCTTTGAAGATGGCGCCCATCAATGCAGTATTGCCTCGGTTGTCCTGTATGCAGGGGTCTGCGCCTGCAGCCAGCAGCTGCTCGACGGCTTCCTTGTGGCCATGGTAGGCCGCCAGGATCAAGGCGGTGTAACCTTTTTCATCCTGGGTATTGAGGTCATAATGAGCCTTGATGAACTCTTCCAGTATCTCCTGACGGCCATCACGGGCAGCATCGAAGAAATAGCTTTTGAGCTGTGCCTTTACCGCGTCGGATGAGGGCTGACTAGGTGTTTTCGCCTCGACTGCAGCCGGCTCGGCTACCGACGCCTCAGGTGGCGGATCAGCCAATACCAATGTGCTGGTGAGGGAAAGCATCGTAATGCCAAGAAAAAATAAGCGCATAGCGTGTTCTCTCGCGGTCAGGGCTGCCCGTGCGCGAGCGGCATTGGGCATGATCTGGCTTGTGCACTGTCTATGGTTACCCGGCTGGCATGAACACTCGCCAGGCAATTTGTCGGGCTTGCCTATCCAGGCAGGCAAGCCGACAAGGGAGCACGGGCAGGACTGGCCTGCCCGGAGGACATCAGTCCTTGAGGGTCGCGGCCACTTCCTTGACGCGCTTGAGGTCGCCTTTGGCTACCTTGGTCAAGCCTTCTCCATATTCCGCGTCAGCCTTGTAGAAGTACGCCAGCATCATGTTTTTGCTTTCGTCATCCACAACACGCAGATCACCGCCCAGGCTTTCGATCAGGTCCTGACGCTCCTTCTTGCTGTAGGAGCGATACAGATCACCCGCCTGCTTGAAGTTCTGCTCGCGCTGGATCTTGGCCTGCTGGGTCGTACCAGACAGCGGCAGCTGGCTGTAACGTGCGGAAGTGTCTTCCTCACGCGGCTGCAGGCGGCTCGGCTGGTAGTTTACGGAGGTCGCCGTGTGGCCGATGTTCATCGCCCCGTCCTGGTTGCCGTTGTTCACCTCTACGTGAGGCTTGTTGATTGGCAGCTGCAGACCATTGGTGCCAACGCGATAGAGCTGCGTATCGGCGTAGGAGAACACACGCCCCTGAAGCAGACGATCCTCGGAGGGCTCAATGCCAGGCACAACGTTGGCAGGCGCCATGGCAACCTGCTCGGTTTCCTGGAAGAAGTTGTCCGGGTTCTTGTTCAGGACCATCTGACCAATCTTGCGCTCGGGCACGCCCGGCCAGATCTTGGTGGCATCCAGCGGGTCAAAGTCGAACTTGGGCAGATCTTCTGGGTTGAGCACCTGAACGTACAGGTCCCACTTCGGGTAGTCGCCCTTGTCGATGGCGTTGGCCAGATCGCGGGTCAGATGGCTGTAGTCCTTGCTCTGAACTTCGGCCACTTCCTTCGGATCCAGATTCTTCTTGCCAGACTGCAAGCTCTTCCAGTGGAACTTCACATAGTGAACTTCACCCTTGGCATTGACGAACTTGTAGGCATGTACGCCATTGCCATCCATGGTGCGGTAGCTGGCCGGTGTACCTTCATTGGAGTACAGCTCGGTCAGGGTACGGGTCGCTTCCGGAATGTGAGAGAAGAAGTCGAACGTACGACGCGGGTCATCCAGGTTGGTACGTGGGTCAGGCTTGAACGCATGAACCATGTCCGGGAACTTGATGGCGTCACGGATGAAGAACGTTGGGAAGTTGTTGCCTACCAGATCCCAGTTGCCGTCAGCAGTGTAGAACTTGGTGGCAAAGCCGCGCGGGTCGCGCAGGGTTTCCGGTGAGTGATTACCATGGATCACCGCAGAGAAACGTACGAAGACCGGCGTTTTCTCGCCTGGGCGGAAAACCTTGGCCTTGGTCAGGTCAGAGATGTCGGCCGAGGCGACGAACTCTCCGTGGGCACCCGCGCCGCGCGCGTGAACGACACGCTCTGGAATACGCTCACGGTCAAAGCGCTGAAGCTTTTGTACCAGTTGCACGTCCTGCAGGAGCGTCGGGCCTGTGGCTCCAGCGGTCTGGGAGTTCTGGTTGTCTCCGACTGGCGCACCGTTGTCACGCGTCAGGGTACCTGCATAGGCCGCCGAAGCGACTGTGGCAGACAGGATGCCCGCTGCAAGCAGATTCAGGGCATATCCGGAAAAGGTCCGAATGGACATTGTTGGGTTCCTCTCTTTTTTAAGTGCTCTGTTCCAAGCACGTAAAGAGTAAGGAACCCGAACCGCTTCGCTAAATTGAATACCTTTTGTTCCGCTATTGGCAGAATCAATACCCAAGCCAAGCGTTTTAAGTTATGGCCGCTACGCAGGGGCAGCGGCCTAGAGCTGATCAGCTACCTTGCAGCTCGCGTGCGATCTTGTCCTTGATCACGACGCGTTCTCGTCGGCATCGATTCAATTCCTCATCGCCACTGTTCTCGACCATCCCTTCGATTTCCAGGATCTCCTGATCCAGCGCATCGTATTGCTCGATCAGCTTGGCAAATTCTGGATTGTTCTGGCGCAGCTCTTCAAACTTCTGAACCTTGTCTGGAAAATCCTTGTGCAAGTTGTGCTCGGCAACCATGTGTGACCTCCTGAGGCAGGTTGAATATCTTGAGCCTTTCAGCCCATCCATATGGTGGACCGCAGCCGTTCGGCAAAGTGCAGCAACGAGAGGCAGCACACTTTTTCAGGAAGCATTTCGAAACAACGAGACGTTTTTGCGGTTCAAAGTGCCCGAGACGTTAGCGATGGCGTCACTACCATTCCACCGCAAAAGGAGTGCTTATGAGCTTTTTCAGCGAATTCAAATCGTTCGCCATGAGGGGCAACGTCGTCGATCTGGCTGTTGGTATCATCATTGGCGGCGCTTTCGGCAAGATCGTGTCGTCATTCGTCGCCGATGTGATCACCCCACCTCTCGGGATTCTTTTGGGTGGCGTGGACTTTTCGCACCTTGCCATTACGCTGCAGGCTGCCCAAGGCGATAAACCGGCAGTGCTGCTATCTTACGGCAAGTTCCTGCAATCGATCTTCGACTTCATCATCATTGCATTCGCCATTTTCAGCGCCATCAAGGTTCTGAATCGACTACGCCTGCATGAGGAAAAGAAGGCAGCGGCCGGTCCTACCAAGGATCAAGTACTGCTGACTGAAATTCGCGACCTGCTCAAGGAACAAAGCCAGAAGCCTGAGGCCACCGTCACACGTAATGACCCTCCGACCTCTTCGTGACTGTTCGCTACAAATAGGGCCCTTGCGGGCCCCATCCGCATCTTTTACCAGTAATTTTCTACCGCGATCTGTCCAGGCCGGCGCGTCAGGGCCAGCTGGAAATCACGTGCCTTGAGCACGGCTCGCGTGTCATCCACCATTTCAGGATTACCACAGAGCAGGATGCGGGAGTGCTCTGTTGAAAGCTCAAGCCCTGCGGCCTTCTCCAGCTCACCGTTTTCGATCAGGGTCGTGATTCGCCCTCTCAGCGCGCCCGAATGATCCTCACGAGTTACGACAGGAATATAGACCAGCTTCTGTGCAACCCCTTCCAGATATTCCAGCTCCGCCAGTCCCTTAATCATTTCCTGATAGGCCAGGTCCTTTGCTTCCCGGACGCTATACACCAGCACGATACGCTCATACCGCTGCCAGACATCCGGCTCCTGAAGCATGGACAGAAACGGTGCCAATCCCGTACCGGTGGATAACAGCCATAAATCGCGTCCGCCGGTAAAGCGTTCCAGGGTGAGATATCCATAGGGCTGCTTTTCCACCAGCAACGTATCACCGGGCTTGAGGCGACTCAGCTCGCTGGTAAAGGCTCCGCCAGGCACGACAATGGAAAAGAATTCCAGAAATTCGTCATGAGGCGCGGAGACCATTGAATAGGCACGCCAGACGATTTCGCCGTCTGCCTTTTCGACACCCAGGCGGGCAAACTGGCCGGCACTGAAGCGAAAGCGCGGATCACGCGTCGTACGCAGGCTGAACAGATTATCGGCCCAGGGCCACACCTCCGTGATGGTCTGGCGGGTGTATTTCTCGTCACTGGCGGTCATGCTGGGCTACCTCGTTTTCCGGGCCGATATCAGGCCGTCATGAAAACAAGCCCGGCACTGGTTTTCAACGGACAAACTGTAGGTGTAACCGGCCGGACTAACGCGCCAGCCAACCACCGTCCACGGCCAGAGTATGACCGTGGACATAATCCGAGGCAGACGACGCCAGAAACACCACAGGCCCTGCCAGGTCGATTGGCTCGCCCCAGCGACCTGCCGGAATGCGTCCCAGGATTTCTGCGTTGCGCTGCTCATCGGCACGCAAGGCAACCGTGTTGTTCGTTGCCATATAGCCGGGCGCAATGCCATTGACGTTGATACCGTGCTTGGCCCACTCGTTGGCCAGCGCCTTGGTCAGCCCCATCAGGCCACTCTTGGAGGCTGTGTAGGATGGGACACGGATGCCGCCCTGGAAAGACAGCATCGAAGCGATATTGATAATTTTGCCGCCGCTCTGCTGCGCAATGAACTGACGTGCCACGGCTTGAGAGAGAAAGAACACCGTCTTGAGGTTGACGCCCATGACATCATCCCAATCTTTTTCGGTGAAATTCAGTGCCTCCTCACGCCGGATCGTTCCGGCATTGTTGACCAGGATATCGATACGACTAAAAGCCTGTAGCGCCTCATCCACAATAAAGGGCACCGCATCCGTGGCGCTGAGATCTGCCCGGATGCTCACGAATCGTCGGCCCTTGGCCTCTACCTCACCCTGGGTGTCATGGGGTTCGCGCCGGCTGATCCCAACAATATCGCAACCGGCACTGGCCAGAGCTACACACATGCTCCTTCCCAATCCGGCATCACACCCGGTGATGATCGCGACCTTGCCTGACAAATCGAATGGGTTAGCCACCATGATGCCTCCTGAGGGGTGGTAAACGCGGGCTGACCTGTCATCCTGAGCCCGCAAAACGTCTGTTCGACCCGCCAGACGCCCGGTGCGTTCAGCCGGCATCCAGAGAAAAGAGCAGCATAAGCAATGCCGCTCCCCTACACTGACGCCTTTGTCGTCAGCTCCGATCTTCTGCCATGGTTCTACTGTCCACACCCTTTGCCCAACTTGACCTGCACCGCCAGCCACCCCGCAGGGACGATCCGTTACAAGCTTTCGATGCGGCGGATGAATATCTGCTTAATCATCTGGCCGAACAGGGCCTGCCAGACAACGCCCGAATTCTGGTGTTAAACGATAGTTTCGGCGCCCTGGCGGCAAGCCTGGCTGATCAGGGTCACGTTGTTTCCAGTGGAGATTCCCACCTTGCAGCCCTCGCGCTTAACGATAACCTGCAGCGCAACGGGCGTGATGGTCGGGTGCTATTCGTGCCATCCAGCGAGCCGGTTAAAGGCCCCTTTGACCTGGTGCTGATCCGTATTCCAAAAACCCTGGCCTTGCTGGAGGAACAGCTGATTCGCCTGCATGATCAGCTGGCACCGGGTGCGCGAGTCATCGCAGCAGCCATGATCAAGCATCTGCCGCGCGCGGCAGGAGATCTGCTTGAGCGTCATATCGGCAGAGTCCAGGCATCGCTGGCAGTCAAGAAGGCGCGCCTGCTGTTTGCCACCCCCGAACCCAGGGAGCGGATAGCCTCACCCTACCCGACCCGCTACCGACTGGACGACCCAGCGCTGACACTGATCAATCACGCCAACGTGTTCTGCCGAGAAGGACTCGATATCGGGACACGCGCCTTTCTTCCACATCTGCCTACTGACTTGGGCAATGCACGCGTGGCCGACCTGGGCTGCGGCAATGGCGTATTGGCCATCACCAGTGCACTGACCAATCCCCAAGCACAGTACACGCTGGTAGATGAGTCCTATATGGCTATCCAGTCGGCACATGAAAACTGGCGTGCCGCCCTGGGTGATCGTCCCGTCACGTTGCGCGCCGATGATGGGCTGGCCAGCCAACCGGCTCGCTCGTTGGATGTAGTCCTGTGTAACCCACCGTTTCACCAGCAACAGGTGGTGGGGGACTTTCTGGCCTGGCGGATGTTTCAACAGGCGCGTGCTGCTCTCGACCGCCAAGGTGAACTCTGGATCGTCGGCAATCGCCACCTCGGTTATCACCTCAAGCTCAAGCGGCTGTTCAAGCGCGTCGAACAGGTTGCTGCCACCCCGAAATTCGTGGTGCTGCGTGCGGTCGAAGCTAACTGAGCGTGATGCTGTGCCCTATGCCAGACCTTATTCAAGCGGGCTGGCATAGCGGGTAACGTGCCTCAGAGCAGTATCCAGACTGGATGATTCCGCCTAGGCTGGGTCGCCACCGTTTTAAGATAGGCGCCAGGTGATGCCTTTTGCCTACTGACAGGACGAACATACGCACCGGATGGGATCTTACGTGCCAGGGTTACCTTTCGATCTTCACATCTTTGCCATTTTGATAGAGGTCTGCGGCGTTTTGGCGGCTATCCATGCCGTCATCACCGTTCGTACGGCTCAGGGCGCCATGGCTTGGGCCATTGCATTGGTTTTTATGCCGTTTCTGAGCCTGTTGCCTTATCTGGTTTTTGGTCGGCGTCGTTTCGATGGTTATGTAAAGGCGCGCCGACAGGCCGATGAAGAGATGGCCCGCGTTGCTGCCGAGCTGAACTGGCGCCCGTGGATCGCTGAGGCCCTGGCTGCGCAGCAATGCAGCGCGGCAAACCGCAAGCTCAAAGCCATGACGGCGCTGACCCGCACCCCCTGTGTAGCCAGCAACAAGGTGCGTCTTCTGGTCAACGGATCGGAAACTTTCAGCGCCATTCTGGGCGCTATTCGGGAAGCCCGGCAGGTCGTGCTGGTGCAGTTCTTCATCATTCATGACGACGCTCTTGGCCGGGCACTGCAAAACACACTGATCGAGCGGGCCAGGGAGGGTGTCGAGGTGTTTCTCCTTTACGATGCCATTGGCAGCCATGCCCTGCCGCGGAGCTACGTGTCAAAGCTTCGTGAGGCAGGCGTGCAGGTCAAGGCATTCAGCAACCGCCGAGGACTGATCAACCGCTTTCAGGTCAACTTCCGCAATCACCGCAAGATCGTTGTGGTGGATGGTGAAGTAGGATTTGTCGGCGGACACAACGTGGGTGAGGAATACCTGGGGCACAAGCCACCGTTGGCTCCCTGGCGCGACACCCATATCGAAATTCGTGGGCCCGCTCTGGCGACCCTGCAGGAAACCTTTGCCCAGGACTGGTTCTGGGTGACCAAAAAGCTTCCGACCCTGGTGCTGCCTGAACGTTATGAGGATGGCGGCATGCTGTGCCAGGTGGTTGCCAGCGGTCCGGCGGACGATCAGGAGACCTGCTCGCTGTTTTTTGTTGAGGCGATTCACTCGGCGCAGCGGCGAATCTGGATCACAACGCCCTACTTCATCCCTGACGAGGCCGTCTCAGCCGCACTGCATCTGGCCGCTCTACGCGGCGTCGATGTGCGCATCCTTCTGCCGTCACGCCCGGATCACAAGGTGGTGTACGCCGCATCCTACCTGTATGCCTTCAAGGCGGTGGATGCGGGCATTCGAGTCTTCAGTTATCAACCAGGCTTTTTGCATCAGAAGGTAGTGCTGATCGATGAAGAGGTTTCCGCCATCGGGAGCGCCAATCTGGATAATCGCTCGTTCCGGCTGAATTTCGAGATCATGGTCATGACCGTGGATACTGACTTCGCCTGGGAAGTCCGCTCGATGTTGGAAGTCGACTTCTCCAAGTCGGTCGAGCTAACGCCCAAGGACAATGCCAATGTTCGGCGCCTGCACAAGGCAGCCATGCGGGTAGCCCGACTGTTCTCGCCGGTCCTTTAGCCCAGCGGAGCGACACCCAGGCCATCCACGAGTCGCTCCAGAGCACGCAGACCGGCAACGGAATTGCCGTAGCTGTCCAGGCGGGGCGACCAGACGCAAATGCTCATGCGGCCGGGAACGATGGCCACAATACCGCCACCCACGCCGCTCTTGCCGGGCAGCCCGACGCGCCAGGCAAAATCCCCCGCGGCGTCATACAGGCCGCACGTCAACAGTAATGCGTTGAGCTGCCGCGTCTGCTGAGGCGATAACACCTCGCTGCCATCGTGGGGATTGATGCCCCGGTGAGCCAGAAAGGCGAACGCGCGGGCCACATCCACGCAACTCATGGACAGCGCACAGCCATGGAAATAGGTTTCCAGCACCTCATCCACTTCGCCATGCAGGTTTCCATAAGCCTTCATGAGGTAGGCCAGTGCAGCGTTACGCGCCTTGTGGTCCATCTCTGAACGCGCCACCCGCGTATCGAAGTTGATGGTCGGATTGGCACTTAACCGCCGCGCCTGTTCGCGCATCAGGTATTGGATGGACATGATGCGCGAAACCAGGATATCGGTTACCAGCAACGCACCGGCATTGATGAAGGGATTGCGCGGGACGCCCCGCTCCACTTCCAGCTGTACGATGGAGTTGAACGCCTGACCGGAGGGCTCCCGACCTACACGCGTCCAGATGTCCTCTTCCGGCAGCCGCTGCATGGCAATGACCAGGTTGAGCACCTTGGAAATGGACTGGATGGAAAACGGTGTATCCCCTGCCCCCGCCTGGAAGACTCGACCCTCTACATCGCATAGGGCAATTCCGAATTGATCGGGTTCTACCTGGGCCAGTGCCGGGATATAGTCAGCAACCTTGCCTTCTCCCATGTCTTGCCGTGCCTCCTGGGCAACACGATCAAGCAGGGTTTGCAGGACTTCAGGGGAGCATGTCTCGGGCATGGGCGGCTTCGCTGCTTACAAAGGAGTGCCAGTGTAAGAAAGCGCAGCCGCAACGCCTAGTGATTCGTCGTTATAGTCCCAGCTCGCTCAGCCCGGGATGATCATCCGGTCGACGTCCCTGCGGCCAGCGGAACAGGCGCTCGGCCTCGGTGATCGGCAGATCGTTGATGCTGGCATGCCGCTCCACCATGAGCCCCTGCTCATTGAACGCCCAGTTCTCATTGCCATAGGCGCGAAACCAGTTGCCGGAATCGTCATGCCACTCATAGGCGAAGCGTACGGCGATCCGGTTGCCATCATGGGCCCATAGCTCCTTGATCAGCCGGTAGTCGAGCTCGCGTTGCCACTTGCGCGTAAGAAAACCTACGATGGCTTCGCGTCCCTTGATGAACTCGGCCCGGTTACGCCAGATGCTGTCGTTACTATAGGCCAGTGCAACCTTGTGGGGATCGCGGCCATTCCAGCCATCTTCCGCTGCGCGGACCTTTTGGCGTGCAGTTTCCTGCGTAAAGGGTGGCAATGGGGGTCTGCTTTCCATGGGCGTGTCTCCAAGACGGTAAGACAGATAGCGTAGATGAAAGCCTACCGTGCAAGCGGACAATCTGCCTGGAGAAACGGACAAAAGAAGACCCCGGCGAGTGCCGGGGTCTGATGTATCAGGATTTAAGGCCGGCGGCAGTCATGACCAGCCGCAGCCCGTAGGACACAATGCCCAGGGCCACGATACTGCAGGCCCAGATCAGGACCATCCAGCCGAGACGCTTGATCAGCGGTTGGTTGTCAGCTGGGTTGGGGGGTCCGGCCTTCCGGTCACGCTCTTTGCCGGCCATGATCAATGATACCCCTCGCCTGTACGAACCTTACCGCGGAACACGTAGTAGCCCCACGCCGTGTACATCAATGTGATCGGGATGATGAACAGCGTACCGATGAGCAGGAACAGCTGGCTCTGCGGTGGCGACGAGGCTTCCCAGATCGAAATCGCCGGCGGGATGATGTTGGGCCACAGGCTGATGCCCAGGCCGCTATAGCCCAGGAAGATCAGGATCAGCGTTAGTACGAAGGGAGATACATGAGCCTCTTCCTTCAGGATCGCGCGCAGCAGGAACACGACTGTTACCAGCACGAGAATCGGCACAGGCAGGAACCAGAACAGGTTCGGCATGGTGAACCAGCGCTGGGAGATGGCGTCATGGGACAGCGGCGTCCACAGGCTGACGGCTGCAATGAACAGCAGCAGCAACAGCACCAGCGGCTTGGTCATGCGACGCATGGAAGCCTGTAGCGGGCCTTCGGTTTTCATGATCAGCCAAGTACTGCCCAGCAGTGCGTAGGCAGCGATCAGGCCAAAACCACAGAACACCGAAAAAGGCGTCAGCCAGTCCAGCGAGCCACCGGCATACTGACGATTCTCCACATGGAAGCCGTCGATGAAGGCACCCAGCGCGACCCCCTGGCAGAAGGTTGCCAAGAGCGAGCCGAAGATAAAAGACTTGTCCCAGAGCCCTTCCTTGCCTTCCTGCACCTTGAAGCGGAACTCAAAGGCTACGCCACGGAAGATCAGGCCGATCAACATGAAGATCAGCGGCAGGTAGAGGGCCGGCAGAATGACGCCATATGCCAGCGGGAAGGCGCCGTACAAACCGGCCCCTCCCAACACCAGCCAGGTTTCGTTACCGTCCCAGATCGGAGCCACGGTGTTCATCATGACATCGCGTTCTTCCTTGCCCTTCACGAAGGGGAAGAGAATGCCAATCCCCAGATCGAAGCCGTCCATGACTACGTACATCATCAGGCTGAAAATGATGACCACCGCCCAGATCAGTGCGAGGTCAATACCAACAATTCCAGAAGCCATGTTCAGTGCCCCGTCAGTTGATCATGGGAATGAGCCTTTTCGGTACCTTCATCAGTAGCCGAAAGGGGGCGCTTCGGATGACGATCGTGTCCCGGTCCACCCTGGGTAGGAAGGTCGCCTTCACCGGTATGTGGTCCCTTGCCAATCATGCGCAGCGCATAGACCGTACCAATACCAAAGACCGCGAAATACACAATTACGAAGCTGACCAAGGTGATGCTCAGTTGCGTCACGCTGTGATTGGCTACACCATCCTTGGTACGCAAGAGGCCATATACGATCCAGGGCTGACGACCCACTTCGGTGGTAAACCAGCCTGCCAGCAGAGCAATCAGACCAGCCGGCCCCATGCACATGATCAGCCGCAGGAAGGCCTTGGTTTCATACAGCTTGTGTCTCCAGCGCAGGAACAGGCTCCACACACCGGCAGCAATCATGAGCAGCCCCAGAGCCACCATGATGCGGAATGACCAGAACACCACATACGCCGGTGGACGATCCTCTTTCGGGAAGTCCTTGAGTGCGGGAATCTGCTCGGTAAAGCTGTGCGTGAGGATCAAGCTGCCCAGCACAGGGATCTCGACCTTGAAGCGGGTTTCCTCACGCTCCATATCCGGCAGACCGAACAGAATCAGCGGCGTTGCCTCACCGGGCGGATTCTCCCAGTGGCCTTCGATCGCCGCGATCTTGGCTGGCTGGTGCTCCAGCGTGTTCAAACCGTGGGCATCCCCCACGAACGCCTGGATCGGCGCCACGAACAGGGCCATCCACATGGCCATGGAGAACATCTTGCGAATGGCCGGGTTATTGTTCCCACGCAACAGGTGCCAAGCCGCCGATGCGCCGACCAGGAAGGCCACCGACAGGTAGGCCGCGATGGTCATGTGCGCCCAGCGGAAGGGGAACGACGGGTTGAAGATTACTTCCAGCCAATGGACTGGCACTACGCGGCCATCGACAATCTCGTACCCAGCCGGGGTATGCATCCAGCTGTTCGAGGACAAAATCCAGAACGTGGACATCAGGGTGCCAATCGCCACCATGATAGTGGACAAAAAGTGCAACCCACGTCCTACGCGGTTCCAGCCAAACAGCATGACCCCGAGAAAACCCGCTTCGATAAAGAAGGCGGTCAGCACCTCGTAGGTCAAGAGCGGACCCGTTACGGCACCGGCGAAGTCGACAAAGCCGCTCCAGTTGGTACCGAACTCATACGCCATGACCAGTCCGGACACTACACCCATTCCAAAGAAGACCGCGAAGATCTTCAACCAGAAGTGGTACAGGTCCTTATAGGTAGAGTCGTTGGTTTTGAGCCATAGTCCTTCGAGAACGGCTAGAAAGCTCGCCATTCCGATAGACAAGGCAGGGAAGATAATGTGGAACGAGACGGTGAATGCAAACTGGATCCTCGCAAGATCCAGAGCCTCCAAGCCGAACATAGGCGGTCCTCTTCAGGCAGCCGGTGCGTTTATCACGCAGGCGGTCAATAACGTTAAGCAAATCACAAGGCAATGTTTCGAGCGCTTGCGTGCTCAATTCGTTCTAACGGAACGCTTGAAAGGTGGTCCGACTATCGCATTTTAAGCCGCAAGGCTCTGACGTAGGTCAACGTCTGGATTCATTCTAGACCTCTAAAACGCAGTGGGGTCCGTGGTCAGATGTCGCGCGTCAAGGTGGCGCACACAACTTGTTACCCACCAACTGTTTCAGAATATATCTCGATCAGTGCACAAAAAACGCTTGCCGAGGCTATGATGAGAGACCTCTCGAAGAGCCCCATCATGACCTCAGACCCTTTATATTTGCGTCATCACCGACCCTTTCTGGCGTTCTGGTTTGCCCGCGTCTGTACCGCCAGTAGCTTTCAGATGCTCACCGTAGCCATTGGCTGGCACATCTATTCACTGACGCATAATGTGCTCGACCTGGGCCTGGTCGGCCTGGTGGAATTCCTGCCGCGCCTGTTCTTCATGTTGTATACAGGGCATGTGGCGGACCGCTACGACCGACGTAAGGTAGCCGCACTCTGCCAGACAGGTCAGGCCCTTACCGCACTGGTGCTGGTCTATGGCAGCCTGACCGACAATGTGACTCGTGAGCTGATCTTTATCCTGGCCTTCATGCTGGGCACCTGCCGGGCCTTCGAAATGCCAGCGACCCAGGCGCTTCTGCCCAACATCGTCCCCGCCTCGCTATTTCCCCGGGCCGTTGCGGCCTCGGCCTCCGCCATGCAGGGTGCGACAATCGTGGCGCCAGCGTTGGGTGGTTTTCTGTACGCCTTAGGTGCCTTCTGGGTCTATGCACCGGCAACGGCCCTGTATGGTGTGGCAATTCTCCTCGTGCTGAGCCTGCCTGTGCGTGAACAGCAACCGCGTAAGGAGAAGGCCAGTCTGGATTCGCTACTGGCTGGGATTCGCTTCATTCGCAGCCGCCGCGATATTTTCGGCGCTATCTCCCTGGATCTTTTTGCCGTTCTGCTGGGCGGCGCTACGGCGCTGCTACCCGTGTTTGCCCGGGATATTCTGATGACCGGCCCATGGGGGCTGGGCCTGTTGCGCTCAGCACCCGCCGTGGGCGCCCTGCTGATGTCGTTTTGGCTCGCGCGCTTTCCCATCGAGCGAAACGTCGGACGCATCATGTTTATCTCGGTAGGTGTGTTTGGCGTGGCAACCATCGCCTTTGGTCTTTCTACCTCGTTCTGGTTCAGCCTGGCCGTGCTGGCGGCTCTGGGAGCGGCTGACATGATCAGCATGGTCATTCGCGGCGCCTTTGTGCAACTGGAGACGCCGGATGAAATGCGCGGCCGCGTCAGTGCCGTCAACGGCCTGTTCATCGGTGCCTCAAACCAACTGGGCGAGTTCGAGTCCGGTGTAACGGCAGCCTGGCTGGGCACAGTGCAAGCGGTCGTGCTGGGCGGCGCAGGAACGCTGATTGTGACAGGCCTTTGGATCAAGCTCTTCCCTACCCTCGCCAAACGCGACCACTTGCATACCCTCAAACCCAGCTGACTCACTGGAAGGCTGCCTGCGAGTCGGCAGGCAGCCCTTTACCCCTCTGAACTCTCGCAAGCTGCCAACGGTCAGGTGACAAGGACTTTTCACCCAATTGCTTGAGGGTTTGCCATGAAAATTTCACTCGATGGCCAGGTTGCGCTGGTCACCGGCGGTAGTTCAGGGATCGGCGCCGCGTCGGCCAAGGCCTTGGCTCAGGTAGGCGCAGCCGTTGTCATCAACTACCACACCAATGCCGAGCCTGCTGAAGAGCTTGTCGACGAAATCAAGGCGGCCGGTGGTCAGGCCATTGCCGTGGGCGCTGATGTCGGTGATGAGCAGGCCGTCGAACAGCTCTTTGCCAAGACGATCGAAACCTTTGGCCGCCTGGACATCCTGGTCGCCAATTCCGGGCTTCAGCGCGATGCACCCTCCCACGAGATGACCCTCAAGGATTGGAACATGGTCATCCAGACCAACCTGACCGGCCAATTCCTGTGCGCACGCGCCGCCATCCAGCAATTCCTGAAACAGGGCGTCAATACCGACCTGTCACGCGCGGCGGGCAAGATCATTCACATGAGCTCGGTACATGAGGTCATTCCGTGGGCAGGCCATGTCAATTACGCGGCCTCCAAGGGTGGGGTCAGCCTGATGATGAAAACCCTGGCTCAGGAAGTGGCTGAAAAGCGCATCCGCATCAACAGCATTGCGCCCGGCGCCATCGCCACGGCCATCAATGAAGAGGTGACTGGCAACGAGGAAGGCCGCCGCGAATTGCTCAAACTGATCCCCTACAAGCGTGTCGGGGATGTGGAAGACATCGGCAATGCAGTCGTCTGGCTGGCATCCGACCTGTCCGACTATGTAGTAGGTACTACTCTCTTTGTCGATGGTGGCATGTGTCTGTATCCAGGATTCCAGGACAATGGTTGATCGCAACGCCGGGATTCGGTCCATCGATGCCCATGGAGTCATCGGCGACATGCGCACCTGCGCGCTGGTCGCCGATGACGGCAGCATCGACTATTTCTGCTGGCCTGACCTAGATAGCCCCTCGGTTTTTACCGCCTTGCTCAATGGTGACGAGGCCGGACTGTTCACGATTGCACCCAACCGTCCCAACGCCAGACGCCAACAGATCTACCTCCCCGACAGTAACGTCTTGCAGACCCGCTGGCTTGATGACGACGGCGCCGTCGAGTTGACCGACTGGATGCCCATCCTGACGGAAGAGAACACCATGCCCCGTCTGGTGCGGAGGGTTTATGCCGTCAAAGGCGACTCGCGCATTTGTCTGAAGTGTTCACCGCGGCTTGATTACGCCCGGGCTGAAACCAGGGCTATGGTAGAGCATGGCAGCATTGTGTTTCAGGCCGAGGGCCAGCGCAGTATGCGCTTGGCCGGTTCCGAGACGCTTACGCTCGACGGGAATACGGCCGTAGCGGACTTTACCCTCAAGGAAGGAGAAAGCGCGACATTCGTCTTTGGCTGCGCCGAAGATCGAAAAGTCATGGAAGAAGATCTTGATCTCTGCCTGAAGCATACCCTCAGGTTCTGGCAGCGATGGGCTCGTCAAAGCAACTATACCGGCCGCTGGCGGGAAATGGTCTCGCGCTCGGCTCTGGTGCTCAAGCTTCTGGTCTCGCAGCAGCACGGTTCCATTGCTGCTGCGGCAACCTTCAGCCTGCCGGAAACACCAGGTGGCGAGCGAAATTGGGATTACCGGGCTACCTGGATAAGGGACGCCTCGTTTACCGTCTATGCTTTCATGCGCCTGGGATACACCGACGAAGCCAACCACTTCATGAGCTGGGTGGGCGACTGTATCGAGCGCAGCAGTGATCTGCCGCAAAAGTTACAGATCATGTACCGCCTCGATGGCGGTCGGGAGCTACATGAGGAGGAATTGGATCACCTGAGCGGCCATGGTGGTGCTAAACCTGTACGTATTGGCAATGATGCGTTTGGTCAGGTCCAGCTAGATATCTATGGCGAATTGATGGATGCCGTTTATTTATCTAACAAATATGGTCAAGCCATTTCGCGCCGAGGTTGGATGCATGTTGTCAGCATCATTGATTATGTTTGCGGGCACTGGCAATTCAGAGATGCCGGTATCTGGGAAATTCGTGACGAACCCCAGCACTTTCTACATTCGCGACTGATGTGCTGGGTGGCTATCGATCGTGCCATCCGATTGGCACAAAAGCGTTCCCTCTCTATGCCTTATGAGCGCTGGCTCAGAACGCGCGGGGATATACAGGAAGATATCTGGACTAATTTCTGGAACAAGGAAAAAGGTCACTTTACTGCGATTCAGGGGAAGGACACATTAGATGCCTCTCTGCTCCTGATGCCGTTGTTCAGATTTGTCAGCGCAACAGACCCGGCGTGGCTGGCAACTCTAGATGCCATCAAGGAGCGTCTGGTCTGCGATGGTATGGTCAAGCGCTACGATCAGTCTGAAATGTCCGATGGACTCTCAGGTGAAGAAGGCTCGTTCGCGGCCTGCTCATTCTGGTATGTAGAGTGCCTTGCGCGGGCCGGCAGGATAGACGAGGCGCATATGGAGTTTGAAAAACTCATGAAATACGCAAGCCCTGTAGGACTCTTTGCCGAGGAGCTTGACGCCCGTGGACGTCACCTGGGCAATACTCCTCAGGCCCTGACCCATCTGGCCCTGATCAGCGCTGCCTATTTCCTGAACCGCAAACTCTCCGGCAGTGATACCCAATGGCAACCGTAGCAGGCCTGCTTCCGCTCTGACTCAGGCCCTTCGGTTTCGCCCCTCCTCGACGGACTATAGCAAAATGACATATGGAGGCGATTCAAGCTCCGCTTGACGCCTTTTCGTGTTATCTTTTTATATTGAACGATCAATTAATAAAAAATGACTACAAACGACGGGCAAGGAATGTCCCTTTTTCGAATCACCTTGAGCTACTAGCCCGACAGCATCGCGAGTGACCGGAAACCCGCGACTCGACTGTACGGACTCTTTGGCACCTGCCCTATAGGAGAACATGCTCCATGAGCAGCACGACCCCATCCGGTAACGTACGACTCAATCCGCCCGCCTTTTACAGCGCGGCCACAGCGATCCTGGTCTTTGCTTTGGTGGTAATCGCCTTCCCCGAGCGCGCCGGAGCCTGGCTGCTGGAAGCCCAGACATGGGCCTCACAGACGGTAGGCTGGTACTACTTACTGGCCATGACGCTTTATCTGGTCTTTGTCATCGTCACGGCCCTTTCAGGGTACGGCAAGATCAAGCTTGGCGCAGATCACGATCAGCCTGAGTTCAGTTACCTTTCATGGGCCGGCATGCTATTCGCAGCTGGTATCAGTATTACCCTGTTCTTTTTCTGCGTGTCAGAACCCCTGACGCATTTCATGCATCCCCCTCAAGGCGAAGGCGGCACGCAGGCTGCTGCGCGTCAGGCCATGCAACTGCTCTTTCTGCACTGGGGATTGCATGGTTGGGGGGTCTTTGCACTCGTTGCCATGGCATTGGCCTATTTCGCCTATCGCCATAACCTGCCCTTGGCCTTACGTTCAGCGCTATACCCTCTGATCGGCAAGCGCATCAACGGCCCTATTGGCCATGCGGTAGATTGCTTCGGCATCATTGCCACCGTTTTTGGCTTGGGCGCCGATATGGGCTTTGGTGTGCTTCAGCTCAACTCGGGCCTGGACTATCTGTTCGGTGTACCCCATACCCAATGGGTACAAGCCCTGCTGATTGCCGTGATGATGGGAGCCGCCATTCTTGTTGCCGTATCAGGTGTGGACAAGGGTGTGCGCGTCATGTCCGATATCAACATGCTCTTGGCGGTCGGTCTGCTGTTGTTTGTCCTGTTTGCCGGGCCGACCCAGCACCTGCTCAATACGCTGATCCAGAACATCGGCGATTATCTGGGCGCTGTTCCCACCAAGAGCTTTGACCTCTATGCCTATGACAAACCGTCCGACTGGCTGGGCGGCTGGACCGTGTTCTATTGGGCTTGGTGGATCGCATGGGCACCCTTTGTAGGCCTGTTCATCGCACGAATTTCCCGTGGCCGCACCATTCGTGAATTCGTCTTTGGCGTACTGTTCATTCCGCTTGGCTTTACCCTCGCGTGGTTGTCCATCTTTGGTAATAGCGCGCTGGATCAGGTGCTAAACCACAACCTGACCAGCCTGGCCGAAACGGCTATTCGCGAGCCATCCATGGCGCTCTATCACCTCCTGGAAACGTATCCTGCCAGCCGTATTGTCATTGCGGTGGCGGTATTCGTAAGCTTTGTGTTCTTCGTGACATCGGCGGATTCGGGCACTGTGGTGCTGTCGACCCTGTCCTCGACAGGCGGCGAAGCGGACGAAGATGGTCCAAAGTGGCTGCGCGTCTTCTGGGGAACGGCTACTGCCCTTGTCACGGGTGGTCTGCTGGTCGCCGGTAGCATGGATGCATTGAAGTCCGCGGTGGTGCTGACCTCTCTGCCCTTCTCTCTGGTAACCCTGCTGATGATGTGGGGCTTGCACAAGGCGTTCTACACCGAATCGCAGCGGCAACGGGCTCGATCACATTCCCTGGCCCCAGTGTCTCAGGCCAACCCACGCCGCAGCGGTGGCTGGCGTCAGCGCCTTGCCAAGGCTGTTCACTTCCCGTCGCGCGATGAGGTCTATCGGGTAATGGACACCATTGTTCGCCCGGCGATTGAGGAAGTGGCCGAGGTATTCCGGGAAAAAGGATTGGCCGTACAGACCGAGCTTGATCCTACCAATGCCAACCTGAGCCTTGAGGTTGGTCATGGCGAACAGCATCCCTTTATCTATCGGGTCATCATGCAGGGGTATTTCACACCGAGCTTTGCCCGAGCCGGTATGGGCGGGCTGCACCTGAAAAACCGTCGCTACTACCGTGCAGAGGTCTATCTGGCTGAGGGCAGCCAGGATTATGACCTGGTGGGCTACACCAAGGAGCAGATCATCAACGACATGCTCGACCAGTACGAGCGACACCTGCAGTTCCTGCATCTGGTCCGCTAACCTCATCTTACCCGGGCCGTCACTCGGCGGCCTGGGTGGATACCGGTGTTGTCCTTCTGGGCATGGCATTGGTGAGTGATGCTTCTTGCCCCAAATGCTGCGACTCTAACAGCCGGGGCATAGTGGTCCGGGAGAATGCCTTGGTAATCCGATATCGAACGTCCAACCCACCCGATTAAACAAAGCCAAGATCAGGCTGACCCTCCAAGACCCGGACCTTAGCGAAGCAGTATTATCAGGATGCCTTGTTTCGCGGTCATAACGCCTTGCTACAAGGAATACCGCAAACACATCCGACAATGCCTGCGATTGCTTCAGGACCGCCATTACGATTCGTGATCGTTTCGTTAGTTATCTTGCTATCAAATGTTAGCCGGAAAGCGCGTATAATAAGGCTCTAGCGCGGCTACGCCGTCTGTGGCTGCCACCTCTTGAGGAGGACGTCATTGCCTCACGCCCCTGTTTCATCTGCAGCACCGCCATCACGACATCCTGCCCTGCAGTGGGCTGCCCTGATTGTTGTATCCAGTCTGGCTTCCTTTTGCCTTGATCGTGCCGGTATCCCTGCGGCCATGTTCCTAGGGCCCATGCTGGTCGCCATCTGCTTTGGCGTAAAAGGGGCCACGATCCGTCTACCCAAACCACTGTTCCAGCTAAGCCAGGGCGTGGTGGGCTGTCTGATCGCCCATTCCATGACAGCGGCCGTTCTGCTTATGGTCGCTACGCACTGGCCGGTCATGCTGCTGGCCACTGCCATTACCGTTCTGCTCAGCGTACTGGTGGGTGTCATCCTGGTTCGCTTCGGCGGTTTACCCGGCTCCACCGCCGCCTGGGGTACTACGCCCGGCGCGGCCTCCGCCATGGTTGCCATGGCGGAGGAATACGGGGCGGACTCCCGCATCGTGGCAACCATGCAGTATGTACGTGTTGTTTGTGTGGTCGTGATCAGTGCCCTGGTTGGCCGCTTTTTAGGGGCTGAAGGTACAGGAGCAGCCTCTCACTCGGCCGCGATCACCTTTGACTGGAACACCCTGCAGTCATTTGGAATTACGCTGGCCGTCGTGGTAGTAGGCGTCTGGTTAGGCAAGCGCCTGCCGGCCGGCGCCCTAATGGTGCCTATTGCGTTGGGCACCATATTGCAGCTCAACGGTTGGGTAACCATTACCCTTCCCCACTGGTTACTGGCCATCGCGTTTGGCTCGATGGGTTGCTATGTAGGCTTGCGGTTCGATAAAACCACGGTGCGCTATGTCACCCGAGCCCTGCCCAAGATGATCATGGCCTCGCTGATGTTGATCGCCATGTGCGCTCTTTCAGCCCTGTTCCTGGCTCATCTGATGAACAAGGACTTTTTGTCCGCCTACCTTGCGACCAGTCCTGGCGGCCTGGACTCGATGGCGATCATCGCTGTGGACAGCCATGCGGACGTCGGGCTGGTACTGGCCATGCAGGCCTTGCGCTTGATTGGCGTGATCGCATCCGGGCCGTTCCTGGCCAAACAGATCGCCCGCGTGGCACGAGTCTGATCTGTACAGCCTCGGCACTAACGACGAGGCTTGGCCCGTGCAGTCGCCTCCGCAACGAGCGGGTCATCCGGCCAATAGTGCTTTGGATAGCGGCCTTTCAGATCCTTCTTTACCTCGGCATAGGTGCTGCGCCAGAAGTTAGCCAGATCCTGGGTAACCTGCACCGGGCGATGCGCAGGGGACAGCAGGTGCAGCTTTACGGCAAGCCGTCCGCCGGCGATCCGAGGGGTGTCGGCCAGGCCGAACATCTCCTGCAACCTGACGGCCAGCACGGGCGGCTCCTCGGTGTAGTCCAGCCGAATACGAGAACCTGAAGGCACCTCTATCGAGCGGGGCGCCAACTCGTCCAGGCGGCTCGGCAGCGGCCAGGGTAACAAGCCCTGCAGGATGGCGCCCAGATCGAGCTGAGCGAAATGGGACAGGCGAGTCACCCGTCCCAGATACGGTAGCAGCCAATTCTCCAGCATTGCCAGCAGTGCCGTGTCGGTCACGTCAGGCCACTCGCTGAGACCGCCCTGCTCCAGGTCCAGCCGCCGCAGAAGCATGACCCGTGCCTGCCACTGGCGCAGCTCCGGTGTCCAGGGCAAGAGTTCAAGCCCTTTACGCCTGACTAGCCCCAGTAATGCCCGGCTGCGCGCGTCATCATCCAGCGAACTCAAGGGTTCGCGGGAAAGGACCAGTTCACCGATTCGCACCTGCCGCTCGGCGCGCAGTACGCCCTCTCGCTCGTCCCAGTCCACCTCCTCATGGGTCGATACCTGCTCGGCCAGAGGCCCTTCAAACAAGGCAGGATCAAGCTCGGCAGCCAGATAGATACGCTCTTCACGCTGCCCTTGTCGGCTCCCAAGATCAGCAATCACCAACCATGGTGATTTCATTAGCGAATCGACATCGGCAAACAGTGCTGCACGACCATTGGCCAGCCGATACTCCGCGCCGCCGGATCGCCGCTGCTGTGCGACCCGCTCCGGGTAAGCAAAAGCCAGCAGACACCCTACCCAGCGTGGATGATCCGGATCGCTCACAGGCATTTCGGAAGCGCCACGCAGCAAGCCCTTGAATTGTCTTGCCAGCTGGCGAATGCGCGCGATACCACCTCGCGGCCCTTTCCCCTCGCCTGCCAGCAGCGCAAGGCGAGTCTGTATATCCGCACCCTCGCCACGCACGATATCCCGCTCGGACAAAATAGCCGCCAGATCACAGGCCAATGGCACCAACCCCAGGGCCTGTCCCCGAAGCAGAAGATGGGCCAGTCGCGGATGAGCCGGCAGGGTACTCATGGCTTGTCCATGGGCTGTCAGGGCCGTTCGATCAGCATTGAGCGCACCCAGACGCACAAGCAGATCCTGAGCCTGTGCCTGGGCCGCAGCAGGAGGTTTGTCTAACCAGACCAGCTCATCTGCATCAGCGCCCCAGCGCGCCAGCTGAAGCGCAAGCCCCGCCAGATCGGCCTGCAGAATTTCTGGTGAATCATAGGCGGGCAACTGGTCATGCTGCGTCTCCGACCACAAGCGATAGCACACCCCTGGCTCCAGACGCCCCGCCCGTCCCGCTCGCTGGGTGGCCGAGGCGCGAGAGATGCGTCGCGTCGCTAGCCGCGTCATGCTACTGCCGGGATCGAAGGCGGGCTCCCGGGCAAGTCCGGCATCTACCACCACCCGAACGCCTTCGATGGTAAGACTGGTTTCGGCGATATTGGTCGCCAGCACAATCTTGCGAATACCGGCCGGTGCCGGCTCAATCGCTGCTCTCTGGGCAGCCAGATCAAGCTCACCGTAGAGCGGCGCGATCCGGATATCCACCCTGCCAGCCAGCGCATCATCCAGCAATTCATGAACCCGCCGGATTTCAGCCTGCCCCGGCAAAAAGACGAGCAGGCTCCCGTCCTGCTCATCCAGTGCCTGCTGGATGGTTTGAACAACCCTGGGCTCCAGGCGCTCATCCGTCGAAGTGGGCCGCCCCCATTTGATCTCCACCGGAAACATGCGCCCCTCGCTGCGCACCACCGGAGCCCCTTGCAGCAAGGCCGAAAGCCGCTCACCCTCAAGGGTTGCGGACATGACCAGGACCTTGAGCGGAGTGTCACGCAAGAGCTCACGCCCATTCAAAGTGAGTGCCAGCGCCAAATCGGCATCCAGGCTTCGCTCGTGAAATTCGTCGAAAATGACCAAACCAACGCCTTCGAGGGCAGGATCATCCTGCAGGCGACGCGCAAGAATACCTTCCGTAACGACCTCGATCCGTGTCCTGGGCCCTACCTTGCTCTCCAGGCGAATGCGGTATCCCACCGTCTCGCCCACGGGTTCGCCATACTCGGCTGCCAGCCGCTCCGCCGCTGCCCGAGCGGCCAAGCGCCGTGGTTCCAGCATGAGAATCCGCTGATCCGCTAGCCAGGGCTCATCCAGCAGCGCCAGCGGTACACGTGTGGTCTTGCCTGCACCTGGAGGTGCCTCCAGCACAGCTTCGTCGCGCTCGACCAAGGCGGCGCGCAGGGTAGGCAATACGGTATCGATGGGTAATGGCGTCATTCTGCTGTGCACGTGGTCATATACGGTGGCTGCTGATTATAACGACTCCAGCGGCCCGCTTCCGGCCTCTCGCAACGCCGGTTATAGTGCGGTTTCCTGACCTATGGAGGTGTTTATGCCAATGCGCACTCGCCTGATCTGTGGCGCCCTTGCTGCAGCAGTGCTGACCCAGATTTCGGCCTGCGGTACGCTGTTTTATCCTGAGCGTCGCGGCCAAATTACTGGCCAGATCGACCCGGGCATTGCCATCCTGGATGCGGTAGGCCTGCTGTTCTACATCATTCCCGGCCTGATTGCGTTCGGTGTTGATTTTACGTCCGGAGCCATCTACCTGCCCAACGACCAGCACGCCTCGGTCGACCCGGAAAAGCTAAAAGATGCTATCGACGCGGATGGCAAGGTGAATAAGGCGCGCCTCAAAGCCATCATCGAACAGGAAACCGGCCGCTCCCTGCCGCTGACCGATCCACGCCTGATTCAGCACAGCGGCAGCCCTGAGCAATTGGCCGCCTTCGGGTTGCGCCCTGCGGCATAACACCTGATGAAGAGCCGTACCGAACACGCCAGGCTGTTGCGCCTGGCCACCACTGCTTCACTCGCAGTGGCTGGCCTGCTCATTACCGTGAAGGCCATCGCCTGGTGGTTCAGCGGATCGGTCAGTCTACTGGCCGGGCTGACCGACTCCGTACTCGATGGCGCGGCCTCCCTGTTCAACCTGCTGGCGGTGCGCTATTCCCTAAAGCCCGCCGATGACGACCACCGTTACGGCCATGGCAAGGCGGAGTCGTTGGCGGGCATTACCCAGGCCCTGTTCATTGGCGCCAGCGGAATCCTGATCGGCATGCAGGCCATCGGACGCCTGAAAGAACCTGAACCCCTGGGAACGCCTCTGCTGGGCATTGCAGTCATGATCGTTTCATTGATTGTGACTGCAGGCCTGCTGATGCTACAGCGGCACGTCATTCAGATTACAGGGTCCGCAGTGATTCGCGCCGACTCCCTGCATTACCGCTCTGATCTTCTGCTCAACACCAGCATCCTGATTGCCCTGATTGCTGCCAGCTACGGCTGGGATCAGCTGGATGCCATCTTTGGCCTGGGTATTGCGTTGTATATCCTTTGGAGTGCCATTGGAATCGCACGCGACTCGCTAAGTGTGCTGATGGATCAGGAATTGCCCTATGAAGTCAGCGAGCACATGTTGACGCTGGCGTGCAGCGTGCCCCAAGTCTTGGGGGCTCATGATTTGCGCACGCGTATTTCGGGAAGCCACTGGTTCGTCCAACTGCATCTGGAGTTACCGGGAGAAATGACCCTATCCGAAGCCCATCGCCTGTGCGACGAGGCCGAGGCGGCGATCATGGCGGAGTATCCGCAGGCCGAAGTGTTGGTGCATGCCGACCCGCTGGATGCACCCGATGTCCCCCACCGGCATCCGCTGCCTCCGAGCTGAGGGCTCAAGGGCGTCTGACTTCATCAGATTACAGTCAGACGGCCCTCCTCAATAAGTCACGTTATACCCCCTGCCACTTAGGCAGGCGCCCAGCGAACGCCGATAACGATCTGCCACATCAGCCGGTGGCGCGGTGGTCACTTGGGATGGATCAAAGCCTGATTCACTGACCGCCCAACGCTGGCAGTCATAACGATCCTGCTCCATCTGGGCCTGCGTCTGGCCATAGGCAGGGCTTATGGCGACATCAAAGGCATTACTGCTAATGGCATAGCCACCGTTTTGCACAGGCGGCTCTACAACAATGTAACGGTTGTATTCCGGTTGCGGCTGGTAATAGGTGCCAGCGGCAAAGTAGTAGGTCAGCCCGCCGATCACCAACGTCTGCGCATAGTTGGGCAAATTACTGACATACACGCCGCGCGGCGGTGTCACGATGACATAGCTCGACCCTTGTGGGCGGTACCAGTAGCCGTCGGAGTAATAATACTCATAGCGTTGATGCCAGATACGGGTGTATCGGGGCGGTGGGCGGCGTAGCACATAGCCGGGACGCCAATCAGGGTTTGGTCCCCAACCACGACGATCAAAGTCGTTGTGCCTGTGCGGACGATTCCAGTTGCCGTACGGCCCATAATCAGGATGATCAATGACACGGGGCTGATTTTCCCAGCCTCGATTCAAATCATTCGGCCCGGATTGCTCCCAGCGAGCACGCTCATCGCCACGCCGAACGGCATCGGGTCGATTCCAGCCGTCTTCCCGAGAGTGGTTCGCCTGCCCTGTGACCTCTCGCGGAGGCGCGGTAATAAACCGTACACCGTTTTCATCGACCCGCTCGACAGGCCGCCGGGGAAAATCATAGCGTTGATGGGGAAGATCCTGACCACTGCCGGTCTGCCAGCGCGAGCCATCCTGCCCGATAGGGCGACCCGCCCCCGGACGGGACCCGGCATTAGGATCCATTCCCCGAGAGGGCGAGTAGTCCGGGTGATCTCCAACGCGACCCTGCCCCGCCTGAGACTGAGGCGCAGCGCCGCCGGACGGATTGCCGAACTGCGTCTGTCCGGCCTCAAAAGGCCCTGCCAGCACGTGGCCTGCGCTCAATGCGACTATCAGACCGATACCTGTCAAACGCCCGCGGCGCTTCATGACCCTATCTCCTGCTTACCGCCAGTCGCTCCGAAAATGGCGAGGCGGCGGTCGAATCCTCAATCTAAGCCAGGAGTATGCGCGAGGCGAGCATTGACGGATAGGCGGAGCACAGGCGTACAATTTTATCAGGCGCACAAAAAAGGAGGCTTTCGCCCCCTTCCGGAATTCTGTCCTCTGAGTCGCTTTTGGCGACTGCTGCGATCACACAGCCTTTTGGGCGGTGAGTGGCCCGGGAGCGGCACGACCTGATAGGTCGGCGGCATTATCGGCTTGCCCTCCTGGAGCTCACCGTTGGACTGTTCGTCCGGGCCATCGAAGTAATGAGTTCAGCTTAGCCCTGTTGCACCGACCAAAGTTTGCGTTTTTTGCTATATCCTCTACCGTTTAAGCAACAGAAAACTAAAAAAACCTTTTAAACGCAATTTTCCAAAGGATTGGTTTCAAAATGGACAAACTAGACCGCTACGACCTACGTATTCTTGCCGAACTTCAGCGTGATGCACGCATCTCGAACCAGGAACTGGCAGAACGCATCGGCCTGTCTCCTTCGCCTTGCTCACGACGGGTCAAGCAGTTGGAAGACGATGGTTACATTAATCGTCAGGTTGCCCTGCTCGACCGCAAGAAACTGGGCCTTAGCCTGACGGTTTTCGTACTGATCGGCATGGACCGGCATACCCCTGAACGCTTCGAGCATTTCCAGTCGATCATTCGGCAGTGCCCGGAGGTACTGGAATGCAGCCTGGTGACCGGCATGGATGCGGACTATCAGCTCAAGGTGGTCGTTCCAGATATGGACCACTACCAGAAACTGCTGCTAGGTACCCTGACCCGTATAGAAGGCGTTTCGAGCGTGCGCTCAAGCTTCGTTCTCAACCAGGTCATCTCCAGTACTGAACTGCCGCTTGAACACCTGCGTGGCTGAGTATCGTCGCGATTTACATGGATCTGTCTGAGGCCACGGATTTGCACGAATCCGATGCTGATGCTGGTGTTTCTTGCCAGAAGATGGATAAATCAGATTTATTTATCTAAATTTTTCCAAGGACACGGAATGAAGCACCGCTCATTCTGTCCTGAATAAACCAACGATCGACTCGCAGCGATTCCGTCAGCATGACCTTGCCCGACGGCGTTCCGGCATGACGAGTCGACTGTCCTACCGTGCTGATGAGGTTGCAATGCTTACACTCAACATCAACGGGGCCGACCATCAGGTCGACGTCCCCGACGACATGCCCCTGCTTTGGGTTCTACGTGATGTGCTGGGAATGACCGGCACCAAGTACGGCTGCGGGATCGCACAGTGTGGCGCTTGCACGGTTCATCTGGACGGTACGGCTGTTCGCGCCTGTGTCTTGCCTGTGAGCAACATTGCACAAGGTCAGAAGATCGTGACCATCGAAGCCGTGGGCGAGTCCGACCTGGGCAAGAAAGTGCAGGATGCCTGGCTTGAGCATGAAGTCGTGCAGTGCGGCTATTGCCAGTCCGGCCAGATCATGTCGGCCGTAGCGCTGCTGTCCCAGCACCCGGACGCAGGCGATGCTGAAATTGATGCGGGCATGTCCGGCAATATCTGCCGCTGCTGTACCTATACCCGTATCCGCGGCGCGATTAAAAGCGTTTCCCAGGCCTGAGCGGAGCACACTCCATGACCAAGAATGTATTGGCGCAGGCCGTAACCTTGTCGCGCCGCAAGCTGCTTCAGGCCAGTGGTATCGCCGCAGGTGGTTTGCTGTTGGCAACCGCACTGCCTTTTTCCCGCCGCAGCTATGCCGAACAGTATGTCAACAAAGGGCCAGAAGACGCACCGCTGGACACCCCTACGGCATTGGGAGCGTTTCTTCGGATAGGCCACGATGGGCGGATCACGCTGATCTCGCCTAAGATCGAAATGGGCCAGGGTGTACAGACCGGCTTTGCCATGATGGTAGCCGAAGAGCTGAACGTTACCCTGGATCAGGTCAGGGTGCAGGAAGCACCGCCAGACGAAAAACTTTATGGGGACAAGCTTCTGGGCTTTCAGGCCACCGGCGGTTCCTCATCGACTCGCAGCAACTGGCAACCCCTGCGGGAAGCCGCTGCGGCGGCCCGCGTAATGCTGATCCAGGCCGCGGCCAACCAATGGAAGGTGTCGCCGGATGAATGCCGCGCCGAAAATGGCAAGATCATCGGCCCTGGCAATCGGGAGCTGGCCTACGGCGCGCTGGTGGATGCAGCTGCCAAACTGCCCGTTCCGGAAAACGTCCCGCTCAAAAAGCCGGAAGACTACAAGGTCATCGGCCAGCCACTGCGCCGCCTCGATACACCCGGCAAAGTAGACGGCTCCGCCAAGTTCACCATCGACCTGCACGTGCCAGGCATGAAGATCGCTACTGTCAGCGCCTGTCCGGTCGTGGGTGGCACGCTTGCCTCAGTGGACGACCGTCACGCTCGTGCGGTTCCCGGTGTCAGGGATGTGGTCAAGCTGGATAATGCCGTTGCCGTGATCGGCGACCACATGTGGGCAGCCCTTAAAGGCTTGAAGGCACTGGAGATCCAATGGGATCTGGGCCCGAACGCCGGTATCGACTCCGCCCAGATCGAACGCGCCCTGCATGCAGCCTTTGATCGCGAAGGCGCCATTGCCGCCGAGGTTGGCGACATCAACAAGGCCATTGCCGGTGCGTCCAGCAAGATCGAGGCGGAATACGAGATGCCTTTCCTGGCTCACGCCACGCTGGAGCCCATGACCTGTGTGGCCCAGGTCCGCGAGGATGCCTGTGAACTATGGGTCGGCACCCAAGTGCCGGTTATGGCCCAACAGGCGGCCGCCAAGGCAACCGGCCTGCCGCCGGAAAAGATCATCGTCAACAACCAGCTCATCGGCGGGGGCTTTGGCCGTCGCCTGGAAGCGGACTTCATCGGTCAGGCCGCAGCCATAGCCAAGCAGGTCGACTACCCCATCAAGCTGGTCTGGACGCGTGAAGAAGACACCGCCCATGACCTGTACCGTCCTCATTATATCGATCGCTTCAGCGCAGGCCTGGATGCCAACGGCATGCCGGTGGGCTGGTCGCATACCATTGTCGGGGCCTCGGTCATGGCGCGGTTTGCGCCAGCCGCCGTGCCACCCAATGGGCTGGATGCCGACGCGGTAGAGGTTTCCAACAAACCCGTCTACGCGCTTCCAAACCTCAGGGTCCGTTACGTCCCTGAAGCGCCCAAGGCTATTCTCAATTCCTGGTGGCGTGGGGTAGGCCCGCTGCATGGCGCCTACGTGATGGAAAGCTTTATCGATGAGCTGGCCTACGCAGCCAAGCAGGACCCGGTCGATTATCGAATGAAGCTGCTCGGCGAGCATCCCCGTGCGCAGGCGGTACTCAAGCTTGCCGCCGAAAAAGCCAACTGGAGCCAGAAACTGCCAGCGGGCCATGGCCGTGGAATCGCTGTACAGGAAGTCTTTGGCAGCTATATGGCTACCGTAGTGGAAATGCAGGTCGATGCGCAAAACGGCATCCGCATCACCCGCTTGGTCTGTGTTGCAGATTGCGGTGAGGTGATCAATCCGACCTCTGTTCACTCTCAGCTGGAGGGCGGCACGCTGTTCGGCCTGTCTGCCGCGCTCTACAACGAGATCACCGTCAAGGATGGACATGTAGAACAGAGCAACTTCCACGACTACCGGCAGCTGCGCATGAGCGATGCCCCTCCGGTCGAGACGTACATCATTCCAAGCCATGAAACACCTGGCGGGATTGGAGAGGCCGGTACCGCCATGATTGCACCGGCGCTGGTCAATGCCCTGTATGCGGCAACCGGCAAACGCATTCGTCGCCTGCCGGTAGTTCGCGCCGGTTACCACGTGGCTTAAGGAGCTCCTATGAATCGTTTCACTTCTATCTGGGGCACCATGACGCGTACGGTGTTGAGCAGCGTGGCGCCTGTGGTGCTGGCCCTCACAACGCTGTCTGCCCAGGCTGCTGACGAGGCCATGGTCCAGCGCGGCGAATACCTGGCCCGTGCAGCTGACTGCGTAGCCTGTCACCTTGACGAGAACGGCGGTAAACCGTTCGCTGGCGGTCGTGGTTTCAAGCTGCCGTTCGGTATGCTGTATTCCCCCAACATCACGCCGGACAAGGAAACCGGGATCGGCACCTGGAGTGATGACGACTTTGTCAGCGCCATGCAAAAAGGCGTCGGCAAGGACGGCAAGCATTACTATCCGGCCTTTCCCTATACGTCTTACACACTGATGTCGCGGGAAGATATTCTGGCAATCAAGGCGTATCTGTTCAGCCTGGAGCCCATCAGACAGCCGAACAAGGAAAACGACATCAGCTTCCCCTTCAATCAACGCTGGGGAATGATGTTCTGGAACATGATGTTCAACCCGAACGAGCGCTTCGAGCCGGACCCGAGCCAGTCGGCTGAATGGAACCGCGGTGCGTATCTGGTGGAAGGTGCGGGGCACTGTGGCGAATGTCATACCCCCCGTAATATCTTCCAAGCGCGTGACAGCTCGCGAAACCTGGGTGGCGCGGTGATCCAGGGCTGGAAGGCCTACAACATTAGCGGTGACCAGAAGACCGGCATCGGTGCCTGGCCGGACGAGGCCCTGGCTTCTTACCTGTCTACAGGCCATGCCGAAGGGTATGGCGTTGCGGCTGGCCCCATGGCCGAAGCCGTCAATCACAGCCTGCGCTTCCTGACGCCTGAGGATATCCGCGCCATGGTGGTGTACTTGAAATCGGTCCCCAGTCAGCCGTATGGATTGATGCGACCGGAGCCCAAGGCACTGTCATCTGACACACCGGCCAAAGGGAACAACCCGCTGGGCCAGAAGGTGTTTGCCGACGCCTGCGTCAGCTGTCACCTGTGGGATGGTTCGGGCCGGCAGAGCACCTTTGCCGCGCTCAGTGGCCTGCGCACGGTGAACGATCCAGAGGCAACCAATCTGGTGCAGGTCTTGCTGGGAGGAGACAAGCTGGAGAATCCCCACGGCGATCACTTCATGCCGGGCTTTGCCCGCGGATACTCCAACCAGGAGCTGGCGGCGGTCACCAATTTTGTCTTGGAGCATTTCGGCCATGCCCAGGGCGAGATGACGGCTGAAGAGATCGAGAAGCGTCGTCACCCCGAATAAGCCATTCACCTACCGGCCGTGCCTCATACAGGGGCACGGCCAATAACCCTCCATATCAAAAGGCCTTTAAGACTATTGTCTTAACCTGATAGGCTTGCCACCCGTTTACACTTCGCTCCCCATCCGCTGTACCCACAAACGTGGACGAAACACTCGCAAGGACTTGCCATGAAACCCGCCGACCAGGTGATGCAGAGCTACGGCCGCTGCTGCGCCAGCGCTGACTTTTTCGATGACTTCTATACCCGCTTTCTTGCCAGCTCGCCGCTGATCCGCGAGAAGTTCGTCAATACCAACATGCAGGCCCAAAAGCAGCTCTTGCGACAGGGCATCATGAACCTGGTCATGGTGGCGCGCGGAATGCCGGATACCAAGTTGCGCGCGCTGGGCGAAACCCATTGCCGCCATCAGATGGATATTCGTCCGGAACTCTACGGCATCTGGGTCGATACCTTGCTTGCCACCATTTCAAGCCACGACCCGCAGTGCACGGACGAGACGCTCAAAGCCTGGCGGGACGTGTTGAACGAAGGCATCTCGGTTATCACGTCACATTACTGATCGCTACAGCTGATCCGCTGGCGCGGCTACAGCCGCGCCGGCACCTCGCGCCATTCACCCGGCGCCATACCCTCCAACGCCCAAGGGCCGATGCGTACTCGCACCAGGCGCAATGTAGGCAGGCCGACGGCTGCCGTCATGCGACGTACCTGCCGATTGCGGCCTTCACGAATCACAAGCTCCAGCCAGGCTGTGGGAACACTCTTGCGAAAGCGCACGGGAGGGTTTCTCTCCCACAGTTCCGGCTCCTCCAACAGGCGCACCTCTGCGGGAAGCGTCGGTCCGTCATTCAGCTCGACCCCTGTTCGCAGCGTTTGTATCTGTTCTTCTGTAGGGGTGCCTTCCACTTGAACCCAGTAGGTTTTGGGAAGCTTGTGCCTGGGGTCAGCAATGCGCGACTGCAAGCGCCCGTCATTGGTCAGCAGGAGTAGCCCTTCGCTGTCCCGGTCCAACCGCCCAGCCGGATAAATGCCTGGAATCGGAACGAAGTCTTTGAGCGTAGCCCGCCCGTCCCCATCGGAAAACTGGGTCAGCACATCGAATGGCTTGTTCAACAAGATCAGCCGCGGCTCGGCCGGCGGGGCCTTGGCAACACGACGAGGACGCGGGGTTTGAGGGAAGCGGTAGGAACGAGGCATGATGAAGACTGGCACTTGAGGCACGGGCACGTTAAAAACGCGGTGCAACGATAAAAGATACCCGCGAGTGTACCGAAAAACCGGCACTCGATTTTCACTTACCGGCAATGTGAGTCCTTCATGAGAATCTTTCGCTCCCTCTGGCTGGTCAACCTTCTCGCTCTTGCAGGCTGTGGCGGCCCGGAATACAAAGGCCCGCCTTCGGATCACTTCGATGGGCAGCAGTTTTACAACCAGGAGCCCTTTACCAAAAAGAGTTTCTGGACTCTGATCAAATGGCAGCTGACCCGCGAGCGTCCCGAGTGGGTCTGGCAGGCGCTTCCGCCGCGCCAGGAGGAGCTGCCCGAGCGCGTGACAGGCGATGACCTGCGTGTCACCTATATCAACCATGCCACCCTGCTCATTCAGTACCATGGCTTGAATATCCTGACCGACCCGGTCTGGTCCGAGCGGGTTAGCCCCTTCAGCTTCATAGGACCCAAGCGCTACCACGACCCGGGCGTGGCCCTGGAAAAACTCCCGCCCCTTGACCTGATCTTTGTCAGCCACAGCCATTACGATCATATGGACTTGGCGACACTTCGCCGTCTCGCCGAGATCAACCCGCTCACGCCCGTCGTCACGCTGCTGGGAAACGCCGAACTCATCCGCAAGGAGGCCGGCTTTGGCACTGTAACGGAGATGGACTGGTGGCAGAGTCAGCCCCTGAACCAGCAGGTAACCTTGCATATCGTGCCTTCACAGCACTGGTCGGCCCGCACCCGCTTCGATACCAACCGTACCTTATGGGGCGGCTTTGTACTTGAGTCCGCCAGCGGTCCTGTCTACTTCCCCGGCGATACCGCATGGGGCGGGCACTTCCAACGGATTCACGACCGTTTCGGTCCCATGCGCTTCTCGGCGTTGTCCATCGGGGCTTATGAGCCACGCTGGTTCATGATGTCGAGCCACATGAATCCACAGGAGGCAGTAGCCGCACACAAGATTCTTCATTCCAGCACCAGCATGGGCATTCACTTCGGTACCTTCTCGCTCAGTGACGAAGCCCAGTTTGCGCCTCCCCAGGACCTCGCCAAGGAGCGCGAAGCCCAAGGACTGCCGGAAGAGGCCTTCCGCGCACCGCTGCCTGGCGAGAGCTGGGCAGTGCCTGCTATCAGGACAGACAGCTAATGGGTCACGAAGAGTATTTCCGTAAGCAGGGCTAAATGAGCTTCTTACGATTGGCTGGCAGATCCAAGCATAATCATGGCAGCATTCCTGACGGATTTCCCCGCCAGGAATGCACTCCAATACCCCATGACAGCCATACCCCCTGCGCCGCGCCAGCCTTGGCGACACCGGGCGCTCAGCCTTTTTCAGTACAGCTCACGGGCATTGGGCCTCGTGTGGTCGACCTCTCCTGCCCTGACCCTGGGACTTGCCCTGGCTACCGTGGTAGCAGGTGTGTTGCCAGCGCTGGCCGCCTGGCTCGGCAAGCAGATCGTGGATTCGGTCGTAGCGGCCATGCAGTTGTATCAGACACAGGGGAACGCCCTGCTGTCGCCCGTGCTCTGGCTGTTGGCCATGGAAGCCGGCGTGGTCGCCCTGATCGCAGCGGCGCAGCGGGGCCTCTCCGTCCAGCAGTCCTTGCTGCGCGTCCTGCTGGGGCAAAAGGTCAACCTGATGATCCTGGAAAAGGCCCAGCAACTGTCACTGGTCCAATTTGAGGACTCGGAATTCTACGACAAGCTCACCCGCGCCCGCCGCGAGGCCTCGATCCGCCCGCTCTCCCTGGTCAACAAGCTGTTCAGCCTGATGCAGAACGGTCTTTCACTGATCAGCTTTGCCATCCTGCTGATTCATTTTTCACCCTGGGCGCTGCTTATCCTGGTGGTCGGGGCATTGCCTGTCTTTTTTGCCGAAGCCAAGTTTTCGGGTGATGCCTTTCGCCTGTTTCGGCGGCGCTCCCCTGAAGCACGCATGCAGGGTTATCTTGAAGCGGTCCTGGCGAGGGAGGACCACATCAAGGAGGTCAAACTTTTTGGTCTTGCGCCACGCCTGCTCCAGCGCTACCGCGATATCTTCACTCAGCTCTATGCCGAAGACCGGGCCCTGACGATCCGCCGGGATACCTGGGGCTTTCTGCTCGGTCTGCTCGGAACACTGGCATTTTATGCCGCATATGTCTGGATCGTGGTAGACACCGTACAGGGGCGCATCAGCCTGGGCGAAATGACCATGTATCTGCTGCTGTTCCGACAGGGCCAGGCGGCAGTGAGCAGCAGCCTGACCGCCATCAGCGGCATGTATGAAGACAATCTTTATCTTTCCAACCTGTATGAATACCTCGAACAGCCTGTGGCTGCTGAGCATGGCAGTTTGAAACAAGGCAAGACCCCAGGCGATGGTATCCGCTTCGAGCAGGTCAGCTTTCATTACCCAGGCGCCTCCCGGGCCGCTCTCGAGGGGATCACGCTGCACCTGCGGCCTGGCGAAAGCCTGGCGCTGGTGGGCGAGAACGGCTCAGGCAAGACCACACTGATCAAACTGCTCACCCGGCTCTACACACCTAGCGAGGGCCGTATCCTGCTGGACGGCAGCGACCTTCAGGAGTGGAGCACAGAAGCCTTGCGGCAACGTATCGGTGTGATTTTTCAGGACTTCATTCGCTATCAGTTCAGCGCCGGCGAAAACCTGGGCGTGGGCGATGTCGAGGCCTTTGACGACGAGCAGCGCTGGCAGGAAGCAGCCGAACGTGGACGCTCCAGCGACTTCATCGAACGGCTCGACCAAGGCTATCAGACACAACTGGGTCGCTGGTTCAAAGGCGGGCAGGAACTTTCAGGCGGACAATGGCAAAAAATCGCACTGTCTCGCTCCTACATGCGTACCCAGGCCGACATTCTCGTGCTCGACGAACCCACAGCTGCCATGGATGCCGCCGCCGAGGCAGAGGTCTTCGAGCAGTTTCGTCAGCATGCCCAAGGCAAGATGACGATCCTGATCTCTCACCGATTCTCTACGGTTCGCTCGGCTGATCAAATTGTGGTCCTGGAGCATGGCCGTATCATCGAACAGGGACGCCACGACGCGTTGGTCGCCCAGGGTGGCCGATACGCTCATCTGTTCCAGCTGCAGGCCCAGGGGTATCGGTAGGCCTTCTGACAACGCGACAGTCGACCCTTTTTGTGCTTTTCCTTCATTTTTTGAAACATATAAGGCATCCTCGGCGCCCTTCCCATAAAAACTGAAGACGGTTTCGACCTCACTTCCTAGCCTTGGAAAGCCGAACATGTATCTCTTCATGGCCTTAACCTTCGTGCTCGGATACCTCTGTATCGCCTGCGAGCACACCCTAAAAATCGATAAAGCCGCCTCGGCGCTGCTGACAGCCGTTGTCAGCTGGACACTGCTGGTGCTGGGCGCAGATCAAATCCTGCCGCACCTGCAACCCGGCAGCGACAACACCCATTTCGTGGTCGAGGAGCTGCGCCACCACCTGGGCGAGGTCTCGGAGATCCTGTTTTTCCTGATGGGCGCCATGACCATCGTCGAACTAATCGATGCCCACGAAGGCTTCACGGTCATCACCGACCGTATTCGTACCAACAAGCGCGTCAGTTTGCTATGGCTGGTCGGCCTGATCACGTTCTTCCTGTCTGCCGCGCTAGACAACCTGACGACTACCATCGTCATGATTTCCCTGCTGCGTAAACTTATTGCCGATGCCAAGGAGCGCTGGTTTTACGCCGGGATTGTAGTCATCGCTGCGAATGCCGGTGGCGCCTGGTCGCCAATTGGAGACGTAACAACCACCATGCTATGGATCGGAAACCAGATTTCTGCCACTGGTATTGTCATGGGTCTATTCATTCCTAGTCTGGTATGTGTTCTGATCCCATTGATACTGCTCAGCTTTAAGCTAAAAGGTGAAAGTGAGCGACCTGCTGTGGATGAACACGAGCTCAGTGCAAATCCAACCACTCCGTTTGAGCGCAACCTTGTCTTTGCTCTAGGCATTGGCGCCCTGCTCTTTGTGCCGATTTTCAAGACCGTGACACATCTGCCGCCCTACATGGGTGTCCTGTTGGGCCTTGGCGTTCTGTGGGTCGTGACTGAAATCATCCATCGCGGCAAGAACGATGAAGACAAGCACCCGCTGTCCGTGATTGGCGTACTGCGCCGGATCGATATGCCAAGCGTGTTGTTTTTCCTGGGCATTCTGCTGGCAGTCTCCAGCCTGGCGACGGCGGGCCACCTGGTGCAGGTCGCCACCTGGCTGAAAGACGGCTTAGGCGATGTGTATGCCATCAATATCGCAATCGGTCTCCTGTCATCGGTGGTCGATAATGTACCGCTCGTAGCAGGCGCCATGAAAATGTATCCGCTGGTCTCCCCTGAAGCGCTGACGGCGGCCAGCTCAGCTGACGCCGGCTGGCTCACCCATTTCCTGGCCGATGGACGATTCTGGGAAATGCTGGCCTATTGCGCCGGTACAGGCGGCAGCTGTCTGATCATCGGTTCAGCTGCTGGCGTAGCAGCAATGGGCATGGAGAAGATCGACTTCATGTGGTACCTGAAACGCATCAGCCTGCTGGCGCTATTGGGTTACCTGGGCGGTGCCGCCACTTACATCGGCCTGGCCAGTCTAGGCGCATAAGAAAAAAGGCCAGCTTTACGCTGGCCTTTTTGTTTTCAGGTATCAACGGAAAGGCGGTTCGTCAAAGCTGCGCAGCTTGCGCGAGTGCAGCGAGTCCAGTTGCGCCCGGAGCAGGTCCAATGCCGCGATACCGATTGCCAGGTGCTGACTGACGGCTCGCTCGTAGAACGCATTGGCCGAGCCCGGCAGCTTGATCTCGCTGTGCAGGGGTTTGTCTGACACACACAGCAAGGTGCCGTACGGGACGCGCAGTCGATACCCTTGAGCCGCAATGGTGCCGCTCTCCATATCCACCGCAATGGCGCGGGCCAGATTGATGACAGGCCGCTCCTGCGCCCATCTCAGCTCCCAGTTACGGTCGTCATAGGTCAGCACTGTGCCGGTTCGCAGCCGGCGCTTGAGCGCCTCGCCACGGTCGCCCGTCACCTGAGCTGCCGCTTCGGCCAGGGCCACCTGCACCTCGGCCAGGGCCGGAATTGGTATGTGAGGCGGCAGCACACGGTCCAGGATGCCGTCACGACGCATGTAGGCATGCGCAAGTACGTAATCGCCAATGTTCTGTGACTGTCGCAGTCCGCCGCAGTGGCCAATCATCAGCCAGCAGTGCGGGCGTAAAACGGCCAGATGATCCGTAATATTCTTGGCATTGGATGGCCCCACCCCGATGTTTACGAGGGTAACGCCATGACCATCCGCGGCGATCAGGTGATAGGCCGGCATCTGAAAGCGATGCCAGGCGATACCGCCAATGATGGACTGGGCCTCGCCATCATCCAGGCCGCGCTCGATAGTGACATTACCCGGCAGCACCATACGCACGAACCGGGGATCGTCCCGCAGCTGCTGTAGGCCATGACGAATGAATTGATCGACATAGCGGTGGTAATTGGTCAGGAGAATCCAGGGCTGCACATGGCGCCAGTCACTGCCGGTATAGTGCACGATACGACGCAGGGAAAAGTCCGTCCGGGCGGCATCGAACAGCGATAGGGGAAGAATGGTCTCCTGAGCCCAGTCATACAGGCCATCGGCGATATCGTCATGGGCGGCGGACAGGTCGGTACTGGGAAAGACGCGCGCCAGCTCGGCGGCCGTCACGCCCGACCCGGCCAGTTCATCTCCCTGCTCCACCACATAGGGATAGGGGATGTCCTGCTCGCTCGGCCCCACCTCGACCAGAATGTCGTATTCCGCCATGAGCGGTTCGAGCTGTTCAAGCAGGTATTTGCGAAAGGCAGCCGGGTGCGTAACGGTGGCCCGGTAAGTACCCGGAAGCTGCACCTTGGCATAGGCCCGCGTGGTAGTCGGCACCGCCTGGGAGGAGCGGTAGCACAGACGGATCTCGGGATACCGGAACAGCTGTCGCTCGGCTTCGGTCGGCTCGATACGATCCTTGAGGTAGCGCTTGAGCGCACTGCTCAAGGCCTGGGTTGCCTGCTGATGCAGCGCAGCCAGCCGATCCACCGCCTCGCTAGCCGAATGGGCTGCAACAAAACCATCTTCGAACGTCTGAGGCATGCACGATTTCCTTACTCAAGAATGAACGAGGCACTCTGGCTCCTGCGTCGACTCATCAGCAGGCCAGACAGCCCCTTTGCCAGCATTTAGTCAGAGAGTAGCTGAGTTGGATCACGGTTATCTGACAATTGCTCAGAATCCCGGCGCTGATTCCACAGGTGATGATAATGCCCTTCTGGATTGGCCAGCAGCTGCGTGTGATTCCCCTCCTCTACCAGCCGTCCTTGCCGAAGCACAATGATGCGATCAGCATCACGGATCGTCGACAGCCGGTGCGCCACTACAATCATCGTCACCTTACCGCGCAAGTCATGCAGCGCTTCCTGCAAGAGCGTTTCGGTTTCACTGTCGATACTGGCCGTCGCCTCATCCAGCAGCAACACCTTGGGCTGGCGCAGCAGGGCTCGCGCCAGCGCCAGCAATTGCCGCTCACCCGTGGAAAGCGTAAAGCCACGTTCACCCAGCCGGGTTTCCAGCCCCTCGGGCAACCGTGCAATCAGGGGAGACAGGTGAGCATCATCAAGCGCCTCCTGAAGACGCCACGGCTCTGCCTCACTGCCCAGCAGCAGGTTATCGCGCAGGGTGCTGGAGCGGATGAATGGCTCCTGCGGTACGGTAGCAATGGCGGCTCCCAATGCCTCAGGCGTCAGATTTGACAGCTCACGGCCATCCAGTAGGAGCTGGCCACCCGTTACCGGCTGCAAGCCGGCCAGAAGGTCAAGCAGGGTCGACTTCCCGCTGCCGGTCGGCCCGACGATCGCCAGGAACGTGCCAGGGGCAATCTCCAGATTGATATCGCTCAACGTGTCGTGATCCGCACCTTCATGGCGGAAGCGAACCTGTTTGAGCTCAAAGCAGGCCTTGTCCACCGGCCGGCTATCGGTACCCTGTAGTGCCTGGGCCTGATCGAGCAGATTAAGCAGTCGCGTACCGGCAACGCTCGCCTGCTGATAGAGATTGAACCGCTGAGTGATTTCCATCAGTGGCTCCGTCACTCGCCCCAGGTAAGTCACAAAGGCGTACATCACCCCGATCTCGGCTCCTCCACCCAGGTGATTCAGACCATAGGTCAGGAGCAATACCGCCAGCACAATCACGCTCACCAGATCGAGCGCCGAACGCAAGAGCAGGCCCGAGAAACGTACCGTACTGATTCGTGCCTCGTACTGTTGCTGGTTGAGATCATGGAAGTGCTTGCGGAACGGCGCGGTCTGGTTGAAGGCCTGGATAATAGCCATTCCGCCAATCGCCTCATTGAGACGCGCGCTCTGCTCGGAGCGCAACGCCCTCACCCGCATGGCAGCCGGCCCGCTCAAGCGCTGATATAGCCAGACGATAAAAGCGGCCGCCGGGATAAGCAGCATGGCGATCATCATGAGATGGACATTCATCAGTGCCATGGCCACCAGAATGCCGATCAGTAGCACAATATTGCCGACAATGGTGCCCAAAAACGCGACATAGAGTTCACGCAGGGCATCTGTGTCATTGGTTACCCGCGCGACCAGCTCCCCGGTTGCCGTACGGTCATGAAAGCTCTGCGGCAAGTGCAGAACATGGCGGAACAGCCGCCGACGCAACAGCAGTACCGTATCCATGGCGATGCCAGCAAACCGCAGGCTTTGCAGGTAACGCCCGAGTGCGGCGAGCGCCTGGGTTACTACATAGATCAGGAACAGCACGATCAGGGGCTCAGCCCGCAGATCGCCAGGCACCAGGTAGGTATCCAGATAATGCTTGGTCAACCAGGGGCCCATCACGTCCATGACAGTTGCCCCAATCAGGATAGCCACAGCCGCCATCAGCCGGCGCGGATTGGCCAGCACCGGCCCCAGCAGCAATTTGATAACACGATGCTTAGGCATGTTCGCCTCCTGCCTGTTGCAGCTGCCAGAGTCGGGCGTAGACACCACCCTGCGCCAGCAACTGTTCATGCGAGCCTCGCTCGGCGATACGGCCCTCCTCCAACACAATCAACTGATCAGCCTCCCGTACGGCAGACAGACGGTGGCTCACAATGATGCGCGTCCGATTGCCCAGGCGAGCCAGCGTCTCGAGCAGACGTGTTTCGGTCGCGGTATCAACGGCCGACAGCGTGTCATCCAGCAGCAGGATAGGCGCATCGGATAACAGTGCACGCGCCAGGGCTACTCGCTGTCGCTGGCCTCCAGACAATGTCACACCGCGCTCACCCACCGGCGTTTCAAGCCCTTCGGGGAGCTGATTGAGGTCTGTGGCAAAGGCCGCGTCGGTCAGAGCGCCCCGGATCTGCTCGGGGGTAGCCTCAGGTCGTCCAAGTGCAACGTTTTCAGCCAGACTGCGGGCAAACAGGAAAGGATCCTGGGGAACGTATGCAAACTGAGCCCGTAACGCTTCCAGTGAGTACGCCTCAAGAGGATGATTGCCCAGGCGAATCTCGCCGTCCGTCAAAGGGTACTGACGGAGCAGCAGCCGCAGCAAGGTGCTCTTCCCGCTGCCTGTGGCGCCCACAATGCCTAGCGTACTTCCTGCCGGAAGCTCGAAGTGAATATCCTGCAACGCAGGCGTCTGGCCTTGAGGATAGACAAAGGAAGGAATATGCACGCTCAACGTCGATCCGGGCTCGGGCGTCAGTGCCCCCTCGTCTCGGATGCTTTCTACGGAGGCAAAAAACTCCCGCAGGCGACGCCCTCCCGCCTCTCCGCGCTGGAGGATATTGAGGCACCAGCCAATGGCAAACATTGGCCAGATCAGCTGTACAAGGTAAAGGCTGAAGCTGGTCAGCTGTCCTAGCGTAATGGCGCCCTGCATGTAGCGTCCGGTGCCCACGATCAATGTCAGCAGCGTGGCGCAGCTTAGCGCTACGAAGATGATGGGCTCGTACTTGGCTTCGGTTCGCTGAACCGCGTAATCAGCCTTAGCCGCCGCACGGGCGCGCTCGTCAAAATCATCCAGCTCCGCTTCGATCAGCGCGTTCTGTCGCAGCATACGCAGCCCGCTCAAAGCCTCCTGAGTGCGATCATTGAGGTCTGAGAAGCGCTGCAAGGTCTGCCCGAAGCGTTGCTGAACCCGCTTCGCCACATGGTAGAACCCCCAGGCCATGAACGGAAACGGCAGCAGGGCCATGAGCGCCAACGGCGCATCGATACCGACCAGCATGACTGCCAGTACAAGCACCAGGGTCATGGCCCCGTCAAAACTGGACAGCACGCCCTCACCGGCAGCCATCTCTACTGCATCGATATCCTGGGTAGCCCGTGCCAGTAGATCGCCCGTACGACTCGCCTGAAAAAAGCCGGGATCCAGTCGGGTAAGCTTGGCGTAAAACGCATCGCGCAGCTCCACGCCTACCTTGTACGCGGTTCCGAACAACCGTACCCGCCAGTGATAACGAAGCACATAGAGCCCAAGACCAACCACCGCCAGCAGGGCGACACGCCCTAGCAGCTCCGTTTGCCCAAGCTCACCGGCCCGTAGTGCATCAATGGTTTTGCCTACCCACCAGGGCAGCGTCAGATTCAAGAGGCCTACGCCCAACAGGCAGGTGATTGCCCCGCAATAGGCCAGTCGATGGCGAAAGAGAAAATCGCGCAGTAACGTCCAAAGCGCCATGTAAAGAAATACCTGAACATAAGTAGCTGCCCAGTATAGCCCTCTATGACGTCTGAACCGGAGCCTGACAGAGCAGCCAATCCTGTAGAAGAGTTTGCAGTTCACCCAGCCTGACCGGCTTAGCCAGGTAATCGCTCATCCCGGCCGCCAGGCAACGTTCCCGATCACCGTGGTGTGGATGGGATGACAACGCCAGCACCGGCAGCTCCTCGCAATCGGGCAATGCCCGAATGGCCCGACAGATGGCAAACCCATCCATGACCGGCATCTGGCAATCGAGCAGGACGGCATCCACCGTTACCTGATCCAGGAGTTCAAGTGCCTGAGAGCCGGAATCGGCAGTCCGCACCTGATAGCCCAGCCGGAGCAGCATGCCACGCAGGATCATCTCGTCATGAGCATTGCTCTCCACGATTAGAACCGTGCAATTGCCGGGCTGCCGTGTCGTCAGCACACAGGCGCGGCGCGCAGGTGCCGGCAGCGCCACACGCCCCGGTAGCGGCAAGGTAATAGCCATGCGAAAGCGACTTCCAGTACCCACCTGCGAGGAATGGCTGAGCGTTCCCCCCAGGAGATGGATCAGCTTGCGACACAGGGCCAGGCCAATTCCCAATCCGCCATAACGGCGCGTCAGAGAACCATCGAGCTGATGGAAGCGCTGATAGAGCTGCTCGCTCTGCTCCGGTGTAAACCCGATACCCGTATCGACCACCTCAATCAGCAGCGGCTGGCGATAAGCATCTGCCTGCGCATCCGGATGCGCCTGTACGCGCACCGTTACCGATCCTTCATGCGTGAACTTAATGGCGTTTTCGATCAGATGCCCCAAGGCTCTGGCCAGCTTTGGTGCGTCACCTTCCAGGGTATCGGGCAATGCCGGGTCGATCTCCACTTGGAATGCCAGACGCTTGGCCTCGGCACTCGGGGTATAGCGCGTGCGTAAACTGTCAAAGAGTCCATGCAGACTGAACGGCACCCGCCGAGCCACCTGCTTGCCGGCACGCAGCTCGGTGAGGGTCAGGATGTCATCCACCATGCGCATCATTGCTCGCGCGGACTCGCTGGCGGACTGGTGGTACTGCTCCAGCTCCACCGTCATGGGCTGCGTCTGGATCAGTTCCAGCGAGCCAATGACTCCATTCATAGGCGTTCGCAACTCATGGGTCACGGTAGCCAGAAACTCATCCTTCAAGCGATTACTGTTGGCCAGCTCCTCGTTCAACCGCTCCAGTGCACGGCGAGACTCTTCGAGAATCCGCGCCCGTTCCTCGCGCATGGCATTGATCCGGTCAGCCAGAGCCAACGAAAGCAAGGCTACCTCAAGCGCCGAGCCAATCTGGCTCGCATAGACCGTGAGGAAGTTATAAGGCAACAGACCGGCTACCATTAGAATATTGGCCAGCCCGCCAAGCAGGAAAATCGACCATGCGATGATGAAGTAACGCGCGGTACGCATACCATCGAACCAGGCCCGGATACCGGCCGTGAACACGACAAAGATAAAGATCAGTGCCAGGAGCGTGGCCAACCGCATCGCGGTCGCGTAGTCACAGGTCAGTGACGTCAGGACGCATAGGCAGGCCAGCAGGATCAGGCCCTTCATGCAGAGGTCGATTCGACGACTGTACTGGCGGGTCTGCAGGAAATGTCGGGTGAACTGGCTACCAAAGATACCTGCCATGCCGACAAAGAATGGCGTTGCGATGTTGGCCCAGCGAGGACTGTCCGGCCACAGGTACTCGGAGCCGGTCCCGTTGATCGACAGCAGATAGCAGCCGAACGAGCCGACATAAAAGATGTGATACAGGTAACTGGGATCGCGAACGCTGAGGAAAATGAGCAGGTTGTAGAGCATCATCACCAGCAGAACACCGTAGATGATACCTAGCAGATAAACACGTGCCGGCTCAGCCTCGATAAACGCCCTGGTGGTCCAGAGCACCAGCGGGGCCTGAACGGACCCCTGACTTTCAACCCGCAGATACAGCCGCTTCGTCTCTCCCGGTGCAAACGACAGCGGATACAGATAGCTGCTGTGCCGAATCAGACGGCTGCTGAACGGCAGTGTATCCCCCATGCGCTGGGCCAATCGGTACACACCCTGCGCATCGGGTGCGTAGATATCATAGCGGTCGAGTGGTGGGTAGGAGAGTTCGAGCAGCCAGCTCTTGGGCCCAATGCCGGTCTTGGGTCGATACGCAAGGTCCAGGCGAATCCAGTAGGCCGAGCGTGAATAACCGGCCCCAAAAACATCTTCGCCATGCCGGATAAAGCTGCCACTTAATGCCGGTGATGTGATGTCTTCGATAGTCGATGTGCCACGAACATCCTCGAATACCTCAAGCGACTGTCCGAGGGACAATCGTTCGATCGACTCATCGAACTCAACGGCCTGTACCCACCAGGGCCATGCGAGCAGAATGAAAAAGAACCAGTTGCGCATATAAAAGGCTTCGCCAGAAAAGCCCGCAGGCAGCATCATGCACAAACTGCCCTCTCGTGCGACGCATCCCTTCAAGCATTGAGTTAGGTGCGGCACTCTATCACAGGCCGGCCCAGCAGCTACACTGCCGACCGGAGCCTTTGTTCAGCCTGTTTAGTGATAAGCTTTTTGCCATGAATACACACAACGCTCGTCCCGTCGTCCTTTGCCTTTCCGGTCATGACCCCAGCGGCGGCGCTGGTCTGCAGGCAGACATCGAAGCCCTGATCGCCCAGGGCTGCCATGCGGCACCCGCCGTCACCGCGCTGACCGTTCAGGATACGATCAACGTGTCCGACTTTCGTGTACTGGACCGTGCCTGGGTGATGGCCCAGGCCAACGCCGTGCTGACGGATCTTCCTGTCGCAGCCGTCAAGCTGGGCATGCTTGGTTCTATCGAAATGGTTGAAACAGTACTGGATATCCTCGCGGATCATCCACAGTTGCCACTGGTGTGCGACCCGGTGCTACGCGCCGGTGGTGGTGGAGCCCTTGGCAAGGATGAGGTGGGTTATGCCATCCGCGAGCGGCTGTTGCCGCGCGCAACGATTGTCACGCCTAACCTCCCCGAGGCCCGCATCCTGGCCGAACTGCCGGAAGGGACGGCAGACGCGTGTGCCGACAAACTTCTCCCCTACTGCGAGCATTTGCTCATCACCGGCGGTCATGGTGACGAGCAGGAAGTGCACAATCGCCTGTACACCCGTGACGGGCATCAGGAAACCTTTATCTGCCAGCGTCTTCCCGGTAGCTATCACGGTTCGGGCTGCACGCTGGCCAGCGCACTGGCCGGTCGGCTGGCTCTGGGAGAAGCCCTGCCCAGCGCAGTTCGCTCAGCTCTGGACTACACCTGGCGCACCCTGCGTGATGCCGAGCGTCCCGGCCGCGGCCAGTATATTCCCCGTCGCCTGCCACTGGACTTCTGCTCATGACTCCACTGCGTGGTCTGTACGCCATTACTGACAGCCAGCTCCTGGCCGACGACAAGCTTCTCCCCTATGTGGAAGCCGCATTGAAGGGCGGTGCCCGCTTGATTCAATATCGGGACAAATCCAGCGACCAGGTCCGCCGTCGGGACGAAGCTCAGGCACTGTCCGAGCTGTGTAGACGCCACGGCGCAGACCTCATCATCAATGACGACCTTGAGCTTGCACTCCAATTGAGTGTGGGCCTGCATCTGGGGCAGGAAGATGGATCCCTCGCCGAAGCACGCCAACAGTTAGGTCAGGCGGCAATTCTGGGAGGTACCTGCCATGCCCAGCTGGCCCTGGCGGAACGCTCTGTCCTGGAAGGCGCCAGCTACATCGCCTTTGGTCGCTTCTTCAACTCAAACACAAAACCCGGCGCACCGGCGGCCACGCCTGAACTGCTGATCGAGGCGCAACGCCGCTTCACCGTGCCGGTGTGCGCCATTGGAGGCGTTACCCTCGACAATGCCCCCTCACTGATCGAGCGTGGAGCCAGTCTGATTGCCGTCATTCATGCATTGTTTTCCGCGCCCTCTGCCGAAGAGGTAGAGCGCCGCGCCCGGGCATTCAGTGCACTGTTCAACCCCATTTCGTAGAGAATTCGCCATGTCACGCTCCGAAACACTGTTCGCCGATGCCCAGAAGCATATTCCAGGTGGCGTCAACTCCCCGGTTCGCGCCTTCAAAAGCGTGGGCGGCACGCCCCTTTTCTTCAAGCATGCCGCAGGCGCCTATGTCATCGACGAAGACGACAAGCGTTACGTTGACTATGTAGGCTCCTGGGGCCCGATGATTCTGGGGCATAGTCATCCCGACGTACTGGATGCTGTGCGCCGCCAGCTTGAACATGGTTTGTCCTATGGCGCACCAACCGCCATGGAAACCGAAATGGCCAATCTGATCTGCCAGCTGGTGCCCTCCATGGAAATGGTGCGCATGGTCAGCTCAGGCACCGAAGCTACCATGAGCGCCATTCGCCTGGCACGTGGATATACCGGTCGCGACACCATCATCAAGTTTGAAGGGTGCTATCACGGCCATTCGGACAGTCTTCTGGTAAAAGCGGGCTCTGGTGCCCTCACCCTGGGCGTTCCCAGCTCTCCTGGCGTACCCGCTGCGTTTGCCCAGCACACCCTGACCCTGCCCTACAACGACCTGGACGCCGTCAAGGAAACCCTGCAGAAAGTAGGCGCGGATATCGCCTGTATCATTGTCGAGCCCGTGGCCGGCAACATGAACTGCGTACCGCCTGCCCCCGGCTTCCTGCAAGGCTTGCGTACCCTGTGCGATGAACATGGCGTGGTGCTGATTTTTGACGAGGTCATGACTGGCTTCCGCGTTGCCTTGGGTGGTGCCCAGGCTCATTACGAAATCACACCGGATCTCACCACCTTTGGCAAGATCGTGGGTGGAGGCATGCCTGTCGGGTGCTTTGGCGGTAAGCGCGCCATCATGGAAAAGATTGCACCGCTTGGCCCGGTCTATCAGGCCGGCACGCTGTCCGGTAACCCACTCGCCATGGCAGCTGGCCTGACGACGCTTAAGCTCATCAGCCGTCCCGGCTTCCACGACGAGCTGACCGCTCTGACAACCCGCCTGCTGGACGGGTTGCGCGAACGTGCCCAGGCAGCCGGCGTTCCGTTCGTCACCACCCAGGCAGGCGGCATGTTCGGCCTTTATTTCAGCACGGCAGACGACATCGTGACCTTCGATGACGTTATGGCCAGCGACGTCGAGCGCTTCAAGCGCTTCTTCCACCTGATGCTGGACGGTGGCGTCTATCTCGCACCCAGCGCATTCGAAGCCGGCTTCACCTCTATTGCACATGGCGAAGCGGAACTCGACATCACCTTTAAAGCAGCCGAACGTGCCTTTGCCGCGCTGAAAAACTGAGTACCGCCTATCGATGGTTTCGCTTGTAGGCAAACGGAGCGGAACCATCGTTTGCAATGAGCCTCTCAGTTTGAAACAGCCGATATCAGGCAATTACAAAAAAAGTTCATCGTAACTGCGTAAATTTTTTGTAAGGTGGTATCGGCTTCACTCATAATGTGCGAGCCGGCGCGTTTCGCCGGTCGGGTTTCCAGAAAAACCTGCCTCGATCCTGGAGGCGTTCCATGCACCGCGCCGGCCGTTTCATCATTACCAGCTTGCTCCTGTTCCCGCTGCTCGCCTTTGCGGGCGGTAATTCCCTGCTCATTCCCAGCACCAGCCGCTGCAACCTCAATGCAGCCCCGGAAGAGCTTCCGCAAGCCCTCTCCAAGTGCCAGCAGACTGCCCGCGCCGGTGATGCGCAGGCGCAATATGAGCTAGGCAGCTTTTACTACGATGGCAAACAGACCCCAAAGGATTTGAATCAGGCTCGTATCTGGTTCGAGCAGGCTTCGCTGAAGGGCCATGCTGATGCGCAGTACCGATTGGGCACCATGTTTTTCCGTGGCGAAGGTGTTCAGGCCAATACCGTGCAGGCCTATATCGTACTCAAGATGGCTGCCATCAACGGCTCGGAAGACGCCATGGACACCGCGGATCTGGTAGCTGAGCAGATGAGAAGGGATGAGCTGGAAATTGCAACCCAGGTGCTGGGTCAGATTTTCAGAGACTACCTGCAGGATCTGCAGACGGCAGGCACCGGAAATCCTTTCGCGCCACTTCCCTGACAAACCGGTAGACGCAGCCGCATGGTATGACGGCTGCGTTTTGCGGCATTATTTCTCCGGCATTGGTACCGGAAATGGCATGACGTTCGTTCCGCCCTTGGCTTCGCTGATCTTGGCCTGGCCAAGACGCTCCACTTCGTCGATCCGGATGACCGAGTGCAAGGGAACGAAGCTGCGGATAACGCCTTCGAACTGGGACTTCAGTTTTTCTTCACTGGGGTCTACGACGACTTGTGTACGCTCGCCAAAGACGAATTCCTCGACTTCGAGAAAGCCCCACAGATCACTTTGATAGATCTGCTTGGCATACATCTCGTAAACCTGTCCCTGGTTATGAAAAATCACCTTATAGATCGCTGGTTTGCTCATGATGATGGGTAACAGGAATGAAAACGGGGACGGATAATAGCAGTGAGGAGACGATCAGTGCTAGGAAGCAAGGACTCTCATCCTTATAATATGCGGTCCTCAATTTTTTCCCCGACGAAGCGCGCATGACCAAGAAGCTTTTCATCGAAACTCACGGCTGCCAGATGAACGAGTATGACTCGTCCCGCATGGTCGACCTCCTCGGTGAGCATCAGGCGCTGGAGCTGACCGCAAATCCGGCCGAAGCCGATGTGATCCTGCTCAATACCTGCTCCATTCGTGAAAAGGCTCAGGAAAAGGTCTTTTCGCAACTGGGCCGCTGGCGCGAACTGAAGTTACAGAACCCCGAGCTGGTGATCGGCGTGGGCGGCTGCGTGGCCAGCCAGGAAGGCGCCGCGATTCGTGATCGTGCGCCCTACGTCGACGTGGTGTTCGGCCCTCAGACGCTGCATCGCCTGCCTGAAATGATCGACGCGGCCCGTGCTACTCGCGCACCACAGGTCGACATTTCCTTCCCGGAAATCGAGAAATTCGATCGCCTGCCCGAACCTCGTGTCGATGGTCCCAGCGCATTCGTCTCGATCATGGAAGGCTGCAGCAAGTACTGCACGTTCTGCGTCGTGCCCTATACCCGTGGTGAAGAGGTCAGTCGACCCTTTGATGACGTCCTGGCCGAAGTGATTCACCTGGCCGAGAACGGCGTTCGCGAAGTCACTCTGCTCGGACAGAACGTCAATGGCTATCGCGGCCTGACCCATGATGGCCGGATCGCCGACTTTGCCGAGCTGCTGCGCGTGGTGGCGGCCGTTGATGGTATCGACCGGATTCGCTACACCACCTCGCATCCGCTGGAGTTTTCCGACGCCCTGATCCAGGCACACGCCGAAATCCCGGAACTGGCCAAATTCGTGCATCTGCCGGTGCAGTCGGGTTCTGACCGAATCCTGGCAGCCATGAAGCGCAACCACATGGCCATCGAGTACAAATCACGTATTCGCAAACTCAAGGCGGCGGTTCCTGATATCTGCATCAGCTCTGACTTCATTGTTGGCTTTCCGGGCGAAACCGAGAAAGACTTCGAGCAGACCATGAAGCTGATCGAGGATGTCGGCTTCGACTTCTCCTATTCCTTCGTCTACAGCGCACGCCCCGGCACACCGGCAGCGGATCTGGTGGACGATACCCCGGAAGAGGTCAAGAAACAGCGTCTGCAGATCCTGCAAGCCCGCATCAACCAGCAGGGCTTCGAGATCAGTCGTCGCATGGTTGGCACGGTCCAGACCATCCTGGTCAGCGACTTTTCCAAGAAGGACCCAGGCATGCTCCAGGGTCGTACGGAAAACAACCGCATCGTCAATTTCCGCTCTAGCAATGCCCTGCTGATTGGCCAGTTCGTCCAGGTTCATATTGATGACGCTCTGCCCCACTCCCTGCGAGGCACCCTTCTGGCAGAAATTGCACAGCCGCATGCAACTTCCAGTGCCATAGTCACTGTCTGACTATTGGTAGAGTGCGCACTTTGCGAAGTGCGCACAACCGATTACTCTTCAAGTAAACACCATCAGCTATAGGGCGATTATTCCTTCCTTGAATACACCTCAAGAACCTCGGCGCTTTACTCTCGAACCGTTTGATGCTCAACGCTTTGCCAAGCTTTGCGGCCAGCTCGACGAAAACCTTCGGCAGATCGAAAAACGGCTCGATATCGAAATCCGCAACCGCGGCAACCAGTTCGAACTGGTCGGCACGCCGGAGCGTATCCAGTCGGCTGAAAATCTGCTGCGACGTTTGTATCGCGAGACCAAGACCGAAGATGACCTGACGCCTAATATGGTTCATCTGTTTCTGCAGGAGTCTGGCCTTGAGGGGCTTTCCGAGCCTCAGAGCGATCTGAATGTCTCGCTGCGCACCCGCAAAGGCATGATTCGTCCTCGCGGTGCCAATCAGCAGCGGTACGTCAAGTCGATTCTCGACCATGACATCAACTTCGGCATTGGCCCGGCGGGCACCGGCAAGACCTACCTCGCCGTAGCCTGTGCCGTCGATGCTCTCGAACGAGAGCAGATCCGCCGTATCCTGCTGGTTCGCCCCGCGGTTGAAGCGGGCGAGAAGCTCGGCTTCCTACCGGGTGATCTGGCTCAGAAGATCGACCCGTACCTGCGTCCTTTGTATGACGCCCTGTACGAGATGCTTGGCTTTGAGACCGTAGCCAAACTGATCGAACGGCAGGTCATCGAAGTGGCTCCACTGGCTTACATGCGGGGTCGAACGCTCAACAACAGCTTCATCATTCTTGACGAGAGCCAGAACACTACCGTCGAGCAGATGAAAATGTTCCTGACACGTATCGGCTTCGGCTCTACAGCCGTCATCACCGGCGATATCACCCAGGTCGACCTGCCCCGCGGCACGCGCTCAGGCCTGGCTCATGTCATCAACGTCCTGAAAGACGTGCCGGGCATTGGATTTACGCACTTCCTGGCAAAGGACGTGGTACGTCATCCTCTGGTACAGCGCATTGTCGAAGCTTATGATCGCTTCGAACAACAGCAGACTGACAAACGTCAGTCGCGGGAAAACACGAATGACGATTGAGCTTGATGTACAAATCGCCAGCGAAGCGCCCGATCTACCTGAGGAACCTGAGTTACGTCGCTGGTGTGAGGTCGCCCTCCGCCAGCGCACCACTGATTCAGAACTGACCATCCGCCTGGTGGATGAGCCGGAAGGTCGCGAACTCAATCGCACCTACCGGCACAAGGACTATGCCACCAACGTACTTACTTTCCCGGCCGATGTACCCGACGAGCTGCTGGATATTCCGCTGCTGGGTGACGTCATCATCTGCGCACCAGTCATCGCGCGTGAGGCTGCCGAGCAGGGTAAGCTTCTCAAGGCCCATTGGGCTCATATGGTTATTCATGGCTGCCTGCACCTGCTTGGCTATGACCATATCGAAGACGAAGAAGCGGAAGAAATGGAAAGCCTGGAACGAGAATTGCTGGCAGAACTAGGTCATCCCGACCCCTATGGCGACGAACAAAACTGACATGAACGAAGATCGATCGAGTAACGGGCACAGGTCCTGGCTGGAACGGATTGTCCAGGCTTTTGCCCACGAGCCCAAGAGCCGCCAGGAACTCCTGGAGCTGCTCCGTGAGGCTCACGAAAACAAGGTGCTCGACAGTGAAGCCTTATCCATTGTCGAGGGCGCTATCTCTGTTGCCGACCTGCAAGTACGCGACATCATGGTGCCGCGCTCACAGATCATTAGCGTCAAGGCCCACCAGACGCCCCAGGAGTTTCTGCCGGCCGTTATCGAGGCCGCTCACTCCCGGTATCCAGTCATTGGCGAGACGCCTGACGATATCCTTGGCGTCCTGCTCGCCAAGGACCTGCTGCCCCTGATCATTCACGGTGACCAAGCCTTCGATCTCAAGACTATTCTGCGCCCGGCCACCTTTGTTCCAGAATCCAAGCGGCTCAATGTGCTTCTGCGTGAGTTTCGTACCACGCACAACCATATGGCCATTGTGGTGGATGAGTATGGTGGTGTGGCAGGTCTTGTCACCATTGAGGACGTGCTTGAGCAGATCGTGGGTGACATTGAAGACGAGCACGATGTCGAGGAAGAGAGCTTCATCAAACCGCTTCCCAGCGGGGACTTCATCGTCAAGGCGCTGACACCTGTCCAGGCCATCAATGATTTCTTCGACACAGAGTACCCCGATCAGGATGTAGATACAGTGGGCGGTCTTGTCATGAGCGCCTTCGGTCATCTTCCTCGCCGAAACGAGGAAGTGGTCATCGACGACTTCCGCTTTCGTGTACTCAACGCAGACGGTCGTCGCATCCATCTGCTGCGCATGACTCCGCTCACCGAGCGATAAACTGCAGCGGCCTGTCTGCTCGCCTGAGCAGGCAAGCCGCTGAATAGCCCCGTATATACCTCTCTTAGTAGCTAGCAGCACCTGGCATCCATTAAGCTTGCGCACCGCTGCATAGACCAAGGATTTCCGATGCGCTGGATGATTACTCCCGGCTGGAAAGGCAATTTGCTGGCACTGGTTGCCGGCGCACTAACGCCCCTCGCACTGGCGCCGTTCAACTTCTGGCCGCTGGAAATAGTATCGATTGCCCTCTTCTATCTTTCATTGCGCGAATTGCGCGCCGGATGGGCCTTTCTGCGAGGCTGGTGCTATGGCCTGGGGGCCTTTCTGGCGGGTACGAGCTGGGTATATGTCAGCATCCACGACTACGGTGCGGCATCCATGCCGTTGGCGGCGGGCCTCACGTTTGGGTTCTGCGCCGGTATTGCCCTGTTTTTTGCGCTGCCAGCCTGGTTATGGGTGCTTTGTTTGCGCCGCAATCATGCACCCGCCAGTGACGCCCTGGCCTTTGCAGCGCTTTGGTTTGGCCTGGAACTGTTCCGCAGCTGGTTCCTGACCGGCTTTCCCTGGCTGTTTGCAGGCTACAGCCAGATGGATGGCCCGCTGGCCAGCCTTGCTCCAGTAGGAGGTGTCTGGCTTCTGTCATTCAGCGTGGCGTTGATCGCCGCTCTGCTCGTCAATATTCCCTGGCTGATTCGCAGACCCGTCAGCCTGGTTGCAGGTATCGTCCTGCTGATTGCACCCTGGTTCGGCGCCATTGCCTTCAAAGGACAAGTCTGGACTCAGCCAGCCGGCGAGCCGCTCAAGGTAGCCGCCATGCAAGGCAATATTGCCCAGGAACTCAAGTGGGATCCGGGCCATGTGCAGGATACGCTGGCCCTGTATCGCCAGATGACTATTCGGGAAGGCAAGACCGATCTGATTGTCTGGCCGGAAAATGCCATTCCAGTGCTCAAGGAATATGCTGACGGCTATTTACAAGACGTTACGGCTATCGCCAACCAGCGCGGCGCAACGCTTATCACGGGCATTCCGGTACGTGAGCGTGACGACAAGGGCCAGGATCGTTTTTATAACGCGCTAACGGTCAATGGCGACAATACAAACACGTATTACAAACAGAAGCTGGTGCCGTTTGGCGAGTATGTTCCCTTGCAGGAGCAGCTACGCGGACTGATCACCTTCTTCAACCTACCGATGTCCGATTTCGTCCCGGGCCCCGAAGGTCAGCCGTTGTTGACGGCCAAGGGATACCAGATCGCCCCGTTCATCTGCTATGAAGTGGTCTATCCGGAATTCGTGGCAGACATGGCCACCCGTAGCGATCTTCTGCTGACGGTAAGTAACGACACATGGTTCGGTAAATCATTCGGTCCTCAGCAGCATCTGCAAATGGCCCGGATGCGTGCATTGGAAAGTGGTCGCTGGATGATCCGGGGCACCAATAATGGTGTCACGGCCCTGATTGACCCCTTTGGCCGCATCACCACCCAGATTCCGTCATTTGAGCTGGCTACACTGCATGGGTCGGTCGTGCCGATGAAGGGAGCCACACCTTACCTGACCTGGCGCCTCTGGCCGCTGGCCATTCTGTGTGGCTTGCTGGTGCTTTGGGCGCTGGCTCGTAGAGGCCTTGAGCGCTCCCGCCCTATCGTCTAAGGACAGACAGTGGCAGGCCAGCTGCCTGGCCTGCCCTACTTCAACGGTAGGCCAGCGGATAGGCTATGAGCCCTATCGCTTCGTTCAACAGAATCATGCTTTGGGCAATTGCCTTGGCCTCGGGCACCCATCCTCCCAGCGGCTTGCCGTTAGGCGTGCTCATGAATCCCATTGGCGCAGCGATCACCTCGAACCCCTGGCGCTCGAAGCACCACCGGGCACGCGCCATATGAAACGCCTGGGTAACCAGCACGATTCGCTTAACACCTGCTGGTTTGAGAATAGCCGCGCTGAGCGTCGCATTTTCCCACGTGGTACGGCTGTCTTTCTCCTGCCACCGCACCGATACGCCCAGGTCTTTTTCCATGACCTCGGTCATCAATTCCGCTTCGCTGGGAGGCGAAGACAAAGGTGAGCCTCCGGAAATAAGAATTGGCAGCTGAGAGACCTTGGCGATACGTGCCGCATAGCGAACACGCTCAATGCCCATCGCGCTGGAGACATCGCCTTCCCACGCCGGATCGTTACGCTCCCGGGAAGCACCCAGGATAACAATGGCATCTGCATGCTGCGCCAGAGACGACCAATCAGCCTGAGCCAGAGGCGGATCACGCTCGATCAGGCGCGCCTCCCATTCAACCGCAATCGGCAGACTGATCAGCCAGAAACCACCTGCGCCCACGATCAGGCAGGCAACCGAAATTCGGGGCCAACGCTTGCGAAGCACGATACCGGCCCATAACAGCAGCAAAAGCAGGCCTGGCGGCATCAACAGCTGCTTGCAAACGTAGCGAATCAACATCGAGACATCCATGACGTCAGGCACATCCCTGGTCTAGCTGGAAAAACGAGACGTGATAATAACGCGTAGGAAGCGGATTACCGAGGTGCAGGCATCCGAAGCGGAGTCAGATAGCGCAAGTATCCGTGCTGCAGACCTTGTGAGTCATGCACAGGGGGCACCGCTCGATTTGTTGTCCAGCGTTAACTTGCAGCCCGCAACGCAGGCAGCGCACTGCCACTGACGACTTTCCCAGACGGGAAGGCCTCGGATAAATCAGTTCCTGACAGGCATGAACCCATTGATCATTTCTGACCAGCCACGCCCTGATGATGTCCAGATCCTCCTGATGAAGGCCGGAAATTTCTATTTCCTGCTGCGCCCTGCGGTGCAAACGCTCCGCCGTGGCAGCCTCGTCCAGAGCACGCTCCAGACGCCGTTGCAAACGCTCCAGCGGAAGTCTCGCCAGGCGCTGCGCTGTGTCATGACTCATAGATAGCCTCCGGAAAGTCCTATCCTGCTGTTACCCAAGCGTAGTGCGCGATTGGCGAAACCGCGAGCCGATAAAATGACGAATTTCACTTTTATGAAATAAAACGCTTTCTGGCTAAAGGTTCCTTGCGTGGAGACGGTTCATGTATGCTTACCGGCTTATCTAATTGCTTTTCGTAGCCGCAGATCACGCCATGCACGAACATTACCAACCCCGTGAGATAGAAGCCGCCGCCCAATCCTGGTGGGAACAGAACAATGCCTTCTCTGTGACGGAGCAGCCGGGAAAGGAGAAGTACTACTGCTTGTCCATGTTCCCCTACCCAAGCGGCAAGCTGCACATGGGGCACGTCCGCAACTACACCATCGGTGATGTGATTGCCCGCTATCACCGCATGCAGGGCAAGAATGTCCTGCAACCCATGGGTTGGGATGCCTTCGGTATGCCGGCGGAAAACGCCGCGATGAAAAATAACGTCGCCCCTGCCAAGTGGACGTACGAAAACATCGAATACATGAAGAACCAGCTCAAGAGCCTAGGCCTTGCCATCGACTGGTCGCGCGAAGTCACGACGTGCAAGCCCGACTACTATCGCTGGGAGCAGTGGCTGTTCACCCGCCTGTTCGAGAAAGGCATCATCTACCGCAAGAACGGCACCGTGAACTGGGATCCGGTCGATCAGACCGTACTGGCCAACGAGCAGGTCATCGACGGCCGCGGCTGGCGCTCCGGCGCGCTGATCGAAAAGCGCGAGATTCCGATGTACTACTTCCGCATCACCGATTATGCGGAAGAACTGCTGGCGTCTCTGGATGATCTACCCGGCTGGCCCGAGCAGGTCAAGACCATGCAGCGCAACTGGATTGGTAAATCCCGCGGCATGGAAGTCCAGTTCCCCTATGACCAGACTTCCATTGGTCATGCTGGCGCACTCAAGGTCTTCACAACGCGCGCCGACACACTGATGGGTGCCACCTATGTCGCTGTCGCGGCCGAGCATCCGCTGGCTACCCAGGCAGCGCAGAACAATCCCGAGCTGCAGGCTTTCATTGACGAATGCAAGCGTGGCGGCGTGGCAGAAGCCGACATCGCCACCCAGGAAAAGAAAGGCATGCCGACGCCCTTGTTCGTCGAGCATCCGTTAACGGGTGAAAAATTGCCGGTATGGGTCGCCAACTACGTCCTGATGCATTACGGCGAAGGTGCGGTCATGGCCGTTCCAGCACACGACGAGCGCGATTTTGAATTCGCGACCAAATACAATCTGCCCATCAAGCCGGTCGTACGTACCAGCGCTGGTGACGAGACCCCTGCTCCCTGGCAGGCTGCCTATGGCGAGCACGGCACGCTGATCAACTCCGGCGAATATGACGGCCTTGATTTCAATGCGGCGTTTGAAGCCATCGCTGCGACCCTGCAGACCAAAGGTCTGGGCGAGCCGCGCACTCAATTCCGCCTGCGCGACTGGGGCATCAGCCGTCAGCGTTACTGGGGCTGCCCGATCCCGATCATCCACTGCGATAGCTGTGGTGATGTTCCCGTTCCGGAAGATCAACTGCCGGTCGTTCTGCCAGAAGATGTGATTCCAGACGGTGCAGGCTCTCCTCTGGCCAAAATGCCGGAGTTCTACGAGTGCTCCTGCCCCAAATGCGGCAGCGCTGCCAAGCGCGAAACCGACACCATGGACACGTTTGTCGAGTCGTCCTGGTACTTCGCCCGCTACGCATCGCCCAAGTTTGAAGGTGGTATGGTCGATAAGGATGCTGCCAACTACTGGCTGTCCGTCGACCAATATATTGGCGGTATCGAGCACGCGATTCTTCACCTGCTCTATGCACGCTTCTTCCATAAATTGATGCGTGACGAGGGGCTTCTCTCCTCCGATGAGCCGTTCAAGAACCTGCTGACCCAGGGCATGGTAGTCGCTGAAACCTATTACCGCATGGATGAAAAAGGCGGTAAGGACTGGTTCAACCCGGCTGACGTGGAAGTCGAGCGTGACGCCAAGGCCAAGGTCATTGGTGCCAAGCTGAAGACGGACGGTCTGCCGGTAGAAATCGGCGGCACCGAAAAGATGTCCAAATCAAAGAACAACGGAGTGGACCCGCAGGCCATGATCGATCAGTACGGCGCCGACACGTGCCGCCTGTTCATGATGTTTGCCTCCCCTCCGGACATGAGCCTCGAGTGGTCCGACTCCGGCGTTGAGGGCGGTAGTCGCTTCCTGCGTCGCGTCTGGCGTCTCGCCCAGGCGCATATCAGCCAGGGCCTTACCTCTGCTCTGGATGTGGCAACGCTGACAAACGAGCAGAAGGAAGTCCGTCGCGCCACTCACCTTGCGATCAAGCAGGCCAGCCAGGATATTGGACAGAACCACAAGTTCAACACGGCCATTGCAGCTGTGATGACATTGATGAATGTGCTGGAAAAAGCGCCGCAGACCACCGAGCAGGACCGCGCGTTGATGCAGGAAGGCCTGGAAACCGTCGCGTTGCTACTGGCACCGATTACGCCCCATATCTGCCATGCATTGTGGAATGAGTTGGGGCATGCCGATGCCGTTATCGATGCCCGCTGGCCAAGCGTGGATGAAAGCGCCCTGGTACAGGACACCCTGCAGATCGTGATTCAGGTAAACGGCAAGTTGCGTGGCCACATTGAGGTCGCAGCCCAAGCCAGCCGTGAAGACATCGAGGCTGCTGCCCGTACGAACGAAAATGTTCTGCGCTTTACTGAGGGGCTGACAATCCGCAAAGTGATTGTTGTTCCTGGCAAGCTGGTCAATATCGTCGCCAATTGAGGCTGAACGGAGTGAAAAAGATCATGATGAAACGGAGCTTTCCCTGCCTTGCGGCGATTGGAATGACCGTGTTGTTAAGTGCTTGTGGTTTTCAGCTGCGAGGTACAGGCGACACCGAACTGTCGCTGCGTGAGCTGAGTCTTTCCGCCCGTGACAGCTACGGTGAAACGGTCAAGCAGGTAAGAACCATGCTTGAAAGCAATCATGTAAACGTCAACCCGGGCGCAACCTATACGTTGTACCTGGCAGGTGAGCAGCAGACGCAACGCACTGCGAGCTATACCGCGGGCGCACGTAGTGCTGAAATCGAGCTGACGACCAAACTGCCCTATGAAATTCGTGGCCGCAACGATGCCGTGCTGCTGCATGATGATCTGGAAACGCAGCGTTACTACGTGACGGATGAAAACAACATCATCGGTTCCGAGCAACAGGCTCAGCAGCTCCGTCGGGAAATGCGTGCAGAACTGGTCCGCCAGCTGGCTTCGCGCCTGCAGACCATTACACCCCAGCGGCTCGACAAGTTGCAAAGCGAGGCTGATGCACGAGCGCGTGCCGAGGCCGAGGCCGCACGCGCAGCGCAGCAGAACATGCCGCCACAACAATCTCCGATCGAAATACCCACCCGCTAACGACTACGGGGCCTTATGGCCCCGTATTTTTATCCTATGAAACTGAACCCTGCTCAACTCGCCAAGCACCTGCAAGGACAGCTGGCGCCAATTTATATAGTCAGCGGTGACGAGCCCCTGCTTTGCCAGGAGGCAACCGATGCCATTCGAGCCTCGGCGAAAAGCCAGGGGTTTGATGAACGTCAGGTGTTCAACGTAGAAAATAACTTTGACTGGAGCCTGCTTTACGAAGCAGGGGCAAGCCTGTCTCTGTTTGCCCAGAAGCGTCTGATCGAATTACGCATTCCAAACGGCAAGCCTGGTGATAAAGGTGCCGAAGCGCTACTACGCTATCTATCGCGCCCTGCTGAAGATACATTGCTGCTCATCAGCCTGCCCAAGCTGGATGGCAGTGCCCAAAAGACCAAATGGGCCAAGGCCCTGATTGAACATGCTGACGTTCAGTTCATTCAGATCTGGCCCATCGATGTTCATCAACTGCCTCAATGGATCCGCCAACGCCTTTCTCAGGCAGGTCTGGCCGCCTCGCAGGAAGCGGTCGAACTGATTGCCGTCCGGGTAGAAGGCAACCTGCTTGCAGCCGCCCAGGAAATTGAAAAACTCAAGCTCTTGGCCGAAGGCAACCAAATTGATGTCGCCACTGTACAGGCAAGCGTTGGTGATAGTGCCCGCTTCGACGTTTTTGGCCTCATCGATGCGGTTCTAGCAGGGGAGGCCAATCACGCGTTACGTATTCTGGAGGGCCTTCGCGGCGAGGGTGTCGAGCCGCCAGTGATCCTGTGGGCACTGGCCCGAGAGCTGCGGCAACTGGCCAACCTTGCGCAACAGCAAGAACAGGGTATACCACTTGACCGCGCGTTTGCGCAGGCAAAGCCCCCGGTCTGGGAGAAAAGACGTCCACTCATAAGCCGCGCCCTGCAACGACACTCTACTGCCAAACTGAGTCGCCTATTGCTGGATGCCCAGCTTGTGGATGCGCAGATCAAGGGCCAGGCCCCGGGTGATACTTGGACAACCCTGCGCCAGTTGACCTTGTTGTTGGCGGGTCAACGCTTCTCCTTGCCTTCTGCCGCTCTGGATACATTCTCACGATAATCGTAAGATGCCGGTCTTCGCGCAACCGCGCATTCAGACCGAGTACTCTCATGACCAAAAAACAGCGAAGGCCCAACAAGGCCAAATCCACCATTGCCCAGCCCCTGTTTCGCTGTCGACAGGAAAAGCCCAAGAAAGGCAAAGGCAGTTATCGCCGTGAAGCCTTCCCAACTGATGATGGGAAGGCTTTTTTATTGGTAGCCGCATAATTCCATCCGTCCTCCCTTCTCCAAACGAAGACGCCTCGATTCAGGCATGTTATGGTGACGAGTCTGTTGACGCACCCGGTGGAGATTCATGCAACACGGGAAAAAACGCAGGCTGAAACACGGCAGCCTTATCGCAGGCACTCTGGCGACATTGATCACAGGGGTCATTGCTGCCTGTGCACAAACACAGACGCAGAGCGAAACGGCCACGCCAGCCGTCACGAACGCACCTACCTCTGCCTCACAAAGCCGCCCCGCCAATACGACGCCTGAGCCTGCTCCGCAGGAAAGCTTCGAGCAATGGCGAGACCGCTTCCGGCAGGACGCTCAAGCGGCCGGTATTACTACCGCAACCTTCAATCAGGCTTTCGCAGGCGTGACTCCTGACGATGCCGTGATTGCAGCGGACCGCAGCCAACCCGAATTTACCCGTCCTGTGTGGGAATACCTGTCGTCTGCAGTTTCCCAGCAGCGCATTTCAAACGGCCAGAAGCTACTAACCCAATATTCGAGCCTTCTGGCGCAACTCGAGGCACGTTACGGCATCGAGCCAGAACGCCTTGTGGCCTTCTGGGGTATCGAAAGCAACTATGGCAACAACATGGGCACCAAGAGCGTTATTCGTTCTTTGGCAACCCTGGCTTATGAGGGACGGCGCCCCGCCTTCGCGCAGGCGCAACTGCTGGCCGCACTGACCATCATCCAAAATGGCGATATTACGCCTGAGCGCATGATTGGCTCCTGGGCTGGTGCCATGGGTCAAACGCAGTTCATTCCAACGACCTACAATGAACATGCCGTCGACTTTGATGGTGATGGTCGTCGGGATATCTGGGGCTCCAATGCTGATGCGTTGGCCTCAACGGCCAACTATCTGAAAGCCTCCGGTTGGCAGGACGGAAAGCCGTGGGGTTTTGAAGTTCGCCTGCCACAGGGCTTCGATTACGCTCAAGCAGACATGGACATCCGCAAGCCCTTGTCAGATTGGCAGGCCATGGGTGTTCAAGGCGCAACGACGCCCCTCTCCCCTGCGTACTCCATGGAGCAGGCTTCTCTACTGCTTCCAGCGGGACATCGAGGGCCAGCCTTTTTGGTCTTCAACAATTTCCGGACCATTCTTCGATATAACAACTCATCATCCTATGCGCTAGCCGTGGGGCTTCTATCAGATAGCTATAAGGGCGCCGGTAAAGTCAGCGCAGCCTGGCCGCTCGAGGACGTTCCACTCAGCCGCAGCGAGCGAGTCGAACTTCAGCAGCGCCTGGCAGACCGAGGTTTTACGCCTGGTGCTGCTGACGGCATCATAGGTGCCAATACCCGCAAAGCCATACGAGCGTTCCAGCAGACGCTGGGCTGGCCAGCAGACGGCTACCCTACCCCATCCCTGCTGGCTCGTTTACGTTCCTGACAGGCAATAAAAAAGGCGCTTAAAGCGCCTTTTTTATTGCCGTTCGATCAGGAGATCTTGCTGCCATGCGCCTGCTGGTCGGCATGATAGGAGGAGCGAACCAGCGGGCCGGATGCCACATTCTTGAAGCCCATCTTTTCGCCTTCCTCGGCAAACCAGGCGAAGGTATCCGGATGAACAAAGCGCTGTACCGGTAAGTGATTACGAGAAGGCTGTAAATACTGGCCCAGGGTCAGCATGTCGATGTCATGCTCGCGCATGCGCTTCATGACTTCAATGACCTCATCGTCCGTCTCGCCAAGCCCCAGCATCAGGCCTGACTTGGTGGGGACGTGTGGTACACGCTGCTTGAACTTCTGCAGCAGATCCAGCGACCACTCGAAATCGGAGCCCGGACGAGATGACTTGTACAGGCGCGGCACCGTCTCCAGGTTGTGGTTGAAGACATCCGGCGGCTCGGTAGCGGTGATATCCAGCGCGATATCCATACGGCCACGGTAGTCAGGTACCAATGTTTCCAGCTGGATGCCAGGAGACAGCTGGCGGATCTCCCGCAGACAGTCAGCAAAATGCTGAGCGCCACCGTCTCGCAGGTCATCACGGTCTACCGATGTAATGACGACATACTTCAGACGAAGGTCGGCAATCGCGACAGCCAGATTTCGTGGCTCATCGACATCCAGAGGCTTTGGACGGCCATGCCCCACGTCACAGAAGGGGCAACGACGTGTACAGATGTCGCCCATGATCATGAACGTGGCTGTACCGCCAGAGAAGCATTCACCCAGGTTGGGGCAAGAGGCCTCTTCACAGACGCTATGCAGCTTATGCTTGCGAAGCAGCTGCTTGATGCGCTCCACTTCTGGCGTCACTGGAATTCGTACGCGAATCCAGTCAGGTTTACGTGGCAGCTCTTCGGTCGGAATGATTTTGACCGGGATGCGGGCAACCTTTTCTGCACCACGCAGTTTGACGCCCATTTCAACTTTCTTGCGCGCAGGCGCTTCAGCGATGGGCGTCTCGACGTTCACACTGTCTTGCACTGTTGTCATGTCAGCTCTTTTCCAGGGTGATCTGGTCAGCATAGCCAAGCTGTGACACGAGCTGCTCACGCAGCCGCTGGGTCACCTCGGCAAATTCGATCGGCCCGGCATGATCGCGTAGCTGGGTCATGGCCAGGCCGGCATAACCGCAGGGGTTGATTCGACGGAACGGCGCCAAGTCCATGTCGACATTCAAGGCCAGACCATGGAAGGAGCGTCCGTTACGGATACGCAAGCCAAGGGATGCGATCTTTGCACCCTTGACATAAACACCAGGGGCATCAGGCTTTGCATACGACTCGACCCCGTAGCTGGCCAGCACGCCAACCAGGCTTTGCTCGATTCGGGATACAAGCTCACGAACCCCCAACCCCAATCGCCTGACATCCAGAAGCAGATAGGCAATCAGTTGTCCCGGCCCATGGTACGTTACTTGGCCGCCTCTATCGACCTGTATGACAGGAATTTCACCGGCATTGAGCAGATGCTCGGCCTTGCCTGCCTGCCCCTGGGTGAATACGGCGGGGTGCTGCAGCAACCAGACCTCGTCCAGCGCTGAAGGATTGCGTTCGTCAGTAAAGCGCCGCATGGCCTGCCAGGTCGGCTCATAGGAGACCAGGCCCAGCTCTCGGAAGCCGAGCGTCTTATCCATTACAGCACCATATGGACGCGGCCAGTGGTGCGCAGGTCCGAATGGATCGATTGCAACTGCTCGACACCGGTAGCGCGGATCAGGACCTGTACTGACAGAAAGCGGCCGTTACGGCTATCACGCGTGACCAACGTTGTAACGTCCAGATCCGGTGCATGGCGCTGAATGATTTCAACTACCAGATCAGTAAAACCGTCTCCGGCATCACCGATCACCTTGATCGGATAGTTATCGCAAGGAAATTCAATTTTTGGAGCTTGAGTGTCAGTATCAGTCATGGCATTCGCGGGTCTGGGGCCCGAAGGTAGAGACGCCCGCTAAAGCGGGCGTCTTGAGATCAGTTGAACAATCCGTAGAAGAATAGACGAATGCTATCCCACAACTTACGGAAGAAACCACCTTCTTCGACCGGCTGCAAGGCTACCAGGTCAGCAGTGTGCATGACCTTGTCATCCAGCTTCACTTCCACCTTACCAATAGGCTGACCCTTGGCAATCGGTGCAGTGATCTGCGGGTTCATAACAATTTCGGCTTTCAGCTTTTTTAGCTGACCGCGGGGCAGCGTCATAGTCAGGTCGTCTGCCAGACCAGCAGAAACCTCATGCTCGGTGCCTTTCCAGACCGGCGCACGCGCAAGCTCTACACCCTTCTTGTAGAAGGATTGGGTTTCGAAGAAGCGGAAACCATAGGTCAGAAGCTTCTGGGTTTCGGCAGCACGGGCCTGCTCGCTGTTTGTGCCAAATACCACTGCAATCAGACGCATGCCCTCACGGACAGCAGAAGCAGCCAGACAATAGCCCGCTTCATCAGTGTGGCCGGTTTTCAAACCGTCAACGGTCTTGTCACGCCACAGCAGGAGATTGCGGTTAGGCTGCTTGATGTTATTCCAGAAGAATTCCTTCTGGGAGTAGATGGCATAGTGAGTCGGCTCTTCATAGATGATTGCACGAGACAGCTTGGCAATGTCATGGGCAGAAGAGTAATGGTCCGGGTTAGGCAGACCTGTAGCATTCATATAGTGGGTATTGCTCATGCCCAGGCGCTGTGCCGTGGTATTCATCATGTCAGCAAACGCATCTTCACTTCCGGCGATATGCTCGGCCATGGCCACGCTCGCGTCGTTGCCTGATTGAATGATGATGCCGTGGAGCAAGTCGCTAACCGAAACCTGGTTGCCTACCTGGATGAACATCCGGGAACCACCGGTACGCCAGGCATGCTCGCTCACGTTGACCATATCGCCCTCCTTGATACGGCCACGCTGAATTTCTAAGGTCGCTATATAGGCGGTCATCAATTTAGTCAGACTGGCCGGAGGCAAGCGCTGGTCGGAATTATATTCCGTGATGATCTGGCCACTGCTCGCATCCATGAGAACCCAGGACTTGGCAGCAAGCTGCGGGGGCGAAGGAATCATCGGCTCGGCCGCCCAGGCGGCTGGCGCAGCGATGAGCAGAACGAGCAAAAAGACGCGTTGAGCTAAGGTGGTGATGTTCATCCGACTCTCTAATGGTTAAGCAGACTAATTAAACAAGCCCAGAGGGCATATACACAGAGCGTCCTTGCTCCTAATCCGGACGTACCAGCGAGGCTTGCCCCAGATTGGCAAGACGCACGGTATTTTGCAGCTGACTGGCCTCACCCTGCGTGCCAATCGGCCCGAGTCTCACGCGGTGCAGAGTCTGCTGGTTGCGCACGACCGAGCTGATAAAGACCGGGGCAGCTGTCAGCTCGCTGAGTTTGTCCTTCAGGAGCTCCGCAGCGTCCGGGTTGGCGAAGGCGCCCACCTGGAGATACAGCCCACCGGCTTGTGCAGAAGCGTTTTTTTTTGAGTCGATCTCAAGCGGCACAACCGGCGCGGCATGTTGTTGCGGAGGCGGATTATAGGTTTCAACCGTGGCCACTGTCTGTGGTTTTACAGGTACCGGAGCGGCAGGCGCACGTTGCGGCTGCGCCAGCACCATTGGCATCGGGCGGCCTTGCTGAGCCCACCATTGTGCCGGATCGATACCCTCGACACGCACATGGGCCGTTCCTGTCTCGGCGTAACCAAGCTTTTTGGCAGCCGCAAAAGACAGGTCAATCACGCGATCTGAATAGAACGGACCACGATCATTGACCCGAACGATGACGCTTTTGCCATTATCCAGGTTGGTTACACGAACGTAGCTGGGTAGCGGCAGGGTCTTGTGAGCGGCAGTCATGCCATAGAGGTCATAGGTCTCGCCGTTCGCCGTGGCCTGACCATGAAACTTGGTGCCATACCAGGAGGCAGTCCCGGTGACACGATAGCTCGTAGCATCGTTCAGCGGGAAATAGGTCTTGCCCAGCACCGTGTAGGGGTTGTTCTTGATGGGCCCGTAGTTGGGCATCGGAACGGCATCAGGAATACGTGAAACATCCACATCCCACCAAGGAGCACCGTCCTTATGCGGGCGTGAGTAACTACCAGCACTTGCATTGGACCCATAGGTGGTCGGACTTTTTGGGGATGGGCTTGAGCAACTTGCCACTAGTCCAGCCAGGGCAAGGCAGGTCGCGGCGGTCAAACCCCGATTAAAATAATTCATTGCGACGCCCCATGCGTATGACGCTCAGCAATAGCCTCCGCCAGCTGATTTACAGCCATGGCATACATGACGCTACGGTTGTAGCGTGTAATTGCATAGAAATTGGGCAGTCCCATCCAGTATTCAGGACCTGCATCACCGTCCAGCCGGAATGAGGTGACACGCAGGTCATCCCTTAACGGCTCGGATGGATTCCAGCCCAGCGCACGCAACTCTGCCACGCTTTTAACCGGCTCGATACCCTGAACGACACCCTGCTCGACTTTATCGCCACGTACCTGAGCGCGCACCGCCACGTTGCCACCCGCAGTCCAGCCGTGGCGCTTGAAATAGCTGGCGACGCTGCCGATGGCGTCGGCCTTGTCGTTCCAGATATCGATATGGCCACTGTTATCGAAATCTACAGCGTAGGCACGGAAACTGCCTGGCATGAACTGCGGAAGGCCCATGGCACCAGCATAGGAGCCGGTCAAGCTGAGCGGATCGAACTGTTGCTCACGACTCAAAAGCAGGAATTCACGCAGCTGATCTCTGAAGAATGGCGCTCGCTGAGGGTAATCAAAGGCCAGCGTCGACAGCGCATCCAGCACCCGGTAGTTGCCCTTGTTTCGACCATAGAAGGTTTCGACGCCAATGATGGCAACGACGAATTGAGGCGGAACGCCATATTCCCGCTCAGCCTTCGCCAGCGACTCGGCATTTTCGTTCCAGAATGTGACGCCCTGATCGATGCGCTTGTCGGTTACGAAGATAGGGCGGTACTCGCTCCAAGGCTTTACTCGCTCCGCAGGACGAGAAATGGCGTCGAGAATACTCTGCTTGCGCTCGACTTCACCGAACAGCTCCTTTAACTGCTGTCCGGCAAAGCCATAGTTGCGCGTCATCTCGTTGATGAAGCTGGCAACCTGAGGCGAATCATCATAGTCGCCGGCCGTTGCGGCGCCCGTAATCCCTATCGCTCCCAGCAGACCGAAGCACTGAAGGCAGCGGCCCATCCATCCAAACGGTGTCAGCATTGCGTCCTTCACTTAAATCACGATTGGGCGATCCACTTCCGATGTGTGTGGATCGCCATCAAAACTCCAAAACCGCACAGCAACGTCACTACGGACGTACCGCCATAGCTGATAAACGGTAACGGCACTCCAACCACGGGCAGCAAACCGCTGACCATGCCAATATTGACGAAGACATAAACGAAAAATGTCATCGTCACGCTACCAGCCAATAGCTTGCCAAACAATGTTTGCGCCTGGATGGTAATCGTCAGCCCTCGCCCTATCAGCAGCAGATACAAGCACAGCAGCAGACATACGCCGACCATGCCGAACTCTTCTCCGAGGACGGCAATGATAAAGTCCGTATGGCTTTCGGGCAAAAAATCCAGATGAGATTGCGTTCCCAGAAGCCAACCTTTGCCAAATACGCCACCTGATCCAATGGCCGCTTTCGACTGAATGATGTTCCATCCAGACCCTAGGGGGTCCATTTCAGGATCCAAAAACGTTAGTACTCGCCGCTTCTGATAATCGTGCATGACGAAAAACCACATGGCTACCGCAACCGGTGCCGCCGCCGCCACTGCACCGATAAGCCAGCGCCACTGCATACCTCCGACGAACAGGACGAAGCCACCCGAAGCGAGAATGAGCATGGCGGTCCCAAGGTCCGGTTGATCAAGGATCAACACAAAGGGGATGCCGATTGTGATCAGGCTGACAACAATATGCTTGAAGCTGGGAGGAAGGCTGCGCTTGGACAGATACCAGGCCACCATCATGGGCATGAGCAGCTTCATGAATTCGGATGGCTGAAAACGGATGACTCCCGGAATATTGATCCAGCGGGTAGCCCCCATGGCGTTATGGCCCATGACATCCACGACCACCAGTAGTGCCACCCCAATGAGATAACCCAACGGCACCCAGCGAGCCATGAAGCGGGGCTCGAATTGTGCAATCACGATCATGGCCACCAGACCCAGCCCGAACGATGTGCCCTGTTTGATCACCAAGTCCCAGCTTTTACCGCTTGCTGAGTAGAGTACAAACAGACCGACAGCCCCGAGCATGAGCAATATCAACAGCAATGGGCCATCAATGTGCATCCGCTGCAGCAGGGTGGAGCGGCGGCGCATGACGTCGCCTTCGGGTATCGTCCGGTCGAAGTTAGTGTTCATGGCTTGGTTGACTCCGCAACAACCGGTTTGGCGTATTCAGCCTTGAGCTTACCGTTTTCATCCAGCAGCCAGGCATCAGCCACTTCCTTAAGTACGGGAGCAGCAATCCCGCTGCCCGATTCTCCGTTTTCAACCATGACGGAGATGGCTATCTGTGGGTTGTCAGCTGGCGCAAATCCTACGAACAGCGCATGGTCACGGTGACGTTCCTTGAGCGCGGCGGAGTTGTAACGCTCGTTCTGGCGAATCGCGACCACCTGTGCAGTACCGCTCTTGCCTGCGATTCTATAAGCGGCAGTAGCGCCCATCTTGTGCGCCGTACCACGTGCGGCATGAACTACCGCCTCCATGCCCTGAGTGACGCGCTCCCAGTTCGCAGGGTCCTTGAGCAGGATATCCGGCATCGGGTTTGGATCAACGGGCTTTTGATTTTCAATGGTTTTGGCCAAATGCGGGCGAATCCACTTACCGTGGGTGGCAATGAGGCTGGTGACCTGAGCCAATTGCAAAGGCGTTGTCTGCATATAGCCCTGGCCAATTCCCAGGATCAGCGTCTCACCGGGGAACCACACCTGACGGCGCGTGACACGTTTCCACTCCCGAGAGGGCATCAGGCCCGAAGCCTCTTCGAACATATCCAGCGAGACCCGCTGCCCAACGCCAAAACGGCTCAGGTAATCATGCAGCCGATCTATGCCGATCTTGTGGGCAAGATCATAGAAATAAGTATCATTGGAACGCATGATGGCGGTTTCGAGATCCACCCATCCATCACCACTGTGGTTCCAGTTGCGATATTTGTGATCGTAATTGGGCAGCTGGTAATAGCCCGGGTCAAATACCCGGGTACTGGGTGTCACCACACCGGCATCCAACCCAGACAGTGCTACAGCAGGCTTGATGGTGGAGCCTGGCGGGTATAAACCGCGCAAGACGCGGTTATACAGTGGACGGTCAATGGAGTCGCGAAGCTCTGCATAATCCTTGAAACTGATGCCGGCCACGAACAGATTGGGGTCATAGCTGGGCTGACTGACCATGGCCAGCACTTCCCCAGTACGTGGCTGGATAGCGACGATGGCTCCACGTCGTCCTCCCAGAGCCTTCTCCGCAGCGGCCTGCAGGTTGGCATCCAACGTCAGCACGATATCCTTTCCAGGCTTTGGATCGGTACGATTCAGAACACGCAGCACGCGCCCCCGCGCATTGGTTTCGACTTCTTCATACCCTACCTGTCCATGAAGCTCGCTTTCATAGAACCGTTCGATGCCGGTCTTGCCGATATGGTGGGTACCGCTGTAGTTGACCGGATCCAGCTTTTTCAGCTCTTGCTCGTTGATACGGCCGACGTATCCAACCGAATGCGCAAAGTGCTCACCCAGTGGATAATGCCGTACCAATTGGGCAGCGACATCGACGCCCGGCAATCTGAACTGGTTGACCGCAATACGGGCAATCTGGTCTTCAGTCAGCTCAAACAGGATGGGAACCGGCTCGAAAGGCCGCCGCCCCTGCTTCATTCGCTTTTCGAAGAGCTCCTTGTCCTCAGATTGCAGCCCCAGCACCTCAACAACCGTGTCGAGGGTCTTCTTCCAGTCACCTGCCCGCTCACGTGTCACGGTCAGGCTAAAGCTGGGCCTGTTATCCGCCAGAATGACCCCGTTTCGGTCATAGATCAGCCCCCGCGTCGGCGGAATCGGCTGCACGTGCACGCGGTTGTTTTCAGAAAGCGTAGAGTGATAGTCGTACTGCATAACCTGCAGGTAGTACATACGCGCTACCAGCAGGCACGACAAAAACGCAATCACGGCCATGCCGATGAACACGCGCGAACGGACCTGGCGAGCGTCTTTTTCGTGGTCCTTGAGACGAATCGGTTGCGGCATCGACGAGTGGAAACGAGATTACTTGTGGTAAGGGTGCCCAGCCAAAAGCGTCCAGGCTCGATAAATCTGCTCGCCGACCAGAATACGTACAAGCGGGTGAGGCAAGGTCAAGGGTGACAATGACCAACGCTGCTCACTGCGCGCCATGACCTCCGGCGCGAGCCCTTCCGGGCCACCGACCATGAGATTGACGTTACGGGCATCAAGTCGCCAGCGGGAAAGTGTTTCGGCCAGTTGCTCCGTGCTCCACGGTCGACCGCCCACCTCCAGCGTTACTATACGCTCTCCAGGCTGAACCTTTGCCAACATGGCTTCACCTTCCTGACGGATAAGTCTGGCCACATCAGCATTCTTGCCTCGGGTATTAAGTGGAATTTCCACCAGTTCCAGAGGCAGTTCAGGCGGGAGACGCTTGACGTACTCTTGCCAGCCTTCTTCGACCCAACGCGGCATGCGCGAGCCGACAGCAATCAATCGCACACGCACGGTATCACTTACTCGCCATGGGCTGCGCGACTTTGCTCTGCACCGCGCCAGAGGCGCTCCAGATCATAGAATTCACGGGTAGCCGGCAACATGACGTGCACCACAACGTCACCCAGATCCAGCAGTGCCCATTCACCTGCTTCCAACCCTTCACTACCCAAGGGCTGGACGCCGTTCTTCTTGACCTTTTCCACAACGTTATCCGCCAGTGATTTCACATGACGGCTCGAGGTGCCGCTGGCGATAACCATGACATCCGTCACGCTGGTCTTGTCGCGCACATCCAGCACGGTAATGTCTTGGGCTTTCATGTCTTCCAGCGCGTCAACCGCGAGCTGAACGAGTTGTTCACTTTGCATAACTACGTATAAACCTCATATTCAAGTCGTAGCACGGTACAGGCCGTGCGTTTCGATATAGTTCATTACCGCGTCCGGCACGAGGAAACGTACCGACTTTCCTGCAGCAAGCAGGCCCCGTATTTGAGTGGCAGATACCGCCAGGGGCGTCTGCCAGATGTAGGTGATCTGCCCCGCTGGCCCGGAAAGCGCCTGGGGATCGGACTGCGTACGCGCAGCGATCAGATCACAGAGTGCCTGGGGTGGCTCGCTGTCCGCATCGGGACGCTGCAGGACCAGAATGTGGCAATGATCCAGGAGTTCAGTCCATCGATGCCATCCTGGCAATCCACAGAAGGCGTCCCAGCCCAACATCAGTAAAAGCTGCACATGTGGCCCCATATCCCGGCGCAGCGCTTCAAGCGTTTCGATCGTATAGGAGGGGCGTTCACGTCGAAACTCAATATCATCCACACGCAAATACTCGACACCTTCAACAGCCAACCTGACCATTTCCAACCGCTGCTGAGCCGAAACCTGCGGAGCGTTACGATGAGGTGGACGCGCCCCGGGAATCAGCCGCAACTCATCGAGCCCTAGCTGTTCGGCCACTTCCAGCGCACTGCGCAAATGGCCGATGTGAATCGGATCGAAAGTGCCGCCGAACAATCCGATACGTGTGACCATCAAGAACGAACTTGCCCGTCACCAAGGACGATATACTTTTCGCTGGTAAGACCTTCCAGCCCTACCGGTCCGCGGGCATGCAGCTTGTCGGTCGAAATTCCGATTTCTGCGCCGAGTCCATATTCAAACCCGTCGGCAAAGCATGTGGGCGCATTGACCATCACGGAACTTGAATCCACTTCCGCCAGGAACTGCCGCGAACGACCCAAGTGCTCCGTTACAATGGAATCGGTGTGATGCGAGCCATAATGGTTGATATGTGTAATAGCCTCTTCGATGTCGGCCACTACCTTGATTGACAGAACAGGAGCCAGATATTCAGTACTCCAGTCCGCATCATGAGCAGGGACGGCATTGATGATATCACGCGTGCGCTCACATCCCCTGAGTTCCACGCCCTTTTCCCGCAACGAGGCAGCCATGTTCGGCAAAAAGGCATTGGCAACTGCGGCTTGCACCAGAAGGGTTTCCATCGCCCCGCAGATACCATAGCGATAGCACTTGGCATTGAGTGCAATGCGATGCGCCTTTTCCACATCGGCATACTCGTCCACATAAACGTGGCAGATACCATCCAGGTGCTTGATCACAGGAACCCGAGCATCCTGACTGATTCGCTCAATCAGCCCTTTACCGCCCCGGGGAACGATCACATCTACATATTCGGGCATGGTGATCAGGGCACCAACCGCAGCACGATCCGTTGTTTCGACAACCTGAACCGCTGCTGCTGGCAATCCTGCCGAAGCAAGCCCTTCCTGGATGCACAGCGCAATAGCCCGATTGGAGTGAATGGCTTCGGAGCCACCCCGCAGAATCGTGGCGTTACCGGACTTCAGACACAGGCTGGCCGCATCGATGGTCACATTGGGACGTGACTCGTAAATGATGCCAATGACACCCAACGGGACACGCATCTTACCGATCTGAATACCTGAAGGGCGATAGCTCATATCACGGATAGCCCCCACAGGATCCGGCAAGGCGGCAACCTGACGCAATCCAGCGATCATGCCATCGATACGCGCAGGGGTCAGCGCCAGACGATCCAGCAGTGCTGAGTCGAGTCCTGCTACGCGACCTGCTGCCAGATCTCTCTCATTGGCCTCAACCAGTAACGGTCGCGCACGATCCAGCGCATCTGCAACAGACAGAAGCGCATTGTTCTTCTGTGCAGTCGAAGCTCTGGCCAAAAGGCGCGAAGCTTCACGGGCCGCACGGCCCAAGCGGGTCATATAGTCGTGCACGGACTCGGTCATGGCAAAAATGAGTTTGGCTGAAAATTAAACAATTATACCGGGGTAAACCCAAGACGGACAGTCATGACATGCAGCCGTCATAGATTGAAAAGCTTTAACGCTTCAGCCCTGGACCCGAAACGGAAGCGCCTGGGTATTATCGAGACGGCGAACCGGTTTCTATTCCACATAACGCCTACTGAACCGCTCATCGCCAGATTAGTCGAAAACGCGTTATAGCAAAGGACCTACCCTCTCTCTCATGACAGCCTTTCTTGCCGACCTGAATGCCTGGTTAAGTGCGCATCCCCATTGGTTGGGAGCTGCCGTATTCATCACGGCCTTTCTCGAATGCCTCGCACTGGCAGGCCTACTGGTGCCTGGCACCTTTGCCCTGTTTGGCATCAGCGTACTGGCAGGCAGCGGTGTGCTGGGTCTTAGCGAGACCCTTATCCTGGGCTACCTGGGTGGTCTGCTGGGGGATGCCGCCTCGTATTATCTGGGCAGACGATTCCATCAGAATATCCGGAGCCTTCCCGGGCTGCGCACCCATCCAGAATGGATTTCGTCAGCAGAGACCTTTTTCCAGCGCAACGGCATTACCAGCTTGTTGATAGGCCGCTTCATTGGGCCGCTGAGGCCCATGCTGCCCATGATTGCTGGAATGCTGGACATGCCTGTTATCCGCTTTACGGTCGTCAGCCTCATCGCCGCGGCAGGCTGGTCGATTGTATACCTGCTCCCGGGCTGGATGACCGGTGCGGCCTTTCGCCTTCCTCTGCCGCCTGACTTCTGGCCCCAAGCCGGAATCATAGCCGGCAGTGCAGCCGTTTTGCTTGTATTCATCATGCATGCCACCTTGCGCGAGCGCAGCGGCTCGACCTTTATGATTGCTGTGCTGACCTTTGTGCTTCTGCTTGCCTTGTTACTGGGCTGGCAGCATTTGCGTTCGCTGGATGAAGGCATCATGACCCTCGTTCAGGAGCACCGGCAGCCCTACCTGAACAGTGTTGCGGTCATCATTACCCGCCTGGGCGACTTCCGAACCCAATTGGTCGTGGCAATCATTCTGATCGTGCTGCTGGGAGCGATGCGCCAGTGGCGCGGTATGTTCTTTTCCCTGGGCTCATTGCTGGGAACGGCGGTGGCCAACGGCACACTGAAAAACCTGCTGGCGCGAGCGCGTCCAGACATCCTGGCCGAACCACTGACAACCTATAGTTTGCCTAGCGGACATAGCTCGGCATCGTTTGCCTTCTTCCTGACCCTGGGTATTCTTGTCTCGCGCGGCCAATCCCCGCGAGTGAGACTGACATGGCTGGCCGTAGCCGCCCTGCCCGCTCTCACGATTGCTACAACGCGTGTCTACCTGGGCGTGCATTGGCCCACCGATGTCCTGGCAGGAGCACTGTTGGCGGGCAGTTTCTGCGCCCTGAGTCTGGCTGTCATGCAACGGCAGGCAAGGCTTCAGCCGCTGACGCTTCGCTTCTGGTGGATATTCATTCCAATCATACTTGCGGTCTTCACCTTTGCAGCCGCCTGGGCCTTGCCAGTTGCCATAGAACGCTATATGCCTGCTACGTAATAGCCCACCTCACTCCTGCAGGCTGGACAGCAGTTCATGAAGGCGATCCAGGCGCTCACCTGGATCGTCAAGCGAAAGCAGCTCGTTTTTCTGATCAGGTGTAAAAGGCAGCAGGTATCCTAGCTGGTAACCCAATTCGCGCTGCCCATTGGCCGTCCCATCCAGATCCAGCGCAGCCACCATAGGATGCTCGGCCAATGCCTGCAACAGGGCAGCCAAGTCATCATGCTGATCGCTCAAAGGGCGCTCGGCCGGCTCGTCCAGCCATTCAACCGTACCCATAGTCAGCTGATCATCCTGAACTTCGGTATCCAACAGTCGAAACCGCCGTACACCCTCGACTCTGACGCCCAGCAACCCATTGGACTGCTGCTGCCAGTCCCTGACTACCGCTTCGCAACCGAAGCCTCCTAGACGGGTTGGTGCAGCACCCACTTCCTCTCCTTCAAGGATAGTCACCACACCAAAACCGATGTTCTGCTTGAGACAGCGACTGATCATGTCGAGGTAGCGAGGCTCGAACAGCTGCAGATCCAAGGGGCAGCCTGGAAAAAGCGTGGTCGACAGGGGAAACAAGGGAAGCTTCATAAGGCATCTCGATCTATCGTCAGGATTGCCTATTGACGCCTTTAAGTCCGCCACGTGCAATGGCGGACCCGAAAAACGTCACATTTAGAAGCGATAAACTTCCGCACCCGTACGAATGGGAATGATCTTGGGAAGCTTTGCGGGTGCCTCAACTTCTTGAGCCACTTGTGTCCTGGGCTGCCTGGAAGATGACTTGGCGGCCTTCCTGGACGCCTGCTCAGCTGCAATGACCGCACCGGATAGCTGCTTGGCCAGCTGCTGCAGCAGAAGGCTCTGGGCTCTGACCTGATCAGCTTCGGTTCCGTTGTGATTCTCCTCAAGGTGAACCATCCGACTGCCCCTGAGCTTTTCATTACTATCCAGCAGGTGCCAGCGTGCATCGAGGACAGCAGACTGCTTCGGGCCGGAGTCCAGGCGAGAAATCTCCAGTTCAACCATGATCTCAGGTTTGTACCCTTCGGGGGCATCTCCTATCACGACCCTGTTACTGTTGAGACGCCACGCCATCTGACGGAGCAGTACATGCTGCATATCATCAGTGAGAGAGCCTGCCCAGCGCGCCTTGCTGTCCGATAAGGAACCATCGGGGTGCCGCTGCAGCAGGGTGTCGTGCTGCAGATAATTGGCAATGTTCAGGCTGCGAATTTGCACGGCGGTGCCGGCCCTGGTCTTGGGAACCGAAGCCGTCCCGCTGTCCAGCTGATAATAATGAGCCGGATATAGGCTAGCGCAGCCGCCCAGACCCAAGGTCATGGTAGCTGCAAGCAATGCCATCAAACACGTTCGCTTCATTGAGTACCTACTGTCGAGCCACGTCCTGGCTGAAACCGATTACGTCGGACGAAAACAGACGGCGAATCATCCTAGAATTTTACGCCATCTTCCAGCCAATCCGATCAAATCTCGACATCCAAGGCATCAACACGCTGGAAACCGCGTGGCAGTTTGTTGCCGCGACGCCCGCGCTCACCTCTGTAATGCTCAAGGTCATCGCCCTTGAGGGACAGGGTCCGCTTGCCTGCCTGCAACACCAGCTGACCACCTGGCGGTACGATGGCAAAGCCCACCATGTACTCTTCACGACTGGCGACCTTATCACCGGGAATCCCAATGATCTTGTTGCCTTTACCCTTGGCCAGCTGAGGCAGATCAGACACATTGAAGACCAGCAGACGCCCTTCAGTCGTAACTGCTGCAAGCAGATCCTGCTCAGCATTGCGAACCACCTTAGGCACCATGACCTGCGCCCCCGCCGGCAAGTTAATCAAGGCCTTGCCCGCCTTGTTCTTGGCCTGCAGATCTTCGCCTTTGACAACGAACCCATATCCTGCATCGGATGCCATGACATACAGCTGCCCGTCATCCGGCAGAAGTACCGTTTCGAACGTAGCGCCCGGCGGCGGCGTAAGACGCCCCGTCAAGGGCTCACCTTGTCCCCGCGCAGAAGGCAGCGAATGTGCAGCCAGTGAATAGCTTCGCCCCGTGGAGTCGATAAAGACGGCAAACTGATTAGATCGCCCTGGCGCCGCGGCCTTGAATCCATCTCCCGCCTTGTAGGAAAGGCCGGTGGCATCGATGTCGTGCCCTTTGGCGCTGCGAACCCATCCCTTTTCAGACAGGACAACCGTTACCGGCTCAGTAGGCATAAGTTCGGTTTCAGACAACGCGCGCGCTTCCGCACGCTCGACAATCGGCGAACGCCGCTCATCGCCATACGCCTCGGCATCCTGGATCAGCTCATCGCGCACTAGCTTGCGTAGCTTCTTGTCGCTGCCCAATAGCCCTTGAAGTCGCTTCTGCTCTTTGAGGAGTTCGTCCTGCTCGCTCTTGATCTTCATTTCCTCCAGGCGCGCCAGCTGACGCAGCCGGGTATCGAGGATGTAGTCAGCCTGGGTCTCGCTCAACCCGAAACGAGCCATCAGCACAGCCTTGGGCTGCTCCTCGGTACGGATAATATGAATCACTTCGTCCAGATTGAGGAAGGCGATCATCAAACCTTCGAGCAGATGCAAGCGGCGCTCGACCTTGTCCAGACGGAACTGCAGGCGACGGCGTACAGTGCCGATACGGTACGTCAGCCACTCACCCAATACCTGCCGAAGGTTCTTGACCTGCGGCTTGCCATCCAACCCGATCACGTTGAGGTTTACGCGATAGCTGGACTCCAGATCGGTTGTGGCAAACAGATGCTGCATCAGCTCGTCGAGGTCGACCCGATTGGAGCGTGGCACGACAACAATACGGGTCGGGTTTTCATGGTCGGATTCGTCACGCAGGTCAGCGACCATCGGCAACTTTTTGGCTTGCATCTGGGCAGCGATCTGCTCCAGCACCTTGGCGCCCGACACCTGATGCGGCAGCGCTGTGATGACAACCTCGCCATCTTCCTTGCGGTATACGGCACGCATGCGTACGGAGCCGCGACCTGTCTCGTAAAGCTTCAGAAGATCCGCACGTGGGGTGACGATCTCTGCCTCGGTCGGAAAATCCGGACCTGGCACATGCTCGGTCAACTGAGTAACCGTTGACTGCGGCTCATCCAGCAGACGGATACACGCGGCGGCGACCTCCCGAAGGTTATGGGGAGGAATATCGGTAGCCATCCCTACGGCGATACCGGTCGTGCCGTTGAGCAACAGATTGGGCAGCCGAGCAGGCAATACCGCGGGCTCATCCATGGTGCCGTCGAAATTGGGCACCCAATCCACAGTACCCTGCCCCAGCTCAGTTAACAGGACTTCGGAATAGCGGGACAGCCGCGCCTCGGTATAACGCATGGCGGCAAACGATTTGGGATCGTCAGGGGCGCCCCAGTTGCCTTGGCCATCAACCAGTGGATACCGGTAGGAGAATGGCTGCGCCATGAGCACCATGGCCTCGTAGCAGGCACTGTCGCCATGCGGATGGTACTTACCCAGCACATCGCCTACGGTACGGGCTGACTTTTTGTGCTTGGCATCGGCGCTCAGGCCAAGCTCGCTCATCGCATAAATGATGCGCCGCTGCACAGGCTTCAAACCGTCGCCGATATGAGGAAGGGCTCGGTCCATGATGACGTACATGGAATAATTCAGGTACGCCTGCTCGGTAAAATCGGCCAGCGAACGGCGTTCTACACCGTCCATACTCAGATCGAGAGAGTCGCTCATGCGGTTTACTCTTGTTTCGTATACTGGCGCAGCAGCAAGGTGCCGCCGCGCTGGGTGAATTCAAGTTGGCGCAGGGCGCTCATACCAAGCAGCACCTGATCACCATCGATATTGGGCGCAACCAGCGCACGTACGTCGTGCAGCACGATATCGCCCAATCGAAGCTCATTGATACGGGTACGCCAGCCCTGGGCCCGACCATTGGCTGTGCTCAACAGAACAGGGCCGCCATGGGGCAGTTTCAGCGTGGCCGCCAGCTCAGCCGACAGGGCAACATCAGTTGCGCCCGTATCGACTACAAAGGTGACGTCCTTGCCATTCAGCGATCCGTTGGCCAGAAAGTGTCCTGCACCATTACCGGCCAGACTAACCTCGATATAGCCATCGCCGTGCTGGGAAACAGGCACCTGGTTAGGGTTCTGCCGTTGCAGCTCAAGGCCGCCAAACCAGTGCGCCAAGAGCCATAGCCCTGCCCCCCACGCAAGAAAGAGCATGACGCGTCCGGCACGCTGACCTGCCGTCTGATGACTCACGGTGCGTCCCAGCCCGCGGCGGGTGCAGCGTAATGCAGAACGTAAGGCCGCTTGTCACCATCCTCGCGCGCCAGATCACCGGTATCCAGGCCAATCCAGGCGCCTCGCTCGTCTATCCATAGCGCCTCGGCCAATCCCCAGTTCTGCCGGTAATGCCGAACAGGGGCCAGCAGTGTTTTAGCGAATGACCAACAGCGTTCGGCAATACCCGACTGGGCGCTACGACGACAGAGTTGATGAGCCGCACGCTCCAGGGTAAAGAGCTTTCCGTGGTAATAGACCATGTCGGAAAAGTCGACAGGTAACGGGCCGCGCTTACCCAACGCAGGCGGAATCGGTGTGGTCCCCCCCTCGGCAAACATGACGCAGCTACCATGACAGACCCACTTATCGCCCTGCTTGAACAGCGTCAGGATTCCGCGGCGCTGCCGCTCTGCTGCCAGCCAGATCTGCTGGCCATCCGGGCTTACGGAGATGCCTTCATAAATGGAATTGAAGTGTGTAAGCAGGCCATGACGGTTTGCCTGTGACATCAGGTTCCAGGGCAGCTTCAGCCAGGACTGACCACCCTGCACAGGATCGAGCAATACTGCCGCGTAACCTTCGCTGACCAGATAACGGTTACCCGCCTCATCACAGGTGATGCCCTCAAGATCGACCGTCCCGCCTCGCTTGTACTCTGCAAGGCGGACAAACAGGCGAAGGTTCCAAGGCAGCCCTGCTGACGGCGGAGGGCCTGCCGAAATCGGATGAGCTTCGGCCTTCCAGATCTCGCCGCTCGAGTCCAGACGATAATATTGATCATCATCGCGATCCGATACCGTCCAGAACTCACCCTTGCACAGGGCCAGGCCGGATAGATTGCCGCCTCGCATCCCTTCAACAGGGTATTCTGCTTCCAGGCGCAGCTCTTCTGCTGCCCTGGCCTGCTGCAGACCGAGACCTAGCAGTATTAACAGAGCCCACAGGCGCCAGTGCTTACTCAAACAAGCACCTCAGCCAGGTTCCCCTTGCTCTCCAGCCAGCTTTTGCGATCCCCAGAGCGTTTTTTTGCCAACAGCATATCCATGATTTCGAGCGTTCCAGGGGTGTCCTCCAGGGTAAGCTGCACCAGCCGTCGCGTATTGGGATCCATCGTGGTCTCACGCAACTGAAGCGGGTTCATCTCACCCAGCCCCTTGAATCGGGTCACCTGTGGCTTGCCACGCTTCTTCTCGGCCGCAAGGCGATCAAGGATACCGTCTCGCTCGGCCTCATCCAGCGCATAGTAGACCTCCTTACCCAGGTCAATCCGATACAGGGGAGGCATGGCGACATAGACATGCCCGGCCTCCACCAACGGTCGGAAGTGGCGCACAAACAGGGCACACAGCAGCGTGGCGATATGCAGACCGTCAGAGTCGGCATCCGCCAGGATGCAGATTTTACCGTACCGTAGCTGGGAAAGGTCCGCTGCACCGGGGTCCACGCCAATCGCAACCGCGATGTCATGAACCTCCTGGCTACCCAGAACCTCACCTCCATCGACTTCCCAGGTGTTCAGGATCTTGCCGCGCAACGGCATGATCGCCTGGAACTCCTTGTTGCGAGCCTGTTTGGCGCTACCACCTGCCGAGTCCCCCTCAACCAGGAACAGCTCACAGCGCAGCGGCTCCTGCCCTACGCAGTCCGCGAGCTTACCGGGCAGTGCGGGGCCTTGAGTGATCTTCTTACGCTCAACCTTCTTGCCCGCCTTCAGACGACGCCCGGCATTATTGATGGCCAGTTCTGCCACTTGCAGCCCTAGCTCTGGGTTGGCATTAAGCCAAAGGCTGAAGGCATCTTTAACGACGCCCGAGACGAACGCTGAAGCCTCACGCGAGGAGAGACGCTCCTTGGTCTGGCCAGAGAACTGAGGCTCCTGCATCTTCATCGACAGGACGAAGGCGATGCGCTCCCAGATATCCTCGGGCGCAAGCTTGAGACCACGGGGCAAGAGATTGCGAAACTCGCAGAACTCACGAATGGCGTCGAGCAGCCCCTGACGCAGACCATTGACGTGCGTTCCACCCTGGGCAGTAGGGATTAGGTTGACGTAGCTTTCCTGAACCGACTCACCGCCTTCAGGCAACCACAAGAGCGCCCAGTCGACGGCTTCCTTGTCTGACGCCAGGCTGCCGAAGAACGGAGCCTCCGGCAGGCGTAAGGCGTCACCTACCGCATCAACCAGATAGGAGCGTAGGCCATCTTCATAATGCCACTCGATACGCTCACCGCTGGCCTTGTCCTCGAAACTGACCGCAAGGCCAGGGCAGAGAACGGCCTTTGCCTTGAGAATATGCTTCAACCGGCTGACAGAAAACTTTGGCGAGTCGAAGTATTTGGGGTCAGGCCAGAAATGAACGCTGGTGCCGGTGTTGCGCTTGCCGACACTGCCCACTACGGCCAGCTCACTCGCCTTGAAGCCATCGGCAAATGCCATGGCATACTCGCTGCCATCACGCTTGACCTTGATCTCGACACGGGTGGACAGCGCATTCACTACAGAAATACCCACCCCGTGCAAGCCACCGGAGAACTGGTAGCTCTTGTTGGAAAACTTACCGCCGGCGTGCAGTTTGGTCAGGATCAATTCGACGCCTGATACGCCTTCTTCCGGATGGATGTCGACTGGCATACCACGACCGTCGTCGAGCACTTCCAGAGAGTTATCCTCATGAAGGATGACCTGCACACTACGGGCATGACCGGCCAGCGCCTCGTCGACACTGTTATCGATCACTTCCTGCGCCAGGTGATTGGGACGAGTCGTGTCGGTGTACATGCCCGGGCGCTTGCGCACCGGATCCAGTCCGGACAGGACCTCGATAGCTTCTGCAGTATAGGCGTTTTGCTGGGCCATAATCTCTATTTGAAAGTCGAAAAATCGATGCCATGCCACAAGACAGGCGAGAAACCGGCAAAGGACAATAGCGAAGGCAGCCTTTCAGCGAAGTTCTGGAAACCATGGTCTCCACCCGCTTCGATGCGCAATGCACATCCTTGATAAAGCGCCTGGGCGTCGCGATAGTCGAGCGTCTCGTCAGCCGTCTGCAGCCACACCTGGTAGCGGGAAGGATCCTGAGGCGCGCCCACATCGAGCGCCGCCAGCGCGTCAACGTGAGCGTCCGTCAATACCCACTCCTCACCGCTGTAGTAGTTTTTCTGCGGCCCCCGATAAGCATCGATCAAACGCCAGGGGCGCACTGCCGGATTAACCAGTAGAGCCTTCAGGCCATAACGCTCGGCAAGAACGGTGGCATAGTAGCCGCCTAATGAACTGCCGACCAGTAAAGGCTGGCCCAAAGCAGCCAGAGATGTCTCAAGCTGAGACATGGCAATAACAGGGTCATAATGAAGATCAGGCGCGCGAACGCACCCCTGCAGGCCGAGCCGCTGCATGCAGGCATGGAGCTGGCGGGCTTTGAGGGAAGCCGACGAGCTATTGAAGCCGTGGATATACAGTACAGAAGGCACTGGTTAATCCTGTATAAATAACCAGTGCTATATTAACCTTTTTTTGGCTGCTCTTGAAGGCCTATCGGTTAATAACCACTGCCCTGGAAATCCACATTGAAATCCACACCTTCTACCCGCGAGATGCCGGTTTCAATCGTACCGTCCGGTAATAGCCTGAGCCAACGGTAGCCTGGGGCTTGCATGCCCACTTTGAAATCAACGCTGTTCGGCTCGAACTGCAGCCCTGTTGACGGTGATGCCAACAGGCGTACGCCGTTACGTATCTGATCGAACTCCTGATGGATATGGCCCCAGAGAATGACGCGCACCTGCGAATACCGATCCAGCACTTCAAAAAGCGCCTCAGGATTGAGAACCCCTAACGGCTCCATCCACTGGCAGCCCACCTGAACAGGGTGGTGATGGAAAGACACCAGCACGTGTCGATCCGGTGCTTCGCTCAGTGCCTTTTCGAGCAGCTCGAGCTGCTCCTGGTCGAACCGCCCGGGCACGGCACCATTAATGGTCGAATCCAGCATGATCAGCCGCCACTGCCCCATATCGAGCACGGGGTCCATGAGGTCTGTTCCGGCACAGAAGGTCTGCATCACCTTGACCTTGTCATGGTTGCCCGGCAACCAGCGGGCAGGCGCATCAAGGCAAGCCGTAAGCTCCTTGAAGGACTGGTAGGCCTCGGGCGTACTTTCCTGTGCCAGGTCTCCGCTGGCCAGTATCAGGTCTATCGTCGGCTGCTCGGCTCGTACGCGCTCTACAACCTGTTCCAGGCTATAGCGGGTATCCAACCCCAACAGGCGCCCCTCGGGAGAGGAAAACAGGTGACTATCGGTAAGCTGGACCACAAGCGGTGCAGCGAGGAAATCTGGCGACGTAGCCAAAGCCATCTCCTTGAATCGCGGCGTCTACAACAAATCAAAGTGTAGAGAGTGCATGTAAGCGCACCTAACAGATGGTGCACAGTTCACACTTGTAACCGATGAACTGTATGCCGACCCCTGTTTGACAAGCTATTACATCACGCAGCGACAAAAGGTCATTTTACGGCAGCAGGCGACGGTGGCAGCATCAAATTAAATGCTAGCACAAAGCCATTATTTGTGTATCGATCCGTGGCTGGGAGTTTCTATGGCGGCGAGACACGCACGCCGGAGGACAAAGCGGTAATCAACGCTGCAGAACAGGTTCGGACTCGTGTCCGCATGCCATGCAGTGGCTCAACCATTCGCCTAGAAACAGATTCAGCTGCGTCTTTTCGTCAGGATGGTTCATCAGCTCGTTCGGATACGGATAGATTGCCTGTAGCCGGCGGGTCGGCCCCGCGCTGATGACCTCTGCCATGCGTGCATCATGGTAAACACGCACTTCAAGCCTGGGCACAGGCAACCAGGGAAGCCCAAGCTCCTGGCTGACGTGCAGTGTTGTTGTATATGGACACGCCTCGGTCACTTCCAAGGCTAGTATGCCCAACAGCTTTTCTCCCTGCGAAAGCGCCACACGACGGGAAATCAGTGCCTCGCGCATCTTGGGAAGAAGCTGCATCAGTCGCAGGTAGTTGGACTCGCACGTGGCCTGCAGCCCCGGCAAGTCAACTCGGTAGCGATCCCGCCCTTTCAAACCCATAAACCACGTACCTCGGCGCGATTGAGCGCCAGCCATTGCAAGGCAATCATTGCCGCTGCGTTATTGATTTTTCCATTCTTGACGGCGTCCAGCGCATCCTCAAAAGGCATGACGTGAACACGAATATCTTCCCCTTCTTCAGGCAAGCCGTGCACACCGCCAGCCTCGTCGCTGTCCACACGGGCCAGGAAGAGATGCACCAGCTCATCACTGCCACCTGGAGAGGGGAAGTAAGTGGAGATGGGCCATAGCGATTGCAAGGCCAGACCAGCCTCTTCTTGCGCTTCGCGATGAGCGACCTCTTCGGGCACCTCATGGCTCTTGTCGATCAGCCCGGCTATCGGCTCAAGCAGCCACGGATTATCACTTTTATCAATGGCCCCAACCCTGAACTGCTCTACCAGCACTACCTTATCCCGCTTGGGATCGTAGGGCAGTACGCAGACCGCATCGTGCCGAACAAAAAGCTCCCGATCCAACCGGCGACCCATTTCGCCGGAAAACAACCGATGCCGTAAATATAGACGGTCTACGCGATAAAACCCTTTGAAACACTCTTCGCGGCGCTCAATTTCGAAGTCGCCTGGGGCTGACTTTACGTTTTCGCTCATCTAAGCCTCTCCGGACTTCAGTCGTGACAATCGCGCCATCCTAGCGTGACCGCTTGAAGGATGCAGCCCCTTGGCAGTACCGCCCGGAAGACAGGAAGATATGCGGATGACTGAACGGTTTGATGCCGAACTCATTGCACCGGATGCACTCGAAGCACATCCTGAGCACAGCCCCTCTACCTACCAAGGAGCCCCATGCGACTGTCCAAACTACTCGTTATCGCCAGCACGGCCGTTTTATTGAGTGCCTGCCAAAGCTTTTTCAAGCCTGACCTGAACGAACCGCTCAAGCCCAAGCGTGTGGCGTGGGAGCACCGTCCGGCGGGCTGCGCCAATGCTGACTGCCCCTTCGTCAATGTCGATACGCTGAAGTTCGACGATGAACACCTTAATGCGATCATCGAGCAAGCCTTGCTTGAGGAAACCCGACCGGAACCGGGAGCCCCGGTAGCACAGTCGCTGGACGCTTACGAGCAGGACTTCCTGCGCAATGCGCAGCCGCGCTGGAGCAGTTACCTGCAGGCCAACATACGCGAGCAGCATGACGGGCTGGTGATTGTCGAGCTGTCATCCTATCTGGACACAGGCGGTGCCCACGGCCAGCCGGGCCGCAGCATCATCAATTATGATCGTCAGCAAAAGAAAGTCCTGAGGCTTCAGGACATCCTGGTGCCAGGACAGGAACAGGCTTTCTGGGATGTAGCCAAAACCGCCCACCAGGCATGGCTGATAGCCAACGGACTCAAGGACGACGGTGCCTTCGAGAAAGAATGGCCCTTCGTCAAGACATCCAACATTGCACTGGATTTCGGTGCCGTCACGCTGAAGTATGATGTCACCAGCATTGCGCCCTACTCCATGGGCCATCCGCTTATCAAGATTCCCTATCCCAAGCTGAACGGCATCGTGCGCCCTGAATACTTTCCAGGCCGCCGCGCGCTGTAAGCCTGCTAGCCTGGCGATGCGAATCGCCAGGCTACCGACTCCTACCGTGCAATCAGTCTCCCCAGCACCAACTGAAGTAGACCCGCCAGGATCAGCGCCGGCAGGGTTGCCCCCAGTACGGGCCAGAAAGCAGCAAGCAGATGATAGATCGCTACACCGCAGCCCCAGGCGATGAGGGTGTCCCAGCGCAGCGTCGTCATGGCTACATGATCGGCGTGCTGGGTACGAAGGATAAAATGGTCGACCAGTACCACGCCAAAAAGTGGGGCGAATACCGACCCGATGAGCAGTAGAAAGTGCTCGTATTCAGCCAGGGCAACCTGCCACGCGATGAGTGTACACAGCACGCCGAAAGCCAGTGACAGATGCTCGACCTTGAGCCGGACCAAAATGCCGGAAGACACGGCAGCTGAATGAATGGCTGCAAATGTATTTTCCGACTCATCCAGCAGGATCAGCAGCAGGGGTATGCCTACGCCTGCGCCCGCCAAGGCCAGTAACAGAGCATTGGTCTGGCTTGCATCGGCGAAAGCCAGGGTATAGGCCACGCCCAGTCCCATCAGCCAGAAGTTGCCCAGGCAGTAACCGATGGCCGTGCCGCCAAACACGCCGGCCTGCCCGCGGCCAAACCGAGCATAGTCGGCAATCAGTGGTAACCAGGACAGCGGCATGGCGATAGCAATATCGAATCCGGCTGCAAAATTCAGCGATCCATCACCAGGACGCGCCCACAGCGCAGCCAGATCTGCCTTGGAGAAAAAATTCCAGGTCAGCCAAATGCAGGCGGCCAGGAGCAGCCAAATACCCCAGCGACGCAGAATGCGGCGAACGAAGGTAAGCGGACCGGCGACCGCCAGAATCGTAACCAGTACGCCGAATGTCAGCGTCCAGAGGACCGGATTGGCTAGCCAGCCACCCGCCCCCAGGTAACGGTCCGTTAGCAGAAGGGCTGCATCTCTCATAACCACCAGCTCGAAGCTGCCCCATCCTACCAGCTGCAAGATGTTCAGTACGGCAGGAACTACCGCACCGTAACGTCCAAGGTTCAGCTTGAGCGCCGACATGGCTGAAAGGCCGGTGCGGCTCCCGATGGTCCCAACAACGGCCAGGAGCAGTGAGCCGGCAACCGACCCACATAGAATCGTAAGCCAGCCCTGGGCAAGGCCAAGTCCGGGAGCCAGAAGCGCCCCGGTCTGAACCACCATGAGCCCGACGCTGAGCGAAAACCACAGGGAAAAGAAATCACGTCCGCCTAATACACGGCGTGCGTCAGGCACCACGATGTCGGGTGAATAGGTGCTGGTCGTACTCACAATAAACGATATCTCGGGTAATCAACGGGACAGGCGCGTTTTCTGAGTCGCCCGGAACATAACAAGAAGCCGCGCCCAGGGCCGCGGCTTAGCACTACACAACAACCCGCGCGTTAAACCTGCTTGTAAATCACACTGCCCTCTTCCTTGAACCGTGCTGCCTGCTCCTGAAACCCGGCTTCGATGGCTCTTTGCTCATCGGTCAATCCATTCTCCTTGGCGTAATCACGCACTTCCTGAGTGATCTTCATGGAGCAGAACTTGGGCCCGCACATCGAGCAGAAGTGCGCCACCTTGGCAGAGTCCTTGGGCAGGGTCTCGTCGTGGAAAGCACGCGCTGTGTCCGGGTCCAGGCCCAGGTTGAACTGATCTTCCCAGCGAAACTCGAAGCGTGCCTTACTTAGCGCGTTATCGCGGATCTGGGCGCCAGGATGACCCTTGGCGAGGTCAGCGGCGTGGGCAGCGATCTTATAAGTGATGATGCCGGTTTTGACATCGTCCTTGTTGGGCAAGCCCAGGTGTTCCTTAGGCGTGACATAGCACAGCATGGCACAGCCGAACCAACCGATCATGGCGGCGCCGATACCAGAGGTAATGTGGTCATAGCCGGGGGCGATGTCCGTGGTCAGGGGGCCAAGCGTGTAGAACGGCGCCTCGTCGCAGCATTCGAGCTGCTTGTCCATGTTTTCCTTGATCAGCTGCATCGGCACATGGCCCGGACCTTCGATCATGCACTGGACGTCATGCTTCCAGGCCAGCTTGGTCAGCTCACCCAACGTCTCCAGCTCACCAAACTGGGCGGCATCATTGGCATCCGCTATAGAGCCCGGCCGCAGGCCATCCCCCAGGGAGAAGCTGACGTCATAGGCCTTCATGATTTCGCAGATTTCTTCGAAATGCGTATACAGGAAGTTCTCCTGGTGATGCGCCAGACACCACTTGGCCATGATTGAACCGCCGCGCGAAACGATACCGGTCACGCGCTTGGCCGTCAGCGGCACGTAGCGCAACAGTACCCCCGCGTGAATGGTGAAGTAGTCCACTCCCTGTTCGGCCTGCTCGATAAGCGTGTCGCGGAAGATCTCCCAAGTCAGGTCCTCAGCTACACCACCGACCTTTTCCAGCGCCTGATAGATCGGAACCGTCCCGATCGGGACCGGACTGTTACGCAGGATCCACTCACGCGTCTCGTGAATATGCTTACCGGTAGACAGGTCCATCACCGTATCAGCGCCCCAGCGGATGCCCCAGGTCAGTTTTTCCACCTCTTCCTCGATTGAAGACCCCAGCGCACTGTTACCGATATTGCCGTTGATCTTCACCAGGAAGTTGCGGCCGATGATCATCGGCTCCAGTTCAATATGGTTGATGTTTGCAGGGATGATGGCGCGGCCACGGGCCACTTCGTCCCGGACGAACTCTGCGGTAATTTCTTTCGGGATGGCAGCACCAAAGCTTTGCCCGCCATGTTGCTGCGTCAAAAGACCCGCCTCCCGAGCCTCCTGAAGCTTCATGTTCTCGCGAATGGCAATGTATTCCATTTCCGGCGTGATGATGCCTTTCCTGGCGTAATGCATCTGACTGACGTTGTGCCCTGCCTTGGCCCGACGCGGGGTCCGAACATGGGCGAACCGCAGGGCGTCAAGCGCAGGGTCATCCAGGCGAGCACGCCCGAACTCGGAGGAAAGCCCCGGTAGAATCTCGGTATCACCACGCTCATCGATCCAGCGCGAGCGAACATCCGGCAGTCCCTTGCGTAGATCGATGCGTACATTCGGGTCTGTATATGGGCCTGATGTGTCGTAGACAAATACTGGCGCATTCTTCTCGCCGCCGAACGCGGTTGGCGTGTCAGCCAGACGGATCTCACGAACCGGCACGCGGATATCCGGCCGGGAGCCGGTCAGGTAGACCTTTCGGGAATTGGGAAACGGCTGGGTGGACTGGCGATCGACCTGGGTGAAATCGGTGACGTTGTTCTGCTTGTTCATCGAGGCTCTCCTGGTAGGCACGGTGCCGGGGAAGAACCTGATACTCAGGAACAGGCGGATGCCTGCAAGGTGGTCTGTTCGAGCGAACAGACCTCTTGTTCCCTACGCGGGTTGGCACGTCGCACGCGACGAGTCTAGCCCGATCAGGTTCAACGGGATCCGGGACTACCCGATCTCAGCGCTTCGTATGACGCACCCCGACAAGAACGTCTGCAGTGTAAACATAGAATGCGTTACCCGCTAGGAAACTTCACAGCATATTTTCTCTCGTATGGCCGATACGGCTACACTCGCCCTACAACATGGAAAGCTATGCCAGGACCTCACATGCTGCGTATCGTTCTCTTTTCAACCCTGAGCTGTGCCTGCAGCCTGGTCATGGCTCAGTCAGTAGAGCCGGCTACCACACAGAACGGACTGGTCGCGGTTTACCAGGAAGCCCTCAGCAACAACTCCGATCTGGCGGCCGAGCAGGCAGGTCTTGCAGCGCAGCGCGAGGCCATTCCGCAAGCCCGCGCAGGCCTGCTGCCGCAGCTCAGCTTGGGCGCTCAAGTCAATGACACCCATATGAGTCTGGGGCTGAAACAGAACGACACCTTAGGGATTGCGGAGGGGCGATATAAGAGTGATCGCAGCAGTCAGATGATCCAGGCCAACCTCAGCCAGCCGCTGTTCCGGGCAGATCGTTGGTTTCAACTCCAGGCAGCCAAGGCCGGTACGGAACAGGCCGAGTACCAGTTTTCAGCCGCCCAGCAGAACCTGATCCTGCAAACAGCAGAAGGCTACTTCAGCGCCTTGCGCGCCCAAGATGCCCTGGCTACTGCCCGAGCCGAGGAGGCCGCGCTCTTCCGCCAGCTCGACCAGACTCGCGAACGCTTCAAGGTTGGCCTGACTGATGAGACGGATGTACTCCAGGCCCAGGCCAGTTATGACACAGCCAAGGCCAACAGTTCTCTGGCTTCGCGTAATGTCCAGGATGCCTTTCAGGGGCTGGTCCGTCTGACCAACCGGGAGTACAACGCGCTCGAAGGCATTCGCCACGATCTGCCGATCCTGCCACCCATGCCCAACGATGCCAAGGCCTGGGTCGATCGCGCCGTGGCGCAGAACCTCCAGCTGCTGGCCTCCAACTCAGCCGTAGACACGGCGCAGGAAACCTTGCGCCAGCGCAAGGCCGGACACCTACCCACCGTGGATGCGGTGGCACGCTACCAGCGCGGCGACAATGACGCTTTCAACCTGCCCAATCCGGGTGTCGATATTTTCGACAGCCCCGTCAGCCAGCGCAGCGTGGGCGTGCAGGTCAATGTTCCCCTTTATACCGGCGGGCTGACCAGCTCCCAAGTACGCGAAGCCTATCAGCGGCTGGACCAGAGCGAGCAGCAGCGCGAGAGCATGCGCCGTGAGGTGGTACAAAATACACGCAACTACCATCGCGCCATTAACACCGATGTTGAGCAGATTGCTGCACGCAAGCAAAACATTGCGTCCAGTCAACGCGCCTTGGAGGCTACCCAGATCGCCTATCAGGTGGGTACACGCAGCATTGTCGATGTACTCGACATACAGCGCCAGCTCTATAACGCCGTTCGTGAATACAACAATGCTCGCTATGACTATATCCTGGATAACCTGCGCCTGAAGCAGTCAGCCGGCATTCTGAGCCCGAACGACCTGCTTGAGCTATCGCGCTATTTGAAACCTGACTACGACCCGGACCGTGACTTCCTGCCTCCGGATCTGGCCAAACCCATCAGTATGACGCAGCGGCCCTCGTTAAGACCCTGACGAATGCCTGATCAACCGATCCAGCCCATCCAGCAGTCGCTGCAAGGCGCCCTGGTTGGCTTTGAGTACAGCCAGTCCGCCCTGCCGCATCTGGTCGGCTACATGCTCATCCATCAGCAGCAGCTGGAGCGCCTCAGCAATATCCTCGGCGCTCCTTACATCACGCAAGGCCTGCGCATCGCGCAGTTGCGCCGCGATGTCCAGAAAGTTAAATACATGCGGTCCGGAAAGAACCGGCTTACCCAGGGCTGCCGGCTCCAGAAGATTATGCCCGCCCCGCTCGATCAGGCTACCTCCTACAAAAGCGACATCCGCTGCGGCATATAAGAAGAGCAACTCGCCCATCGTATCGCCTAGGTAAACGGTCGTGTCGTGAGCAACCGGCTCGTCCTTCGAGCGGCGCGCAGTGCTCAACTGGCTTTGCTGACAATGCTTGTAAACATCATCGAAACGCTCAGGATGACGCGGCACCAGTATCATCAGCGCGTCAGGTAAGTGCTGGCGTAACCGCGTATGGGCCGCCAGAAGAATCTCGTCCTCGCCGGCATGGGTACTGGCTGCAATCCAGACAGGGCGATGTCCCCAGGCTTCTCGCAACACCTCTGCACGACTAATCAGCGCCGGATCGATACTCAGGTCGAATTTGATGGATCCTGTCACAGTGACACACTCAGGCCGGGCCCCAAGCGAGGTAAACCGCTCGGCCTCCGCCGGTGTCTGGACCGCGATCCAGTCCATGGATGACAGCATGGGGCGCGTGACACCCTCCAGACGACCATATCCTTTTGCCGATCGTGCAGACAGGCGGGCATTGGCCAGTGCTACCGGAATCCCTCGACGGGAGCACTGATGGATATAGTTGGGCCAGAGCTCGGTCTCCATAATGACAGCTAGCGTCGGTCGTACATGATCCAGAAACCGTGCGACTGCGCAGGGCACATCATAAGGTAGATAACAATGCTGGACCTGGTCACCAAACAGCGCCCGAATTCGCTCTGAACCGGTAGGCGTCATACAAGTTACCGTGACGGGCAAATCGGGGTGCCGTTCGATCAGAGCCCGTACCATTGGCGCAGCAGCAATACTTTCTCCCACTGAAACCGCATGTATCCAAAGACCACCAGGACGCATGGGCGGAAGGCCAAGGGAAAACCGCTCCCCCATGCGCTGACGATAGAGCGGCGCCTTGCGCGAGCGGAGCACTAAGCGCACGGCAATGAAAGGAAGGGCAATATAGAAAAGCAGGCTATAGAGAATTCTGTTCATGGCGGCGGAGCTTAGCCCGCTTTGCATGGAAAGGCGATGGCAAAGCCCTCTGTTGATCCTAGGACGGCCTTAACCAATGGCTTGCAGCTGCTCGGCAAAGTGCTCACCCAACCAGCGCGCCGCAGGCCCCTGGGGCTCGTCACGCCGCCAGACCAGCTCAACTACCAGCGGAGGTGGCGTCCAGTCACTGGCCAGCTCCACCAGGTGATTCAAGTAAGTAGGATAGCGGGCCACATGACGAGGCAGCCAGGCCCAACCAATGTCACGCATGACCAGTTCTGCTGTCACATAGAAACTGTCGGCTCGCCAGACGTGTGGACTGATCGGCTCGCCGCCCGGGTAACCGCTCTGATAAGGCGCAATGAGAATCTGCCGGTGCTGAGCTAATTGCTGACGCGTGATGCGAGCATAGTGAGCTAAGGGATGACCTGCCCCACACACCGTAACCATCTCCACCAGACTAAGCCGCCTGCGCTCCAGGGCATCGGGCATGTGCTCGTGATGGAACATGAGTCCAAGGTCAGCTCGGCGATCAAGCAGCTTTCGCGCAACCTCACCCTGGGCACCACTGGCAAGCTGTACATCTAGAAAAGGATAGGTCGCTGCCAGGGTCTCAAGGCTATTGACGATAGGCTGATACGGCATCGCTTCATCATGAGCCAAGCGCAAGCGAGTTTCCTCGCCCTGTGTCAGCCCCAGCGCCCGACTTTCGAGGCGTTCACAATGCCTCAGAATTTCCCGCGCCTCATCAAGCAGCGCCCGTCCCGACTCGGTCAGGCGAGGCTGTCGTCCGCTACTGCGCTCGAACAGCAGGACGCCAAGGTCTGCTTCCAGCAAGGCAATTGAGCTACTGATAGCTGACTGGGCGCGCCCCAACCGACGAGCCGCTGCAGAGAACGAACACGTCTCGGCCACACTCACAAACAGACGAACCTGATCAAGGCTCCACTGCATAACCTATCTCCATTACAGATAGGTAATCACTTTATCCCATCACAAGAAAAACTAGACTGGCGTTTTCAATCAGGATGCTTCTTATGATCGGCTACATTTATCTGGCTATTGCCATCGCGGCTGAAATCGTTGCGACAACCGCAATGAAGGCTTTGGATGGCTTCAACAAACCGCTCCCGCTGGTACTGGTTATCGTTGGCTACGCCGTTGCCATTGGGCTTCTTTCTCAGGTAGTCAAGATTATTCCGGTCGGTATTGCCTATGCCATCTGGTCAGGCATGGGAATCGTGTTGGTCAGCATAGCGGCTGCCGTCATCTACAAGCAGACACTTGATCTGGCCGCCATACTGGGCATGAGCCTTATCATCCTGGGCGTTATCGTCATTCAACTGTTTTCAAAGAGTACAGGACATTGACCTGAGACCTACGTCTGCAATCGCCTCACGTTATACTGCACGCCTGTTTTTGAAAGAGTCCTGCACATGAGCCCAGCACTGAGCACCGATATTCTGATTGTCGGCGGAGGCATTGCCGGCCTGTGGCTGAACGCCCGTCTACGCCGAGCGGGTTTTGCCACAACCTTGATCGAGTCGGGCACCCTGGGGGGCGGGCAAAGCATGAAGTCCCAGGGCATTATCCATGGCGGCGCCAAATATGCCTTGCACGGCGCGCTGACAGGTGCCTCGGAGGCCATTGCCGAAATGCCTCGCCGCTGGCGCGACAGCCTGGCCGGGACGGGCGAGCTGGATCTGCAGGGTGTCCGCATCCTTTCGGAAGCACATTATCTCTGGTCTCCCGGCACGCTCGCCGGCAACCTCACCAGCTTTTTTGCAAGCAAGGCCGTACGCGGTCGAGTCGAGCCTGTCAAAGGATCGGACCTGCCTCCTGCCCTGCAGGATCGTGCCTTCAAGGGCAGGGCCTATCGCTTGGCAGAGCTGGTACTGGATGTGCCGAGCCTCATTGCGCGTCTGGCAGAGCTGGCAGGTGACAGCGTGATGAAAGGACAACGCCTTGACCCCATCCTTGAGGATGGGCAACTGGTGGGGCTGATCGTGGACGGCCAGCCTATCCGCGCTCAGCGAGTAGTACTGAGCTCAGGCGGAGGCACCGAAGCCCTGCTACGTGACCTGGGCCTTGAGCAACCGGCCATGCAGCGCCGCCCATTGCATATGGTGCTGGTCAAGGCGCCTACACTCAAACCACTTTATGCCCACTGCCTGGGCGTCGGTTCGAAGCCCCGTATTACAGTGACCACACATCCCTCAGCTGACGGGCAATGGGTCTGGTACTTGGGAGGTGAACTGGCTGAAGCCGAAGGTGTAGCGCGGTCAGAAGACGAGCAGATTGCAGTGGCTCGTCATGAGCTGGAAAAGCTGTTGCCCTGGATAGACCTCTCCCAAGCGCGGTGGGCCACCTTGCGGGTAGACCGTGCAGAGCCGGCGCAATCCAGCATGGCCCGTCCAGATAATGCCTTTGTGGCGGAACACGGCCATCTGCTGGTCGGCTGGCCAACCAAACTGGCCCTGGCGCCCGATTTTTCTGATCGAGTCTTTGCGGTCCTTGAGCGAGAAGGTATTCGCCCCGGTACGCACCCCGCCCTTCCTCCGCACCCTATGCCACCGATGGGTATCCCAGTTTGGGAGACGCTGTTGCCATGAAAACCTTGCACGATTACTACCGCCCCCTGGGCGCGACCGGACTCATAGTTTCACCACTGGGGCTTGGTACCGTGAAGCTGGGCCGTGATCTGGGTGTGAAATATCCCAATGGCTTTACGATTCCTGATGACCGTGAAGCTGCTGACCTGCTGGCCCTTGCCCATGAGCTGGGTATCAACCTTATCGATACCGCACCCGCCTATGGCCATAGCGAGGAGCGCCTGGGCAAGCTGCTCAAAGGTCAGCGCGACAGTTGGATTATTGTCAGCAAAGTGGGCGAAGAGTTCGAGTCTGGCCAGTCGCGGCACGACTTCAGCGCCCAGCACACTCGATTTTCCGTCGAGCGCAGCCTGAAGCGACTGGGGACCGACTGCATTGACTTGGTACTCGTACACTCCAACGGACACGATCTCGATATTCTGGAACACTCAGATGTCTACGCGACCCTGGAGACGCTCAAGCGCGAGGGCTCCATTCGCGCTTTCGGCCTTTCCGGCAAGACAGTAGAGGGTGGCCTGCTGGCGCTCGACAAAGGCGATTGCGCCATGGTGACGTACAACCTCAACGAGCAGAGCGAGCGGCCGGTCATCGACCATGCGACCGCTATTGGCAAGGCGATTCTCATCAAAAAGGCGCTGGCCAGCGGACATGTCTGTCTTGGGAGTGGCGTGGACCCCGTCCAGGCCAGTTTTGAACTGGTACTCGGTCATCCAGGAGTGGCCAGCGCTATCATCGGAACCATCAATCCGTTGCACCTGTCGCATAATGTCCGTGTCGCTGCTAGCGTGATCGAGTCCAGACGTTAACGCGCACGGGGCATCCATGATAACAATTTCAGGAGTCTGCCATGCCTCAACTCATTGCGCGTCAGAACCCCAAGGCATTCAAGACCCTGCCGCTGCTGGTTGAAGGCAGCCCGGAAAAGCTGGTTTACCAGGCCTTGGGCCAACCCTTGAGTTTCAACGAGGTGCTGGAGCGCCGCCGTCCGATTGCCGTCGAAGATGAACAACGCTTTTCACTTGAGCTGGCAAACTTGGGCGTTTCGGTCAGGATCACGCTGAACTGGCAAGGGCATGACCATTGGCTGCTGGTCCGTCAGAAGCGGATCGATCGTGGCGATACCGTGCTGAAACTGATATCCGGTTACGTTCCTGCCCATGAGCTTAACCTTCCACTGCTTACGGCCGTTCAAGAGGTGGCTGAAGAATGCCTATTTGAAACCCCCGACGGCTGGCTACAGGGCCGTTTTACCGAAACCTGGTTGCCTACGCCTTACGAGGGAGCATTGAAGTACCGGGAAAACGGCCATTTCACCCTCACCCCTCGTACCGGGGCCGCACGTCCTGTCCAATGCGGCAGTCTGGCGCTGATCGAGCGGCCACGCGCTTACGTGCACACGCCTACCGCATCGCTGCAGTTAGTCTATGACATGCAGATGGAACTACCCAAGGATATCCGCACGCCTAGTCTTTTCCATGTGGATGACAAGGTAGAGGATGGACAACTCATCGCACGCCTGGACAGGCGCCGCCCGGATATTTATCTGCTGGCAGTGGATCAGGGTCGCCCTACCGGCGAGCTGTTTACCTTGCATGAGGGGCAACGCCAGCCTGTAAGCACCCGAGGCCTATGGCTCTCGGAAAGCTTTGCCGAACAGCGCGGCTGGCTCGTGCATGAAGAACGGGTACGCTGGCAGGATTGGCTGAGCCGCCTGGGCACAGTCAAGGAGAAGGCGTCCTGACGGACGCCGTTTGTATCAGGAGCTTCCGCGAATTCGCTCGACAATCGCGGTGGTTGAACTATTTTCGACGACGCCCAATACCTTTACTTCACCACCATAGGCTTGAACCAGGGGTGCTCCTACTACCTCATCGACGCTCTTGTAATCTCCGCCCTTTACCAGTACATCGGGCTTTACCTGCTTGAGCAGCTCCTCGGGTGTGCTTTCGCTGAAAGGAATGACCCAATCCACCGCGCCCAAGCCGGCCAACACCGCCATTCGACGATCGACAGTATTGATAGGCCGGCCCGGCCCCTTCAGGCGGGTTACGGATGCGTCATCGTTCACCGCTACAATCAGGCGATCGCCCAATGCACGTGCCTGCTCAAGATAAGCTACATGACCAGCATGGAGGATATCGAAGCAGCCGTTGGTGAAAACGATCTTCTCGCCGTGGGCACGTGCATCCTCAATAGCAACCTGCAACTGCTCCAGAGCCAATACCCCTCGCTCCGAGCCTTCCTCTCGCTGCACCGCACGGCGAAGCTCCGGAGCGCTGATTGCAGCAGTGCCCAGCTTGCCCACTACAATACCTGCAGCAAGGTTCGCCAGAGCGACCGCATTGTGCAGCTCCTCGCCCGCAGCCAGCGCGGCCGCCAGGGTCGAAATAACGGTATCGCCCGCGCCGGTTACGTCGAAGACCTCCCGTGCACGAGCAGGCAGGTGGAACGGCTGCTGGTCAGGCCGCAGCAGCGTCATCCCGTTTTCGCCACGGGTTACCAGCAGTGCACCCAGCTCCAGGTCAGCGATCAGTTTGCAGCCTTTGGCGACCAGGTCAGCTTCGTCGGTGCAAGGTCCTACAATCGCCTCGAATTCGCTCAGGTTGGGCGTAATCAGGCTGGCGCCCCGGTAGATCGAAAAATCCTTGCCCTTGGGATCTGCCAGTACCGGAATGTTACGAGCACGGGCCAGCTGGATCAGGTCCTGATGGTTTCTGAGCGCACCTTTGCCGTAGTCGGAAAGGACCAGCACCTTTACACCTGCCAGCATGGAGCGCGTATCTGCTGCCAACGCTTGGGTATCGGTCTTGAATGATTCTTCAAAATCGACACGCAGTAGTTGCTGGTGACGGCTCATGATCCGCAGCTTGACGATGGTCGGCTGTCCGGCGATACGCTGAAAACGCGCCTCGACCTTGGCGGCCTTCAGACTGTCAGCCAAGGCGTCGGCGGCCTCGTCCTGGCCTGTTACACCGACCAGATAAGCCGGTGCCCCCAAGGCAGCAATATTGAGCGCCACGTTGGCAGCACCACCGGGGCGATCTTCATTCTGATCAACCCGTACGACAGGCACAGGCGCCTCGGGCGAGATTCGCGACGTTGCACCATGCCAATAACGATCGAGCATGACATCGCCGACCACGAGCACGGGGGCTTGATCAAAACGGGGCATGGTCAGCTTCATGGAAAGACTCCAAACGTCAAAACGGCGGCGATAATACCACAGGGTTAAATCAGTCCCCGAGCGGCCTACGCCTCAGATCTTTTACGAAAAACAGCTCATGACGGCGAACGGCTTTGCGGAAGAATTCGTCCTCCCCCGTCACTGGCCATCGACGCCCTGTCAAAATAGACTGAAACAGTCGGCGCAAACGCTTCTTGAGTGGTGGCGGAACAAGCAGATCATGCTGCATGCCCAGCGCCATGGCCTTATCGAGCTGAGTCTGCGCACTCAACACTGGACTCCAGACAGGTAGCATTGGCAAAGGCTCGATGGCCGGCGGCAATGCGATACCGTTACCCGACGGTCCCATCGGCCAGCGGTCGTTGTCGTGCAGGTGGTTCGCATAAAGCAACGCCGTATCTGGCTTCCAGCTACTGAACTGGATGGCCTCCTCTACCGCCTGGGCTGCCTGAACATGGTCCGCATGAGGGTCCAGCTGGGGATGGGGAAACACCATCACTTCCGGCTGAAAATGTTCGATGAGCGCAACCAGGTCGGCAACCAGATTATTCCAGGAAGGTTGTCCGTCCGTGTCACCCGGAAGACGCAACGGATTAAAGCGCCGTACCGGACGAATATCTACATCACCGGAATCGCGTGAGCCAAACGCCTGTTCTGGCGCAGCATGCATGGCCGGTAGCTGAAGGCAAAAATAGCCCAGCTGAACGCAACGCGTCATGGGTACACCGCCCCATAGCGGTACAGCCAGGCTGTCCCATGTCCGCAAGCGTCCTTTAAGCCTGGCTGCTTCAGCAGTATTGAGGCCAAGTCGCTCATAGTACTCGGCCTCGATCTCTCCTTGCGTCAAGGTAACAATCGAAGCCTCGGCGCAACGACTGTAGAGGCCGAACGCGGCCAACTCCGCATCGTCCGCATGGGGCGCAATTACCATTACACGTTTGGAGGCATAATCTGGATTGGAAAACCCATGCAGTGTCACAGAACCAACGACCCGGCAAAAACGGCCCCGGACAGATACTCGCCCTTCACGCAAGGCCTCGGAAAAGCCTGACAGGTTAAGGTAGCGGCGACCTTGCACGCCCCGCTCGAAATCCTGACGATCCTCCTGGCTACCAGCGCGAATCACAACATAAGGGTCGAACAAGCGGCCTAAAAAGCCTGCCTTGATTTCGCATTCCAATAACAGGGATTGCAACTCAACTGAAAGCTCATGTCCCTTCAGGGTCAATGCGCTGCCTGTGATCTCGATCGGCAAACGTACACTGCTCTCAGGAAAGTCATACCGGTAATCATCATGTGGCGCATAGAACAGATGATCCGCGAACCAGGCCTCATGAACAATCCAGACAGCCACTATCGCAAGGGGTACCAGCCACCAAGGCAGCAAATGCACAAACGCAGCACAGAGCAGAGCAAGCAGAAACAACGCAATGATACCTAGTGCGATCCGCTTATGGCGCCGGTGCCGCTTGAGTAACCTTTGTTTACGCGCACTCATCACTTCACCTCGTGGACCGGCACTCGGTTGCACCAGCGATCCTTGTACTCACGATCCGCACGGCCAAACGAAAAGCGCAAGTCCTTGCCTAGCGCACGCGCTTCCTCCCAGGCCGCCTGGGTATTGAGGAAGCTCAGTACACTGCCCGGACTGAAGTTCCGACTTTCCGGCGCCACACCACCATTGACGTATTCAACACTGATCCACCGAGGGGATTCGACCCTATAAAGCACCTGAATGGCAGCCGGGGCACCGTCCAGAAAGATAACGGAACCCATCATGAATTCGCGTAACAGAGAGAAGACGTCAGCCAGATGAGCTTTGGCAGGTACCTCAAAGGCCCAGCGGCGCTCGAACAGATCGGCATAGAACGCTGCCAGTTCTGCTGGTGTAAAGTCACTGACAGGCCGAACCTGCCCACCCGCCTCTTCCAGCAGACGCAATTCACGGCGCTGGTTGTAACGAAACTTCTTTGAAAGCTCCTCCGGCGCACGTGCAATTGCCAGACATTCTTTTTGCTGACGTGCAGTCGAGACATGCGCGGCACTTAGCGAAGATAAATACCGGACCTTCTGGCGCAGCGGAGCCTGAGCATTCTCCTGAGCTGGCAGAATGATTTCTGCGTTCCCCAGGTCTAAGTAATCACGTTTACCCTTGCGCTTGAGCACATCGCGAGACAATGCAACGTGCCCATCCCAGCACGCTACCGCCATCTGCAGCTCGCCGCTGGCTGGCCATCCCAGATAGCGGACCGGAAGCTCGACCAGATCAGACAAGCGTGCAACAATCTCTGGATGGGTGGCAACACTGCCTCCCCATGTTTGCCACGCCCGGGCATAGGCTGACGCATCAATCTCAACCCAGCCCCGCTCACGCCACGCCCTAAACAACCCCATCATGAAACGTGCGTGCCTTCTTCATCAAGTGTCGTTGCGCCTTTTTCGACCTGATTGTTATGCAGGCGGGCGTAATAGCCATTTTGTGCCAACAGCTCGGCATGCGTACCGCGCTCGACGATACGCCCCTGATCCATCACCAGAATCAGATCGGCCTTTTCAATGGTGCTAAGCCGGTGCGCAATCACCAAGGTGGTTCGGCCAGTCATAACCCTGTCCAGCGCCGCCTGGATGTGCCGCTCGGATTCGGTATCCAATGCGGAGGTGGCTTCATCTAGGATCAGCAGCGGTGCATTCTTCAAAAGCGCCCGTGCAATGGCCAGGCGCTGCCGCTGACCGCCCGAAAGCAGCACACCATTCTCACCGACCAGTGTTTCGTAGCCTTCAGGCAAACGCTGGATGAATTCGTCGGCATAGGCAGCCTTGGCAGCTTCGAGCACCTGCTCGAATGGCGCACCAGCCAGATCACCATAAGCAATATTATTGGTGACCGTGTCGTTGAACAGCGTGACCTGCTGTGTCACTAAAGCAATGTGCCGACGCAGATTGGGCAACCGATAACGCTGGATGTCCAGATCATCCAGTAGAATCTGGCCCTGCGTATGCTGATAGAAACGGGGAATCAGGTTGGCCAGTGTTGACTTTCCACTGCCCGAACGCCCTACCAGCGCTACCATTTGTCCAGGTTCCGCTACAAACGAGATATTGTCCAAAACCGGCTTTTCGGTACCGGGATAGGTGAAGTTCAGATTCCGAACTTCCAAACGCCCTTGCGCTCGAGCTCGTTCCTCAGTCCCTTCGTCCACTTCCGGGACTTCATCCAACTGCTCGAAAATGCTTTCAGCACCAGCGACGCCACGCTGGATCGTCGAGCTCACCTCGGATAACTGGCGAATGGGTTTGGGCAATAATCCCGCCATAGTGATATAGGCGACCAGATCACCGGCCGATGAATCACCACGGAGATAAAGCACTAGGAACATCAAGGCAGCCATGGCCGTGTAGATCAGCAGCTGCAGCATCGGTGTATAAACCGCACCTGTTCTGTTCATGGTCAGCTGCTTTTGAGTATTGCTTTCGCTGGCCTCGAAGAACCGCTTACGCTCGTACGCCTCACCACCAAAGCTGCGAACCACGCGGTAGCCCTGAATGGCCTCAGACGTTACATGGGTAACATCTCCCATGGCCGACTGGATTTTCTTGCTCTGCTTGCGAAACTTGCGACTGGCGGATGTCACCATCATGGCGATAATAGGCAGGATAGCCAGCATCACGAGGGTCAATTTCCAGTTCATCCATAGCAGGGATGCGAACAGGAACACTACCGTCATCCCCTCTCGGATCACCACCTTAATCGCATCAGTCGCTGCGCCAGTTACCATGGTGACGTTAAAGGTGATACGAGAGATCAGGTGTCCAGAGTTGTTCGCGTCGAAATACCGGTTGGGCAGTATCAACAGATGATTGAACAGTGCTACGCGGAGATCGTGAACCAACCCCAGCGAAACCTTTGCAATAAAATAGTTGCCCAGAAACGAGCCGATGCCCTGCCAGGCAGCAATCAAGATAATGAGAAGCGGAACAGCCTGCAGCAGATGCAGCTCGCCGATAACAGGCCAGCCAGGAAACATCGACGCGTTCGGGTTGTTCAGGCCATCGACGAAATACTTGAGAATTCCGGCCAGCATGGGCTGAGTCGAGGCAAAGATCAGAAAGCCTACGATACTGAGGGCAAATTGTCCGATGTAGGGACGCACATAGCCCAAGAGGCGCAGATAGATTTTGAGACTTGAATGCTCTGCACGCGGGGACGTAGGAGTCGTCTGCATGATTGAAATAACTGTCTTGAGTAAACGGCCGATATTATCACGTCCAACTCTGCATACCAGAAACGAACATGGTAGTACTCCAAATAGGAGCATCGGTACGTAATAAGATCGATAGTATTGGCATGAGATACCAATACCTTACATGACACAGCCTCTTGGACTTCTTGCGATTTCCTTACCTTCATTGCGGCTAGGCATCACTAGAAGATGAGTTAAGATGCACGTTCCAGATTTGACGGAAGCAACATGCAACAGCTTGAAAAAATAGACTACCTGAAACTCCGCGAGGCGGCGCACGTCATAGAAGCGGACCAGTACGGTGACAAGGTGTTGCAATTGACCGATGGCAGCTTCCTTAAGCTATTCAGGCGCAAGCGGTTACTGACTTCAGCTGCGTTTTATCCCTACGCACAACGGTTTGCAGACAATGCCAGCCAGTTGCAGCGACGTCATATTCAAACGCCTACCATTATCGAGGTATATCGCGTCGCCGCGATCGAGCGGGATATCGTTCACTATTCACCATTACCTGGACAAACGATCCGACAGCTATTCAATAATGATGAGCCAGAAAAGCTCAAAACCGAACTGGGTCGCTTTGTAGCCTTGTTACATGAGCAAGGTGTTTATTTCCGCTCGCTCCACCTAGGCAACATTGTTCAGACGCCAGCATATGAATTGGGCCTGATTGATATAGCAGACCTGCGCTGCCAGTCACGCCCATTGTCACAGCGTCTGCGACTACGCAATTTCAATCATCTGTTGCGCTATGAAAACGACAGAATTTGGTTAATGACTGATGATGGCCGAGCCTTTTTTAATGCCTATCTAACTCATTCATCTATCGCCTTTACACGCAAGACCCTCAGACATCAGTTAAACCTGCCCAGAGGGTTCTTTCAGTGACTTCTCATGTATCAGGAACCGTAGCGCCACCACCTCGTACTGAGAAACTTTCTCTCTGGATTGTCCGCTTCGTACTGCCCGTGGGCTGGCTAGCACTTTTGACAGGCATGTTCTGGATTGGCGACCGCTCGCTTTATCACAAGTTGTTCTATGTTTTTCTGGCTTTCCCGACATTGGTAGCCGTTTCGTTGGCTCCCTCTCAGTTGCGTCAACTATTCCAAAGTCCATTACTACGGGCGTATGTGCTTTTTGCACTCTATGTGTCGCTCAGTCTGGCTTGGTCTCCTGACAGCGGTGAGCTGTCGTTGATCAAGTACCCGCTCTATGTGCTCATGATGCTTCTCGCCACAGCCCTGATGGCAAGGCATTACCCAGACCTTATGATAAAAACCACGCTCCTGGGCGCCGTACTGTCTTCGCTTAGCGCCCTACTGACATTACTTTGGTACGTTAAAGAGGGCGCGCATGGCCGTCTTGAAGGTTATGGAGCGCTTTATAATCCGCTACTGACAACTCACATTTATGGCTTCTACGCAGCCTTCTGGCTGGCCACTTGGTGCTCCAAGATACGCATAAGCTCCTGGATCACGCTGCCCGCCCTTGCAGTGGTACTTTTGTTGATTCTTTGTACGGGCTCGCGGACTCCCTTGTTTGCGCTTGCGATGAGTATGCTCTGGCTCACTTTCGCACATCCCAACCGGCGAACGCTTTTTATCGTCGGCAGCGTCATTATAGGATTTGTTGGACTGATATTGATTGACCCAAGCCTAGTCACCCAGCGCGGAGCCTCTTTCCGGCCCGCCATATGGGCTGATGCCTGGCGGCAAATTCAGCAGGACTTCTGGCTCGGGCACGGCTTCGACGCAGCCATGCGTATTGACTTGCCAGAAGTAGGTCATATGTTGGCGGATCCACATAACCTGAGCCTCGGCGTCATGTATCAAACTGGCCTGACCGGCCTTGCGTTGTGGGTGGTGCTTTATCTAACTGCGCTGGTACAAGGCTGGCGTTTACGCCGTGAGCCTGCCGTACTCATCACCGGCACGCTTGTAGTATTTGGCTTGGCGGCAGGTATGACAGAGGGAAGCTCTTTTCTTTCTCGCCCCAAGGAGCACTGGTTTCTAGTATGGATCCCCCTGGCTTTACTTAACGTAGCCGTTATTTATCACCTCACTGCCCGAAAGCCTCAGACAGTGAATGAGGTCTAGTGAGTGGGAACCATCAGCCGCAAAAGGCCACGCACCGTCTTGCGTGTCCAGGCCTGAATGGGAATGTCTCGTAGCAGCGCCCTGGCCAATGGCTTGTTTCGGTTGGATGCCTTGAGAAACATGGAATTCAGGAATCGCGTTTTAACCTGCCCATAAGCAGGATGATCACTGAATCGCTCATAAGTTTTCAGTACATTCTCGACCATGAACGGCAAATTCTTGTATGTATTGCTTTCATGCTTTCGATAAAGCGCAAGCACCTCATCCAGAATATCAATGTAATATCCCGCCTGCGTAATTTTAAGCGTGATATAGAGATCTTCAAGACGGATGCTAGGGTCGAAACAGCCCACTTTCAATAATGCTTCCCGGCGAAACATGAGCGTAGCAGCCATTGGGCCTGGCTTGAGATCCAAAAAAAGGTCTTCGAAATTAAGCCTTCTGAACGGTAAATATCGATGCTTCTGCTGCTTTTCTGGATAGAGTTGCCCCTGCGCGTCAATCAGGTCGATATTAGCGGCACAGATTCCTACCTCGGGCTTATCTTTGATGTACGCAACCTGTCGCTCGATGCGCTGAGGCAGCATGATATCATCCGATCCAAAAGGAACAATCAAGCTACCAGAAGCCCGTTCAATCGCATCGTTTAGCGTACGGCTAAGTCCGATGTTCTGCTGCTGCCTGAAATCGAATCCGTACTCTTTTTGCAGACTCAAGATTCTTTGAACGCTATCGTCCGTAGAGCCGTCATCAATCACCAAGAGCTCAATATGAGGATAGCTCTGCTTGAGGACGCTAAGAATACTTGCCTCTATATATGGGGCATGGTTGTAGGATGCGATAATGACTGTCACTAACGGACAGTTTTCCTCTGATAGCCCTTCCTGACTGCTCATAGCTGATAGCTCCGTATTCAAAGCGCCTTGTTTCTTGAGCCTCCCTCAAAGCCAAGAAAGCGCATTGTTTATTTATTCACCCTACTCAGATGCTTTTTGATCTTCGATAGGTTTTTTTCGCCAACAGCCTTGCATAAGGCCGGCTCATCAAGCCACTTCCAAAGCATGTCCTGCGGTACTTCTATTCGAGAGCGCTCACATGCGTTTTCAAATGCCTTTTCCCACCAGGCAGGTCCGCAAGCACGGTCAAATTCATTGGGGTAAGGATAGCAGCCGTAAAGCAATTCACGTGCAAACTGCCGTTGCTCAGGCTTCAGATATGAGGTTCGGATTTTATAGAGCAATCGCTGCAAACCAGGCGGGCGCGGTAACTTATCCGAGACATTATCGATATCTGCTAGCGCAGCCTGGCCAAGCGGATCACTCCTGTGTTTGGCATACCAAGCGCAAACCTTAGCGCGAAAAAGCCGCTTGCGGCTCCAGTAGTGATGGATGATGTCGGTACACTCAGCCAGTCGGAGCTGCTTCTTACGCGCGGCCACTGCCAGCATGAACTCCTCTAGCGTGTATGCCTTAGGAGACTGGGCTCGGTAATGGTCCATTAGAAAAATCGAATGATCCAGCAAGTCAGCGTCGGAACGGCATAATCCTATAACGCCCGAGTTGGTCATAGGCATGTCATCATCGGCCAGCCCCTCCTGCTGCAGTGGACTTGCCAATGTCTGGTAAAGTAACCCTGACCGATCCTCGCCAAAGCAGGGACCGATGGCGTTACAGAGCAACGCTCCTGGCGCAACACGATCAAACAATGCCTGTGGAGATTGCCGAAAAAAGGTGTCTGTATCGATTAAGATGGCTTTCTCGCTTGTATCCAGCACTTGTCTCAGCAATACATGTTTGGCACGGAAGTGATAATCGATAGGACGCGCCCACTCAGCCAACTGCTCTGCTGAAATGATATGGACGGTAACAGGCAGCTCGTCATAGATGAATTCACGATCACTGTATACATGAATTGCCAGCTTCGACAGGTTCGTTTTATCAAGGCGAGACAATGCACTGACGATGCTGAAAAAGGCTTCCTGATGATAGGTTTCTGAGCCGAACGCTAGGTATACCAAGCGGTTGGGCTCGAAGAATGAGGACATAGAGGGCTCCAATTACTGTACCCGCAAATCTAGAAGCAGAACGCCGGTTCAGCGTTGAAACCAAGGTAGCCAGCGATCGCGCCAGTTAGCTGGCTGCCGTTCACGCAACGGAGCTTCCAAAGCTTTGACAATATGCCTGCCTAAGGCCTGAAAACTGTAATGGGTTTGTGTGAGAGCCTGACCCTCTTGAGCAATACGCTCGGCAAGTTCGGCGTTTTGTCTAAGCAAGGCAAGCTTTTGTCTGAGCTCATCAAGGGATGAATACAGCACAACATTCTGCATGTCGACGAAACCAAGCGCATTGTTTTCTACGCTCCCCTGATCGTAAGCGAACAGAACACAGCCACACGCCATGGCTTCGAAGTTCTTGATCATGTATTCACCCATACCTACATCAGCACTGACGAAGAACCGGATGCGATTCAGCATTTCTCGGTATTCATCGCCTGACTCGGTACGCGTAACGGTGAGCGGTTCAACCTTACCCAACTCTTCCAAAAGCTGTTTACGTCCACTATAGGCAACGCTCTTAAGACTTCCGACAAAACCGAGCTCAATGTCCCTGGGCACACCCATATTCCAGAGTCCTGCTGCGTCATAGCCTTTGGGAGCAAAGACAGCATCTACATTTTCCTGTTGCAAGCGTTGGGTCACGCCAGCACCCGAGCAAAGTACCCGGACCCAGGGCATCCGCCGGTAATACGCGCTGAACTTGCCGGTGTACTTACAGCGAATATAGTTCTGGTAGGCGTCATGCTCCAGTTCGACAAGGTTGGGCAAAGTCCGGATAAACCCGACCTGCTTGAGTTGTTTTTTGAAGCGCAGAAAAAGAACTACCCGCTCATAGCGCGCCAGATCGACATGCTCACGGAAGTAGCGCTTGAGGTTGGCTTGCTCCTCACTGTCCAACCACCGTAGATCACAGTCGCACTGCTCGGCTATAGCCTGGTATAGCGCATCCAGGATGACACGCTGCTCTTTCTGTACAAGCATCAATACTTTCATACGAGAACGCCGGTCAATGACTGTTGGCGATAAACAGAAAACACATCATGAGTGTATTGCAGCCAGTTCTATATCTTTTGAAAGCTGCCTGATCATAGGCAAACGCCAGAAAGCAGCCCTGCCCGCTTCGTCACTGAAACGATCCTCCAACCGCTCCCGCATATGCTGAACACATGCACTCTGCTGACTTGGGCTTAGACGGGACAAGTGCATCAACCCGTTACTCAGCGCTTCGGAATCCCGTAGCGGAAATAGCAAACCAACGCCATCAATGATTTCACGTGCACCGCCACAAGCGGTTGCAATAATGGGTACGCCTGCTGCCATGGCCTCCAGCAGCACCATTCCGAAGGGCTCATGATCAGAGCTCAAGGCAAACGCATCGAAGGCCTTGAAATAGCATCGCGCATCGGCCACTTGTCCTAAAAATACTACACGATCAGCGATGGCAAGCTCACGAGCCAGGTCCTTGAGCTCTTCCTCCAGTCGGCCTTTTCCTACGATGGCCAGCAGAGCGTGTGCTGGGAGCGAAGGAAGCGCCTGGGCAAAGCCTTTTAGGAGGGTAGCTTGATCCTTATCTGGATGCAGCCGTCCCACATTTCCTACAATCCAGGCATCCTGAGGCAACTTCAAAGCCTCTCGCGCCTGCTCACCATGTAGTAGCTGGCCCTGTATCGCAGCAACATCGATACGGTTGTATAGCGTTTCAATGTAATCAGCTGACCATTTGGTCAAACGCTGTCGGATCTCGTCACGAACGGCATCGGAAACTGCCAGAAGTCTTAGCCGTTTGCTCATGGCATTGGCAAAGAGCCTACGCCCCAAGCGATCGTAATCTCCAAAGGCGTGATGGACGCCGATGACGGGTAGTTTGGTAGCCAGGCAGGCAATCCAGATCGGCTTGAAGCGATGAGCAATGATGAACCGTATGCCTCTGGAGCGAACAATCTCTCGCAGTGCACGGATAGCACCAAGCTTCAATCCACGAATATCCTTGGAGCTGTACTCCATGAACAGCACCTCATCCGAGGCGCACTGGGTGGCAACCTCGGCATCGGCAGCGCCGGTCAGAAAGACTGTCGTGACCCGATAGCCTGTTCCTTTGAACAGGCTTGCGTATTGCCGGGCACAGTCCAGGAAAGGGCCATCATAGCCATGGCAGAATTGTAAAACCCTTGGTTCAGCTGATCGAGTCATAGGCATCCACACCGTCTTTGACTACGAGGATGTCTTCCATGATCAGGTATTGCAAATCCGATCCGTAGAACATATTGAGCGCATCCGTTGGAGAGCAGATCATCGGCTCACCACGACGATTCAATGAGGTGTTCAACGAAACGCCGTTGCCAGTCAGGTTTTCCAGCTCCTTCATCAGGTCATACCAGCGTGGATTATGTCGACGTTCCAGTACCTGAGCGCGGGAAGTACCGTCCTCATGGACCACCTCGCCTACACGGTTCTTCCACTCCTCATTGACTTCAAAGGTAAACGTCATGAAGGGTGACGGATGGTCGACCTTGAGCATTTGGGGTGCAACGGTGTCGAGCATCGAAGGGCAGAAAGGTCTCCACCGCTCGCGAAACTTGATCTGTTCATTGATACGATCGGCCACACCCGGGACGCTCGGGCAGCCGATGATGGAACGGCCGCCCAGCGCACGCGGGCCGAACTCCATGCGGCCCTGGAACCAGGCCACCGGATTGCCGTCCACCATGATTTTAGCGATACGCTGGGGGACGTCGTCGAGCTTGCGCCACTTGGGTGCATTAGGGTGACGGGCACAGGCGGCAATTACGTCCTCGTTACTATAGGACGGCCCGAGGTAGACGTGTTCCATTTTCTCGACCGGCACACCGCGCTGGTGCGATACGTAGGCTGCCGCACCGACTGCCGTTCCTGCATCACCAGACGCCGGCTGAACGAACAGCTCCTTGACCTCTGGACGCGCAATAATCTTCTGGTTGAGCTTGACGTTCAAGGCGCAGCCGCCAGCAAAGGCAATCTTGCCGGTTTCCTTGATGATATCGCCCAGGTAGTAATCCATCATCTCCAGCGCCAGCTTTTCGAAGAGTGCTTGCATGCTGGCTGCATAATGAATATAGGGATCATCGGCGATATCCCCTTCCCGCTTCGGGCCAAGCCACTCGATCAGCTTGGGCGAGAAGTAGTAGCCCTTGCCCTTTTCCTTATAGCGACGGAAGCCGATGACGTTAGCGTAATCGGTATTGATGATCAGCTCGCCGTTTTCGAATTTCGCCAGCCTGGAGAAATCATACTTGCTTGCGTCGCCGTAGGGTGCCATCCCCATGACCTTGAATTCGCCATCAAGCATTTCAAAGCCGAGGAATTCGGTAATCGCACCGTAGAGCCCACCCAGGGAGTCCGGATCATAGAACTCCTTGATTTTGTGGATCCTGCCGTTCTCGCCATAGCCAAAAAAGGTAGTCGCGTACTCACCCTTGCCGTCAATGCCTAGAATGGCGGTCTTTTCAGTAAAACCGGAGCAATGGTAGGCACTGGAGGCATGGGCCAGGTGATGCTCGACAGGCTCGATCTTGATTTTTTTCAAATCAAAGCCCAACTGCTGCAGGCACCACTGGATACGCTTGTGGTAGCGCTTGTAGCGGCGATTACCAAAGAGAATGGCATCCAGCGCGCGGTCAGGAGCATAGGCATAGCGCTTGGCATAATGCCAGCGAGCCTCGCCAAACAGGCTGATCGGCGCAAATGGAATAGCTACGACATCCACATCCTTTGGCTTGATACCGGCCTGCTCCAGGCAGAATTTGGCCGACTCATAGGGCATGCGGTTCTTGGCATGCTTGTCACGCACGAAGCGCTCTTCTTCAGCCGCCGCGATCAACTTGCCGTCGATATAAAGTGCAGCGGAAGGATCATGGCTCAGGGCGCCGGACAGGCCCAGAATCGTCAATGCCACAGGTTCAACCTCTAGAGTAATCATCCCCGCGCCCAGGCAGGGATGGAATGCGTTCATCAAGCAGCCGGTACAGGGCACTGTTCTTGGGCCAGTTTCGCAGAAAGCGCTCACGGTCTCGTGCAAAGGCTTTCTCGAATTGCTGTTGGCTAGTGTGCTGAGTCATGGCATCCAGGTCGATCAATGACCAGTGATCGCCATTCCAGAGCACATTATTCCCTTTTAAATCACCGTGACTGATTCGCTCGCGAACCAGTCCTTCAAACAGAACATCCAGCGCGGCCAAGTCTTGCTCAGGTGGGGCGCTATCCCGGTACGGCTCAAAGCGCGCCAGTATATCCTGCCCTGATGCATAATCGGTAATCAGGTAGGCACGCCGGCGCAAACCTAGCCAGCGCTTTTCCATTACGCCCAAGGGTTTAGGCGTGTCGATGCCCAGAAAGCGCAGGCGATTCCCCTGGATCCAGCTATGCCAGGCGCGGCTGGGCCGCCAAAAGCGCGTTAACCAGTGCCCAAAGCCCTTGATGTTGTAGCGCTTCAGAATATAGGTATTTCCAGCATGCTCCACACGCGCCACCGTGGCGGCGCCGCCATCCTTGTAGCGGTGTCCCTGGGCAATGAAACGGTCTGGATCGGCCAACAGCGGTTCCACCACCGCCTCGCTGTCCCGGCGCATGGCCTGGATGCCTTCACTGGATCGGCTCACTTTGAACAGGCTGCAATCTCGTCCGGTTTTTTCCAGAAAGTCTTTTAGGCGCCATGTGCGAATACGGACAGCTTCCTGCTGGATCGCTTCCGGTCTCAGGGCATGCTCGCCATTCACCAGCAGGTAATGCACCAGCAACTCTTCGATATAGGCGTCAAACCGGGCAGGCAGCTGTCCGAAAAAGACGCCTAGGTTTTGCATAACCTGCTTTTGAGAAAGGGGCTTTCCCTGGGACTCGGCATGGATGTCAGCCCCATCTATAACGTAGATGTTCCCATCCTGTTGAAGCAGGTTGTCCAGATGCAGGTCGTCCTGCCAGAGACCCTTGGCATGTAACTCACCAATGGCAGCCAGCGACATCCCCAAGACGTCCTGCTGACTATCAGAAAGAGGAGGTTCCTGATCGACCCTTCGCCACAAGGCATCCAGGCTCACTGCGTTCTCCAGAAACTCAAACAGCAACCAGCCGCCCTTGTCGGCCTCGAAGCCTTCAGCCACAACAGCCGGCGTTGTCAGCTGGTTGTCGATCAGTAAACGGCAACCCTCACGCTCACGCGTATAGTGTCGCTCCGAGCGAGCGCCTACAAACAGCTTGGCCAGCACCGAACGGCCCTGCCACCGAGCCTCACCTACATAGCGTTGTCCAGGTAACACACGCAGGAGTGATACCAGCGTCAGCGAGCCCTCGGGCAATTCAATCTGAACAGGCAGCGCTGGGGCTCGTCCAAACCGGGCTAGCTCATTCAGTTTCATGGTCGCGCTTCCTTGCTGCGACGACGCACGCTGAGCTTGCGTAACCAGGTATCGACTTCACGGCTATCAGGCGCCATCTGTAGATAAGCCGCCAGGAACAGCCGGACTTCCGCCTCGCTCCAGACCGGTGCGCGCCTTAATAGCGGCTCCAGATCCTTAACTCTGTCCTTACGCCCTAATAGCAACAGGCGTGTTTTTTCAAGGTCAATCAGGCGCGTTAGAAACCCGCTTTCCTGCTCCTGAAGGAAGATGTGCTTGGGATAAAAGCAGCCATGAATACGCCCCGCTGCATGCAGGGTTCTGGCAAGTACGCCTATAGCCGCCAAGAGCGTATGGCGTGTCCGCTCGGGTAGCTCGGGCCATTCGGCCAGCCAGCTATCCAGATCCCGCCATCCATCCAATGCTCGCGTCAGCAGAATGGCCTGGCGTTCGTTCCCTACCTTGCGCTCGCCAAAGAACGAAGCTTCCAGTGCCGGAATACCGAGCGTGCTGTAACGCTGAATGTTACGAAATTCCCGAGCAAAAGTGGGCTCTCCCAGGGGGTGAAGCAGGTCATGCGTCAGGTAATTGCTTTGACGTTTGAGGAAATAGGACGCCTCGTCGAGATCGAGCCGGTAGACGGTGCTCCAGCCGCCACGCCTGGCGTTAGGCTCGTCGACCGCCTCCAACTGAAGCGACCAGAGCGCTTCGAACGTTGAGAGCCCGTGCCGCTCTAGTATGGCCGCATCTTTGGCAGACAGGAAATCGCTCATTCGCGCCCCTTGAAATAATTCAATACATGTACGATTCGCTCCTTGTCGGAGTCTCTTAGCCGCTGCCGCCCCTTGTAACGCAAGTAGAATCGCAGCCGCTGCGTACGTGAAAGCTTGTATTTGGCGACCTTATCCAGGCAGGCCAAATCCTTGATGATGCGTCGCCTGAGCCAGGAACCAAACCAGAAGGCTCCTGCCGGACAATCGATGAGGTACAGCGTACCGGCTTGATCAACCAGCAGATTGCGCCACTTCAAATCATTATGAGCGAAGTGATGGTCATGCATGGTGCGGGTAGCACGTGCCAACTGCAGGCTCAACTGATCGACCCAGGCCGGATCACTCAAGCGCGGATCATCGTGGTGAGCCATGACAGCCAGGTCATCGGTCTGGGGAATTTCACGGGTTATCATGGCGCCGCGGGTAAACTGCCCGCCCGAGCGCTCAAGTCCCCAGGCCACAACAGGCGCTGTCGGAATGCCCCACTTGTCAAAGCGTTTGAGATTTTGCCATTCAGACTTGACGCGTGGACGTCCCATATACCGGCGCAGGCCCTTTCCTGCTCCGGTGTAGCGCTTGACGTAATAGCGAATCCCCTCATAAGTGACACGTATCACTTCAGACAGAGGGTCATTGGTCAAATGCTCGCCTTGCAAGGTGAATACCCGCTCAAGGCTGGCAAACTCCGCTATATGCTCCACAGAGGGATCAACACGCCACTGGGCCATCAGAGCCTGTCTCCGTAACGCTGCTTGCGCTCGTAGAGCCGTTCGGCCTTACGCTGCAATCGCTGCAGGAGCGCGGCCTCTTCACGCAGAATCTGCCGCAATGGTCGCTGAAAGTACGTGCGGAGAAACCTCAGGAAATCCCGCTGAGTCAACCCGATACCCAGTGCAGAAAAATACAGACCAGCCAGGTCCTTGTCGCGCCAGCGTTTGGGCACCTGGTCTCGCGTATGAGCGCGATGCAGGTCGATGAGTGACAGCCTCAATGTACCTGGTTCAACGGGCCGATCAGTATGCAGTAGAAAGTGACAGATGTAGCAGTCTCGATGATTGACCCCTGCACGATGCATCGTGCCTGTCATCCTGGCCACCTCATCGATCAGAGCCCATTTGGTACGCACCATGGGAGGCTGAGCGGGCCAAGCCAGCGTGTAGTCTTCCAGGCTGATGGTAGGTGCCAACTCCTCCGTGATAATGAAAGAATGCTGCTCGGCCGGGTTGCTGCCTCGCTCACCAAAAGCCACGGCGTTCATGGTAGGCACGCCAGCCTCATGCAGACGTTGCAAAGCCTGCCACTCCTGGCCTGCACCCAGTACCGGCTGTTTCAGCTGTAACAGGTTTTTGGCAATCTCGCCCCATCCGATCCCTCGATGGATTTTGACGAAATACCCCTTGCCATTGACTTCGGTACGCAGGGTACGTCGCCCTTCCAACTCCCGAAAAACTTCTCCCTGAAGCGCTTCTACCGCTTCAAAGGCATCGCGCCCCACCCACAGGGAGCGGAAAGGCTCTTCAAGCACAAGCTTCACAAGCGCGGCTCCAGAATGACATCAGCCGCCCGCTCGGGCATGCTGTACAGATCGGCAGTCTCGGCATAAGCGAGGGCATTACGGGACCATGCAGTGCGCTGCGAATCATCGCTGAGCATGTCGGCCAACAGAGTATTGAGCTGCTCCTGCTCAAATGGGCTAGGCACTACCCGGCCGCAGTCGGCGTCCGTGATGTAATGAGCATAGCCACAGACATCGGTCACCAGCACAGGCAAACCAGCCACCAAAGCCTCCAGCAGTACCGTTCCCGTGTTCTCGTTATAAGCTGGGTGAATCAACAGATCCGCCCCAAGAAGAAAACGCGGGATATCGCTCCGTCCCTTGAGAATATCCACTTGATCGGAAATGCCCAGCGCCTTGGTCTGCAACAGAAACGGCTTGGGATCGTCCTGCCCGATGACAATCAGGCGCACCCGTTTCTTGAGTGCCTTGGGGAGCGAAGCGACTGCTCGCAGAGAGCGATCCAGCCCCTTGGTCTTAAAGCCCGAACCGATCTGCACAACCAGCAGTGACGTATCGTCCAGACCGAACTCCTGGCGAAACGCCTTGCGTATTTCTTCGGCATTGGCCGGTGCGCGACGGTCTGCTGCGATACCAGGCGGAAGCAGATGAAAACGCTCGGCCGGCGTCCCGTAGTGCTTGACGAAGAACGGCTGCTGAACCTCCGAGATCATCAGAACCTGGGTCTTGGACTCGGGCTCAAACACGGCCCGCTCGTACTCGGCAAAATGACGATAGCGGCTCCACTTTCGGTACAGGGGGTTACGCAGTGTCTGCGCCTTTTCTTCAAAGCAGGGATCGGCCGCATAATACACGTCCAGGCCAGGCATCTTGTTAAAGCCAATGATGCGATCCACTGGATCATTGGCCAGATCACGCTGGAACCAGGCTGTAAACTTTTCATTGCGCTTGTGGTTGAACAGCGCCTTGGCCGATCCAACGCGCACGTCGAATCCGTCAGGTATAGGACCCTCCCAGATCAACGTATAGACACGAATGGAGTGACCACGACGCTGGCACTCCTGGGCAATACGCATGAAGTCACGCTGTAGCCCCCCGAAGGGAAAGTACTTGTAGAGAACAAAAGCCAGACGCATCAGCATATGCCCATAAAAAATAGCGGATCACCGTAGCAGGTGATGACGTTCAAACCTGTCGAACCATGATAACTCAGCACAAACGCTGTCCTTTGATGGACAGCATCGCTTCCAGTGAGGCGAAAACCCGTGCCGGATTGACACGCGAGAAGCACAAGGGCTGCTCTTGGGAAACATCAAACAGTCTCCGGTCCTCCTCAGAGGGAGCGTAGGTACACTGCTTCTGCAGACAGGGCGCACAGACCCAATCGCTGGTGAGATGTACCTGGGAACGGCCATAGGCACCTGTCAGTCTGGCATCGGTCGGCCCGAACAATGACAATGTCGGCACATCCAGCGCAGCCGCCAGATGCCCCAGGCCTGTATCAACTGCCACGCAGGCGCTGGCGCCAGCCAGTACGCGGGACACCCCAGCCAATGACATCTTGGGGAGAACCGACACATGTTCAAGTCCTGAAGCGATACGTTCTGCTCTTTCGCGCTCGGGGTCATTGCCCCATGGTAAGCGCACCAGCACCCCAAGCTGCCGGGCCGCTTCAGCCAGCTCGCGCCAATAGCGCTCCGGCCAGTGCTTGGTCGCCCAGGTCGTACCATGCAGAAACAATACGTAAGGTCCGCTTGCCTGGGGCTCGGCAAGACGTGTGCGATCCAGTCCGTAATCGCCAGTGGACTCTGGCAAGGGATAACTCAGAGCCTGGGCAAACAGTTGCCTGAGTCGTTCGACAGCATGCTGTCCCCAAGCAACTTGGCAGGTTCGGTCATAAAACCGGCTTGCCAGTGGCTCGCGGATCGACTCACGCGAAAGCCCTACTACCGGCGCCTTGACGTATCGAGTCAACCATGCACTTTTCAAAAGCCCCTGGGCATCGATCACCACATCGTAGTGAGTATCTCGCAGACGCTCCTTGAAGCGCGACCACTCCCCGCTTTTCAACGTCTTGAAGAGGTTTTTACGCCACCGGCGAATCGCTACAGGAATGACTTGAGACACCGCTGGGTGCCAGGATGGAATCTCGGCAAAGCCTTCTTCAACAACCCAGTCGAAGCGGATTCCCGGAAACGCACGACTGGCATCCGTCAGGGCTGGCAACGTATGAATCACATCGCCCAATGACGATGTCTTGATCAAAAGCACCCGCACTTATTCCACCTCGACCGGATCAGCAACCAGTTGATCCAGTGCACGCAGCACGGCAGCAGGCTCCAGAAGACGCATGCAGTTGTAGTGTCCGAATCGACAGGTCCGATCAAAACACGGGCTGCACTCAATACCCAACCGTACGACCTCAACCTCTTTGGCCAGAGGTGGCGTAAAGCCTGGGGACGTCGATCCATAGACCGCCACCAACGGGCGATCCAGTGCGGCGGCGACATGCATGAGGCCAGAATCGTTGCTGACTACTGCCGACGCGCAGGACATAAGGTCGATAGCCTCGGCCAGTGCCGTCTGACCCGCCAGGTTCGTGACCTCTTCGCGCAGGCCTGGAATCAAACGCTCGCGGATTTCCTCGCAGCCCGCATTATCCTTTTGCGAGCCGAACAGCCAGACCTGCCACCCTGCCCTGATCTTTACATTGGCCACTTCGGCGTAGTGGGCTGCAGGCCAACGCTTGGATTCACCAAACTCGGCGCCTGGGCATAATGCTAACACCGGCCTGTCCAGCTCCAGGCCAAACTTGCCAAGTGCCGCGTCGCGGCTGGCAGACTCGATTCGCAGCTGGGGACGTGGATAAGGCTTGGACAACTCAGCCCCAGGCGGATAGGCCAGTGCGATAAAGCGCTCAATCATCAGCGGATAGCGCGCCTTATCCAGTGTTCGTATGTCATTGAGCAGGCCGAAACGCATCTCGCCGCGCCAGCCGGTGCGTTTGGGAATACCCGCAAAATAAGGAACCAGGGCCGACTTGAGCGAATTTGGCAGCAGAATGGCCTGATCGTACTGACCGCGCAGACTACGACCGATACGCCGACGCGTTGCCAGCTCAAAAGCACCATGCCCAAGCGGAAAACTCAGCGCCGAGCGTACTTCGGGCATCCGCTCAAGCAGAGGACGGCTCCAATCAGGCGCCAGCACATCAATGGCACAACCGGGATGAAGCGCCTGCAGACTCTTGAACAGCGTCTGCGCCATCACCATGTCGCCGACCCAGGAAGGACCGATTATCAGAATTCTCATAGGCTCACGCTACAACGTACAAGGCTCATAGTATCTACCATGAGCCTTGTACGTGCGGCTTATTTCACTGCAGTACGCCACTCGGCATGGCTATCAGTCTTGCCGGTAACCAGATCGAAGTAGGCCTTTTGCAGCGTTTCGGTCACCGGACCACGGCGGCCGGCGCCGATGGTGCGTCCATCGACTTCACGGATGGGGGTCACTTCAGCGGCAGTACCAGTAAAGAATGCTTCATCCGCAATATAGACTTCGTCACGCGTAATACGCTTTTCAACCAACGCGTAGCCATGCTCCTTGGCCAGTGTCAGCACGGTGTTACGGGTGATGCCGTTGAGGCACGCCGTTACTTCAGGCGTGTAGATGACATTGTCCTTGATGATGAAGATATTCTCACCGGAGCCTTCAGCCACATAGCCTTCCGGATCCAGCAGCAGGGCTTCGTCCGCGCCGCCGGAAATGGCTTCCTGCAGTGCCAGCATCGAGTTGATGTAGTGTCCGTTGGCCTTTGCACGGGTCATGGAGATATTCACGTGGTGACGGGTATAGGAGCTGGTACGTACCTTGATGCCCTGTTCCAGCGCCTCCTCACCCATGTAGGCGCCCCAGTGCCAGGCAGCCACGATCACATGCACCTTCAGACCGGTCGCACGCAGTCCCATGCCTTCCGATCCGTAGAACACCATCGGACGCAGATAGGCGCTTTCAAGGTTATTATCACGAATCACCGCGCGGTGCGCTTCGTTGATCTCGTCTTTGGTGAAAGGCATCTTCATGCCCATGATGTGGGCGGAGTCGAACAGACGATCCGTGTGCGCCTGTAGACGGAAGATTGCTGTGCCCTGAGGGGTGTTGTAAGCGCGAACGCCTTCGAACACACCCATTCCATAATGCAGCGTATGGGTCAGAACATGGGTGGTCGCATCGCGCCACGGCACCATTTCACCGTCATACCAGATCACACCGTCACGATCGGACATCGACATAATTTGCAGCTCCTCAAGAATTCGATTCGTACTGCTGCGCAGCGAGTGGGTCGAGCGCAAGCGACTTCCAGATCCGCATGACGCCGTGTCGCTCGTCATGGAAGAGGCTGCCATCCACTACGCCTGCCTGCTTCTGCAGAGCCTGGCGGTGTGCGGCAGCACGGTAGGCTTTGTAAGCCTCTTGCAACAGGTGGACATCTGGACTCGAGATCAATCCAGCCCGCTCCAGTTCTTCCAGAATGCGGATATTGTCGGTGAAGCGCAGCAGATCAGGATGCTGCCAGGACCAGACAAGAACCGCATATTGCACCATAAATTCAATATCGACGATACCGCCTGCATCCTGCTTGAGGTCAAATACCCTGCCCGCCTCGAAGGCAATCGGCGACGATCCACCGGAGGTAGCCTTGGTTCCCAGGTTTTCCCGCATCTTCATCCGCATCTCGCCGACCTCACGACGCAGCTTGGCCTCATCACGACGCCGGCTCAGGACCGCAGCCCGTACAGCCTCGAACCGTGCCGTGACGACGGGGCAGCCGGCCAGCACCCGCGCCCGCACCAATGCCTGGTGCTCCCAGGTCCAGGCCTCGTTCTGCTGGTAGTGCTCGAATGCCTTGATCGTACTGACCAGAAGCCCGGCAGCCCCGGAAGGCCTTAGGCGCATGTCGACCTCATACAGCGTTCCGGCGGTGGTCGATGTGGTTAGGAAGTGGATGATGCGCTGTCCGAGACGCGTGTAGAACTGAGCACCATCGATAGGCTTGCCGCCATCCGTCTCGGCTAACGGATCACCATCGTGAATAAAGACAAGATCGAGGTCGGAACCGTGCCCCAACTCAATACCGCCCACCTTGCCGTAACCTATGATCACGAAGTCCGGATCACACGGCGATCCATCGGCACGTTGCGGATGACCATGACGCTGAACCATCTGTCGCCAGGCCAGCTCAAGCACTTGATCAAGAATCGCCTCCGCCATCCAGGTCAGGTAATCACTGACCTTCATCAAGGCCAGCGTGCCTGCAATCTCGGACGCTGCCACTCGCAGTCCATGAGCGCGCTTGAAATGCCGGAGCATTTCCATCTGCTGCTCCAGATCATCCTCAGGGATGCGTGCCATCCGCTCCCGCAGCTCCGCGACCAGCTCAGGCTTTTGAGGTGGGCGATACAAGCGGCCCTCGTTAAGCAACTCATCCAGCAAGGCGGGGAAACGCGTGATTTGCTCTGCAATCCACACACTTGCACTGCAGAGCTGGAGTAGACGCTCCAGTGCTCCGGGGTTTTCGGTGAGCAGCACTAAGTATGCCGAGCGTCTGGCGACGGCCTCGATCAATGGTAGAACGCGATCCAGGGCTTGGTCGGGCTCGTCATGAGAAACAATCTGAGTCAACAGCCGAGGCATAAAGGCATCCAACCGTTCTCGCCCCATTCTCTGCATGGTCCGAACCTGACTGCTGCTTCGTAGCGCACACAACCGTAACCAAGCTGACTCGGGACTGCTCAAGCCTGCCTCCTTCAACTGCTGGATAGCTGCTGCATCCTCAAGACTGCCTTCCCAGAGGGGTAGCCATTCCTGCCCAATTTCTGACTGACTGTCCGCACCCTCGTCCGGGTCGGCAATAACCTGTTGGAAATGCCAGTTAATACGGCTGCGCCAATGGGTCAGCCGGCTTAAAAAAGCAGTCCAGCTATCGAAGCCCATCATGAAGGCTACCCGATCACGATCCAGCTCGCTGTCAGGCAATTTCTGTGTCTGTCGGTCTCCAATCGCCTGTAGCGCATGCTCCACGTAGCGCAGGAAGCAGTATGCCTCTCGCATCTCCTCGGCTGCCTCGGCGGGAAGATAGCCCAGACCCTTCAGGACGCTCAGGATTACCAGCAATGGGCGCTGCTGCAGGCTTAGCTCCCGTCCGCCATGAATGAGCTGATAGGCCTGTGCAATAAATTCCACCTCTCGAATGCCGCCTGCGCCCAGCTTGATGTTGTCATCCATCTCACGGCGCCTGACCTCCTGCTGGATCAGCTGCTTCATGTTGCGCAGCGCTTCAATCGCCGAAAAGTCCAGGTAACGCCGATAGACGAAGGGGCGCAACATGCTGAGCAGTTGTGCTCCGGCCTGCTGATCGCCTCCCACAACGCGCGCCTTGATCATGGCGTAACGTTCCCAGTCCCGACCCTGGTCCTGGTAATACTGCTCCATGGCCGAAAAGCTCAGCGCCAGCGCGCCTGACGAGCCATAGGGACGCAAGCGCATATCAACCCTGAAGACAAAGCCATCTACGGTAATCGTATCAAGGGCCTTGATAAGCCGTTGGCCTAGGCGAATGAAGAACTGTTGATTGTCCAGTGCACGACGCGCCCCTACTGTCTCGCCACCCTCGGGGTAGGCAAAAATGAGATCGATATCGGACGAAAGGTTAAGCTCGCCCGCTCCCAGCTTGCCCATTCCCAAGATAACCATATGCTGCGGCTCTCCAGTCCGATGCCCCGTCGGGACCCCGGATTGACGGCATTGGTCCTTGTACAGCCACTGGTAGGCCTCATCGATACAGGCATCGGCCAGTTCGGTCAGGTCACGGCACGTCTCGAGCAGGTCGGCCTGACGTGTCAGATCGCGCCAGATAATGCGAACCTGGTGCCGCAGCCGAAAGCGGCGTAAGCGCTGTCCGAGTTGGTTTTCATCCGAACATCCGGCTAGACAGTCGGTCAGTTGTTGGTGAATAGTGCCGGCTGGCAGTGATCGCTCGAATAGGCCCTCGTCTGCCAGATCCAGCATTAATGCCGGATCGCGCTGAATCTGCTCAGCGACAAACTCGCTGGCCGCTATCACCCGTGACAGGTCGCTGCGCCGCGCTGGCGGCCATGCTGAAAAATATTGCAAACGTTCAGGCTGTGCGTTCAATGCCTCCATGAGGCGTGCCTGCGCACACCTTACAGGTTCGGCAAGTGAATCAGGAATAGCAGTGAGAGAAGGCAGGCTCATGGTCTATCCTGTGGAGTCAACGGCTGAGGAGAAGGTCAAACCGCACGACAATTTGTCGTTGTTTTATAACGGACATTGACCTGAGCAGCTGAAACGACCGCCGTTTTGTAGTAAAACTACACGCCGGCCGGGAACCACCCGGTCATAATCCAAGAATTCACGCTGCCCCCAAGAGGATGGCGGCGATACCGAGGCAACCGATTCTGGAAGCCTTTCCGCCCTGGAGCAAGCCATGCAAGACCTTGATCCCGTCGAAACCCAGGAATGGCTGGACGCCCTGGAGTCCGTACTAGACTGCGAAGGTGAAGACCGAGCTCATTATCTGCTGACCCGTATGGGTGAGCTGGCCACTCGGACAGGTACACAGCTTCCCTACGCGATCACCACCCCGTATCGCAACACGATCCCGGTTACCAAAGAAGTCCAGATGCCGGGCGACCTCTTCATGGAGCGGCGGATTCGCTCGCTGGTACGCTGGAATGCGTTGGCCATGGTGGTTCGTACCAACCTCCGCGACCCGGACCTTGGCGGCCACATTTCTACCTTTGCTTCGTCCGCTACGCTATACGACATTGGTTTTAACTACTTCTTCAAAGCGCCAACCGAAGAGCATGGCGGCGACCTGGTGTATTACCAGGGCCACGCGTCTCCTGGCGTTTACGCACGTGCCTTCCTTGAGGGCCGCCTGACAGAAGACCAGATGAACAACTTCCGCCAGGAAGTAGATGGCAACGGTCTGTCGAGCTATCCGCACCCGCACCTGATGCCCGATTTCTGGCAGTTCCCGACCGTATCCATGGGTCTAGGTCCGATCACAGCGATCTATCAGGCACGCTTCATGAAGTACCTGGAAGACCGCGGCTTCATCCCGGCCGGCAAGCAGAAGGTCTGGTGCTTTATCGGTGACGGCGAGACTGACGAGCCGGAGACCCTGGGCGCCATCTCTCTGGCAGGTCGTGAAAAGCTGGACAACCTGATCTTCGTGATCAACTGCAACCTGCAGCGCCTGGATGGTCCGGTTCGTGGTAACGCGAAGATCATCCAGGAACTGGAAGGCGTCTTCCGTGGCGCCCAGTGGAACGTGAACAAGGTCATCTGGGGTCGCCTCTGGGATCCTCTGTTCGCCCGTGACGAAAATGGCCTCATGCAGCAGCGCATGGATGAAGCCATCGACGGCGAATACCAGAATTACAAGGCCAAGGACGGCGCATTCGTCCGCAAGCACTTCTTCGGCGCCAATCCTGAGCTGCTGAAGATGGTTGAAGACATGTCCGACGAGGACATCTGGAAGCTCAACCGCGGCGGTCACGATCCGTACAAGGTGTATGCAGCCTACCATCAGGCGGTCAACCACAAGGGTCAGCCGACGGTCATTCTTGCCAAGACCATCAAGGGTTATGGCACCGGTGCGGGTGAAGCGAAGAACATCGCCCACAACACCAAGAAGATCGACGTGGAGAGCCTGAAGAAATTCCGCGACCGCTTCGATATCCCGCTGAACGATGATCAGCTGGCCGACCTGCCCTTCTTCCGTCCTGCCGAAGACAGCCCGGAAATGAAGTACCTGCGCAAGCGTCGCGAAGCGCTGGGCGGCTCGGTACCGCAGCGTCGCACCACCAGCATCAGCATTCCGACACCACCGCTGGAAACACTGAAAGCTATCCTGGACGGCTCTGGCGATCGCGAGATCTCCACCACCATGGCCTTCGTGCGTATCTTGTCCCAGCTGGTCAAGGACAAGGACCTGGGCAGCCGCATCGTCCCGATCATCCCGGACGAAGCTCGTACCTTTGGTATGGAAGGCATGTTCCGTCAGCTTGGCATCTACTCCTCCGTCGGTCAGCTCTACGAGCCTGTCGACAAGGATCAGGTGATGTTCTACCGCGAGGACAAGAAGGGCCAGATCCTCGAAGAAGGCATCAATGAAGCAGGCGCCATGAGCTCCTTCATTGCAGCCGGTACGTCCTACAGCACCTACAACCAGCCGATGCTGCCGTTCTACATCTACTATTCGATGTTCGGCTTCCAGCGTATCGGCGATTTGGCCTGGGCCGCGGGTGATAGCCAGGTGCGTGGTTTCCTGATTGGCGGTACTGCCGGCCGTACCACATTGAACGGCGAAGGCCTGCAGCACGAAGATGGTCACAGCCATATTCTGGCAGCGACCATCCCGAACTGCCGCACGTACGACCCCACCTATGCCTACGAGCTGGCGGTCATCATTCGCGAAGGCATTCGTCAGATGACCGAAGAGCAGAAGAACGTGTTCTTCTACATCACGGTCATGAACGAGAACTACCAGCAGCCTGCGCTGCCTGAAGGTGCCGAGGAAGGCATCATCAAGGGTATGTATCTCCTGGAAGAAGAAACCGGCGATTTCAAGCATCGCGTTCAGCTTCTGGGCTCGGGCACCATCCTGCGTGAGGTTCGCGAAGCAAAAGCCCTGCTGCGCGAAATGGGTATCGGTGCAGACATCTGGAGCGTCACCAGCTTCAACGAGCTGCGCCGTGATGGCCTGGCAGTTGACCACTGGAACCGCTTGCATCCGCTGGAAGAGCCCCGCAAGGCCTATATCCAGCAGTGCCTGGAAGGTCGTGAAGGCCCGGTCATTGCCTCTACCGACTACATGAAGCTGTTCGCCGACCAGGTTCGCCAGTGGGTTCCATCCAAGGAATACCAAGTGCTGGGCACTGACGGTTTCGGCCGCAGCGACTCGCGCAAAAAACTGCGTCACTTCTTCGAAGTGGATCGCCACTGGGTCGCCTTGGCTGCTCTGCAAGCCCTGGCCGATCGTGGCGCTATCGAGCGTCAGGTCGTAGCGGATGCCATCACCAAGTTCGGTATCGATCCGCTCAAGCGCAACCCGCTTGATTGCTGATGCCGACGGTGAAAAGGAGAAATTATTGTGAGTGAAACCATTCGCGTACCTGATATCGGAAGTGGCGAAGGCGAGATCATCGAAATTCTGGTCAAGGTGGGCGACACCGTCGAGGCTGAACAAAGCCTCGTCGTGCTCGAATCCGACAAGGCCAGCATGGAGATCCCGGCCCCGAAAGCCGGCAAGATCGCCGCGCTGCACGTCAAGCTGGGCGATACGCTGAAAACCGGCGACCTGCTGCTGGACATGGAAGATGGCGCATCGGGTGAAACCGATGCAGCCGAGCCCATGGCTGTTGCTGCAGGCGCTGCCGACGAAGAAGTTGAAATGCCAACGCCTCCAGGCGACGAGGACCCGTCCGCGTCTGCCAAGGAAGACGACCAGGCTGGAACAGGCACTGCTCAGGAAATCCATGTGCCGGATATCGGCACCAGTGGCAAGGCCAACATTATCGAGCTTCCGGTCAAGGTTGGTGATCGTATCGAAGCCGAGCAGACCTTGATTACCCTGGAGTCTGACAAGGCCAGCATGGAGATCCCCTCACCTGCTGCCGGCGTGATTGAAAGTATCGCCGTCAAGGTGGGTGATGAAGTAGGTACGGGTGACCTGATTCTGGTACTCAAGGGAAGCGGCAACGCTTCCTCTGCACCGGCTCAATCCACCAGTGACAAGCCTGCCGTGCAGGCAGCCGAGCCTGAATTGCACGAGACGGCCGACGAAGACCCTGCTGGCGAGAGCACTGAAGAGATCAAGGTGCCTGACATCGGCTCGACCGGTAACGCCAATGTGATCGAAGTGATGGTCAAAGCGGGTGACACGGTAGAAGCGGACCAGTCGCTGATTACCCTGGAATCCGACAAGGCCAGCATGGAAATCCCGGCGCCCAAGGCGGGTGTGGTGGAAAGCGTTTCCATCAAGGTAGGTGATCAGGCCAAAACTGGCGATCTGATCCTGACCTTGAAAGTTCAAGGCGCAGCACCAAAGAAAAAGGCTGAGAAGCCTGCACCGGCTCAGCAAAATGCAGCTCCGGCACAAAAGCAGGCGAGCCCAAGCCCAGCGCCGGCCAAGGCACCGCAAGCGCCCACGCCCACCGGCCAGCCTGGCAAGAAAGTGCATGCTGGCCCGGCTGTACGGATGCTGGCACGCGAGTTTGGCGTCGAGCTGAGCGAAGTGACGCCAACTGGTCCGAAGGGACGTATTCTCAAGGAAGACGTCCAGTCGTATGTAAAGGATCAGCTGCAAAAGAGCAAATCTGCTCCGGCCGCAGCGGCAACTACCGGTGGCGCCGGAATTCCTCCGGTCCCGACCGTGGACTTCAGCAAGTTTGGCGAAATCGAAGAAGTTCCGATGACACGCCTGATGCAGGTAGGTGCTGCCAATCTGCATCGCAGCTGGCTGAACGTGCCTCACGTAACGCAGTTCGATCAGTCTGATGTCACTGATCTTGAAGCCTTCCGTGTGGGTCAAAAGGCTGTGGCAGAAAAAGCGGGCGTCAAGCTGACCATCCTGCCGTTCCTGCTCAAGGCCTGCGCCCATGTGCTCAAGGAATTGCCGGACTTCAATGCCTCGCTCGCACCCAGTGGCAAGGCCATTATCCGCAAGAAATACGTGCACATTGGCTTTGCCGTGGACACGCCGGATGGGCTGCTGGTACCTGTCATTCGCAACGTCGATCAGAAGAGTCTTCTCCAGCTGGCTGCCGAAGCCGCTCAACTGGCTGAGAAAGCACGCAACAAGAAGCTTTCCGGCGACGACATGCAAGGGGCCTGCTTCACGATCTCCAGCCTCGGCCACATTGGCGGCACCGGCTTTACGCCGATCGTCAACGCACCGGAAGTGGCAATCCTGGGAGTATCCAAGGCCACCATGCAGCCGGTATGGGACGGCAAGGCCTTCCAGCCGCGCCTGATGCTGCCGCTTTCGCTCTCCTATGATCACCGCGTGATCAATGGCGCTGCTGCGGCCCGCTTCACCAAGCGTCTGGGCGATCTGCTGGCTGAGATTCGCGGCCTGCTGCTGTAAAGAGACGATGCCGGCCTCTGCCGGCAACCGTCTGGCCGATGAAATGCTCGGTCATCTGAAACCCTGCCACCCCGGCAGGGTTTTTTTTAAAGAGTTTGACTTGCTGGATCGATAAAGCTTCTTAGTAGAAAGCTGCTGTCTGTTTTATCGAGACGCTTGTCAGTGTGGTTAGCTTGATGCACCCTTGCTCCCTGAAAGGACTTATGGGTGCCTCGTTCTGGCGGAATCCAGAAGACAGTCACTGCAAATAAAACCGGATTGGCTTACTGTACGCCCTTTCGTTAAGTCGACTTGGCATAACCCATAAGTACGCGCCCCTTATCAAGGGCCGTTGGAAGCGAACCGCCGCATGAAGATTCATCCTGATGCTGCCAGTCTCTCAGTGGCCGAGGTTGCTACGCAGCCGCCTGTGCCCGCACAGCTGGGGATGTTGCGCTTCGAGCGGCTCAATGAGCCCAGCTGGGCGCTGCTGGATCTAGACCAGGCATGTGAAAAAAGTCTGGGGCTGCCTGCCTATGAGCTTTGCTCGCTTCTCGAGTCGCCTTACGCCAGCCTCATGGAGCCTGCGGCACGCTATCACCTGCACGATGCCATACAGCAGCAATTGCTCAAGCGCCGCCATTACGTCATTCGCTATACCCTGCACGCACCGGCAGGCGCGACGTCAATGGTTGAAATTGGCGAGGCAATCTCCCGCCATGGTCGTGAAATCCTGCACGGCTACCTGATTCCTGTGGAGCTGGCTTCAGAGGCCGAGCGACTGACTACTACGCTGATGGCGCAAAACAGGGATCTTAAAGCCTCGCTGGATCTTTTTGAGCAGTCCTGCGTACAGGAACAAGCTCGTGTTGATCGGGTAAGAGCACACCGCAATCTTTTGCTTGAATTGACACAACACGCCTACAGCTCCAGCGACCCGCTTCAGGAAGCGGCCCAACTGATTACTCGTGCAGCCAGTGAAACCTGTAGCGTGAAACGAGCCAGTGTGTGGCAGGTGGGCGAAAATCATTTACGCTCTGTCTACACTCATGGCGAATCTCCTAATACGTCGTCTGTCTCCTCTTGGTCATTGGATGATTTTCCAGCGTATGTGGAGGCGCTTCATAAGGCCCGATCAATCGATGCGCAGGATGCTCAACATGATCCTCGTACACGCGAATGGACCAAGCCGTATCTGCTCGCCCATGACATTCGCTCGCTTCTGGATATCTGCATACGTGTAGATGGCCGGGTATTAGGCATCCTTCGCCTTGAGCAAACCGGCCAGCCCAGAATCTGGCAGAACGATGAAATTGCGTTTGCCTGCGAACTGGCCGATCAGTACGCCAAAGTGCTTGATAGCCAGGAGCGCCGCAGTGCCACCCATGCCCTGCATCTGTTCCAACGGGCGGTTGAGCAGAGCGCCAATGCTTTTCTGCTAGTCAATCGCAAAGGGGAGATCGAATACATCAACCCCAGCTTTACAACCATTACCCAGTACACTGCCGAAGAAGTCTGCGGTCAGCCCATCAGTGAGCTACCGGCATTGACCAACTGGTCGGAACTTCTACCCGACGCCTATGCGGCCCTGGAAAAACAGAACAGCTGGCAAGGCGAGCTTCGCTGCCAGCGCAAGGACCAGATCTCCTACTGGGGCCATCTTTCGCTTTCCAAAGTCTACTCAGACAACGGTGAGCTGACCCACTACATTGGTATCTTCGAGGACATCACCCAGGCCAAGCTGACCCAGCAAAATATGGAAAAGCTGGCTTATCGTGACAGCCTGACAGGGCTGGCCAATCGTCACTACTTCATTGATCGCCTGGAAAAACGCCTGGCAGGACGGGAGGATATCCATAACTGCCTGATGCTGATCGACATTGATCACTTCAAACGAATCAATGACAGCCTGGGTCATGAAGCTGGCGATAACCTGCTGGTCAGCCTGGCCAGACGCCTGCAAAGCTCACTGGGGCAAAGTACGCTGATCGCACGGATCGCCAGTAATGAGTTTGCCGTGCTGCTTGAGCAGATGGATACCCAGGAAGGTCTGGATGTCGCGAGCGCGCTGCTAAGCATGCTCGAAAAGCCCATCTATGTTGAAAGCCAACCGACGTTGGTCAGTTGCTCGATTGGCCTGACCGTCACCCCTGATCACGGTAAAGACTCGCAAACGCTCATGAAGCATGCAGGCCTGGCGCTGCACAAGGCCAAGGCCAGCGGCGGAAACCGGGTACAGGTCTATACACAATCGCTGGTGACCGAAGCCAGTCACAAGCTGTTCATGCAGAATAACCTTCGTCGAGCCCTCGAACTCAACGAACTGGAGGTTCATTACCAGCCAAAGATCTGCCTCAAAAGCGCCCAACTGCTGGGGCTTGAAGCGCTGTTGCGCTGGAATCACCCCGAACGGGGCATGATACGACCCGATCAGTTCATCAGCGTGGCGGAAGAGACCGGTCTGATCATCCCGATTGGTAAATGGGTCATTCGGGAAGCCTGCAGGCAAATCAAGGCGCTGGATGCCGCTGGCCTGGGCCATTTGCAGATGGCGATCAACCTTTCTCCCAAACAGTTCACTGATCAGGAGCTTGTCAGCTCAATCAGAAGCATTCTGATTGAAGAGCGCCTCCCTCCTCATCGCCTTGAACTTGAACTGACCGAAAGCCTGCTCCTGGATGCAACCGATGAGACACGCCAGCAGCTAGAGGAGATGAAGCAAATCGGGCTCAGCTTGGCCATGGACGATTTTGGTACGGGCTATTCGTCGCTCAGCTACCTCAAGAAATTCCCGATCGATGTCATCAAGATCGACCGAAGCTTTATCAAGGATATTCCAGCCAATCAGGACGATATGGAGATCACGTCGGCCGTAGTGGCCATGGCCCACAACCTGCGACTCAAGGTTGTGGCTGAAGGTATCGAAACGACACAACAGCTGAGCTTTCTACGTCGCCATCATTGCGACGTAGGCCAGGGTTATCTGTTTGACCGTCCCATTCCTGGTAACGAGCTGCTTGATAGCCTTCGTCGCTATCTGAACCTCAACAAGATCTAGTCGCGCCGCCTGTTGTAAGGCCTTGGAATCGAGGAAGGTAGCCAACCCCGGCTACATCAGGTGCTTTTTTCCTCGATCAGCCAGTCCAGCTTCCAGCTAGGCTGGCTTTGTCCCAGTTGTTTGGCAAGCCAGGGCAAAACGCTTCTGAGTTCGTCTTCCAGACCCCACGGGGGGTTGGAAATCACCATACCAGAGCCATTGAGCCCCACAGGATTGTCGGCGGGATGTACCCAGAGTTCGGCACGCAGAAGTTTGGGTGCATTACTCTTTTGCAGATCCTGATAAAACCGCTTGAGCTGACGCTGATCCTTGATGGGATACCAGATAGCGGTCACGATCTGTCGCATACGGGCAATGCTTTCCTTTAATGCCATTGAACACCGCTCAAACTCGTCCACCTTTTCAAAAGGCGGATCGATCAAGAGCACAGCGCGTTTCTCCTGCACGGGCAGCAGTGCTTTGGGTAACAGCCAGCCGTCCCGATGATGAACAGCGATCCGTCTTTCTTGCCCCATGTTTTCCTTGAGCAGCAGAGCATCTTCAGCATGCAGCTCATTCAAGTGCAAACGATCCTGGGGACGGGAAAAGCGCCGAGCGATTTCGGGTGACCCCGGGTAGAAGCGCAACGCCCCATCACTATTAAGAGCAGCGACAGCCTCCTTGTAAGCGACAAGCGGATCAGGGAGGTCTTTCGCCTCCCAGAGTCGGCCTATTCCACCTTGCCATTCACCGGTACGGCTAGCCTGATCTCCCAGCAGATCGTAAAGCCCTATGCCCGAATGTGTGTCCAGATAGGCGTAGGGTGTTTCCTTGCGCCCCAGCAACATCAATACGCGAGACAGTACAAAGTGCTTCAGCACATCGGCATGGTTTCCGGCATGGAAGGCGTGTCGGTAATTCATGATTCGCTCCTGTGAAGGCGCGCAGTGTACTGGAAGTCCCCTGTTCGTCGCATGGCTCAAAAGAATCTGGCATTAATTTTGACAGCTTGCCGAATCAACAGGTTAAATCAAGAATCCAGCGCATCGCGCCTACCCACTATGCAGGAGTTTCGATTTGGATGCCGTCACAATCAATAGCCTATTTTTGATTGGCGCGGTCCTGGTTGGTCTCTCCATTCTGGTCAGCTCGCTTTCCTCGCGCCTGGGCATTCCCATTCTTGTGATTTTTCTTGCAGTCGGGATGCTGGCAGGCGTAGACGGCCCTGGTCATATCAATTTCAACAACTACCCCCTCGCCTACCTGGTAGGCAATCTTGCCCTGGCGATCATTCTGCTGGACGGCGGTATGCGTACACGCGTATCCAGTTTCCGAGTGGCGCTCTGGCCAGCACTGTCCCTGGCAACCGTGGGCGTAATGATTACCGCCGGGTTAACAGGCGCTATGGCGGCATGGCTTTTCGACCTGAATATCCTGCAAGGACTGCTGATCGGCGCCATTGTCGGCTCGACCGATGCTGCTGCAGTATTTTCACTGCTTGGCGGGCGCGGGCTCAATGAGCGTGTTACCGCAACCCTTGAAATCGAGTCAGGCAGTAATGACCCTATGGCGGTCTTTCTTACCGTCACGCTGATCGAGCTTCTGGCCAGCGGCCAGACAGGCTTCAGCTGGGGGCTCGTCTGGAACTTCGTACGTGAATTCGCCATTGGCAGCCTGCTTGGCCTGGGGGGTGGTTGGTTACTGCTGCAGCTTATCAACCGTATGCAACTGGCCGATGGTCTCTATCCGCTACTGGCAGTCAGTGGAGGCTTGTTCATTTTTGCCATTACCAACGCAGCTCATGGTAGTGGCATCTTGGCGGTGTATTTGGCGGGTCTGGTTATGGGCAACCGACCAATTCGGAGCCGCCACGGCATGCTACATATGCTGGACGGCATGGCTTGGTTGGCACAGATCGGCATGTTCCTGGTGCTGGGGCTCTTGGTAGAGCCGCACAATCTGCTCCCCATTGCCCTGCCCGCTCTGGGCCTCGCCCTTTGGATGATCGTGATCGCGCGCCCCCTGTCAGTCTTTGTGGGCCTGCTTCCCTTTAAAGCTTTCCATAGTCGCGAAAAACTCTTCATCTCATGGGTAGGGCTACGCGGAGCGGTACCGATCATCCTGGCTGTTTTCCCCATGATGGCAGGCCTGCCCCAGGCTCAGCTGTTCTTTAACGTAGCCTTCTTTATCGTTCTGGTTTCACTGCTGTTACAAGGTTCAAGCCTGCCGCTCGCGGCAAAGTGGCTGCGCGTCACCGTACCGCCAGAGCCTGTCCCTTTCTCGCGCTCCGGCCTGCAGGTGCATCCCACCAGTGAGTGGGAGCTTTTCGTCTACCGCCTGGGCAAGGAGAAATGGTGTATTGGCGCAGCGCTTCGCGAGTTGAAAATGCCGCCCAATACTCGTATCGCGGCGCTCTTCCGCGGGGAACAGCTCCTACACCCTTCCGGCAGTACCAAGCTGGAAGCAGGCGACATCCTGTGTGTCATTGGCCATGAGTATGATCTCTCGGCCCTGGGCAAGTTGTTCAGTCAGGCCCCAGAGCGAGGCCAGCGCTTCTTCGGTGACTTCGTATTGGAAGCCAATGCGGAGCTTAAGGCAGTGGCCTCGCTGTATGGTCTTAACCTTGGCGAGCTGGATGGGGAGCAGACGTTGGGAAGCTTTATTACCCAGCGCATTGGCGGTGAGCCGGTCATTGGTGACCAGATCGAATGGAGCGGCCTGACCTGGACAGTCGCTTCGCTTGAAGGCAATCGTGTGAGAAAAGTTGGGGTCAAGTTCCCAGAAGGCCGTTCAGGACCTGCTCTTTTCCTCTGATTCGTGCGGTAGTCGGCTCGACCGACAAGAGCAGTTGCGTCAGCAAAGGCAGGGATTTAACCTCCTCGCCTTTCCTGCTGCCAAGATGTGATCATGCTTGCCTTGCGTATTCTGCTCAAGATCGTGTTGTTGGGCTTTTGTCTCAACTTTCCGCTCGCTTATTCACAAGAATCCAACCTGCCTGATGCCAAGCAGATTCAGCATAGCCTGGACACGTTGGCTGACCGGAAGCTTTCTGCCTCCGATCAGCAGACCGTTCAGGACATTCTGAAAAATACGCTGCAGCTGCTAGACCAGAAGGATCAGCATGAGCAGGACCTAGCGGATGTAAAACGCAAGATCACACAAGCACCGCAGCTGATCAAGGATGCCCAGAAGGACTTGGCCAAACTCCAGGCCGAGCAGGACAAGCCTCCGGTTACCCAACGCTATGCCAACGCCAGTCCCCAGGAGTTGGAGAATCTTCAAAGCCAACGCAACTCACAGCTCAACGACTGGCAGAACGCCCTGAATGATGCCAATACACTGGTCATCACATCGCAAACACGACCCGAGCGTGCCCAAGTCGAAATCAGCAATGCGCAAATGCGGGTACAGACCATTGTCGACATTCTCAAGAGTGGCAAGGAAAGCGGTAAGCCCATTACGCCTGAACGTCGCAATCAGCTATTGGCCGAACAGGCGGAACGCAACGCACTGATTCAACTGCGCAAGCAGGAACTTTCGGGCAACAGCACGCTGCAAGATCTTGGCACCATTCAACGTGAACTCTACACGGAGCGTGTCAAACTGATCGAGAAAGAAAGTCTCGATCTGCAAGCCCTCATCAGCAGCAAACGTCGCCAGCAGTCAGAGGAAACCTTTGCCGCCCTGTCTCGTGAATCGCAGAAGACAGCAGGTAGTAACGATGTCCTGACCAGCGAAACAAATCTTAACCTCAAGCTTTCCGACTACCTCTTGCGTGCGACGGATCGCCTGAATGAGCTCACTCGAAACAATCTTGAAATCAAGCAGCGACTTGATCAGCTCAAGCAGACCGGCGAGACCATGCAGCAGCAGATCAATGTCCTGAAAGGCAGCCTGCTGCTTTCCAAGCTGCTCTATCAACAGCGGGCCTCCCTGCCAACGGTTGAAGCAACCAAGGGGCTGACGGACGAGATTGCCGATATACGTCTATACCAGTTCGACTTGAACCAGCAGCGCACGCAAATCGCCAACCCTTGGGATTACCTGGACAAGGTCATGGCTCAGATGCCACCCGAGCAGACGACACCTGAGCTTCGCAAGAAGCTACTGGAGCTGATCAGAACTCGAGCGGACCTGCAAGATCGCCTAAGTACCGAACTAAGTGCGTTGTTAAGTGAGTCAATTACACTTCAGCTGAACCAGCAGCAACTGTTAGCGACCAGCGAAAGTCTCCGCTCAACGCTTGATGAGCAGATGTTCTGGATTCCCAGCAATCGCCCGCTGGATTGGGGCTGGCTCAAGGATGCGCCTAAGTCGTTGGTCGAACAGATTGCAAATGTGCCTTGGCGCGCCAGCGTAGGTGAGCTGTCAGCCGGCCTGGCCGAACGCCCCTGGCTGTTTCTGCCTCTCATCCTTGCTATTGCAACGCTACTGTGGAAGCGCCGGTATCTTTACGAAAAACTTAATGCCCTGAACAAGGACATCGGGCATTTCCAGCGTGACAGCCAGCTACACACGCCGCTTGCGATCATTCTGACCGTGCTGCTGACTCTTCCTGTCAGCCTATCGCTAGGTTTGATCGGCGTTGCCCTTGAGGGCGACAAGCGGGGCGTGAACGCATCCATTGGCGCAGCGCTTATGGAAATGGCCGCCGGCTGGCTGGTGTTCTATACCGTTTACCGCCTACTGGAAGGTGGAGGTGTTGCAGAGACCCATTTCCGCTGGTCACGCGCGCAAGTAGACTCCATGCGCCGCCTGGTCAGGCGTCTAGGCCTCTTGGCCTTGGCATTAATGGCCGTAGCAGCCATTGCCCAACGTCAGCTGACAAGCCTGTCTGAAGACGTACTGGGTATTCTTATTGTTCTGATCTGCTATGCCAGCATGTCTTGGATGCTGGGTCGCTCCTTGCTTAACACGGCGGCTCGAGAACGTCTGCCCTTCTTCCGGCTGATGTTTGGACTAATCATTACCGCCATTCCGGCCGGACTGTTCCTGGCTGTTTGCCTAGGCTACTACTACACCTCACTGAAACTGACCGACCGGCTTATCGATACACTGTATCTGCTGCTCTGCTGGGTCATTCTCGAAGCCGCCTTCTCGCGGGGCTTAAGCGTGGCCGCAAGGCGCCTCGCCTATCATCGCGCCCTGGCCAAGCGACAGAGCATGCAGGAGGCAGGTGAAACCGGTGAAGCCATAGAAGAGCCTGCGCTGGATATGGAGCAGGTCAATCAGCAGTCCTTACGTCTAATCCGCCTTGCCCTATGGTTAGGCTTCCTGGGAGTGCTGTATTGGGTCTGGGTGGACGTGGTGGCAGTCTTCTCATACCTGGATAACGTCACGCTTTACCAGTACAGCAGCGGTACGGGTGAGTCGGCAACCATGATGCCGATTACCCTGCGAGACGTCATCAAAGCGGTCATCTTTGCAGGCCTCACCTTTGCACTGGCACGCAACCTGCCCGGCCTGCTTGAGGTTGTGGTACTTTCCCGCCTGAGCCTGGCTCAAGGGACCGCGTATGCAACCACGACGCTATTGTCCTATGTAATCATTAGCGTGGGTGTTATCAGTTCGCTCTCCACGCTGGGCGTTAGCTGGGACAAACTCCAGTGGCTGGCAGCGGCCCTCTCGGTTGGTTTGGGTTTTGGCCTTCAGGAGATATTCGGTAACTTCATTTCCGGCCTGATCATCCTGTTCGAACGCCCTGTTCGAATCGGCGACCTGATTACCATCGGTAATGTTACAGGCACAGTCAAACGCATTCAGATTCGGGCGACCCATATCACTGATGCTGACAACAAATCCGTCATTGTGCCTAACAAGACGTTCGTGACGAGTCAGCTCATCAACTGGACGCTGACAGACACCATGACGCGTATCACGCTGCTGGTTAATGTGGCCAACGGCTCCGATCTGGAAAAAGTACGCGAGCTGCTCTATAAGGCCGCTTACGACAATCCCAGGGTTTTGCATGATCCAGAACCAATGGTCCTGCTACAGGCGTTTGGTGAGAACACACTGAATCATGAGTTACGCGTTCACGTGCGGGAGTTGGGCGATCGCGGCTTTGCTACTGATGAAATCAACCGCAGCATCGAGCGACTGTTCAGGGAGAACAATATAGAGATCGCCTTTCGCCAGCTGGAAGTGTCTGTAAAGAATAGGGAAGGATCTGAGCGCACCTTGAGCAAGGATGAAGTACCTTCTCCGACCTACTCTGGACAGAAGGAATGATCAGGGCACGTTTTACGCTGTCTAGATAAATACATTTGCAGTCCGGAGAGTGCCGTGAAAACCCTTGAAGCGCTTGAGTTCGATAACCGCTTTGCCCGTCTGGGCGATGATTTTTCGACGGCCATCCAACCCAAGCCTATTGAAAATCCAAAGTTGGTGGTCGTCTCGGAGGCCGCCATGGCACTGCTGGATCTGGATGTTGCCGAGGCGCAACGACCGGAATTCACGGAAATCTTTTCCGGGCACAAGCTCTGGGATACAGCCGACTCACGCGCCATGGTTTATTCGGGGCATCAGTTCGGCTCCTATAATCCTCGCCTGGGTGATGGCCGCGGCCTTTTGCTTGGCGAGGTCATAAACGACAAGGGAGAGCACTGGGATCTGCATCTCAAGGGTGCCGGCATGACACCCTACTCAAGAATGGGAGACGGACGTGCAGTCTTACGCTCGTCCATTCGAGAGTTTCTGGCATCAGAAGCACTTTATGCGCTGGGTATCCCTTCAAGCCGCGCGCTGTGTGTGACCGGCTCCACTACAGAGGTCATACGCGAACGAGTCGAAACCGGCGCCATGCTGCTACGGCTTGCCCAAAGCCATATACGCTTCGGGCATTTCGAATACTTCTACTATACGCAGCGCAATGATTTGTTGGAAAAGCTTGGCCAGCATGTGCTTGAGGCGCACTACCCACAGTGCCTGGAGCAACCTGATCCTTATGCGGCTTTTTTCCGTGAAGTCGTCGAGCGCAATGCCGAGCTGATCGCCTACTGGCAGGCTTACGGCTTTTGCCACGGTGTGATGAACACAGACAACATGTCTATTCTCGGCATTACATTCGATTTCGGCCCTTATGCCTTCCTGGATGACTTTGACGCGCATTTTATCTGTAACCACTCTGACTACAGTGGCCGATACTCCTACAGCAATCAGGTCCCCATTGCGCACTGGAACCTGGCGGCACTGGCACAGGCGTTGACGCCGAGGGTGCCTGTCGAAACGCTGAAAGGAATACTCGAATTATTTTTGCCGCTTTATGAGGCGCATTACCAGGCATTGATGCGACGTCGACTCGGCCTTATGACAGAGCAAGCGGCAGATAAGGAGCTGATCGAGCGGCTGCTCAGCCTGATGCAAGGCAGCGCCGTTGACTACTCACTCTTCTTCCGACGTCTGGGCGATGAGGTTCCGGAGCAGGCGATTGCGGCTCTTCGAAACGACTTTGTTGATTTGGCTGGATTTGATGAGTGGAGTCGCCAGTACCTGAACCGCACCGAGCAGGAAGGCGGCGATCAACCGGCACGCCAGGAGCGCATGCACGCAGTCAATCCACTCTATGTACTGCGTAACTATCTGGCCCAACAGGCGATCGAGCAGGCTGAGGCGGGTAATTATGAAGAAGTTCGCCAGCTTCATAAGGTTCTGACGCGCCCCTTTGAAGAGCAACCGGGCAATGACCGATTCGCTCAACGCCCACCGGATTGGGGCAAACACCTGGAAATCAGCTGCTCTTCGTAATACCGGCGCCTTGCGTCAACAACTCAATGAACGCACGTGCAAGTGATGAGCGCTCGTCACGACGATGAATAAGCCACAATGCGGAGGTGGCGCCCTCGTCCACTAGGGTTCTGTAGACAACACCTTCGATATGCATTCGCCGGTAGGTTGCTGGCAAAACCGAAACACCCAATCCGGCCGCCACCAGTCCAATAATGATCGTAGTTTCTCGAGCTTCCTGAACGATTCGCGGGCTGAATCCAGCTTGTTGAGACAAGCTGATTAATTGGTCATATAGACCTGTACCGTAGGTACGAGGAAAGTAAACAAAGGGTTCCTCAGCCAACTGTTTGATAGCAATGCTTTCGTGGGTTTGTAGGGCCAAGGGATGGTCCGCCCGCATCACAGCGACGAGGGGCTCCCGAAAAAGCTCTATCGAGACCAGCGCATCCGACATGGTAATAGGCCGGATCAGTCCTACCTGGAGCTTGCGATCCATCAGCGCCTCGGTCTGCTCTCGGCTGCTCATTTCCTGCAAAGCCAGGTGTACCGCTGGAAAGCGCTGACGGAAGTTGAAAATAGAGCGTGGCACGGTAGCAATAAAGGGCGCGGAGACCGTAAAACCCACTTGTAACTCACCCAGCTCTCCCCGTTGCGCTCGCCGTGCAATGTCGGTGGCCTTATCTACCTGCGCCAATACCTGCCGAGCCTCATCCAAAAAGAGCCGACCAGCCTCAGTCAATGCAACACGGCGGTTCGTGCGCTCAAACAGGCGTGCCCCCAGCTCCTCTTCCAAAGCTTGTATCTGCTGACTCAGTGGTGGCTGTGAAATACCCAGGAGTTCAGCCGCTCGACCAAAATGCAACTCATCTGCGACGGCTACAAAGTACCGTAAATGTCTTAATTCCATAGCGCCTCGATTGATATTTAATACATATCAAATCGGTCGAATAATATATTGGAAAGAATAAAGATCAGCTCTTATTCTTTCAGTAACCAATAATAAATTTCAGATTGTGCAGCGCTTTCGCTGCGCCGTCCTTTCGTTCGTCCAGATTTTGAGGTTTAACGTGAGTAAGTCTGCTTTACCTGCTCGTCACGAGCATGCCCAACCTGAAGAAGAACCTGCGCCTATTCAGGCAGCACGTGAAGCTGCCAACCAAGCAGTAGAAGATACCGATTTGTACATTGAGAAAGGCACTCGCCAGTTCATCCATACAGCCCTTGCACTTTTCTGTGGCGGCTTCGCCACGTTTGCCTTGCTGTACTGTGTACAGCCCATGATGCCCATTTTTTCCAAAGCCTTTGGTATAACGGCGGCCAAAAGCAGCCTTGTGCTCTCCGTATCAACTGGGCTCATGGCGGTCGGGCTACTGGTTACAGGTCCTATTTCAGATGCCATCGGCCGCAAGCCGGTCATGGTGGTCTCACTCTTCGCCGCCGCTTTCTTTACGCTACTCAGCGCCATCATGCCCACCTGGGAAGGTGTTCTCGTCACGCGGGCATTGGTTGGTCTATCGCTATCCGGTCTGGCCGCCGTTGCCATGACCTATCTGTCTGAGGAAATCCATCCCCAGCACATCGGCCTATCCATGGGGCTGTATATCAGCGGCAACGCGCTGGGTGGGATGAGTGGGCGCGTCATCAGTGGCGTTTTGGTGGACTTTGTCTCTTGGCGGATTGCTCTAGCAATCCTGGGCAGTCTGGCGCTGATTGCCGCTATCGTATTCTGGCGGCGTTTGCCGGAGTCACGTCACTTCCGCCCGACTCCCCTGAAGCCTCGCACACTGGTCAATGGCTTTACCCAACACTTTCGAGACGCTGGGCTACCTTGGCTCTTTCTCGAGGGCTTTCTGTTAATGGGCGCCTTTGTCACGTTGTTTAATTATATTGGCTATCGCCTGTTAGGTGAGCCTTATCATCTCAGTCAAGCCGTTGTGGGCGTCTTGTCAGTCGTCTACCTGTCGGGTATCTACAGCTCGGCCCAAGTAGGCTCATTAGCGGATAAACTTGGTCGCCGCCGCGTCTTTTGGGCGGTGATTCTTCTGATGCTGGGTGGCGTGGTGCTGACACTGTTCACCCCCCTGCCGTTGGTTCTGGTGGGCATGCTGCTGTTTACCTTTGGCTTTTTCGGGGCTCATTCGGTCGCCAGCAGCTGGATTGGTCGCCGTGCTCGGCAAGCAAAGGGACAAGCTTCGTCGCTTTACCTGTTCTGCTACTACGTGGGCTCAAGCATCGCAGGAACATTAGGCGGCGTGTTCTGGCACGAAGCAGGATGGAATGGTGTCGGACTGTTCATCGCCACACTCTTGGTCGGAGCACTGGCTGTTGCGTTACACCTGGCTCGCCTGCCAGCCCTCCCCTTGAATGTTAAAGCCGCTCGATGAGCGGCTTTGCCTTTTTGATAGACCGGGCGCATGGCCCGGTCTTTGTCGACCGCCTTATGCCTCGTGATAAGGCGCTGAGAGCTCATGAACAGCTTCGATGAAGGCACCTGCATGGGCAGGGTCTACCTCCGGCGTGATTCCGTGCCCCAGATTGAAAACATGTCCGGAGCCTTTACCGTAGCGAGCCAGAATCCGCGCCACCTCTGAACGGATCGCGTCAGGCTTGGCATACAGTACCGCTGGGTCCATATTGCCTTGTAGCGCCACCTTGTCACCTACACGGCTACGGGCATCGCCAATGTCGCATGTCCAATCCAGTCCCAATGCGTCTGCACCAGAGGCCGCCATGCTCTCCAACCAAAGACCGCCATTCTTGGTAAACAGGATGACAGGAATCTTGCGGCCTTCACGCTCACGAATCAGGCCATCAACAATCCTGCGCATGTAGGCGAGAGAAAACTCCTGATAAGCCGCCGAAGACAGATTGCCCCCCCATGTATCAAAGATCTGTACCGCCTGGGCACCTGCCTGAATCTGACCATTCAGATAGGCGGTTACCGAGCGGGCCAGTTTATCGAGCAGGTTGTGCATGGCTTGCGGATTGTCATAAAGCATCGCCTTGCTACGCCGAAAGTCCTTGGATGAGCCTCCTTCGACCATGTAAGTCGCCAACGTCCAAGGGCTTCCTGAGAATCCGATCAGAGGCACACGCCCATTGAGCTCACGGCGAATGGTGCGGACCGCATTCATGACATAGCCCAGATCCGCTTCCGGGTCCGGTACCGGTAAGGCTTCGATATCCGCAGCGGACTCAATACGCTTCTTGAAGCGGGGGCCCTCACCTGTCTCGAAATAGAGGCCTAATCCCATGGCGTCCGGGATGGTCAGAATGTCTGAAAAGAGGATGGCGGCATCCAGCGGATAACGCTCGAGCGGCTGCAGTGTGACTTCGCAGGCCAACTCAGGGTTCATGCACAGACTCATGAAGTCACCGGCACGGCCACGCGTAGCGCGATACTCCGGGAGATAACGACCGGCCTGCCGCATCATCCAGACGGGCGTCACATCAACGGGTTGCTTGAGCAAGGCACGGAGAAAACGGTCGTTCTTCAAAGCAGTCATGGAAAATATCCGTCAAGAAAGTACTGTCATTTTCTCAGACACAAAAATAAAAGGCACGGAGAGATCCGTGCCTTTTATCTATCGAGCCCTTAACCGCTTTGCCCTTGAACTGCAAAGCAGCTTATGGCTGGTGCCTCAAACGCCCAGGTAGTCCAGGATACCTTCAGCTGCAGTACGACCTTCGAATACTGCAGTCACCACCAGATCCGAACCTCGCACCATATCGCCGCCCGCAAAAATCTTGGGGTTGCTGGTTTGATGCTTGAACTGACCGACAGAGGGAGCGACTACACGACCCTGATTATCCATTGCAATCGCATGTTGCTCGAACCACTCTGCGGGGCTTGGGCGGAAACCGAAAGCGATGACTACCGCATCTGCCGGCAGGATCTCTTCGGATCCCGGAATCGGTTCAGGGCTGCGACGGCCTCGGGCATCCGGCTCGCCCAGACGCGTTTCGACAACCTTGACGCCTTCCACCTTGTCTTCACCAATGATCGCAATCGGCTGGCGATTGAAGAGGAACTTAACGCCCTCCTCCTTGGCATTCTTCACCTCACGACGCGAGCCCGGCATGTTCTCAGCATCGCGACGGTAAGCACAGGTTACGCTCTTGGCGCCCTGGCGAATCGAGGTGCGGTTGCAATCCATCGCAGTATCACCGCCGCCCAGAACCACAACGCGCTTGCCTTTCATATCGACAAAATCGTCAGCAGACTTCTCGAAGCCCAGGTTACGGTTGACATTAGCCACCAGAAAATCCAGGGCATCGTGCACACCTGGCAAATCTTCGCCAGGGAAACCGCCTTTCATATAGGTATAAGTTCCCATCCCCATGAAGAGCGCATCGTATTCCTCAAGCAGCTGCTCCACTGTGATGTCCTTGCCTATCTCGGTATTGAGGCGGAACTCTATCCCCATACCGGTAAAGACCTCGCGGCGGCGCGCCATCACGCTTTTCTCAAGCTTAAATTCGGGAATGCCAAACGTTACCAGACCGCCAATTTCCGGATTCTTGTCGAATACAACAGGCGTAACGCCGTTGCGGACTAGAATATCGGCGCAGCCAAGACCTGCAGGACCTGCACCAATGATGGCAACCCGCTTGCCGGTTGGCACCACCTTGGACATATCCGGCCGCCAACCCATGGCAAAAGCGGTATCAGCGATATATTTCTCTACCGAACCGATAGTAACGGCACCGAAACCATCGTTCAGGGTACACGCGCCTTCACACAAGCGGTCCTGCGGACACACACGACCACAAACTTCGGGCAGCGTATTGGTCTGATGGACCAGCTCGGCTGCAGCCAGGATATTGCCTTCCGAAACCAGCTTCAGCCAGTTTGGTATGTAGTTGTGAACCGGGCACTTCCACTCGCAGTAAGGGTTGCCGCATCCCAGGCAGCGGTGCGCCTGCTCAGATGCCTGCTGCGGCTTAAACGGATCGTAAATCTCAACGAATTCTTTCTTGCGCTGACGCAGGAGTTTCTTCTTCGGGTCCTTGCGGACGACCTCTATGAACTGGAAGTCGTTATTCAGACGTTCAGCCATTACCTAAACCTCATCACGGCAGCGTTCATGTCTCGCTGCTGCAGGAAAACTCACGGTCGCAACCAGCGCCTGACAAAGTGTCAGGCGCTGGTTGCCTATAGCATTACTGCGGATTTGCCCGAGTAGTGGATAGCAGTGAGGCCAGGCTGGCAGCCTTGGGCTTCACCAACCAGAACTTGCGGAAATAATCATCCAGGTTTTCGAGCAGATAGTGTCCCCACTCACTGCTCGTTTCCTCGGCGTACTCGGTCAGCACGCGGCTCAGGTGACTGCGATAAGCCTCCATGGCCTCGTTGCTGATACGCTGAATTTCCACGAGTTCATGGTTAACACGGTCAACAAAGCTGTTATCCATGTCCAGCACGTAGGCGAAGCCGCCTGTCATACCGGAGCCGAAGTTGTAACCCGTCTTGCCCAGAACGCAGATGAAGCCACCGGTCATATATTCGCAGCAGTGATCACCGGTTCCCTCGACGACCGCATGGGCACCAGAGTTACGAACACCAAATCGCTCGCCCGCGGTACCCGCCGCAAACAGTTTGCCACCCGTGGCACCGTACAAGCAGGTGTTACCAATGATGGCCGACTCCTGACTCTTGAAGGCGCTACCCTTGGGCGGAGTGATGACCAGCTTGCCGCCTGTCATACCCTTGCCCACATAATCGTTGGCGTCACCCTCAAGATAGAGGTTCAGGCCACCGGCATTCCATACGCCAAAGCTCTGCCCTGCCGTTCCTGTAAAGCGGAACGTGATAGGCGCCGACGTCATACCCTGGTTGCCATGCTGACGAGCAATCTCACCGGATACACGTGCGCCAATGGAGCGGTCACAGTTGCTTACCTTCAGACTGAACTCACCGCCCGTCTTACCTTCGATAGCTGACTGGGCCAGGCGGACCATTTCCTCAGCCAGGAGACCCTGGTCAAATGGCGGGTTCTTCTCAACAAGGCAGTGCTGGGGCTTGTCTGCCGGAATATGGTCGCTACCCAGAAGTGGTGTCAAATCCAGGTTGTGCTGCTTGGCCGTTTCGCCAGGCAGGATCTCTAACAGATCGGTACGGCCGATCAACTCACCCAAGCTTCTTACACCCAGGCGCGCCAGCCACTCGCGTGTTTCTTCTGCCACAAAAGTGAAGAAGTTGGTCACCATCTCAACGGTACCGATGAAATGGTTCTTGCGCAGCTTATCGTTCTGGGTCGCCACGCCGGTAGCGCAGTTGTTCAGGTGACAGATACGCAGGTACTTACAACCCAATGCAATCATCGGCGCGGTACCAAAGCCAAAGCTTTCTGCACCTAGAATCGCCGCCTTGATCACGTCAAGGCCGGTTTTGAGACCGCCATCGGTCTGTACGCGAACCTTTCCACGCAGGTCGTTGCCACGCAATGTCTGATGCGCCTCGGCCAGTCCCAACTCCCAAGGACTGCCCGCGTACTTGATAGATGTCACTGGTGATGCACCTGTACCACCGTCATAGCCGGAGATGGTAATCAGATCGGCATAAGCCTTAGCGACACCGGCCGCTACCGTACCAACGCCAGGCTCCGATACCAGTTTAACGGACACCAGCGCCTTTGGATTGACCTGCTTGAGATCAAAAATCAGCTGGGCCAAGTCCTCAATCGAGTAGATATCGTGATGGGGCGGAGGGGAAATCAGGGTTACGCCCGGTACGGCATAGCGCAACTGAGCGATCAGGCCATTCACCTTGCCGCCCGGCAACTGGCCACCTTCGCCCGGCTTGGCGCCCTGAGCCACCTTGATTTGCAGGACTTCGGCATTGACCAGGTATTCTGGCGTTACACCGAAACGTCCCGTGGCTACCTGCTTAATCTTGGAGCTTTTCAGCGTGCCGTAACGCGCCGGGTCTTCACCGCCCTCACCCGAGTTAGAGCGGCCGCCCAAGCGATTCATTGCCTCGGCCAGTGCCTCATGCGCCTCTGGAGACAGGGCACCGAGCGAGATACCGGCGGCATCGAAACGCTTGAAAATGCTTTCCAGCGGCTCGACTTCTTCAAGCGCCAGCGGCGTGTCGCTGACCTTAACCTTGAGCAGGTCACGGATCATGGCTACGGGACGCTGGTCAACCAGGGCGGAATACTCACGGAACCGTGCATAGTCGCCTTGCTGAACAGCTGCCTGGAGCAGATTGACAACATCCGGGTTATACGCGTGATATTCACCACCGTAGACATACTTCAGCAAGCCGCCCTGCTGGATCGGCTTACGGTTGCTCCAGGCTTCGTTCGCCAGCAGCTTCTGCTCGACCTCAATGTCGGCAAAGCGGGCGCCCTGTATACGGCTAGTGACGCCCGGGAAGCATAGATCCGTCACCTCACTGGACAGACCAACCGCCTCAAACAACTGGGCGCCACGGTAGGAAGCCACAGTGGAAATGCCCATTTTGGACAGGATTTTCAGCAGCCCTTTGGTGATTCCCTTGCGGTAGTACTTGAAGACCTCATAAAGATCACCCAGGACTTCGCCTGTACGGATCAGGTCGCCCAATACCTCATAGGCCAGGAAGGGATAAACCGCTGTCGCGCCAAAACCAATCAGCACCGCAAAGTGATGAGGATCGCGGGCAGTTGCGGTTTCAACCAAGATGTTGCAGTCGGTGCGCAGTCCAGTATGCACCAGGCGGTGATGAACAGCACCTACTGCCAGGGACGCATGCACAGGCAGCTTACCCGGCTCGATTGCACGGTCCGACAGTACAATCAGGACTTTTCCTGCACGAACCGCTTCCTCGGCCTGATCGGCAATATTTCGTACCGCCGCTTCCAGCCCCACGCTTTCATCATAGTTGAGATCAATGATGAAACGATCAAACCCGGGACGCTCCAGCGTCATCAGGGTACGCCACTTGGCGGGCGATATAACCGGCGAACTCAGGATTGCGCGGTTGGCATGTTCGGCCGTCTCCTCGAACACGTTGCGCTCGGCACCTAGACAAGTCTCGAGCGACATGACAATGGCTTCACGCAGCGGGTCGATAGGCGGGTTGGTCACCTGCGCAAACTGCTGACGGAAGTAGTCATAGTTCGAACGGATACGCTTGGACAGCACGGCCATCGGTGTATCGTCACCCATGGAACCGACGGCTTCCTGCCCCTGCTCGGCCAATGGACGCAGCACTTGATCGCGCTCTTCGAACGTGACCTGGAACATTTTCATGTACTGACGCAGACGATCCGAATCGTAAAAAGGCGATCCATGATCCTTATCGTCCAATGTAGCCTGAATACGCAGGGCATTCTTGCGCAGCCACTGCTTGTAAGGATGGCGTGATTTCAGACGGTTATCGATATCATCTGCCTCAAGCACCTGTCCGGTTTCGGTATCGACCGCGAGGATCTGACCCGGACCGACACGCCCCTTGGCAATCACGTCACTGGGTTCATAATCCCAGACACCCACTTCCGAGGCCAGGGTGATATAGCCATTCTTGGTTGTTACCCAGCGGGCAGGACGCAAGCCGTTGCGATCAAGCAGGCAGACGGCATAGCGCCCATCTGTCAATACAACTCCAGCCGGACCATCCCATGGCTCCATGTGCATGGAGTTGAATTCATAGAATGCGCGAAGCCCTGAGTCCATCGTTTCGACGTTCTGCCAGGCCGGCGGAATGATCATGCGCACGGCACGGAACAGGTCCATTCCGCCGGTCACCAGCAATTCGAGCATGTTATCCATGCTTGAGGAGTCGGACCCTACGGTATTGACCAAATCACCCAGGCTATCCAGGTCAGGAAGTAGCTCATTGACGAACTTGGTACGCCGCGCTCGGGCCCAGTTACGGTTGCCCGTGATGGTATTGATCTCGCCATTGTGCGCCAGGTAGCGGAATGGCTGCGCCAACGGCCACTTGGGCAGCGTATTGGTCGAGAAGCGCTGATGGAACACGCAAATGGCAGTTTGCAGACGTTCATCGCCGAGGTCCGGGAAAAACGCAGCCAGATCTGCTGGCATCATCAAGCCTTTATAGATGATGACCTTACTGGACAAACTGCAGACATAATGCTCCGCATCGTTCTTGTTCAATACCGAAGAACGGCGGCGGGATGTGAATAACTTTACGGCGAACTGCTGATCATCGAGACCTTCACCGCTAATGAATACCTGCTCGATCTTAGGTAGGCGCTCAAGCGCCAACGGTCCTAATACAGAGGTATCCACGGGAACCTTGCGCCACCCGACCACGGTAAGGCCAGCAGCAGCAAATTCGGAATTCATGTGGTTTCTGGCCACATCGGCCTTTTGGTCGTCCTGATTGAGGAAAACCATGCCAACGGCGTATTGGGCGGGTAGCTCAACGCCGAATGTTTCTAAAGCGACAGCGCGAAGAAACGCGTCGGGCTTTTGTATCAACAGACCGCAACCGTCGCCGGTTTTGCCGTCTGCATTGATACCGCCGCGATGCGTCATGCAGGTCAGGGCCTCGATGGCCGTTTGCAGCAAATGGTGACTCGCCTGGCCCTGCATATGGGCAATCAGGCCGAAGCCGCAGTTATCCTTGAACGTTTCAGGATTGTACAGGCCTGCTTTCATGGGAACTCTCACCGGCAATCTATTTCTAGTCAATCCACTTGTCACTGCCAGGCGCTTGGGCACGCTACTTTTACGGCAGGCAAAGGGATGACATTGTATACCGGATATCAGAACAAGACAAAGTTTTTGTCGTGATCCTGAATCTTAGAGTCCTAAAAATGAAATACGCCCATGTCGCAAAATGATATATGCAACATGGGCGCTGTCTAAAGAATTATCGCGTTGAAGCGATATCCTGCTGGATGCTGGCAAACGTGCGAGGCCATGGCTTGGCCGACTGAACCTTGGCAGGCAATTGTTTCACAGCTGCCTCAGCTGCCGCACGGTTAGCGAAACTACCATAGGTCACAACATAAAGCGCCTTACCTTGGTACTGCTTTTTGAAATAACGATAATTGGCGCTATCGCTTTGCTGCTGAATAAAGGCTTGCGCACTGCTTTCAGAGCTGGTTCCTAACACCTGAAGCGCATAGTGCGCTCCACCCTGAGTGCTGTACCAGCCACCGCCATTGCCCTGAGCTGTCTTAGGTGTTTCCTGAGCTGCAGGCTTTGCCGGCGCAGGCTTGGGCTCAACCTTGACTTCAGGCTTGACCGGCACAGAAGCAACCTGTCTGGGTACTGTATGTACAGGCTCGCCTGGAGCAGGCGTTGCGGCCGGCGCCAGGGGACGCGTTGGAGCCGTTACACTGACAGGCGACTGGGCAGAAGGCATCTCAGGTGGCGTTGAGGAAAAATCGTCTTCGCCAGACTGAATAGAGCCGCTCACGCCATTGCCTTCAGAGTCCTCCTGCCCTGCTGCCTGAGCCAGCGGCTCACGGATGACGGGCTGGGCCTCACCTACTAAAGGCAACGGCAAAGGCTGGGAAGAACCATCGAACTTAATTGCCGTTCCCGACTTGCCATCCCCTTGGGATTGTTCGGTCCCGTCAGTCGAGGCCATCTTGGGCGATGAATCATTACCCTTCATGAGCAACGCCGCCAAGACACCGACAGCGATGACTGCCACAATGATCAGGTGCTTGCGAGGCAGGTTAGCCAATAGCTGTTGACCACCCTTGAATTTGCTACCACCACCGCCACGCTGACTCAGCATGCCGCTGATCAACACGTCCCGCGCAGCTTCGTTGATCTCCCCCGGCCATCCACCGGAGGTCTGGTGAATGGCTTCGATCTGCTCTGGCGTAAAAATATCAATACTTTGGCCAGCACCTTCCAGGCGCTGCGCCAGATACCCTTGAGTTTCCTCTTCGGTATAAGGCAAAAGCTCGATGGCGTGGTAGCGCTCCTCGCCTTGCGCAAGGCTTTCCAGCTTACCTGTCAGCTCGGCGTCCCCAAACAGGAATACATGAGGGCGATTCTTCTCATCACCTTCTGCCAATGCCAACAGGGCTTCCAGTGCGTCATCATCCAGCTCATGGGCATCGTCGACCAGAAAATAGACTTCCTGGCCAGTCAATGTTACTTGACCAACCTGAGATAGCACCGCTTCGATGCTCGCTTGAGGCGTGCCCAACCCCTGACTTAACTTGCGCAATAGTGTGTTCTTGTCCTGCACCTCACGTGCCGACACGACAACATTATGGACCGCATCCTTTTTGGTACTGGCAACAAGCGCCTGTCTCAGCAAGGTTTTCCCGCTTCCGGCAGGCCCTGTTACCGCAAGCAGAAGATGGCTATAGCGAGCAAGATGATGTAGCTGCCCGAGAACCGTTTTGCGCTGGGCAGGATAAAACTTGAATCCTGGCACGCGTGGCGCAAAAGGATCGTGAGTAAATTCGTAATGGCCGAGGAAGGCCTCGTCGGCATGCAGACTGGACATAAGACTTCTTTCAATCTCCGAGCTGTTCCGCCAAAGCCTGATAATCGGCACTTAGCGTCTGCTTGAGGGTGTCATAAGGGAAATCACTGGTTACCACGGCCTCGCCCAACCGCTTGAGCAGCACAAGGCGCAACTGGCCATCCAGAACCTTTTTATCAACCGCCATGTATTTCATGAAATCGTCAGGCGACATGCTAGCAGGAGGAACGACAGGAAGCCCCGCACGCTTGAATAACCGTAGGGCTCGAATCTGATCATCACGGCTCAGCCAACCCAGACGACAAGACATTTCCAGCGCCATCGCCGTACCGGCAGCAACCGCCTCACCATGCAGCCATGAGCCATACCCCTGGTGCGCCTCGATTGCATGCCCAAACGTATGCCCCAAGTTCAGCGTGGCTCGAATGCCGGACTCCCGCTCATCCGCGCCAACCACATCAGCCTTCGCTGCACAGGAACGCTCTATAGCCTCGCTCAGCCTGGATTGATCCAGCAAGCGTAATTGATCGATGTTTTCTTCCAGCCATCCCAGGAAAGGCTCATCGCAGATCAATCCATACTTGATGACTTCAGCAAGCCCAGCTGACAGCTCACGCTCAGGTAGCGTAACAAGGCTGGAGGTATCGATCACTACAGCCTTGGGCTGATAGAACGCGCCTACCATGTTCTTGCCAAGCGGATGATTGATTCCAGTTTTACCCCCTACGGAGGAATCCACCTGTGACAACAGAGTGGTTGGAACCTGAATGAAATCAACGCCCCGTTGATAACATGCGGCTGCAAACCCCGCCATGTCACCGATCACACCTCCGCCCAGGGCAATGATAGTAGTGGCACGGTCATGTTTGTCTTCAAGCAAGGCATCGAAGATTTTTTGTAGAACTTCCCATGTTTTATAGCGCTCTCCATCAGGCAGCACGACAGCGGTTACTTCTTTACCCTGCAGCGTGGCTTTGAGCTTTTCCAAATAAAGAGGCGCTACCGTCTCGTTGGTAACGACGGCGACCTTTCGGCCTTTTATGTAGGGCAGAATGTACTGCTGCTGGGACAGCACGTCCTGACCTATGAAGATGGGATAACTACGCTCGCCCAAATTGACGTTTAGTGTTCGCATAAATCCCCCCAATGAAAGGCCGCTAGGATAACGCAGAACGCCAGCGCCTTTAACGAGGGATGAGTGCTTTTAAACGCTCAAGTATTTGCTGAACGACCAGTCGAGGGGGCCGCTCGTCCGTTTCTATGATGGTACTCGCTATCTCACGATAGAGCGGATCGCGAATGGCCATCAGATTACGCAAGACCTGTGCAGGATCAGGCGTCTGCAAAAGGGGGCGGTTCCGGTCACGGGCCGTTCTTTCGATCTGCTGCTCGACGGAGGCATGTAAATAGATCACATGCCCGCTTGCTTTCAGGATGCGCCTGTTACCCTCACGCAGTACCGAGCCGCCTCCGGTAGCAAGCACCAGCCCTGATGACTTACAAAGGTCCTCCAGAACCAGGCGTTCCCGCTCACGAAAGCCCTGCTCCCCCTCAACATCAAAAATCCAGGGAATATTAGCCCCGGTCCGCTGCTCGATTTCTCTGTCAGCGTCTTTGAACGGGAGATGGAGCTCTTTAGCGAGCAGGCGTCCGATGGTGCTTTTACCAGCACCCATCGGACCCACGAGAAACACATTCAGCACTTCAATCAACGACCAACGGCAATAGCTTGGTTGTTCATGATACGCGGAGTGAGGAAGACAAGCAGCTCTACTTTTTCATCAGTAATTTCATCACGACGGAAAAGGCGGCCTACGTAAGGAACGTCACCTAGTAAAGGGACCTTGCTTGTCGACTTGCTTTGCGTATTTGAAAATACGCCACCAATAACAATGGTTTCTCCATCAGCTATTAAAACTTTGGCGTTTACCTCGTTTTTTGTAATTGGAGGTACGCCATTAACCTCATTGGTGTAATCAGGCGCATCCTTATTAACTTTAACTTCCATGATAATTCTATTATCAGGCGTAATTTGAGGTGTTACCTCTAATGACAGAGCTGCCTCTTTAAAAGAAACACTTGTTGCACCACTAGAGCTAGCTTCCTGATAAGGAATTTCTGTACCACGTAGAATTTTTGCTGTTTCCTTATCAGAAGTCACTACCTTGGGCTGCGAAACAATTTCTCCATTACCGCTTGCTTCCATAGCAGAAAGTTCAAGATCTAATGTGGTGTTGCTCGTCAGGAAACCGATACCCAATGTTGAGGTTGGGCTGCTTGCACCTAAATCGACAAAAGGAGTACTTGTACTAGTACCAGAGGCAGCAGCACCGCTAAGCGTAAAATTTCCATTCCCTGTACGTGATCCCGACCAATTAACACCTAACTGCTTATTATAATTCACATTAGCCTCGACAATCCTCGCTTGGATCATCACTTGACGAACCGGGATGTCGAGCTGGGAGACAATCCGTCTTAGTTCATCTAGGCGTTCCTGGGTTTGATAGGCAATGATGCTGTTTGTCCGATCGTCAACGGTAATGGAGCCACGCTCGCTTTGCCCCGCATCAGCCTTGGTGACCGACTGGAAGAGCTTAGCCATATCGGCGGCCTTAGCGTAGTTAACCTGGATCAGCTCTCTGCGTAGCGGCGCCAGCTCCTGAATCTGCTTTTGTGACTCCAATTCTTGGCGTTCACGCGCCGCAATCTCATCCGCTGGTGCAATCAACAGCACGTTGCCTATTTGTCGCTTGTCGAGTCCCTTGGTTTTCAGAACAAGGTCAAGCGCCTGATCCCACGGCACGTTTTGCAGGCGCAGCGTGATGTTGCCTTGTACAGTGTCACTGGCCACCAGGTTCAAACCGGTGAAGTCAGCAATTAACTGAAGGACCGAGCGAACATCGATATCCTGGAAATTCAGAGACAGTTTTTCACCGGTATAGGTGAAACGCTCAGCGGCACGTTGTTCCTTTTCCTTGGCAGTCAGCGGCTTGACGCTAATGGTCAGCTTGTTATCCGTCTGATAAGCCAAGTAGTCATATACGCCTGTAGGCTCAATTGTAATGACCGTGTCACCAGCCTGACTTGAGGCGTTTACAAACTGTACTGGCGTAGCAAAGTCTTTGACGTCAAGCCGAACACGTAGAGCATCAGGGAGCTGCGTCTTGCCGAAGTTAAGGCGAATCTTTCCACCCTGCTCCTGTATGTCAGGGCTGATGCCTGTTTCGGAAAGATCGATGATAACGTTACCCTCTCCGTCATCACCTCGCTTGAAGTCGATATTCCTGATGGCTTTCCCAGCCAATCTCGGCACGCTGGAAAAGACACGGCTGGCAGGGTTGGTTGCAGGCGCTGGGGCTTGCGCAGCACCGGAGCGCGGCAAGGATGGTGCCGGGACAGAAGCACTAGTCGTGCGAGCAGCCTGGTCGCCGCCAATGACAACGAACAGGTCGTTACCCTGAACGCGGGTCGAGTAAGGCGCCAATGCAGTCAAATTCACGATAAGGCGCGTGCGGTCACCCGCCTCGACTACGGTAACGCTTCTGGCATTCCCCGATCCCAACTCCTTGTTGCGAACGCCTAGCTTGTTATTAACGCCAGGCAGATCCAAAGCGATGCGCGCAGGTTGCTCAATAGTATAGCCCTTAGGGGCTGTTACTGGCTGATCGAACGATAGTTTGAGTTCGACTCTGTCGCCCGGCAAAGAGGCCACGTTCATGGCCTTGAGATCTGCCGCCAGCAGCAAAGAGGGACAGATTCCGCTCAAGAGTATGGCCAGCGTGAGGGCACTCTTCCCTGAGACCCTTTGTAGAATAGTTTTGTGCAACATCATGCCCCGTCCTTAAGAACTCTCTATTAGCGAAAGAGTACGGGGTCTTTCGAGCCAGCCGCCCTCTCCATCAGGAACGATCTCAATCACATCAATCTGACTTTCGGTAATGGAAACGATACGCCCATCGTTTCTACCCAGATAATCACCCACCTTGACGCGGTGAACTCCTCCAGCTCCCTTGATCAAGGCAAAACGACCTGATGCATTGGAAAGCGTGCCCACCATCTGGAAGGTTTCAATATTGAAGCCTTCCAGAAATTGTTTCGGCCTGGTTTCATCAGGCTTGATGTTCTTTGATCCTCTCTGCTTCGCCGTTAAATCAATTTTTATAGGTGGCTGGAATGGGCTGCGCATATCAGCCGCACCATAAGCAAATGGCTCATAAGGCTGAAACTGGGGCAATGGCTCTATGCTCCCCTTCGGCCTTGCCCGAACTTCATCCATATAACTTTGAAGATCAGACACATCATCCCCACCACCGCACCCTGACAGCGCAGCAAGCAAAAGCCCACACATCAGAATTCGGGCTCTCATTGGTGCAATCCCTTGTCGTTATAGCGATACGTCTTGGCCAGAATGTTCATTCGCAGCTGCGCTCCGCTGTCAGGCGATACACGGCTGATATCGAAATCATGCAACGTCACGATACGTGGCAGGCTTGAGGCACTGCTGACAAACGTCGCCAGATCGTGATAGCTCCCCACCACCGTAATCTGGATGGGCAACTCAACGTAGAACTGCTGTACGTTTTCAGGCAGCAAACGAATCTGCTCGAACTCAAGACCGCTTTTCAACCCGGTACGCGTAATATCTTCGAGCAGTGCAGGTACCTCTGTATCGCTGGGCAACTGACGCAGCATGGCACCAAATGACTCCTCCATTTCAGTCATTTGAACCTTGTACGCATCCAGGTTAGCGGCCTGAAATGCCTTGCTCCCAAATTGCTGTTTGAGGGTTTCTTCTTGAGCCTGCTTGTTTTCCAGCTCTGTCTGCATGTCCTTCAGATAGAAGTTATAGCCTAGCGCCAGCACCACAGCGACAATCAGAATGCAGGTAATCACCTTGGCTGCCGGGGGCCATGCACCCAGGTTATCCATATCAAGATCATTCAGATCGATCTTGCGAAGGCTTGCCAGAGTATCGGCCAAACTCATGACTTACCTCCTTGTGCGGGCACCGCAGGCGTTGGCACAGCCGGCTTTGTCTGTTTCACCGTCATTTGGAAGGCATTGTTCTGGTCAACTGCCCCTGATGTCAGCGCCTTGACCTCTGTCAGATTAGGCGAAGCCAGCCATTCGGAATTTTCGAAGTTACGCATAAGGTTGGAAACGCGGTTGTTGGACTCCGCTTCACCAACAATGGAAATGGTATCGCCCTGCATCTTAAGACCAGTGAAGTACACGCCATCCGGCAACGTGCGCACCAATTGATCAAACACATGGCCAATGACAGGCCTGTTACCCTGCAAATCCTGAATGATCTTCATTCGTTCAAGGAGCTGTTGTCTGCGTGTTTTCAGCTCACTGATTTCCTTGATACGAGAGTCCAGAACGGCAATTTCGCCTTGTATATAGGCATTACGGGCGTCCTGGTTCTCAATTGCAGAGGTAAAGTACTTATCACCTAGAAAGATGATTGCGGCCGACAGGACAAACATCCCGCCAATAACCACCAGAAAGCGCTTCTTACGCTCTTCCCTTAGCTGTTCACGCCAAGGTAACAAGTTGATATGGGCCATCAGTCGAAGCTCCTCATAGCCAGACCGCAGGCAATCATGAGCGCCGGAGCGTCACTGGCCAGAGCACTTGCATTGACTTTGCTATTTAGCGTCATATCAGCAAACGGATTAGCAACTAGGGTCGGAGTGCCAATTTTCTGTTGGATCAGCCGATCCAGGCCGGAAATTGACGCGGTTCCTCCCGCAAGCAAGATATAGTCCACATCATTGTATTGTCCGGCTGCAAAGAAGAATTGCAGTGAGCGGGCAACCTGCTGGACAACCGCATCCCGGAAGGGGGTCAATACTTCGACCTGATAATCATCAGGCAGTCCACCCTGCTTTTTGGCAAGACCGGCTTCCTCAATGGACAGTCCGTAACGGCGTTGGATTTCCTCGGTCAGCTGCCGTCCGCCAAAGAGCTGCTCGCGCGTATAAATGGTACGGCCATTATGCAGAACGCTAAGGGTAGTCATCGTGGCGCCAATATCAACAATCGCAACCGTCAATTCATCGACATTACCGCCTAGCTGCCCGGCCATTAGCGTATAAGCACGCTCAAGAGCATAAGCTTCTACATCAATAACCTTGGCAGAAAGCCCGGCCAACGCTAACGCGGCCTCACGAACTTCAACGTTTTCCTTACGACATGCCGCAAGGAGTACTTCAACACGGCCTGGATTACGCGCCGACTGCCCTTGAACCTCGAAGTCAATCGCCACTTCCTCAAGGGGATAAGGAATATACTGATCCGCCTCAAGCTTGATCTGGTTTTCAAGCTCGTCATCCGAAAGACCCGCATCCATTTCGATGGTCTTTGCAATAACAGCCGAACCCGCTACCGCCACTGCTGCATTTCGAGCATTCGTTCGAGCCTTAGCCAGAACCCGACCCAGCGCTTGCCCTACGCCTTCAAGCTCGGCAATGTTCTTTTCCACCACGGCGTTTGGCGGCAACGGCTCAACGGCATAGGCTTCGACCCTATACCGTCCACCAGCACGACTCAGCTCAAGCAACTTGACAGACGTTGAGCTGATATCGATTCCCAGTAGCGTATTCGTCTTCTTTTTGAATAGCCCTAGCACAACAGTTTCCCTATCTGTATTCGCCACGCATTGGGCGATTCGTATTCATCGGCATTAGCTGGCAGACTTGACATACGCGCAAATAGCGATCTGTCCCAAAAACTGCCTATAATGCGCCTACTTCTTGGCTCGCAAAATTGTTGCCAGATTCACTTCTTTATAGCTGAAAAAGCCATATCCAATGCGTTTGTTAAAATTTATCTGGTGGTCTTGCCTTGGCATCGTCTGCAGCGTCTTTCTTGGGCTTAGCGGCGCCTTCCTCTACCTTAGCCCGAGCCTACCCTCGGTAGATGCCCTGCGGAACGTGCAGTTGCAGATCCCCCTTCGCATTTACAGCGCAGATGGAAAGCTGATTGCCGAATTTGGAGAAATGCGGCGCTCGCCTTTACGTTTCTCCGAAATCCCCCCGGATTTCATCCATGCGCTTCTTTCGGCTGAGGACGACAATTTTGCCAACCACTACGGTGTAGACGTTAAAAGTCTGATGCGTGCCGTAGCACAATTGGTCAAAACAGGTCACATTCAGACCGGCGGCAGCACCATCACTATGCAGGTGGCCAAGAACTATTTCCTGACCAGCGAACGCAGTTTTTCACGTAAATTCACCGAGATACTGTTGGCCTTGCAAATTGAGCGCCAGCTTACAAAGGATGAAATTCTGCAGCTCTATGTCAACAAGATTTATCTAGGCAACCGCGCCTATGGAATCGAGGCCGCTGCACAGGTGTACTACGGCAAATCAATCAATGAGCTGACGCTAGCGCAGAAAGCGATGATTGCCGGCCTGCCAAAAGCACCGTCACGCTATAACCCGATCGTAAACCCCGAGCGCAGCAAGGAGAGACGAAACTGGATTCTCGAGCGGATGCTAAAGCTGGGTTATATCGATCAGCGCGCCTACGAAACGGCCGTGGCTGAAGCTATCGACGCCTACCATCACGTCGCCGTACCGGAGCTCGCAGCGCCCTATGTCGCTGAGATGGCTCGAGCGGAAATGGTCGGACGGTATGGTAGCGATGCCTATACAGAGGGCTATAAGGTTACGACGACTATCGATAGCCACCTGCAGAACGTTGCCAATGCCGCCGTGCGCAACGGCTTGATCGACTATGACCAGCGCCACGGCTATCGTGGAGCTGAAGCGCATTATCCGAACAAGTCGCGCAGTGAATGGTTAAGCCTGCTGCAATCCCATCGTACTGTTGGAGGGTTGGAGCCAGCCATCGTCACCCAGACCGAAAAGAGCGGCATATTGGTTCTGACAGCAAACGACAAAGAAGAAGCTATCGCTTGGGAAACCATGAAATGGGCTCGCCCTTATATCAGCGCCAATAGCATGGGACCCAAGCCGAATACGCCCAGTGATGTCGTCAAAGTAGGTGATCTCATCCGTATTTTGCGTCAAGAAGATGGCAGCTTACGGTTTGTTCAGGTCCCCAAGGCCCAAAGCGCGCTGGTATCGCTTGATCCACAAGACGGTGCCATTCAGGCCTTGGTTGGCGGATTCTCGTTCGAGCAGAGTAATTACAATCGCGCCATTCAGGCCCGCCGCCAGCCGGGCTCGAGCTTCAAACCGTTCATTTACAGTGCTGCCCTGGATAAAGGCTATACCGCAGCCTCGCTCGTTAATGACGCGCCTATCGTGTTTATGGACAGCAGCATGGACGAGGCGTGGCGTCCCAAGAACGATACGAACACCTTCTTGGGCCCTATCCGCCTGCGCGAGGCACTGTATCGCTCGCGCAACCTGGTCTCCATTCGCCTTCTGCAGGCCATTGGTATCGATTATGCGATTAACTATGTGACCCGCTTCGGCTTTGAAAAGGATCTTCTGCCACGCAACCTTTCACTGGCGTTGGGTACACCCGGCCTTACGCCAATGGAAATTGCCAATGGCTGGACAGCTTTTGCAAACGGCGGCTACAAGGTCAACTCTTACATTATCTCGAAGGTTGAGAGTCGCGACGGACAACTGCTTTATCAGGCTAATCCGCCACGTGTTCCGCAGAACGCGAATACTGCGGCAGCTGCCCCGGAGAATGTTCAGGTAACACCTGCCAGCGTAACCAATGCTAACGGCACAATGAGCCAGACACCCGCCATTGCACCGCAAATCATTGATCCGCGTAACGCCTATATCATGACCAGCATGCTGCAGGATGTGATCAAGCGCGGCACGGGTCGTCGAGCGCTTGAACTGAAGCGCGGGGATTTAGCAGGTAAAACCGGAACGACAAACGACTCAAAAGACACGTGGTTCTCAGGATATAACGCTGATTACGTTACTACGGTATGGGTAGGTTTTGATCAGCCCGACACCCTGGGTCGTCATGAGTTTGGCGGTAATGTGGCACTTCCCATCTGGATGCAGTACATGGGCAGTGCTTTGGAAGGCAAACCCGACCACCTGCCAGCGGAACCACCGGGAATTGCCACCCTGCGCATTGATCCTGTCAGTGGCCGAGCGGCTCCGCCTGGTACCCCTGACGCGTACTTCGAGCTGTTCAAGAATGAAGACACACCGCCGCCCATGGATGAGCTAGGCCCAGGCAGCTCGCCTGGCACGCCACTTCCGTCCGATGAGTCCGCCCCAATGGACCTGTTCTAAGGACAATAAAAAACCCCGCCTAGGCGGGGTTTTTTATTGTCCTGATTAGTGACTAAAAACGTCACTAACCGACTTGAGCGGATAGTGTGCCGGGTATGCACGGGTCGCTACGCCCGACTCAATAGCCGCTTTGGCGACTGCATCGGAGACCACTGTGATCAGACGAGGATCCATGGGCTTTGGAATGATATATCCACGGCCAAAGCTCAACTCATCAACACCATAGGCCTCACATACCTCCTTCGGCACTGGAAGCTTGGCAAGATCCCGTAGCGCATGAGCCGCTGCAATCTTCATTTCTTCATTGATAACCGTAGCCCGCACATCCAGTGCGCCTCGGAAAATGAAGGGGAAACCCAACACGTTGTTCACCTGGTTCGGATAGTCGGAACGGCCAGTGGCCATAATGACATCTGAACGGGTTTCATGAGCCAATTCCGGCTTGATCTCCGGATCTGGGTTAGAGCAGGCGAATACGATGGGATTCGGCGCCATGCGCTGCAAATCCTCAGCGCTCAGTAGGTTCGCACCAGACAGACCAACGAAGACATCAGCGCCATCCAGCGCGTCAGATAAGGTACGCTTGTCAGTCTCGGTCGCAAAGATAGCCTTGTACTGGTTGAGATCGGTACGACCAGAATGGATCACACCCTGACGATCCAGCATGAAAATATTTTCGACCTTGGCTCCCATGCTAATTAGCAGCTTCATGCAGGAAATGGCTGCCGCACCTGCCCCCAGACAAACGATCTTGGCATCTTCTAGATTCTTGCCAGCAATCTCCAACGCGTTCAGCATGCCGGCCGCGGTCACGATAGCCGTACCGTGCTGATCATCATGAAAAACCGGAATATTGCACTGGTCGATCAGAGCCTTTTCGATCTCGAAGCACTCAGGCGCTTTGATGTCTTCCAGGTTTATACCGCCAAAGGTAATGGAAATACGCTTTACGGTATCAATGAACGCCTGTGGACTTTCGGCATCGACTTCGATATCGAACACGTCGATACCGGCAAAGCGCTTGAACAGGACACCCTTGCCTTCCATAACCGGCTTTGACGCCAATGGTCCCAGATTACCCAGACCAAGGATGGCTGTACCGTCAGAGATCACAGCAACCAGGTTACCTTTACCGGTGTACTGGTAGGCGAGCTCGGCATCACGAGCGATTTCGCGAACAGGCTCTGCTACACCCGGGCTGTAAGCCAGAGATAGATCACGAGCGGTAGCGGTAGGCTTGGTCAGTTCAACGCTCAACTTACCTGGACGGGGTTGAGCATGGTATTCGAGAGCGGCTGTTTTCAAGTCAGACATTATAAGTATCCGCTATGGCGTGTTGGGTCAAAAGTGGATGGAGGATACGCAAGAAGATTACGCCCCACAAGCAATGGCCCTAATAGTCAATAGCTGTTGTATACGACTTTAGGCCAATCCTGTGTAGCCTTCATCCACATGTAACGAGACGAACCGCCTTGAGGCTAAAACGTGCCTTGCAAGACAGGCTCAGGTAGATCGGAACATCGATAACAGGCGTGAACGGTTTGTTCTGCCAGCAGCGCATTGCAAGGGTAACAGCCAGCATTTCAAACCTGACTGCGACAATGCCCTATCGCGTACATGTTCTCATTGTGTGAGGTTGCAGAGCGGCTACGGGATGGGTGAGCCAAGCTCGTGAACTGATTATGCGTCATCAATGCGGATTTGACACCTGCCCCAATGTCACAGCCGACCTTGACGATACAATTCGTCTTTTGCAAGGCAATAAAAAAGGCGTCCATATGGACGCCTTTTGGTCGATCGCTCAGGTACGACATGAGCGATCAAACGTATTACTTCTGAGCAGTACCGAAAACACCGAAGCGCTGTTTGAAGCGATCGATACGACCACCTGCATCCAGCACCTTCTGCTTACCTGTATAGAACGGGTGGCATTCAGAGCACACGTCCAGGTTGATGTTCTTAGCCAGTGTGGAGCGCGTCTTGATGACATTGCCACAGCTGCAGCTTGCTTCGATATTAGTATACGTAGGATGAATATCGGCTTTCATTACGAAATCCTCGAGTTCGTGCCGTGCCGCCACCCGGCGTCATTGCCGAATACCGCACGGATAATAGGCCGCGCATCATAACAGAGGCTTACGACGATGCAAGCCGTTACGTCTACCAATGGTCTGCTAATATCTGCCTCTTTTTGCCTCCGAGTCCAGACGTGTCTGAAGTCCTGCTGCGCCTTGCGCTGCCCTCTCCTTTACGCCGGCTATTCGACTACCGAGCGCCAGCCGGCGTCGACGCCTCGGAACTGATCCCAGGTGTTCGGCTACGCGTACCCTTTGGGCGCAGGGAGATCGTGGGCATTCTGGTGCAGATCGTGTCCGAGACCGATGTTCCGCGAGATAAACTAAAGCCCGCCATTGCGCTGTTGGATACCACCCCCCCAATGCCGGCCAGCCTGATCGAGCTTTGCAAGTGGACAGCCCAGTATTACCAGCACAGCCTGGGCGATACCTTTACGTGTGCCCTGCCAGGACTCCTGCGACAGGGCGACCCTGCCGAGCGGCGGGTCCAACGGTTCTGGATAGCCAGGCCTGAAGCTGATGTATCGGACCCACGTCTCGTACGAGCGCCACGCCAGCGCGAAGCCTTGAAAGTCGTCAAACAGCACCCACATGGCGTTGCCCATGAATTGCTTAGCCAGCTCGGCCTTGCCAAAGACGCACTCGATACCTTGCAGGCAAAGGGACTGGTCGATGTCGAGTCCCGCCAAATCATGCCAGCCAAACATCACGGCGCCTGGCTGGCACAAGCAGAACTCCCATTCAACCACGAGCAGCGTATTGCCTACGAAGCGGTCAAAGCGAGACTTGGTAGCTTTCACTGCTTTTTATTGGATGGTGTGACGGGAAGCGGCAAAACCGAGGTTTATCTTCAGCTCATACGCCGGACACTCGAAACAGGACGGCAGGCCTTGGTCCTGATCCCGGAAATCAACCTGGGACCACAAACACTGTCCCGCTTCGAGAAACGCTTCAATGCCCGTATCGTGCTGATCCACTCGGCGCTTACCGACCGGGAGCGCACGGACGCCTGGTTGGCTGCACGCGACGGCGATGTCGATATCGTCATAGGTACACGCTCCGCACTTTTCACTCCGCTGAAAAACCCAGGCCTTATCATTGTCGATGAAGAGCACGATGCGTCTTATAAACAGCAGGAAGGCTTGCGCTACCATGCCCGCGACCTGGCTGTCGTCAGGGCTCGGCTTGAAAGAGTCCCGCTGCTTCTAGGCTCCGCTACTCCCTCCCTGGAAAGTCTTCATAACGCTGAAATCGGTCGCTATGGCCTGCTTCGCCTCACTCAGCGTGCCGGCAGTGCTACTACCCCGAAGTTTCAGCGCCTGGATGTCAGGAGCCGCCCTCTTGATTCAGGTCTCTCACAGCCATTGGCGCAAGCGATTGGCGACACGCTGAGCAAGGGCCAACAGGTTCTGGTCTTTTTAAATCGCCGAGGCTTTGCGCCTACGCTGCTGTGCCATGACTGCGGCTGGATCGCCCAGTGTCCACGCTGCGATGCGCGTATGACCATTCACCAGCGGTCAGGCGAGCTACGTTGTCACCACTGCGATCATCGTCAACGCCCGTCACAACACTGCCCTGCCTGCGGCAAGCTAGATCTACGCCCATTGGGTGCTGGTACGGAGCGTGCGGAAGAGCGGCTTCGGATTCTCTTCCCGCAATTTCCAGTGTTGCGTATCGATCGGGATAGCACCATGCGCAAGGATGCCATGGCCAATATCTTCTCTATCATTCAGCGCGGCGAGCCCTGCATCCTGGTAGGAACACAAATGCTGGCCAAGGGGCATCATTTCCCCCGCGTCACGCTGGTAGCCATCCTGGATGCCGATGGGGGCCTGTTTTCAGCAGATTTTCGTGCCAGCGAGCGCATGGCTCAACAAGTGATTCAGGTAGCCGGTCGCTCAGGCCGTGCAGAAGTACAGGGCCAAGTGTTGATTCAGACTCATCTGGCGGATCATCCCTTGCTGGTACAGCTAACCGAGCAAGGGTACGTCGCCTTCGCCCAGCAAGCCCTGGCAGAGCGTCGTGCAGCTGGCCTTCCCCCGTTTACTCACCTGGCGCTGTTACGTGCCGAAGCTTACAAGCCTGGACAGGCAGAAGAATTCCTGGAGCTGGCCTATGCTGAAGCCGATCAGCTGGCAGCAGAGCTGGACTTGCCCCATATTGAGCTTCTCGGCCCTGTCCCCGCGCCCATGGAACGTCGGGCGGGCCGCTTTCGTGCACAGCTATTATTACAAGCATCACTCCGAGCCCCGCTTCACCGGTTACTGACCAGCTGGGTGTTACGCCTGGAAAGTCTGCCAGCGGGAAGGCAGGTACGTTGGTCACTGGATGTTGATCCCATAGATCTTTATTAGGACTTTTTTCACCTTAATTTCGGGCTCCGCAGGCCTCAATGACGTCTACACGTTGGCAAGTGATCCTAGCCTGCGGATAATGCAGGGTTTTCATTACGCGCCCAGGCGCGAGCCAAAGGCCAGACGATCATGAAAGACACTATTCGACAGCTTATTCAGAACGCCTTGGAGCGCCTTACTGCCGAAGGCATCTTGCCAGATGGTCTGACGCCGACCATCCAGGTCGAAAATACCAAGGACAAAAGTCACGGCGACTTTGCGAGCAATATCGCTATGATGCTGGCAAAACCTGCCGGCATGAAGCCCCGTGACCTTGCAGAAAAACTGATTGCAGCCCTGCCTGCCGACTCGAGCGTCAGCCAGGTGCAAATTGCGGGCCCAGGTTTTTTGAACTTCTTCCAGAATCACGAACAACTGGCCCAGCGCCTGGATGCTGCGCTGGCTGATACGCATCTGGCCATTCAGAAGTCCGCGCCCAAACAGCGGGTTGTTGTAGACCTCTCCTCTCCCAACCTGGCCAAGGAAATGCATGTGGGTCACCTGCGCTCCACCATCATTGGTGACGCCGTTGCACGTGTACTCGAATTTCTAGGGGATGATGTTATCCGGCAAAATCATGTCGGCGACTGGGGAACCCAGTTCGGCATGCTTCTCGCCTATCTTGAAGAACAGCCTGCGGCAGCTGAAAGCGAGCTTTCCGACCTGGAAACATTTTATCGAGCCGCTAAGAAGCGCTTCGATGAGTCTCCTGAATTTGCCGATCGCGCTCGCGAGCTGGTCGTCAAGCTGCAAGCGGGCGATGAAGCCTGCCTGAAACTATGGCACCGCTTCAATGAGATCTCCCTGAGTCACTGCCAGAAGGTCTATGACCGCCTGAACGTCAAACTCACGCCTGCGGACGTAAAAGGAGAGAGCGCCTACAACAGCGAGCTACCTGGTATCGTGACCGAACTCGATGCCAAGGGCCTGCTTACCGAAAGCGATGGCGCCCGCTGCGTTTTCCTTGAAGAGTTCAAGAATGCGGAAGGCAATCCACTTCCGGTGATCGTGCAGAAGGCAGGAGGCGGCTACCTGTACGCCACGACCGATCTGGCAGCCATGCGCTACCGTAGCCAGGTTCTGAATGCCGATCGAGTCCTTTACTTTGTCGACCAGCGCCAAGCATTGCACTTCCAGATGGCCTTTGAAGTTGCTCATCTGGCTGGTTTCGTTGCCCCATCCATGAGTCTTGAACATATGGGGTTCGGGACCATGAATGGTGCAGATGGCCGCCCTTTCAAGACGCGCGACGGCGGCACGGTCAAGCTGATCGACCTGCTTGATGAGGCAGAAGAGCGCGCCTACACCTTAGTCAAGGAAAAAAACCCCTCCCTGGAAGAAACCGAGCTGCGTGAAATTGCTCGCGCAGTGGGTATCGGCGCCGTCAAATACGCAGATCTGTCCAAGCACAGAACAAGTGACTACAGCTTCAATTTCGAGCTGATGCTCAGCTTTGAAGGCAATACGGCACCCTATCTGCTCTACGCCTATACCCGCGTCGCCAGTATCTTTCGCAAGCTTGGCCAGGGATACGATGAGGTCGAAGGCCAGATTCGCCTGGAAGCTCCTCAGGAGCAAGATCTGGGTGCTCGTCTGGCCCAGTTTGGCGAAACCCTGAATTCGGTAGCGGAGAAAGGGGTGCCGCATCTTCTATGCGCCTATCTCTACGACATTGCCGGTCTCTTCTCCAGCTTTTACGAAAACTGCCCCATTCTCAGCGCAGAAGATCCTGCTCAACGGCAAAGCCGCCTACGCCTGGCCGCCTTGACCGGGCGCACCCTTAAACAAGGTCTCGAACTGCTAGGCCTGAATACACTGGAACGTATGTAAACGGACGTATATGGCAAAGAAAGCAGCACCTAAACGAGGCGCAAGCCGAAATCAGCCAGCCGCCAAGAAGCAGCCTATTCCCGGTTGGGTATGGCTGGCTTCAGGTCTTGCCATTGGTGGCTTCGTGGTCTTTCTGATGAAGCTTGAGCCGGGCAACGATGCCGTTCGTCGCTCCAAGGGTGAGGAGGCACAAGTTGCGTCCAAGACCAAACAGGAGGCTCCTACTACGCCAACCCCGGTCAAGCCCAAGTATGACTTCTACACACTGCTACCGGAGTCCGAAGTAATCGTGCCTCCGGACGCCGTGCCGCAGACGAGTCCAACCCCTACTCCCAAGCCTGAAACGCCGCCTGCGACGACAGCTCAGCTGCCTGCTGGCTCGCCACAGCAACCTCAGACACCTGCCCAGGCTGCTGCGCAGCCACCTGCTCAACAGCCCAAGACAGCAGCACAGCCACCCGTGACGCTGTTCTTCCTCCAGGCAGGCTCGTTTAGAACACAGGCTGACGCTGATCGGGTGCGAGCACAGATCATCCTGATCGGTCAGGATGTGCGGGTAGAGTCAGGCAAGGTCAAGGATGACACATGGTATCGTGTCCTGGTCGGTCCCTTCAGAGATCGCAACCAACTGACCCAAGCCCAGAGCCAGCTGGCCAGCAACGGTTTCAAGAACCTGCTGCTTCAGCAACGCCAGGGCCGATAACACATGACGGCTGGAAAAGGCTTGAAGCCTTGGAAGGCCGTCCCCATATCTCCGGCAATCGCTTAAGGCATAGCAGGAGAACACCCTTGACCACTATCGTTTCAGTGCGTCGCAACGGCAAAGTCGTCATTGGCGGCGATGGCCAGGTATCCCTGGGTAATACCGTCATGAAGGGTAACGCACGTAAAGTCCGTCGCCTTTACCACGGCCAGGTGCTGGCAGGTTTCGCCGGCGGCACCGCGGATGCGTTCACTCTGTTCGAACGCTTCGAGCAGCAACTCGACAAACATCAGGGCCATCTGGTCCGTGCCGCAGTAGAACTGGCCAAAGACTGGCGTACCGATCGCGCACTTCGCCGGCTGGAAGCTATGCTTGCAGTAGCTAACAAAGATGCCTCATTGATCATTACTGGCAATGGGGACGTCGTTGAGCCCGAAGAAGGTCTGATTGCCATGGGCTCTGGCGGCCCTTATGCACAAGCTGCCGCTCGCGCCCTGCTCACACACACTGAATTGAGTGCGCGCGAGATTGCCGAAACTGCACTGAATATTGCGGGAGACATTTGTGTCTTCACTAACCGTAACCTGACTATTGAGGAGCTGGACGCTTCCTGAGTCCGGCCGGAATAACGACATGTCTATGACTCCACGTGAAATCGTTCACGAACTTAATCGCCATATCATTGGCCAGGATGATGCAAAGCGCGCCGTAGCCATCGCTCTGCGTAATCGCTGGCGTCGCATGCAGCTTCCAGTGGAGCTGCGCGCTGAGGTCACACCCAAGAACATTCTGATGATTGGCCCGACAGGTGTAGGTAAAACCGAGATCGCCCGTCGACTGGCCAAACTGGCGAATGCACCCTTCCTGAAGGTAGAAGCCACCAAGTTCACTGAAGTGGGCTATGTAGGTCGTGACGTTGAGTCCATCATCCGCGATCTGGCTGATGCTGCCGTTAAAATGCTGCGTGAGCAGGAAATCGTCAAAGTCCGTCATCGTGCAGAAGATGCTGCCGAAGAGCGGATTCTTGACGCACTGCTACCGCCTGCACGTGCAGTAGGTTTCAGTGAAGAACCGACTCGCAGCGAAGACTCCAACACGCGTCAACTCTTCCGCAAGCGCCTGCGTGAAGGCCAGCTGGATGACAAGGAGATTGATATCGAAGTGGCTGAAGCGCCAGCAGGTATCGAGATCATGACTCCGCCCGGCATGGAGGAAATGACCAGCCAGTTGCAAAACCTCTTCTCCGGCCTGAACAAAGGCAAGATGAAGGCTCGCAAGCTCAAGGTTAAAGAAGCCTTCAAGCTGATCCGTGACGAGGAAGCTGCTCGTCTGGTCAACGAGGAAGAGCTTAAGGCACGTGCTCTGGAAGCGGTCGAGCAGAACGGTATCGTCTTCATCGACGAGATCGACAAGGTTGCCAAGCGTGGCAACACCAGTGGCGCTGACGTATCCCGCGAGGGCGTACAGCGCGATCTGCTGCCACTGATCGAAGGTTGCACGGTAAATACCAAGCTGGGTATGGTCAAAACCGACCACATCCTGTTTATCGCCTCGGGCGCGTTCCACTTGTCCAAGCCCAGCGATCTGGTACCTGAGCTTCAGGGACGTCTGCCAATCCGTGTAGAACTCAAGGCCCTAACACCTCAGGACTTCGAGCGCATTCTCACTGAACCGCACGCTTCACTGACAGAGCAATACCGTGAGCTGCTCAAGACTGAAGGCCTGGGTGTTGAGTTCACGCCTGAAGGGATCAGCCGCATTGCGGAAATTGCCTGGCAGGTCAACGAGAAGACGGAAAATATTGGTGCGCGCCGCCTGCATACGCTACTGGAGCGACTGCTGGAGGAAGTCTCGTTCAGCGCTGCTGATCTGGCAGGCCAGCAGAATGGCGAGCCTATTCGGATCGATGCTGCCTATGTCAACGGCCACCTGGGCGAGTTGGCACAGGACGAGGATCTGTCGCGCTATATTCTGTAAGGACGTCGACAACCTATCGCTCGCAGCCTCAAGGCTGCGAGCTTATCAGCGAGACCTATTGCCATGCGTTTGCCCACGGCCATCCAGCTGCACAAAGCATCCAAAACCCTCACCGTTCAATACGATACCGAGTCCTTTACGCTGCCTGCTGAATTTTTGCGCGTTCACTCGCCTTCTGCAGAAGTACAGGGTCACGGCAACCCCGTCCTGCAATTTGGCAAGAAGAACGTAGGCATCAGCCAAATCGAGGCAGCCGGTCAGTACGCATTGAAAATTACGTTCGATGACGGTCACGACAGTGGCTTGTTCACTTGGGAATACCTGTATGAACTCGGCCGCAATCAGGAGCAGATGTGGGCCGAGTACCTGTTTGCACTGGCCCGGGAAGGCAAGTCCAGAGATCCGGATGTATCCGTCGTCAAACTGATGCTATAACGCTCAAGCCTGTAGCGCTTTATCCAGCTTCTTCTCGATTTCATGCTCAATCTGTGAGCTCAGGGCCGAGAAGAAGAACCCCAAGGTTGCGTCGACACGCACCTTGTCTTCGCCTACCTCGATACGCCCATCAACACCTGTACGGGAAAATTGCAGCGTATCACCCTCCCAACGGCACTCCACACCGTAATCACGCGTTAGCTTTTCGGCCAGCGCCCCCGCCTTGGCACGCGCAGTTTCAAGACCTAGTGAATGGGAACGTTCGACACTGATTTGGGACATAGGAAGTACTCCAGCGAATTCGCCTGCGACTATAGCGGGGGCTGTCATGCACGAAAAGCACGAGAACTACCAAGTCAGGATGACCCATCTCATGGAATACCTATTTTCTAATGACTTTATCCGGCAAGAATGGACATCTCAGCGCATCAGCACTGCTAGAATGGTCGCTTATTCAAATGCAGGTGAAGCGTCATGAGCGATCAGCGCAAGGGCCCGGAGGCCGATCCCGTCACTCATTTCGGCTACCAGAGTGTGCCGGAAAGTCAGAAAGCTCAAAAAGTGGCCGAAGTGTTCCACTCGGTTGCAGCCAAATATGACGTGATGAATGACTTGATGTCTGCAGGCGTTCATCGCTTGTGGAAACGTTTCACGATCGAACTGTCCGGGGTTCGAAGTGGTAACCGCGTGCTGGATATTGCTGGCGGCACAGGCGACCTGACTAAACAGTTTTCCCGCCTGGTGGGCCCACGTGGTGAGGTCGTGCTGGCAGATATCAACGACTCGATGCTAAAGGTCGGTCGTGATCGCCTGATGGACGAAGGTATTGCCAACAATGTCAGCTTCGTACAGGCAGACGCTGAAAAGCTGCCCTTCCCAAGCAATCACTTTGATTGTGTGACCATCGCCTTTGGATTGCGTAACGTGACCCACAAGGAAGCCGCTATCGCATCCATGCTACGCGTACTCAAGCCGGGCGGGCGTCTTCTGGTACTGGAGTTCTCCAAGCCGACCAGCCAGCTCCTGTCCAAGGCCTATGATGCTTACTCCTTCAGCCTTCTGCCGTTCATGGGCAAGCTGATCGCCAATGATTCGGCCAGTTACCGTTACTTGGCGGAGTCGATTCGCATGCATCCTGATCAGGACACGCTTAAAGCCATGATGGAAACCGCTGGATTTGAGCGCGTGACCTACCACAATATGACAGGTGGCATTGTTGCCTTGCACCGTGGCATAAAACCCTGATGATCCTACTGACCCAGGCCGTACTGGCTGCGCTGGAGCGCGGCCTGAATCCCATACTGGCAATGGACGCTGTGGCGGGCCGCCGTCTTGCACGCCTGCAAGGCAAGGTCATTGCCATAGATTGTGCGGCTCCACGTTTCACCCTGTTCATCCTTCCGGCCTATGATGGTCTGCATTTTGCCGCCCACCATGAAGCAGAAGTCGACTGCACGCTGAAAGCACCTGCGTCTCGATTGGCTCAGCTGGCCTTGAGTCAGAACAAAACAGCGATCTTGCACAGCACCGATGTAACGCTTGAGGGGGATAGTGCAGCACTGATAGAGCTATCCGATATCCTGCAGAGCCTGGAGCTGGACTGGGAATACGAACTCTCTCGCTGGCTGGGTCCAGTGCCAGCTGCACTGCTTGGACAATTCGTCCGAAAAGGGCGCGGGTGGACGGATCAAAGTCACGAGAGTTTGCGTCAAAGCCTGTCTGACTGGCTAGCTGAAGAAAGTCGCACGCTGGTTGGACGTCGGGAAGGTGATGCTCGCTTTGCGGAAATCGATGCCTTGCGTCTAACTGTAGATCGTCTCGAGGCGCGTATCGCCCGCCTTGCTCAACGCAGACATAAATAACCAATGAAGCTGTTTGCTGCCCTTCGACGCCTACTGCGTATTTTCCTGGTTGTTGTTCGCTACCGCCTGGATGATCTGGTTTATGCGCTTCCACTGCCCTGGTATTTACGCCTGACAGGTTACTTTCTGCCATGGCGTTGGTTGCCTCGCCCTCGCAAGTCGCTGTCCCGAGGTGCTCGGTTGCGCCTTGCGCTAGAAGGTCTGGGCCCTGTTTTTATCAAGTTTGGCCAGATTCTTTCTACGCGCCGCGATCTTTTGCCGGAAGACGTGGCCAATGAGCTTATGTTTCTCCAGGACAAGGTTCCTCCCTTTCCTGGGGAGAAAGCCATTGCGCTGATCGAGTCTCAACTGGGCGCGCCCATTGCCCAGGTTTTCAGCCGCTTCGATATTACGCCGCTGGCCTCCGCTTCCGTCGCGCAGGTACATGCAGCACAGCTCCGAACAGGTGAAGAGGTAGTCGTCAAGGTCGTGCGACCAGGCCTGAAGCCTGTCATTTCTCAAGACCTAGCCTGGCTGTTTCTGCTGGCACGTATGGCAGAACGCGTTTCGGCCGAAGCGCGCCGTCTGCACCCCGTCGAAGTCGTCACGGATTATGAGAAGACCATCTACGATGAGCTCGATCTCTTACGCGAAGCAGCCAACTCCAGTCAGCTCAGAAGAAACTTCGAAGACTCTTCTCTGCTTTACGTTCCGCAGGTTTACTGGGACTGGTGTCGCCCTCGGGTACTGGTCATGGAGCGCATCTATGGCATTCCTGTGACCGACCTGAATGCCCTCCGAGACCAAGGCACAGATTTCAAGCTCCTGGCCGAGCGAGGGGTCGAGATCTTTTTTACCCAGGTGTTTCGCGACAGCTTTTTCCACGCGGACATGCATCCTGGCAACATCTTTGTCAGTACGGCGCACCCCTGGGATCCGAAATACATCGCGGTAGACTGCGGCATCATCGGGAGCCTTACACCCGAGGATCAGAATTATCTGGCCAGAAACCTGATGGCGTTCTTTCAGCGCGACTACCGCAAGGTAGCCCAGCTCCATATCGATTCAGGCTGGGTGCCGGCAACTACGCAGGTCAACGAGTTCGAAGCAGCGATTCGAACCGTGTGCGAGCCGATTTTTGAAAAACCACTGAAAGATATTTCGTTTGGCCAATTGCTACTGCGTCTGTTTCAAGTGGCACGCCGGTTCAACATGGAGATTCAGCCTCAGCTGGTACTGCTTCAAAAAACGCTTCTGAATATTGAAGGGCTTGGACGCCAGCTTTATCCTGACCTGGACCTGTGGGCGACAGCCAAACCCTATCTTGAGCGCTGGATGCGCCAGCGCATGGGACCTACCCAAGTACTACGCAATATCCAGCAGCAGATCGAGCAGATCCCGCATCTGGCCCAGATGACCCGTGACACACTGGAGCGCATCACCCAACCCCACCGCAATGATCCACCCAACCCGTGGGGAAGACGAGACAACGCCTGGTTGCCCCGGCTATTTGGAGTCCTGCTGATTGGCGGTGCCTTCCAGACTGGATTTCAGTCCACGCCTGAAGGCTGGCCCGCCTGGATCATGCTGGTAACAGGCATCTATCTGGTCATTCGTGGCTAGGCAGGTCGTACCAGCGCTGTCAGACTAATAATGTGTGTAATTTGCCGGGTAGACCATGAAAGACTGGCTTGAAGAAATCAACTGGAACAGTGACGGACTCGTACCGGCAATCGCTCAGGATTATCAGAGCGGGCGCGTCTTGATGATGGCCTGGATGAACCGTGAATCCCTCGCTTTGACTGTAGCTGAGAATCGTGCCATCTATTGGTCACGTTCAAGGCGTAAGCTATGGCGTAAGGGGGAGGACTCGGGTCATGTACAGAAGCTGCATGAGCTGCGTCTGGACTGCGATGCTGATGTCGTCATCCTCATAGTTGAGCAGTTAGGTGGTATTGCCTGTCACACAGGACGTGAAAGTTGTTTTTATCGTCGGTTTGAAGAGGGAGCCTGGAAAACGATTGATCCAGTTTTGAAAGATCCCGACGCGATATACACGCCAGGTCATAGCCATGAGTGATACGCTAAACAAAATTGCAGAGGTGCTTGAATCCCGCAAGGGCGCAGCGCCTGAAAGCTCCTATGTCGCCAGCCTCTACCACAAGGGGCTGAACAAGATCCTTGAAAAGGTAGGAGAAGAATCCATAGAAACCATCCTGGCGGCCAAAGATGCGGCCAGCAATGGAGACTCGACGGACCTTATCTATGAAACGGCAGACCTCTGGTTTCATAGTATGGTCATGCTGGCTGCGCTAGGCCAACATCCGCAGGCAGTGCTTGATGAATTGGATCGCCGCTTTGGGCTATCTGGACACGCTGAAAAAGCTGCTCGATCCGAATCCTGATTCTTGATGAGGTAATGTTATGGGTATTTTTGACTGGAAACACTGGATCGTCATCCTGATCGTTGTGGTACTGGTATTTGGTACCAAACGCCTTAAAACCCTAGGCACCGATGTAGGCGAGTCGATCAAGGGCTTCCGTAAGGCGATGAATACGGAAGAAGAGGAGAAGCCTGCGCAAGATCAGCAGAAGCCTCCACTCAATCAGCCCCATACGATTGACGCTCAACACCACAAGGTTGAAGAGCCCGTCCGTAAGGATTGAGTACCTATTATGTTTGGCATCAGCTTCAGTGAGTTAGCCCTGATAAGCCTGGTCGCCTTGCTGGTTTTAGGCCCAGAGCGCCTGCCAGGCGCTGCACGCACTGCAGGCCTGTGGATCGGTCGTCTCAAGCGTAGCTTCAATAACATACGGCAAGAGGTAGAACGTGAAATTGGTGCCGACGAAATACGGCGCCAGCTTCACACTGAGAATCTCTTGTCCTGGGAGCAACGCGACAAGGCCCGGCAAGAGACAGGTAATCCAGCACCGTCGACTGAAACACCTACGCCGCCCAGCGATGACTCATCTGTCGTCAAGGATGACTTACCTGTCGTCAAATCGGCTCCGCCCAGTAACGTGACTCCGCCCCCCAGCGAGTCAAAGGATCAGCCTTCTCCACCGCGAGCCCCATGAGCGAAAAAAAACCTGAATATGAAGACCAGGAAATGCCTCTGGTCTCTCACCTGACTGAACTGCGGTCACGCTTGCTGCGCTGTGTGCTGGCGACGTTCCTGATTTTCGCCTGTCTGTTCTACTTCGCCCAGAAGATCTACGCTTTCGCGTCGGAACCTATCCGCAGGTTTCTGCCAGAAGGCGCTACGATGATCTCGACAGACGTCACGTCGCCGTTCCTTGCGCCCTTCAAGTTGACGCTTATTGTTTCCCTGTTTCTGGCCATGCCCGTCATCCTTTATCAAGTCTGGGGATTCATTGCGCCAGGTCTTTACAAGCATGAAAAGCGCGTCGCGCTTCCCTTGCTGATTTCAAGTATTTTGCTGTTTTACGCTGGAATGGCGTTTGCCTATTTCCTGGTCTTCCCGCTGATTTTCCACTTTTTCTCAAGCATCACGCCGGAAGGCGCCATGATGATGCCGGACCTGAACAGCTACTTGGATTTCATCCTGACGCTATTCTTTGCATTTGGCGCTGCCTTTGAAATCCCTGTCGCAACCGTTCTGCTGATCTGGATCGGTATCGTCGATGTGGCCTACCTCAAGAAGATACGTCCGTACGTCATTATCGGATGCTTCGTAGTAGGTATGATCCTGACGCCACCGGATGTGCTTTCCCAGACCATGCTGGCGATTCCCATGTGGCTCCTGTTTGAAATTGGCCTCCTGTTTGGACGCTTCGTTCGAAAACGTGAGCCACACGAAGAAAAGACCTCGCACGAGGATCAGCCACCAGCGACTCATTCGTGAATCTGCTGCTGCTAGAACAGGAGGACTTCGTCGGAGACAATGAAGTCCTCCTTAAAGACCGGCGCTTTGCCCACCTGAAAGACATTCACCAAGCTGAGCGTGGTGATTCACTGAGGGTCGGCATGTTGAATGGTTTGATGGGCGAAGGCGAAATTCTTGACCTCACGCCTGATTCAGCACGCATCAAACTCCAGCTGCACCAACCTGCCCCGCCTAAACTGCCAATAACACTCATTTTGGCGCTGCCGCGACCCAAGATGCTGCGTCGAGTATTGCAAGGCATCTCTTCGATGGGTGTAGCCCGGTTGGTTCTTATCAACAGCTATCGGGTTGAAAAGAGCTTTTGGCAAACCCCCTTTCTTGACCCATCCGCTATTCGAGAGCAGCTGATTCTTGGCTTGGAGCAAGCACGAGATACCGTTTTACCTGAAGTCATCATAGAGAAACGGTTCAAGCCCTTTGTCGAAGATCGTCTTCCATCATTGGCAAAAGGGACGATTGGGCTGACTGGCCATCCTGGTTATTACCCACCCTGCCCTCGTGAAGTAAAAGGCCCCGTAACGCTGGCAATCGGCCCGGAAGGCGGCTGGATCCCTTATGAGGTGGATAAGCTGCAAGAGGCAGGGCTTGACCCTGTTCAACTGGGTGAACGTATCCTGCGTGTAGAAACAGCCGTTACAGCGCTCCTGGCCCGCCTGTTCTAACATCTGTCGCCAATAAAAAAGCCCCAGCCATATTCTGACTGGGGCTTTTCATATGCCTTCTCAACCTTAGCGAGCAGGATTCACTGCAAGTGAAGCACTGTCTGCGTCCGGAAGCGCACTTGTTTCGGCAGATGCAGATACGGGCAGAATGCGTCGGTACGCCTCCACCCAACGATCACGTGCTTCACCTGATTGCCACACCTGCAGATGCAGACGCGACATTCCAACAGGATCGCTCAAGATAGCCCACTGTGCATCCGAGTGCTTCTCGGGACCGTCTGCTAGTACTTTTTCTAAGCGCTGCTGACGTAGTGCTTCGGCCTGAGGCACAACCTTGGCATGTCTTGCCTTGGCCATTCCACATGCCAGTGCGTTAATCAGCGGATCGACTACGGCCTGCAGGAAACCATGACGAAGAACGGTTTGGTTGTTCTGCTGCAAGTACTCGTCGGTCGCCATCAGCTCACGGGGCGGATTGTATTCTTCCGGAATCAGGAAGAAGCTGGAACGACGCGCCGCCATGCCGTAATTGGTACGGCTTGAAATGACTGACACCGGAGCGGAAAGCATTAGTGACACCACGATAGGTGATAGCCACCAGAGGAAACGTGGGTCTAACCAGGCTACACCAGCCGTCCAGATAATACCTAGCAGCATTTGTGAGCCATGACGCTTGAAGGCCTCGCTCCAAGGCGTAGCGTCATCGTCACGCTGAGGCGAGTTCCACTGCACTGACCAGCCCAAGAAGGCGGCAGTCACGAATACCGTATGGAACAGCATGCGTACAGGTGCCAGCAGAACCGAGAACAGCATCTCCAAGAGCATCGAACACAGCAACTTGAAACCGCCGCCGAATTCTTTTGCCCCCTTGGCCCAGATCAGGATGACGCTGAGCAGCTTTGGCAGGAACAACAGAATCAACGTGGTCGAGAACAAGGCAATTGCCTGCTCGGGATGCCACTGTGGCCAGACCGGGAACAACTGCCTTGGCTGCAGGAAGTACTGCGGCTCCATGAGCTTGTGTACGGCTAGAAGTGCAGTGGATAGTACCAGGAACAGGAACCAGAGCGGTGCCGACAAATAAGACATCACACCGGTTAGGAATACGGCCCGGTGTACCGGGTGCATACCCTTTACCAGGAACAGCCGGAAATTCATCAGGTTGCCATGGCACCAACGGCGGTCACGCTTGAGCTCATCCAGCAGGTTAGGCGGAAGCTCTTCGTAGCTACCGGGCATGTCGTATGCAATCCAGACTCCCCACCCTGCACGACGCATCAATGCAGCCTCAACGAAGTCATGGGAAAGGATGGCACCTGCAAACGAGCCTTTACCGGGTAGAGGCGCCAATGCGCAATGCTCGATGAACGGCTTCACGCGAATGATTGCGTTATGTCCCCAATAGTGGGATTCACCCAGCTGCCAGAAATGCAGGCCCGCCGTGAAGAGCGGCCCGTACACCCGGGTAGCAAACTGCTGGAGACGCGCATAGAGCGTATCCATACCTGAAGCTTTGGGTGCGGACTGGATGATACCTGCTCGCGGATTAGCTTCCATCAGGCGCACAAGGCCCGTGAGACATTCACCGCTCATGACGCTATCAGCATCCAGCACGACCATATAGCGGTACTGGCTGCCCCAACGGCGGCAGAAGTCATCGATATTACCGCTCTTGCGCTTCACACGGCGGCGACGACGGCGATAGAAAATCTTGCCGTAACCTTTTACCGCATGGCAGAGCTCAAGCCAGGACTTCTGCTCGGCAACACATTTGTCCGGATTGTTACTGTCACTCAGGATAAAGAAGTCGAAATGCTCAAGCTGCCCGGTCGCCGCTACAGACTCATAGGTCGCACGCAAACCGGCAAACACCCGGGCGACGTCTTCGTTGGCGATCGGCATGACAATGGCGGTACGCGCCTCAGGCGCAATCACTTCGTCCCCGACAGTACTGGCGGAAATACTGTACTTATCCCGTCCGGTCAGTAGCTGCCAGAAGCCCATCAGGGCCGTCCAAAAACCGGCAGAAACCCAGCAGAATAAGGTTGCAAACAGCAGAAGAATACTGGTCTGCAACACATAGGGAAGCACTTGTCTGGCAGACTCCAGAAGCCCTTGGTCCCAGACCTCTCCAAGATCGACCAGTGACCACCCTTGATAGGGCAGAACAGCTTTCATGTACCAGGTAGCGATACCTGTTTGAAGGAGCATGAGCACCAGCAGGATGAAACGACGGAAAGCCCCTACTTTGCGCCAGTGAGCGTGTGCGTCCGCCTCCTCATCAGGTACCTGACGAGCCTCCTGTTTGCGACCCAGCAGACGATGCCATATACGTACTACGGGATTGGTACGCCATGGCTCCGGCAACATCTGGGACCGCGTGATGGCAGGCATGGTACGGATATTGGTCCGCCCCTGAGCATCAACGGTAAGCAGGTCACCTTCGGACAGGGAATCACCCCAACCCATTTTCAAGCGTGCCTCTACAGAACTCAGTGCAGGATCATTTCCAACAGACTCAGTGGACGCAAGCTTTCCATGCAGGGAAGCCAGGCCCTCAGCGTCGGTACTGCCTACACCGCTCGCGAGTTGCTGCCGCTCGGCCTCCCCGAGCGGCAAGCGCTCGAGGTAGTCCTGAACGGGTGTTGTTTCTTTACGGTTATTCATTGGCAGGCAACTGATAGCTCCAGGTTTCGGTCAGCGTCTTATCGCCTTCCGCCAACGCAGCACGTATCTCTACGGGCTTGGTAGCGTCCTTGACCTTCAGACGCAGCGTCAAACGCCAGCCTTTGGTGACAGGGTTATAACGAACATTGTTTTCAATCAGATCACCATTGTCGTTAAGGCTGACCTGCGAGGCCACCTGTGCACTTTCCGGCAGGTTCTTGAGAACCGGGCCTTCAAAGTCAATGATGAAGGCGGTGCTTCCATCTGCCTGGCGAACCAGATTGGGCTGCTTGACGTCGCCGGTCGAGAGGCGAGTTTGCTGAACCCAGGCCACATCAGGCGAGTGCAGAGCAGGCTCGTCCATGGTGAAATGCAGACGATAGCTCAGATCAATCGGCTCACCGGCCTGAGGTATGGTGTCTGGTGTCCAGAAGGCAACGATGTTGTCGTTGGTTTCGTCTGGTGTCGGTATCTCGACCAGCTCGACTTTGCCTTTGCCCCAGTCACCCTTGGTTTCAACCCAACCGCTTGGCCGCAGATCGTAACGATCATCCAGATCTTCGTAACGGCTGAACTCACGGCCGCGCTGTAGAAGACCGAAGCCCTTGGGGTTTTCGACTGTATAGGTGCTGATGGAAAGACGCTTGGGATTATTCAGCGGACGCCAGATCCACTCGTCATTACCCGCATGAATGGCCAGGCCATTGGAATCGTGCAGGGCTGGACGATAGTTGACCTGCGGGCTTGGCTGATTGGGTCCGAACAGGTACATGCTGGTGAGTGGCGCAATGCCCAGCTTGCCTACATTATCGCGCAGGTAAACGCGCGCCTGCACATCAACTGTGCTGTCGCTACCAGGGGTAACGACCATCTTGTAGGCACCCGTAGCACGGGGAGAATCCAGCAAGGCGTAAATCACCAAGTTACGGCGGTCCGGCTGTGGGTGCTCGACCCAGAACTCACGGAAGCGAGGGAATTCTTCGCCGGACGGCAGGGCGGTATCGATCGCCAGTCCACGCGCAGACAGGCCATACACTTGATCCTTGCCTACTACACGGAAATAGCTGGCGCCCAACATGGTCACAAACTCATCCTGCTTGTCGGGCTTGTTCAGCGGATAGGTTATGCGGAAACCGGCAAATCCCAAATCCTTGAGGGCAGCCTGATCCAGCTGCAGATTGCCGAAATCGAAATAGGATGGATCGTACTTGACCTCGTTGACACCCGTTGCCGTAACTTCATTGATCTTCACTGGCACGTCGAAATGCATGCCCTGATGATAGAGGTTCAGCTGGAACGGTGTTTTCTCTCCAGACCAGAGCGCCTTGTCCTGGCGGAAACGGATCTGCTGGTAATCAGCGAACTTCATGTCACGGAGAACGGCAGGCAGATTGCTCTTGGGCGCAGCAAATTTTTGTTCGGCAAGGCTTTTGGCCTGCACTGATACGTCATCGAGGCTAAACGCCCAGGCCTTGGCCCCAAACATTGCCATGATGGCCGTAAAACTCAGCACGATGGCCTTAGCCTTACCTGGCTTGGAATTAGTATTCAAATACAACGCAGCCCCCTTAATCAGCGTACGAATCGTTGAACGACGCATGGCCATTCACGGATAAGCAGTCGTCGGACTGACAAGATCGCGAATGATTCCGCTCAAAGCGTGTCGGTCGTTCCAAACTGCGCAATCATAGACACTTCCAGAAAACCTGTAAGAGTCTGTTGCTCAAATAGATAATAAAAATGTTACCGGACCATCATTGGTCAGTGAAACTTGCATATCGGCCCCAAAACGACCTGTTGCCACATGGGCATGGCGGTAACGCGCAAGTCCTACCAGATGCGAGAACACCGCCGCGCCCTGTGCAGGTGGCGCTGCGGTCGAGAAGCTCGGACGCAAACCACTTTGTGTATCCGCCACCAGCGTAAACTGCGAAACCAGTAGCAACCCACCTCCTGCATCCGTAAGCGAGCGATTCATTCGCCCTTCCGCGTCCGAAAAAACCCGGTAATTAAGAACCTTGTGCAGCATTTTTTCGCAAGTTACTTCATTGTCAGTCGGCTCTATGCCCACCAAGGCCAGAAGCCCCTGGTTGATCTCACCGACTATCTCACTATCTACCTCTACACGCGCCTGCGTGACGCGCTGTATAAGGACTTTCATTCAGCCTCCGGGGGAACATCGAGCAACTGTCGTGCCATGGCATCGGTTGCACGTACCAAGGCATCACAGATGCCCGGTTCGCCACCGGCATGACCAGCGTCGCGCACGATTTGCAGCTCACTATTAGACCAGGCCTTGTGCAAGGCCCAGGCATTATCCAGCGGACAGACCACGTCATATCGTCCATGAACGATGACACCGGGAATATGGGCGATCTTGGGCATATCCCTGATCAATTGGTTGGGCTCAAGAAACGCATTGTTGACAAAGTAGTGGCACTCTATGCGCGCAATGGACAATGCGTGCTCTGAAAATCGCTCGACCACATCAGGATTTGGTCGAAGCGTCGCCGTACGCCCCTCCCAACAGGACCAGGCTCTGGCAGCGCCCATCTGGGCAATTTCATCAGGGCAACTGAGCCGCTTGTAATAGGCCTGCATCAGGTTGCCTCGCTCCTGTTCAGGAATCGGTGCGAGATAGTCTTGCCAGTAGTCGGGGAACAAACGGCTCGCCCCATCCTGATAGAACCAGTGGAAGTCCTCAGGCCGACATAGAAAGATGCCTCGAAGGATCAGGGCATGTACACGATCCGGGTGCGTCTGCGCATAGGCCAGCGCCAGAGTCGATCCCCAGGAGCCGCCAAAAAGTACCCATTTTTCAATTCCCAGATGCTTACGGATACGTTCCATATCAGCAACCAGGTCCCAAGTTGTATTGCGCTCCAGACTGGCATAAGGGGTTGAGCGCCCGCACCCACGCTGATCGAATGTGACAATCCGGTAAAGGCTTGGATCAAAGAACCGCCGGCTCAACGCGTCGCAGCCTGCACCGGGTCCTCCATGAATGAACAGCACAGGCAGGCCATCCGGTGAACCGCTTTCGTCCAGATAAAGGACATGAGGATCATCTACAGCAAGTGTGTGGCGGGCGTATGGCTTGATTTCCGGATAGAGGCTGTGCATGTTACTCCCCTTCGGGCTTGTCAGTGGCGATAAAGCATCGTCGTATTTGTCCGTGCTATAGCCATCATAGCGCTAACCTAACCAGGAAAAGGAATTCTCGTAATGCGTTTGACCACCTGTCTGCTCATTTCTTCACTTCCGTTATTTATCGTGGGCTGCAAAAGCGATCCTCAGCAAGCACTCGACAAGGCAGCTGATCAATTGCAAGCCAACTTGGAAGCCAAGAAAACCGGAGCGGTATATGAACAACTGCACCCACAGTTTCTGGCCCAGCAACAGAACGATCGTGCGTGGGCCCGCCAAACCATGGCAGGTATGTTTCTAAAATATCGCAATATCCATATCGTTACCTTCCGCAAACACAGTCAGATCGATGCCACTTACCAGAACAAAGGCTATACGGATGCCGAGGTAGGCATGACAGGGGCTGAAGGCCTTCTGCCTGATGCGGCCCGCCACTACAGTGTAAGGCTGGAGTGGTGGAAAGAGGGCGACGACTGGAAGCTGGCGCGAGCGGATTGGCAGTAAATGATTGTTATACCCCACGTGTACACTCACGTACGAGACACACTCATTCTCTGATCGGAACGTTTCCATGTCTTCAGCCGACTCTGTACACCTGCTGATTATCGATCCACAAAATGATTTTTGTGATATTGCGGATGCTGCGCTTCCCGTCCCAGAGGCAAGTGCCGATCTCCGAAAGGTTGCCAGCTTAATCCACATGTGGGGACACAGGCTGGACGCCATTCACGTCACGCTGGATTCTCACCAACCTTTGCACATAGCGCATCCGTCCTGGTGGCAGGATGCCGAAGGGCACTCCCCTCCTCCGTTCACGGTTATTTCTGTAGATGATATCGAGCAGGGCCGCTGGACAACCTGCGTGTCGGAAAAGCAGAGCTATAGCCTTGAATATGTTAAAGCTCTGGCCGAACGTGGACGATATCAGTTGACCATATGGCCGGAGCATTGCCTGATCGGAAGCTGGGGGCATAATGTCTATACGCCCCTGCTTAAAGCACTCAATGAATGGGGCAGGACGCGCTTGAAGACGGTCCATTACATTCCGAAGGGCAGCAATCCCAACACAGAGCATTACTCCGCTATTGCCGCTGAAGTGCCAGATCCTGACGATCCAGGTACACGATCCAATACCCATCTGTTGAATCAACTGGAACAGGCTCAGACTGTACTGATCGCCGGCGAAGCACTCTCTCACTGCGTCGCAGGAACCGTAAGAGATATCGCGGATCACTTGGGCGAGACCAATCTTCACCGCCTCGTGCTGCTCACCGACTGCTCGCATGCAGTATCCGGCTTCGAACATCTGGCGGAACGCTTTATTGAAGAAATGAAGGCAAAGGGCGTCAGGTGCCTGACCAGCAAAGAGGTTGAGCCCCTACTCGCCGCGTCATAAGACGTACATAACGATCGGCCATCGCTTCGTGCAATGGCCGATACGCTTTATTTCAACTCATACAGACCGGTATAAGTTGCGGAGGCGATCTGGTTCAGATGCGTCATGAACCGTGCTACTGCATTGGTAGCCTCTGCCGGCACAGGCAGGCTTTCGACTGCCAGCGCATGGATTTGAAAGATATACCGGTGCGCTTTATCGCCTTTTGGCGGCGCGGCACCACCAAATCCAACGGTTCCATAGTCATTGCGCAGCTGTAGAGCCCCTTTTGGCAGCAGGCTTCCATCCGCGTGGCCTGCGCCTTCCGGCAAGTTTGTGACATCGGCAGGTATGTTCACCACCACCCAGTGCCAGAACCCGCTGCCGGTTGGAGCGTCGGGATCGTACACCGTCAAGGCGAAACTCTTGGTTCCCGGCGGAGGATTCTCCCACATGAGCGCAGGTGAAATATTTTCACCCGATACGCCAAAGGCCTCAACATCAAATTCCTGGCGTTTTGACATCAAACCATTATCAGCGAACGCATTGGTCCACAGGCGAAACTCCGAATCGGCCATGCTTGCCCCCTTTAGTTGGATGGCTGGCCTCGCCAGACCAGCCTGGATGTATCAAATCCTTTGGCTTTAGCGATGCCAAGAAAGGTATCGCGCTGCTGCTGGGTGATCTCGGCTGAGCGAGATAGGAACCAGAGATACTTGCGATCAGGGCTCCCTACCACGGCATTATGGTATTCAGGGTCAATATAAAAGACCCAATAAGGGCCCTTGGCTATATTGGGAAATACGCCGCTGAACCAAGTATCGAAGCGCACTTCCAGTCGGTCCGTTACACCAGGCTTCATTGGCGAGGCAACACCGGTCGCCTGATCCCAGTCGCCAGAGTTCGTCAGACAGCGATTGAGCACCGCAACATTCCCATCGTCACGCAGATGGTAATGCGCCTCGGACTGAACGCAGCTGCGCTGGAAAAACATGGGCAGGCGCGCCTGCTCATACCATGTCCCCTGATAGCGCTTCAGATCAAGCGAACCGACGGTTTCAGGCGGTGGTGTCTTGGTCGAACTGGCACAGGCGACCAACAACCCTGCCGCGCCAGCCAGTAGTAAAAGCTTGGTAGATGTTTTCATCGCAACCCCTGTCCTGCATACATGACAACCTTGTCGTTGACATACTGCACGCTGATGAACGCGGAAGACTGATCACCCCATGTGCAGCTTGATAACCCCAACGCACCGGAACACTCTGTAGGTTTGCCCAATAGCTCTTCGACCTCGGCCTTGGTTTGGCCAGCCTTGAGCCGATTGTAATTTTCCTGATTGATCTTGCTGCAGCTGATCAGCCACAAGCAACTCAGCATCACTGCGAACACGCGAAACTTCATTCTGACTCCTAACCTGGACCGGAGGGCTGACACCATCCTCACTCTCTGATGAACTCCTGACCGAGCCCTTTCAAATGCCCGTTATCATCTATGGTCCAGACTTCAGAAGTAGGCGGCATATCGACGCGCAGCCCCTCATCGACCAGGGTGGCACCATAGGTTTGCGGGGAAGTCGCATCGCCCGTGACCGTCACACGCCATGCGACTTCCTCCGGCGCGATTTGCAACTTGACCTGACCTGCATTGAGACTTTTCCACTTGCCTTCAAAATCGTCATGACTGCCACAACCGGCGAGAAGAACCGATGTAAAAAGCATCAGTAAAAATGATTTCATAGCAGTCCCCATCTCCCTCAGCAGCATTTAGAACCTAACCTTATACAAGGGGTTCGGTATTTCCGGGCAATAAAAAACCCCGCTTGAGGCGGGGTTCGCTTTTGAATCAACCCTTAGGCAGCGATCTTGCCCTTGAGCTTGTTCATTGCATTTTTTTCGAGCTGACGAATACGCTCAGCCGATACGTTGTACTTGGCAGCCAACTCGTGCAGTGTAGCCTTGTCTTCAGCCAGCCAGCGCTGGTAAAGGATGTCACGGCTACGCTCATCCAGGCCTTCCAACGCCTCATGCAGATTGGCCGAAGAGTTATCGCTCCAGTCAGACTCCTCCAGCTGACGAGCCGGATCGTAGCGATTGTCTTCAAGATACTGCGCGGGCGATTGGAACGCCGTATCGTCGTCTGCATCGGAAGCCGGATCAAAAGCCATATCCTGGCCCGTCAGACGACTTTCCATTTCGCGTACTTCACGCGGCTCGACGCCCAGCGTGCTGGCAACCGCCTGAACCTCGTCATTGTTCAGCCAGGCAAGACGCTTCTTCTGGCTACGCAGGTTGAAGAACAACTTGCGCTGGGCCTTGGTAGTAGCCACTTTCACGATGCGCCAGTTACGCAGGATGAACTCGTGTATCTCAGCCTTGATCCAGTGGACGGCAAACGATACGAGACGAACACCCATTTCAGGGTTGAAACGCTTTACAGCCTTCATCAGGCCGACGTTACCTTCCTGGATCAGATCTGACTGGGCCAAACCATAGCCCGAATAACTTTTGGCAATATGTACGACAAAACGCAGGTGCGCGAGCACCATTTGCCGTGCCGCCTCTAAATCCTGGTTATAGAAGAGGCGTTCGGCCAGTTCGCGCTCCCGCTCCGGCGTCAGCATGGGAATGCTGTTCACAGAGTTGACATAGGCCTCCAGGCTAGCGCCAGGAACCAATGTTGGAACAGGTTGCAGAGAATTGGTCATGCGAATCCTCCGATTCACTTATGCACAGGGCAGTGTATCACTGAAGAATCAGACAGAAAACAAGACTAACAGTTCCCTAAAAAAGAACCTATAGCCTTTAAAATCAATCACTTAAATAGTCACTATCAATCAAATCGATAGCTTTACATCATAATTTGAGACAGTTGTTTGATTCATGAATCGGCGCCCTTATCGGGGCGCCAACTCTCTCAGATGGCGAGCCACCGCCAGCCAGGCGCCAATGTAACCCAGCAGTATTGCACCAATAAGTAACTGGATGCCTTCATCCATGGACACACTGGCAAGCGCAAAGTCGCTGCTGTAAAGACCGGCCAGCTCGATAACAGCCTCGTTAAGCCAGTTCAAGCCAAAAGCCAGCAGTGCCCAGGCTGCAATACCGGCGCCTATCCCGTACATGGCGCCCATGTACAGGAAAGGTCGCCGCACATAACCGTCAGTACCGCCTACCAACTTTATGACCTCGATTTCGGTCCTGCGGTTTTCGATGGCCAGACGAATTGTATTCCCGATGACGAGTAGCAGGGCTACGATCAGAACGACTGTAAGCCCAAACACGAACCGCTCGCCCAGCTTCAGAATGGCGGTCAGTCGCTCAACCCATTGCATATCGAGCTGTACCTGCTGTACGCCAGATAGCTCAGCCAGACGACTGCGCAGCATGTCCAGCCGACCTTTATCAATCTCCTGCGGCGTCACGGAGATCACCGAAGGCAACGGGTTTTCCGGCAGTTCCTTCAAGGCTTCGCCCAGACCAGCCTGCTGTTGAAGCTCTTGCAGAGCCTCGTTACGTCCGATCCAGTGCACCTCACTGACATCGGGTAGTGCTGCAATCTGTTCCTGTAATTGCTTGCCTTGAGCTTCGTCCAGATTAAGGTCAAGAAAGACAGAAATTTGGGCCGCGCGCTGCCATGAGCCGCCGAGCCGCTCCACATTGTTCAGCAGCAGCGATACACCCATCGGCAACGCAAGGGCAATTCCCATAACCAGACAGGTCAGAAAGCTTCCGATCGGCTGTCGGCCCATCCGCCACAGACTGTCACGCAAGCCAATGAGATGCGCTTCGAAATAGGCATGTAACGGGCTGCGCCAATCCTGCTTCGGCTTGGCTGTCTTGCGACGTTTGGGCTTTTCCGGTTTTTCACCCTGTACGTCGCCGCGTGGAAGTTCCTTGGCACTCATGTAGGACTCTCCTCATCCCCGATCAGACGGCCACGCTGCAGCGTCAGCATACGATGACGCAGGCGTGCGATCAGGGCATGGTCGTGGCTGGCAATCAGTACAGTGGTGCCAAGGCTGTTGATGTCCTCGAACACACCCATGATTTCGGAGGCAAGCCGCGGATCGAGGTTACCGGTTGGCTCATCCGCCAGCAGCAAGGCTGGTCGATGTACGACAGCCCGCGCGATCCCGACGCGCTGTTGCTGACCGGTAGACAGGTCCGACGGATAGTCTTCGAGCTTGTCCTTCAAGCTGACCCGCTCCAGCGCCATGGTCACACGTTTGGCAATCTCGGCCTTGGACAACCCCAGGATCTGTAGAGGCAAGGCTACATTGTCGAACACGGTACGGTCGAACAGGAGCTGGTGGTTCTGAAACACCACACCAATCTGACGACGCAGGAACGGAATCTGCGCATTGCTGATCCGCGAAATATCCTGTCCAGCCAGCGAAAGCTTGCCACTGGTGGGTCGCTCCATTGCCAGGATGAGGCGCATCAGGGTGCTCTTGCCGGCACCAGAGTGACCGGTAATGAACAAGATCTCCCCGCGCTCCGCACGGAACGATAACTCATGCAAACCGATATGCCCGTTCGGGTAACGTTTACTGACCCGATCGAAATGAATCATGTCGTCTCCCGCTCAGCGAACAACGCTCGAACGAAGGGCTTGGCTTCGAACTCACGCAGATCGTCAATGCCTTCACCGACACCGATGTAACGGATAGGCAGGCTCATCTGCTTGGCCAGCGCGAAAATGACGCCACCCTTGGCAGTACCGTCGAGCTTGGTCAGCGCAAGGCCGGAGAGCGGAACGGCAGCATGGAATTGCTTGGCCTGATTCATGGCGTTCTGGCCGGTACCTGCATCCAGCACCAATAAAGTCTCATGCGGGGCGGATTCGTCCAGCTTGCCAATGACGCGGCGCACCTTGCGCAGCTCTTCCATCAGGTTGTCTTTGGTATGCAGACGACCGGCCGTATCGGCAATCAGAACATCGACACCGCGAGCCTTGGCAGCTTGTACAGCGTCATAGATCACCGAGGCGGAGTCAGCGCCGGTATGCTGTGCAATCACTGGAATGCGGTTACGCTCTCCCCAGACCTGTAACTGCTCGACCGCTGCGGCACGGAACGTATCGCCAGCGGCCAGCATGACCTTCTTGCCCTCAAGCTGGAGCTTTTTAGCCAGCTTGCCGATGGTCGTGGTTTTGCCAACACCGTTCACGCCAACAACCAGAATGACGAAGGGTTGAGTAGCCTTATCGATAACCAACGGTTGCTCAACAGGCGTCAACAAGCCAGTTAACTCTTCCTGCAATGCCTGATAAAGCGCCTCGCTGTCCGCAAGCTGTTTACGCGCTACCCGCTGGGTGAGGTTTTTCATGATGGTGGTCGTCGCCTCGACACCCACATCTGCCGTCAATAGCCGGGTCTCTAGCTCATCGAGCAAATCATCGTCGATAGCTTTCTTGCCCAGAAACAGGCTGGCCATCCCTTCGCCAATGCTGGCGCTGGTCTTGCTCAGCCCTTGCTTGAGGCGAGCAAAGAAGCCCAGTTTTGTCGGTGTCGCGGGCTGTGGTGCCTGCTCCGGCTCCGGTTCCGGTTCTGCGTCTACTCCTGGTTCTGGCTCAGGCTCCGGCTCTGCAATCGGCACGACAGGCTCGGCTACTGGCTCAGGCTCAGCAACAGGCTGGAGCTCGGCTGTCCTCGATTCGTCCAGCCGCTCGGGCTCAATGAATACAGGCTCAACAGGCGCCAGCATAGCAGGCTCAGGCTCTGGCTCAACTGCAGGCGCTTGCAAAGAAGGCTGCACCGTTTCAGGCTGGCGTGGCGGCTCAACCGGCTGCGCCTGAATCGGCTCCGGCTGAAAGGTTTTTACGCTTTCGTCCTGCTCGGCTACCGGTGCGGGCGCTTCGGCCTCCTCAGCAGGCGGCAGCTGGGTTGAAGGAATAGCGTCAGCCGGCTCGGGGACCGGCTCCGGGTGTACTACCGGCTCGACAGCCGTTTCCGGCTTGGCCTCGGTTGTCTCCTGCGGCTTCTTGCGAAACCAGCTGAAGAACCCTTTCTTTTCCCCTGCGGGAGGGGACTTTTTATCGTCGGAACCAAACATGCAAAGGTCTATCTCAAGGGGCGGGCACGCTGTGGCAAATCCATAAAGATGTGCTGCCAGGCGTGGCCGGCATGAAAAGGGATGCGTATCCTAGCACCTCATCGCTTGCTGGCGCTAAAGACCGGCAAGCCCTGGAATGAGTTCATAGATTGATGACAGTCTTCTCTCGACGTACTACTGGTCTGCTGTTCAGCCTGCTCTGCGCGCCGCTTACCGTCCTGGCCGCCGAGACCCAACCCACGCACGAATACACACTCGACAATGGTTTGAAAGTCGTTGTTCGGGAAGATCATCGTGCTCCTGTCGTGGTTTCACAACTCTGGTACAAGATCGGCTCAAGCTACGAGACGCCCGGATCGACCGGCCTTTCCCATGCCTTGGAACACATGATGTTCAAGGGCAGCAGCAAGATGGGTCCTGGAGAGGCCTCCCTGGTTCTGCGTGATCTCGGAGCAACCGAGAATGCCTTCACCACGGACGATTACACGGCCTATTACCAAGTGATGGCCAAGGATCGTTTGCCTGTGGCGCTTGAGCTCGAAGCCGATCGCATGGCCACCTTACGCCTACCTGCCGATGAATTCAGCCGTGAGATAGAAGTCATCAAGGAGGAGCGTCGCCTGCGCACTGACGATCAGCCAATGGCACTGGCCTACGAGCGTTTCAGCGCGGCGGCCTATCCTGCCAGTGGCTACCGTACGCCAACCATTGGCTGGCCTGCTGATCTTAAACGCATGAACATCGACGATCTGCGGCACTGGTATCAATCCTGGTACGCGCCCAACAATGCGACCCTAGTTGTAGTGGGCGATGTGACCGGGGAAGACGTAAGACAGATGGCTCAACAGTACTTTGGCCAGATTCCCAAGCGGGACCTGCCACCTGCCAAGCGCCCGCTTGAACTCCAGGCACCAGGTGAACGCCGTCTGATCCTTCCCGTTCGTACGCAAATCCCCAGCCTCATGATGGGATTCAACGTGCCCGGTTTTGCCAGTGCAGAGAATCAACGGGATGTACATGCCTTGCGCCTGATCTCAGCGCTGCTCGATGGTGGCTACAGTGCCCGTCTCTCCACTCAACTGGAGCGTGAGCAGGAGCTAGTTACCGGCGCCTCGGCCTCGTATGAGTCCTACACTCGTGGCGACAGTCTATTCATGCTCAGCGCCATGCCCAACCTGCAAAAGGGCAAGACCCTAGCAGATGTCGAAGCCGGCCTTTGGGCGCAACTGAATGCGCTCAAGCAAACGCCACCGAGCACTGCCGAACTGGAGCGCGTCAGAGCGCAGGTGATCGCCAGCCTTGTCTATGAGCGCGACTCGATTACAGCCCAGGCCAGCAATATTGGTCAATTGGAAAGCATCGGCGTGTCCTGGCACGAGATGGATAATGAGCTTGCAGATTTGCAATCTGTCACTCCGGCTGATCTACAGCGTGTTGCACGCACTTACTTCACTCGCGATCGCCTGACAGTCGCCCACGTGATTCCCGAGACCCAGACACAGCAGGAGGCTCGCCCATGAACGTCCGCTTTTCTTATGCATGGGGCGCCTTGCTCAGCCTGACGCTGCTTGGCGGCTGCCAGAACACTTCCCCTGTAGCGGACAGTGCAGCGGCCCATCCAAAACTGGAGTCACTGCAGGCGCTGAGCAAGACAGCTCCGGTTACCCGTAAGCTCGATATTCAGAGCTGGAAAACTCCAGAAGGCGCGCGCGTCATGTTTGTGGAAGCCAATGAGCTGCCCATGTATGACCTCCGCCTGACATTTGCGGCTGGTAGCAGCCAGGACGGCAACACACCAGGCATCGCCACGATGACCAATGGCATGCTCAACGAAGGCATTGCCGGCATGGACACCACCGCGATAGCCATCGGCTTCGAAAACCTGGGTGCTAATTTCTCAAACGGTGCCTATCGCGACATGGCCGTTGCCGGGCTGCGTACCCTGTCCGACCCGACTAAAAGTGGCCCGGCGCTCGATCTCTTCACCAAGGTGGTAGGTCATCCTACGTTTCCTGCCGCCCCGCTGGAGCGTATTCGCAATCAATTGTTGACCAGCATCGAATACAAGAAACAGGACCCCGGCGCTCAGGCGGGTGATGCGCTGATGAAACAGCTCTATGGCAGCCACCCCTATGCGCACCCCAGCATGGGCACAGCTGAATCACTGAGGTCGATCACACCTGCTCAGCTACGCGCCTTTCATCAGCGTGCGTATACAGCAGGCAATGTCGTCATCGCGTTGACAGGTAATCTGACCCGCCCCCAGGCCGAAGCCATTGCCGCCAAGGTATCCCGCGCTCTACCCAAGGGCCCTGCCCTGCCGTCGGTAGCCAAGCCGCAACCACCTAAACCGGGCGTTACGCATATCGAGTTTCCCTCACAGCAGACGCACCTCATGCTGGCTGAGCAGGGTATCGACCGCCGGGACCCTGATTACGCCGCGCTATATCTGGGCAACCAGATCCTGGGTGGGGGCGGGTTCGGCACTCGTCTGATGACAGAAGTCCGCGAAAAGCGCGGATTGACCTATGGTGTTTATTCCGGCTTTACGCCGATGCAGGTCGCGGGCCCCTTCACGATCGGCCTGCAAACCCGAGCCGAGATGAGCCAGAACACATTGGGGCTTGTGCAAAACATCGTCCGCCAATACCTCAAGGAAGGGCCGACACAGAAGGAGCTGGATGATGCCAAGCGTGAAATATCAGGCAGCTTCCCGCTCTCGACCGCCAGTAACAGTGCGATCGTCGCCCAGCTCGGCATGATTGGTTTCTACGACCTGCCACTCGACTTTCTGGACACCTTCATGAAGCAGACGCAAGCCGTGACTACGGATCAGGTGCGCGAAGCCATGGCCCGGCATTTGAATCCTGATGGCTTTGTCATCGTGACGGCAGGCCCAACCGTTGCCCAGCAACCTTTGCCAGCGCCGGTTGAGCGCGGCAATACACCGCCTCCCAGCGTACCGGAGCATTGAGCATGGCGCAGAGTAAAGGCAGCAGCCAGCTGCGTATCATTGGAGGCGACTGGCGCAGCCGACGCTTCAGCTTTCCAGAAGCACCAGGGCTCAGACCTACGCCTGACCGGGTCCGCGAGACGCTGTTCAACTGGCTGATGCCCCATGTGCCCGGTGCACGGGTACTGGATCCGTTCCTGGGCAGTGGTGCGCTATTGCTTGAAGCGCTGTCCCGGGGTGCCAGTCAGGCGCTAGGGCTGGACTTGAACCCTGCAGCGGTAGGCTCGCTGCGCGGTCATCTGGCGTCACTCGGATGCACCAATGCTCAGGTCGTACAGAACGATGCCCTGCACTACCTTCAGCACAATGAGGCCACGCCTTTTGACGTAGTGTTCCTTGACCCTCCCTTCCAGAAAGGTCTGCTTGAGCCCGCCTGCCAACTGCTCGAGGAGCAAGGCTGGCTGGCCAGGGATGCATGGATTTACACTGAAAGCGAAAGTCAGCCCTCATTGCTTCCCATGCCCGCCAACTGGCACCTGTACAGGGAAAAGAAGGCGGGAAGCGTACATTACACACTCTGGCATCGAACCGCGTAACGGGATGTCCATGCACCCTATCGTGGAGGACCTATCAGCTCAGGCAGATGCTTTCCGGCCCGCTTGGTGGCTGCCAGGTCCTCACCTGCAGACTTTATGGGGATCACTCTGGCGTCGTCTTCCCCTGATAACGCGCCCACGCGAGCGTATCTGGCTGGACGACGGTGACTTTCTCGACCTTGACTGGTACGGACCGGAAGATCCTTATGCGCCGCTGGTACTGGCTATCCACGGACTGACAGGCAGCTCTTCGTCACACTATATTCTGGGTTTGCAACTGGCCCTTGCCGAGCATGGCTGGGCCAGCGTTGGATTGAACTGGCGAGGGTGCTCAGGCGAGCCGAACCTGTTACCGCGGGGCTACCACTCAGGCGTCACCGAAGACCTTGCCGCTGTTATTGCCCACCTTCAGGCCAAGCGCCCTTTGGCACCGCTCTATGCTGTTGGCTACTCGCTTGGCGGTAACGTGCTGCTCAAGTACCTGGGCGAAGCAGGCTTGAATTGCCCACTCCAGGCGGCTGCCTCCGTGTCGGTTCCTTTCCGGCTCGACCTTTGCGCAGACCGTATCGCCATTGGGTTTTCCCGTGTGTATCAGGCGCACTTCATGCGAGAGCTGGTGAGTTATGTAAAGCGCAAGCGAGAGGCTTTGCAACAGCGCCAGCAACACGACCATGTAGCCTCGCTGGATGCCTTGGGTAACCTGGAGGACATGAAGAGCTTTTGGGATTTTGACGGACGCATCACCGCCCCGCTCCACGGATTCAAGGATGCTCACGATTACTACCAGCAGGCATCAAGCCGTTATTACCTGAAAGACGTCCGAATACCAACCCTTATGATTCAAGCGGAAGATGATCCTTTCATTGGACGTGAAAGCCTGCCAACACTAGGAGAGCTATCTAATACGATATGCTTCGAGCGCCATGCTCATGGAGGGCATGTAGGCTTTGTCGCAGGTACATGGCGAAACCCTGATTACTACCTGGAGCGCCGCATACCGCAGTGGCTCTTGTGGCAGCAGGAGAGACTGACATAGACGTGGCGGCTATAGCCGATCAGCGAACGCTATCCGCGTCAGATGAAAACAGGCAACCCGAGAAGGCTGCGTTTTTCGACAATTTTTTCTACACTCCTCAACGCTTAAAGCTCACCTTTGATGAATACCAGGCCACTTATCCACCTTTCGACTTGGACATCTGATCTGGCTGAGCTACCATCCAAGCCCCCACGGACCGTAAGGACGCCGCGATGAATCGAGTGCTGTACCCGGGAACCTTCGACCCGATCACCAGGGGTCATGGTGATCTCGTCGAACGCGCCTCACGTTTGTTTGAGCATGTCGTCGTCGCCGTAGCAGCCAGTCCGAAGAAAAATCCGCTGTTTCCGCTGGAAAGGCGGGTAGAGTTGGCTCGAGCGGTTACGGCACACCTGCCTAATGTCGAGGTCATTGGCTTTTCTTGCCTGCTGGCCAATCTCGTCAAGGAGCAGAAAGCCACGATCCTCCTGCGAGGATTGCGTGCTGTTTCGGATTTCGAATTCGAGTTTCAGTTGGCCAACATGAACCGTGTGCTGGCGCCTGACGCAGAAAGCATGTTTCTTACTCCGTCGGAAAATTACTCCTACATCTCTTCGACGCTGGTACGTGAAATTGCAGCACTGGGTGGCGACGTCACCAAGTTCGTGCACCCGCTTGTCAAGGAAGCGCTGGCCGAACGTTTCAAGCCAGCCCCTTGAAATTTTGCCGTTAGGGCACATATATCGGCGCAGACGTGCACCACGCGCGCCGATAAGGCACAATTCGCGTTTACCTTTTCTGTATCGCCGTCATCCGTGAGCGGCGGGAGCAATTCATGTCCCTCAAGATTACTGAAGACTGCATCAATTGCGATGTATGTGAGCCTGAGTGCCCTAATGGTGCCATCTCTCAGGGCGAAGAGATTTATGTGATCGACCCGAACCTCTGTACCGAGTGTGTAGGCCATTACGACGAGCCGCAGTGTCAGCAGGTTTGCCCGGTGGATTGCATCCCGCTCGACCCGGAAAACGTCGAGAGCAAGGAAAAACTGCACGAAAAGTATCTGAAAATCAGCGGTCAGGCCTGATCTAGGCTGTTTGGCAGCGCGACACTATCAGGTATTTACAGGCGCCATAAAAAAGCCGGTCAATTGCCGGCTTTTTTATGGGATTCAGTCCGACTGGCCATATCCTGTGCGGGTACAGCCCAGGCAACGAACAAAAGCAGCTTTACCCGGCTCGACGACCAAGGCCCTGCCTGCCTCGCCTACATTACCGCCTGCAGCGGTAAACGGCAGACTGACCACAAAGGCACCCGCGCCAATAGCCGTTGCCACAATCAGGAGCGGGCGGGCAATTAGCAGATCACCAATCATCGAAAAGGCTTTTGGCGCGCCTACCTCGTAATTCGGATCACCACTGGCATTGTTAACGGTTTCCGTCTCATAACCCGAATCGGCTAGTGCCGGTGCGGCAGCACTCCATAAAGCCATGGAGAAGGCCAACGTGGTGGCCAATGCGCGGAACGGGCTCATACTTCTGTCCTTTAAGTGAGAGGCGATTAACCATTAACTATAAGCACCACCTCTCGACTTGTCAGTGACCTTTCACCTGAAGATCAGGTCATTCCGTCAGAGTTCTGGTCTTTCCCTGATGCCGATAGGCCAAAACCATCAGGAAGGCCCCACCCAGAATCATCGGTACGCACAAGACCTGCCCCATCGTGAGCCAGCCCCAGGCCAGATAACCCAGCTGCGCATCCGGCATACGGACGAATTCCACCAGGAAACGGAAAATGCCATAACACAGGACGAAAAGCCCTGATACCGCCATTGTTGGACGTGGCTTGCGTGAGAAGAACCAGAGAATAACGAACAAGGCGACTCCTTCCAGCGCAAACTGATAGAGCTGGGAAGGATGGCGCGGCAACTGGGCCGGATCGCTGAAGGGCGGGAAAATCATTGCCCACGGCACATCGCTCGGCTTGCCCCACAGTTCGGCATTGATGAAGTTACCAATCCGCCCGGCGCCCAGGCCGATTGGAACCAGCGGGGCGATAAAATCCATCAACTCGAAAAAGCTCTTGTTGTTGCGGCGACCAAACCACCACACCGCCAGAATTACGCCCAGCAAGCCGCCATGAAAGGCCATGCCGCCCTTCCAGACCTCAAAGATCAGCGTGGGATTGGCAAGGTACTCATCCAGGTTATAGAAAAGGACATACCCCAACCGTCCCCCGATGATGACGCCGCACGCCACCCAGAAGACCAGATCCGAAAGTTTGTCTTTATTCCAGGTGGGATCGAATCGGTTCAAGCGACGTGAGGCCAGCAGCCAAGCCCCGCCAATACCAATGAGGTACATCAGACCGTACCAGTGAATCTTGAGTGGACCGATCGCGACCGCTACCGGGTCGATCTGTGGATAAGGCAGCATTACGACTCCTTGATAAAAGGGTTCTCAGACCAGAAAGCTGAGCCCTACACTGAACAACAACAACGCAAATAGCCGCTTGAGCAGCCGTGGAGAAAGCGTGTGCGCCAAACGCGCACCAAAACGGGCAAAGAACATGCTGGTCAGCGCAATACCTACCAGGGCCGGCAGGTAGACATATCCCAGACTCCACTCAGGCAAGCCAGGCTCACTCCAGCCCACCACCATGAACGAAAGGGCTCCGGAGAGTGCGATCGGCAACCCACACGCAGATGAGGTTGCCACCGCCCTTTGCATACTGACGCCTCGCCAGGTCAGGAAAGGCACAGTCAGCGAGCCGCCTCCGATGCCGAAGATGGCAGACGCCCAGCCAATGACCACACCGGCGAACGTCAGAACCGGCTTGCCCGGTACCGGTCTGCTGCTTTTGGGACGAAGGTCAAGCACCATCTGTAGCGACACGAGGATGGCAAAGGTACCGATTATTTTCTGCAGAATTGGCCCCTGAATATAAGATGCCGTAACCCCGCCGACAAAGCTGCCCAGGATGATGCCAACCGTCATCCACACCACGAGTGGCCACTGGACCGCTCTCTGGCGATGATGCGCCAGAATGGAATTGATTGACGTAAAGACGATTGTTGCCAGTGAAGTACCGACGGCCAGATGCGTCAGCACATCGGTATCCATTCCATGGGCAGTGAAGCTGAACACCAGAACCGGTACGATGATCAATCCGCCCCCGACGCCGAACAGACCCGCCAGAACGCCTGCACATGCGCCAAGAATCAGATAGAGCACGAATTCCATATCGAATCCTGCCGAACAAAACGGCAATGGTAGCCCAATCGGCCAACGCAAACGAGCGAACCCTCAATGATCAAGGCCTTACGGAGCCCAACTGATGTGTCTGATTGTCTTTGCGTGGCGCCCTGAAGATAACGAGTCGCTTATCCTGGCCGCCAACCGTGATGAATTCTATGCACGCCCCAGCGCCCCTTTGGATACATGGGACGATCAACCAGACATCATTGGAGGAAGAGACCTGACGGCAGGCGGGACCTGGCTCGCAGTAGGAAGGGATGGTCGCTTTGCCACCGTGACCAATATCAGGGATCCTGGTCAGTCGGTATCCGACCGCTCACGGGGCGAACTGCCTGTACGCTTTCTGGAACGTGATATCTCGGCCGAAGAGTATGTACATGAAGTGGCTCAACGTAGCGATGAATACACAGGGTTCAACCTGCTTCTAGGCGATCGCCAGTCGTTATGGCATTTGAATGCTCGCAGCCGAAAGCCGCATCGACTGCCGCCGGGTGTTTACGGCGTATCCAATGCCGATTTGAACACGCCATGGCCCAAGTTGCTCAGAGCCAGAGCAAGTCTCGAACAGGCCCTGGAAACCCCTTCGGACGAGGCTTTATTTGCACTGTTGGCCGACACCTGGCGACCTGATCCCGTAACGCTTCCGCATACCGGCATCAGCCATGAACTGGAAATGCTCTTATCCAGCGTTTTCATCTCCAGCGAACACTACGGCACACGAGCCAGCACTGTGCTGCGGCAACAGGTAGACGGACAGACCGTCATTACGGAACGTCGCTTTGGAGCCTACGGCAAGTCGCTTGGAGAAAGCCGCCGGACGCTGTAGTCCGGCGTGCTGTCAGCTCTGGACGGTGGAAGCCGGGTTGATGACGCGCCCTAGCCCCAGGTTACGCAAGGCCAGATGCAGCGCACTGTGCACCACTTGCGGATTGTCAATCTTGAGCAGCTGATCCAGGAGCTCCTTTGCCTTGGACAGGCTCATCTGACGCAGCAACCACTTCACCTTGGGGAGGTTGGTTGCATTCATGGAAAGGGAGTCGTATCCCATGGCCATGAGCAATACCGCTGCGGCCGGATCGCCTGCCATCTCGCCACAGATACTCACTGGAACGTTTTCCGCATGAGCATCCTCCACCACACTCTTGAGTGCTTGCAGCACGGCTGGATGGAAGTAGTCATACAGGTCTGCCACGCGTGGGTTATTACGATCTACCGCCAGCAGATACTGGGTCAGATCGTTGGAGCCCACCGAGATAAAATCCACCTCACGGGCCAGATCCCGGGCCTGATAGACCGCCGAAGGCACCTCTACCATCACACCTACAGGCGGCATGGGGATATTGACCCCTTCATCACGCACCTCGCACCAGGCGCGATGCAGGAGATGCTGGGCCTCGTCCAGCTCGTGTACCCCCGAGATCATGGGTAGCATGATTCGCAGGTTATCCAGACCTTCACTGGCCTTGAGCATGGCTCGCGCCTGTACCAGGAAGATTTCCGGATGGTCCAGCGTGACACGAATCCCGCGCCATCCCAGGAAGGGGTTGTCTTCCTTGATGGGGAAATAGGACAGGGATTTATCTCCGCCGATATCCAGCATGCGCATGGTGACCGGCTGGGGATGGAACGCCGCCAGTTGCTCCCGGTAGATGGACAGCTGCTCCTTCTCACTGGGGAAGCGGTCGTTGATCATGAATGGGACCTCAGTCCGATACAGCCCCACCCCTTCCGCGCCACGCTGCTGCGCCCGGGCAACATCAGCCAGCAGCCCCGTGTTCACCCAGAGCGGCATACGATGGCCATCCAGGGTTTCGCACGGCAGGCTGCGCAGGGCTTCCAGCCCCTGGGTCAGCTGACGCTCCTCCTCGACCACAGCGCTGTACTGCTTGAGCAGCTGAGGTGATGGGTTGGTAAAGACTTCGCCGTGATAGCCGTCGACAATCAACGAAATGCCATCGACTTTTGAATAAGGCAGGTCTACCGCGCCCATGACGGTGGGAATACCCATCGCGCGCGCCAGGATGGCAACGTGGGAGTTACCAGAGCCGAGCACGGAAATCATGCCGGCCAGCTTGCCTTCAGGCACCTCGCCCAGCATAGCGGGTGACAGCTCCTCACTGACCAGGATAGTCTGGTCGGGATAGACCAGACATTGTTGCCGTGCCTGCTGCAGATAAGCCAGCAATCGACGGCCAAGGTCCTTTACATCAGCGGCACGCTCGCTCAGATAGGCATCGTCCATCATCTCGAAACGACGAACATGCTCGGTCACAACCTGACGCAGTGCACCCTGTGCCCACTGGCCTCTCTTGATGATCTGAGTAACCTCGTTACCCAATGCCGCGTCGTCGAGCATCATAAGATAGACGTCGAACAGGGCGCGCTCTTCCTTGCGAAGCTGGGTCGACAGACGCTCTGACAGCTGGCGCATATCTTCACGTACAGACTCCAGCGCATGCTGGAACAAGGCCAGCTCTGCCTCGATGTCCGTAACGGTCTTGTCAGGAACGACTTCCAGATCAGCTGGTGGCAGCACGACTACAGCCGTACCCACACCAACACCGGGAGCACCGGGAATACCTACGAAACGAGCCTCCTGGATACCCTTGCCCTGCCGTCCGAGTCCACGAATGGTACCCGTGGCTTCAGCATGTGCGATAACGCCGGCCAACTGGGCGCTCATGGTCACAAGGAAGGCTTCTTCACCTTCGTCGAACTGGCGCCGCTCCTTTTGCTGAACAACCAGAACACCCATCACACGACGATGGTGAATGATTGGCGCCCCCAGGAAAGAGGCATAGCGCTCCTCGCCCGTTTCGGCGAAATAGCGGAAGCGCGGATGACTGGAGGCATCCTCAAGGTTGAGCGGCTCTTCGCGCGTGCCAACCAGGCCGACCAGGCCTTCATTGGGCGCCATGCTGACACGCCCGATGGAGCGCTTGTTCAGGCCCTCGGTCGACATGAGAACAAATCGATTGGTTTCAGGGTCCAGCAGATAGACCGAGCACACCTGAGTGCCCATGGCCGCCCGAACGCGCTGAACGATGATCGATAACGCTGTCTTGAGATCCTTGGCGCCGTTTACTTCTTGAACGACCTTACGCAGCGTATTCAGCATGCTAGAAGCCCTGGGCTCTGGTGACGTTGGACGACATCCTGGTAAAGGATTTCGAGGCGCGAGCAAATTGAGTTCCGGTCACCGACCTGATAGCCACGATCGATGAAGGTGGACAGCAACGCCTATCTGACAGCGTATTGCCACTCAACGTCACAAATCGTTCATCCAGCATGGCCACAGCATTTCCTCCGTCCACGGCAGGCCCGGCATAACCGGGCGGGCCGGTGAGGCAATGCAAACGGTGCCTCTTCCGTCTTCCATACGTACACGTATGGTACAGGCTTAACATATCGATCAGGCGAGCAGGCGCGGGGCCAACTCCTTGAGGGCTCGACGATACACTTCCCGCTTGAACGTCACCACCTGCCCTAATGGGTACCAGTAGCTGACCCAGCGCCAACCGTCGAACTCCGGCTTGCCTGTCACATCCATGCGTACCCTCTGATCCTCAGACATCAGCCGGAGCAGAAACCATTTCTGCTTTTGACCGATGCACAGGGGCCTACTATGCGTACGCACCATGCGTTGGGGCAAGCGATAACGCAACCAGCCCCGCGTACAGGCCAAAATCCGGACATCATCCGGACTCAGACCCACTTCTTCATTCAATTCGCGATAAAGCGCTTCTTCCGGCGTTTCACGATCATCGATACCTCCCTGTGGAAACTGCCAGGCGTCCTGGTTGATGCGCCGAGCCCACAGCACTTGGCCAGCGTCATTCGCGAGGATGATGCCGACATTCGGGCGAAAACCATCAGAATCGATCACGGCTGACACCCCTGGAAAGTCAATAGACTTGCATTGTTCCATAAAGCTTGTTGGAGCGGCAACGCAGCTCCCTGCCTGTATTTTTGCCGTCTGTGGCAATACGCTGGCAAGTGCCACTCCTGCCTGCTTGTCCATATGGACATTACATTGGGGTAATCCCGCCGGAGCGCCTGAAAATCCGCGAGCAGTATCCTCAGCCCTTGCTGAACAAAAGCTTACATAGCCAAGCAATCAATGGATTCTGACGGGTAAAGCATGACCCGTTTCCCACTCCTATCAGCGAAAGTGCCGCTGCAGAAGCATGTAGATAGCCAGAATTACACCTACCCAGCCGATCAGGTAGAAATAGTCCAGGAAGCCCAGGATCGCAGCCTGGCGATTGACCAGCGAGGCCATCTGGCTCATGGAGGCATGCCCCATCGCCTCGTTCAGCTGTTCCCTATACTGCTGATAAAGCGGATTGAATGAGGTGATGTGACTGCGCAGGACATTGGCGTGGAACGCATCGCGCCATTGCAGAAAGACGTTGGCCATGACGATTCCCAGCGGCATGACGATCTGCTGCGTCATGTTCTTGATCTGATATGCCTGGCTGAAATAACGCGGAGGAATGGTCATGAAGGTGTACATGATGATCACCGCAAAGGTCGAGATCAGAAACACACCATGCATCATGAGCGCAGGCTGAAGCTGCTGCACAAGCGGCACCTCGCCATTCTGGCTGGACATCCAGAAGCCATAGCCGGCCAGCAGCGAATAGCCGAGCACCAGAAACTTCTTGAAGCCACCCCACGGGAAATACCGCTTGAGCGTGCCAGAGGTAATGGCCATGAGCGGCACTATCCCACACAGCCAGCCGATAGCCATGACCGTTCCAGCAGTGTAGATCGGTACCTGCAGGGCGTTCAGGACATATTGGGGAATAACGTAGTTATAGGCACCGAGCATGAAGTAGTTCAGCATCATGAACAGCATGCCGAGCAGAAAGGCCGGATTGATGGCGTTACGAAAGTCGAGGGTTGGCCGCTCCCGCTGCCGCTCACAATAGATGAAGACGGCCATGAGGCAGATACCCAGCAGAAAGAGTCCGAGCAGCTCCCAGGTATCGCTATAGAAATCAAAACTCATCCGCTGGATAGTGGTTTCGACAATGATGCTTCCAACCAACAGGATAGCCATGGGCAGCAGTGCTGGTCTGGCCGACAACTTTTCGGGTATGACGCGCGAGGGAATGGCCATCCAGATGCACACGGCCATGACCAGACAGACCACCAGCGGCACGGCAAAGATACTGCGCCACTCCTCATGCCCCAGCAGTTGCGCCGTACAAAAAGAAGCCATCGCCGCGCCAAGCGGCACGCCGCTGGCAAAGGCTCGTATGCCTGTGGGGGTTTGCGGCCCAGGGAAGAACATGAGCACCAGCACCCGCGCACCAGCGAAAAAGGTTGCGGCGGCCGCCCCCATGAAGACTCTGCCCGTGGCAAAGACCCACAGGTGGTCGCCGGCCAGGCAGAGCAGCTGGCCTATGGTATGGACAACTGTCGCCGCCATCATCAGGTGGCGGTACCCCAGATGCTGTACAAACCACTGGTGAGGCGCCGTGAAGACGATGACCGCGACGCTATAGGCTGCCGTGGCATACACATAGCTGCGCTGATCAGCACCCAGGCCGCCGGATACATAGCGGTTGGCCAGCGCGATGGAGAGGCTGTCGAGAAAATAGACGGTGACCATCAGCGTGATGCTGAGCATCAGCAGGCCACGGTGATGTGGAAACGTAGGTGAAGACATTCCGACTCGGTTCGATGACTGGTATCAGCTGGCCAGTAAACGTGGCCAGCCTTTCATCGAACACGGCCCGGGCGCTTGGTTCCCTACCAGACGCCCGCCGCCACCCTAAGCGTCAACTCAGAAACAGTTTATACGCAGGGTTATTGGTCTCATCCCAATAGCGATAACCGATCTCTGCCAGCGCTTCGGGCACACGGTGCCGCTCCTCTTCCGGAACCTCGAGCGCCGCCAGTACCCGCCCATCAGCCGAGCCGTGATTGCGATAGTGGAACATGGTGATATTCCACCGCCCACCCAGGCGATTGAGGAAGTTAAACAATGCGCCAGGCCGCTCGGGAAACTCGAAGCGGAAGACCTGCTCGGTATCCACATGGGCCGCATGTCCGCCTACAGTGTGCCGTATGTGCAGCTTGGCCAGCTCATTGTCGGTCAGATCCAATACGGGAAACCCTTGCTCACGCAGGCTTTCGATGAGCTTGCCGCGTGGATCGGTTTCCGGATGGGTCTGTACGCCGACAAAGATATGGGCTTCCCTATCCGTGTTATAGCGATAGTTGAATTCGGTGATCTGGCGCTTGCCCAGTGCCTCGCAGAACGCTTTGAAACTGCCGGGACGCTCGGGAATGGTCACGGCGATGATAGCCTCACGCTGTTCCCCCAGCTCGGCACGCTCTGCCACGTGACGCAGGCGGTCGAAGTTGACGTTGGCACCCGAGTCGATGGCTACCAGGGTCTCCCCTTTTACGCCGCGGGTAGCGACATACTTCTTGATCCCCGCCACGCCTAAGGCACCAGCCGGCTCGGTGATGGAGCGCGTATCGTCGTAGATGTCCTTGATAGCTGCGCAGATCTCATCGGAGCTGACGGTAATCACGTCATCCACATAGTGTCGGCAAATCTCGAAGGTGTGATGACCGATCTGCCCGACCGCCACGCCATCGGCAAAGATACCCACTTGACTCAGCACCACCCGGTCACCTGCCTGCATGGCGGCCTGGAGGCAATTGGAGTCGTCTGGTTCAACACCAATAATCTTAATGTCAGGACGCAGGTACTTGACGTAGGCGGCGATCCCCGCGATCAGCCCTCCACCGCCTACCGGCACGAAAATGGCGTCCAGCTGACCTGGTTGCTGGCGCAGGATTTCCATGGCGACAGTACCCTGCCCGGCAATCGTATCCGGATCATCGTACGGGTGAATAAAGGTGTATCCCTTTTCCTCTACCAGTTTCAGCGCATGAGCCAGCGCCTCAGGAAAGGCATCGCCGTGCAGGACAGCCTTGGCACCACGGGCACGTACCGCCTTGATCTTGATTTCTGGCGTCGTCTTAGGCATGACGATAACGGCCTTGATACCCAGCTTCTGAGCAGCTAAGGCCAGGCCTTGGGCATGGTTGCCGGCGGATGCCGCGATCACGCCGCGAGCCTTTTCCTCATCGGTGAGCTGGGCCACCTTGTTGTAGGCGCCCCGAATCTTAAACGAGAAGACGGGCTGCAGGTCTTCTCGCTTGAGCAGAATCCGGTTACCTAGACGCTCCGACAGGCTATGCGCAGGGTGCAGAGGTGTTTCAACGGCCACATCATAGACGGGCGAGGTCAGCATTTTCTTGACGTACTGTTCGAGCATCGACTTTTCTCGGCAGGGCTTTTGCGGGGAACAGCCAGTCTACTGCGCAAGCAGCACGACAAGCCACCCACAATGCGTCAGCCACCCTGTTCACCGCTGATAGGGTCAGCCCGGCTATAATCGAACCTCTACTTCTCCTTTGCCGGAATCGATCATGAACCAGGATCAGCTCAAGCAAGCCGTGGCGCAGGCCGCGGTGGACTATATTCTCCCGCACCTCTCGCGTGACAGCGTCATTGGGGTCGGCACCGGCTCCACCGCCAACTTCTTCATCGACCTGCTGGCCCAGCATAAGATGGAATTCGACGGCGCAGTAGCCAGCTCAGAGGCAACGGCCGAGCGACTCAAGAAACATGGCATTCCGGTGTATGACCTCAATGGCGTCAACTATCTTGAGTTCTACATCGATGGCGCCGACGAGGCCAACGAGCACCTGCAACTGATCAAAGGGGGCGGTGCAGCATTGACGCGTGAAAAAATCGTAGCGGCCGTGGCACAGACTTTTATCTGCATTGCCGACGGCAGTAAACGCGTGGATGTGCTGGGCGAGTTTCCGCTCCCCGTCGAGGTCATCCCCATGGCACGCAGTTACGTAGCCCGTGAGTTGGTCAAACTGGGCGGCGATCCGGTCTACCGTGAAGGTGTTAAAACCGACAACGGCAACGTGATCCTGGACGTACATAACATGCATATCCTTGACCCGATCGATCTGGAGTCCAAGATCAATAACATCGTCGGCGTAGTCACGGTTGGCCTGTTCGCGGCTCGCTCGGCGGATGTCCTGCTGCTGGGAACCGCCGAAGGCGTTCAGACGCTCAAGCGTTAAACACCTACGTCCCACGACGAGACACGCACTTCAGGCTGTGCACGATCACAGTGCACAGCCTGCCCGGCATTTTTTCCATCCCCATCTATAGTTACGCCCAGGCAGCGCTGTCAGTCTGCCAGGCGTCGCCTGCCTGTCCGCTTTTCAAGTCGGCACGCTATCTGCTCCATGCAGCCCCGCACTACCCATAATGACAACACAACAAACCATAACAATGAGGATCGCTTGTGCATTCCTTTTCCAAACTAGCGCTTGCAGTCGGCTGTATCTTGATGGGGGGCACCGCGGGTGCCTATGACTTTGGTGAATACGCCGACGAGACACTGGACGTTCTGATCAATGAGTATCCGGGTCGTTATCGAGGCACTACGAGTTTTGAGGGCGCCTCGGCCTGGATGCAGCAGCGTATAGGTAACAACGCCACTCTCCAGCCCTTCACCTGGAACGGAAACCGGAACTCACAGAACGTAGTGGCTCAGCTGACAGGCACCAGCGGCAACACCCTTGTACTAGGAGCACACTTTGATACCTACTTTGGCCGCCCGACACTCCAAGGCCTGGATGACAACGGTTCCGGTGCCGCCGTCCTTACGGAGATCACGCGCAACCTCAGCGGGATCGCGCTGGAAAATGGTATTAATGTGGTTGCCTTCGGAGCTGAAGAGGAAGGCCTGCGCGGCTCACGCGCCTATGTAGCCGGCTTGAGCGATAGCGAGCGGGCCAGCCTGCTCGGCATGATCAACCTCGACAGCCTGATCACGGGCGACCTGATGTATGCCCATGCCGGTGCCAACAGCGTCGATAACCCCGCCCTGGCGTCCATACGCGAGCAGACGCTTCGTATCGCACAGGAACTGGGGATCGATCTGCGCACGAATCCCGGGCTGAATTCGGAATACCCTGCCGGCACCGGCTGTTGCAGTGATGCAGCAAGCTTCGAGGCGCTCGGTATTCCGGTGCTGTTCGTCGAAGCGACCAACTGGGAAATCGGCGAGTTGGACGGCTATGAGCAGACCACCAATCCAGCCATTCCTGGCGGCGCCACCTGGCATACACCATCACTGGACAACGAGACGGTGCTGACCGGCGCCTTGGGTGCAGAGCGCATCCAGCAGCGCCTTCGTGATTATTCACGTCTGCTGACACGTCTCCTGCTGGAGCTGACAAATGCTGACCTGCTCACTTCCACCGTCTCCAGCGGTGCGCTGGCACGGGCCATGGAGGACAACCTGCGCAGCCAGCATGAAACCCTTACTCGGCTGCATGACCGCCGTTGGCTGGGCCTTCAGCTCGCTCCACTTGCACTCAACCAATTCAGCGGCAGCGTGGGAATCGAGGGCGAGTACCAGCCTGAGCGTGGATTTGATGTAGATCCAAGTCAGCGCTCCAAGCGGGCCACCGCTTATGCCATTGGCGATTATCGGGCCAGTGAATGGCTGACCGTAGGCGGTAGCCTGAGCATCCAGCGCGGCAAGGATGACCTAGAGCATTCCGGCAAGGTTCGTAACGAGACATGGCAGGCCGGGCTGTATGGTCTGGTCAGCAACGGCGGGCCGCTTTGGGCTGCAGGTGAGCTGAGCGCGGGTCACACCCGCTTCGATACAGATCGCTCCGTGTTCCTTCAGGCCAGTGGCGGGCCGGTTCTCCTGAACCAGACGTTATCTGGCGATACCAGGGCCCGCTTCTTCGGTGCTCGCCTGACCGGGGGCTACGACATGACGGTCGGTCAGCTGCGAACCGGTCCTCAGCTGGGACTGGACTATACCCGTTACCACATCGATAGCTTCGATGAAGACGACAGCCGCCGGACCGCCATGTCATTTGATGATCAGACCTATGACTCCATTCAGGCAAGCCTGGGTTGGCGGGTCTATGGCGATCTCCCCATGAGCCGTGGCATGGCCCTACAACCCTATGCTCATGTCGCCTGGGTCGAAGAACTGGGTGATGGCCGCGAGAGTCGGCTGGATGTTATCAGCCGTGGAGACGGTCGGCTGCGTACGGCAGCGCTGGATTCGGTAGACAAGCACTTTGCCCGCGCTCAGATCGGGGCTCAGTGGGCGATCACACCGGAGATTGGCGTCTATGCCGAGGTCAACAGTCGCCTGGGCCATTCCGAGGGCAGCCAGACCGGATACAGCCTGGGTGCCCAGTGGCGGTTCTGATCCGTATAACGCAGTTTAGTTACGCTTGAATCGATAAAAGAGGTTCGGTTCGCTCACGATATACAGCGTGCCCTGGTCGTCCATGGCCAAGCCCTCGGCCTGCGGCACGCTTTTCGTCAGACCCTGCCGCCCGGCATCGAGCGGCAGGGTGCTCAAGGGCTTCCCCTCGCTATCCAGCTCAATAACCAGCCTCGACTCATCCGAGAGCGCCAGCAAGTGGTTTGTGCTGGCACTGAAATAGAGGCTCGACAGATCGTCGACAAACAGGCCCCTGTCACGCAGCACATTGGACCTGATCGTAATGCTGACCGGTGCGCCGGGCTCAGGATCGGCAAAACCATCGACCTCATAGATCTGCACAGGGTCCTTTTCTTTAGCTACATAGAGTCGCTTGTGTCGACTATCATAGGCGAGCCCTTCGAAACCCCGATTATCGAACGCAGCCAATTCCAGAGAGAGACGTGTCTGATTGCGAGGGTCATTCGCATCGATGACGCGCGTTGTGTCATCGACATGAATCTGAACCAACCGTTGCCGGCCCTCTTCTGCCACGACGAAAACGCCCGGGCGAATGTACTCAATCGCCTCGGGGTCATCGAATCCCTGCATAGGGATTTGCCGAAGAATTTCACCATCAAGTGATAGCTCGATGAAATGGGATGACTTGTTGGTTAGGCTCGCAAGCGTGCCCCGGCTCGGGTCATAGGTCAGCGCCGACAAATCCGCGTGCCCTGGCACAGGCTTGGCCTCGATATCGACATGATAATCAGGAAGCCAAACCGAGACCTCACGGCGCTCATCGGCATGCCAGTGCTGCTGAACGCCATACCAGAGACGCGCCAGGAGCGGGGTCTGCTGGCTGGCTATGGTTGCGATGAGCACTGCCATCAGCAGGCCAGCCAGAGGAATGCGGTAAGGATAGATACGCTGCATGGGTAGGCCCGTTGCCGTCGAGGGGTCAATCATCCGGGCGACCTGCATGCCCGCGCTCGACGACAAGCCTACGGATATTTTATGTCAGTCAGATTTCCGGAAGACATAGAACAGGTTAGGCTCGCTCACGATGTAAACAGTTCCTTCTTCATCAATCGCAACACCTTCGGCCTGAGGGATGTTTTTACTGAGTCCATTAAGCCCCCCGATCAGGCTGATGAAACTGACCGGCTTTCCTCTTTCGTCCAGTTCAAGCAACAGGTGCGACTCATCCGAGAGCACCAGTGTATGGCCGGTACGGGGATCAACGCTTAGCGCAGAATAATCATTCATCAGGTCGGGCTGATCGGGAAGATCCGTCATCTCACCCAGGATCTGATCACCATCGCTGGACAGGCTGAACAGTGCTGCAGGGTCTCGCTCCTTGCTGAGCAGGAGACGTTGCTGTCGTGCATCCCAGGCAACGCCTTCGAACCCCTTATTGCCGGCATCGGCAAAGCCCAGGTCGAAAAACTGGAAATCTGCGGGCTGCAGCTGGCGGGTCTCGGGGGTCAGATTGAACAGGGCCAGCGTACGCTGACGCTCATCGACAATACCCATGCGATTTCCATCCAGGACCACTAGGCCCTCAGGGTTGGAAAGCCCGGTTATGGAAATCTGCCTGAGAATGTCACCGCTCAGGTTGGTTTCCACCAGCAAAGGCTTTTTGCCCATGACAATGAACAGGGTGCCGGTCGCCGGGTTATAGGCGATGTCCGATGCCTCGGCCTTTTCCATGCCGGGCAAGGGCTTGGCCTGAAGGACCGCGGTATAGCCTGGAAGCCAGATATTGTCCGCATGCTGGTTGGCAGGCGTGCTACGTTCCTGCCACCAGAGCCAAGCACGCTGGTCCCAGTGAAACAGGTATGTGAGCGTGGCGGCGGCGACCAGCACGAAGCCGGCCAGCCACCATTTGAGGGATCGACGTTGTAATACTTTTGGCATGACGACGGTTTCGACTGGTTAGCGGTTTGGATCCGTCGCCTGATGCTTCCGGATTACTCAAGGGTGGATGTTAGAGAACACGACTCGTAAAGCGGCTTTTGCCTGGCAACTCCAGGATCAGTTCCTCACCTTTGTTCAACGCGCCGACTCCCTTGGGCGTACCGGTCAGTACCACATCGCCGGGCTGCAGGGAGAAGTGCGTGCACAGGTGCTGGATCAAGGGGATGATCGGGTTGAGCATGTCACGGCTGTTACCGTCCTGGCGTACCTCGCCATTGATGGTGAGGCGAACATCGATATCAGCCAGATCGCTGTAGGCATCACCCGGCACGAAAGGCGCCAGGACACAGGCGCCGTCGAACCCCTTGGCGATTTCCCAGGGATAACCCTTTTCCTTCAAGCGGGCTTGCACATCACGCAAGGTCAGGTCCAGCGCCGGCGCGAAACCCGAAATGGCATCCCGGACCTCTTCTTCGCTTGGCGTGCGTGACAGGGGCTTGCCGATCAACACGGCGATTTCCGCCTCGTAATGCACCGCACCACGGTCTTCAGGAATACTGAAGCCACCTTCAATCGGCACGACCGAACTGGCCGGTTTGATAAAGATGAGCGGCTCGGTGGGTACAGGGTTGTTCAGTTCCTTGGCATGCTCAGCATAGTTGCGGCCAATACAGACCACCTTGCCCAGCGGGAAGTGGATCTTCGTACCATCGACGTACTGGTGTTGGTAGCTCATGGTGAACCGACTCCGAAAGAGGAAAAGTCCCGTTTAATCCTTTATAACCAAAAGCTTGGCCGCATTACCAAGGCAGGCGGCCAAGCATAACGACACGAACCTGAACGTTAGCGGAACGGTCGGTTTATCGCCTGATCCTCAAGGGCTATCAGCCGATGACCTTGCCCGGATTCATGATGTTATTGGGGTCGAAGACTGCCTTGACAGCCTTCATGTAGGCGATTTCGGCTTCTGAGCGGGAATAGGTCAGGTAATCCCGCTTGGTCATGCCCACGCCATGCTCGGCCGAAATGGAGCCGTTGTATTTCGCAACGGTTTCGAATACCCACTTGTTCACGACCTTGCACTTGTCAAAGAACTCATCCTTGGAAAGATCATCAGGCTTGAGAATGTTCAGGTGCAGGTTGCCGTCACCGATATGACCGAACCAGATGATCTCGAAATCCGGATAGTGCTCGCCCACGATGTCGTCGATATCACGCAGGAAGGATGGTACGTTCGAAACCGTTACAGAGATGTCGTTCTTGTAGGGTGTCCAGTGGGAAATCGTCTCGGAGATGTCTTCTCGCAGACGCCACAGGTTTTGCAACTGCTGATCGCTCTGGCTCATGACGCCGTCGAGCACCCAGCCTTCATTGACACAATGCTCGAAGGTAGCCAAGGCCTGATCGGCGCGCTCGTCCGTTGTCGCTTCAAACTCCAGCAGTGCATAGAACGGGCAGCGGGTATCGAACGGCGCAGGCACGTCACCACGGGCCAGGACCTTGTCCATGGCCTTGTCGGAAAAGAACTCGAAGGCCGTCAGGTCCAGCTTGTCCTGGAAGGCATGCAGTACCGGCATGATCGAATCAAAATCCGGCGTACCGAGCACCAGGGCCGTCAGGTTGGTCGGTTGACGCTCCAGCCGCATCGTAGCCTCGACCACGAAACCCAGCGTGCCTTCGGCACCAATGAAAAGATGACGGAAATCATAGCCGGTCGCGTTTTTCATCAGGCCCTTGTTCAGCTCGAGCAGCTCGCCCGTACCGGTCACGACCTTGAGGCCGGCTACCCAGTTACGGGTCATGCCGTAGCGGATCACCTTGATGCCACCCGCATTGGTACCGATGTTGCCACCCAGCTGACTGGAGCCGGCCGAGGCAAAGTCGACGGGGTAATAGAGACCTTTGTCTTCAGCAAAGGCCTGCAACTGCTCGGTGATCACACCCGGCTGGCAGACTACGGTACGATCGAACGTATTGAAATCGAGAATCCGATTCATGTAATCGAATGCCACGACGACTTCGCCATTAGCTGCGACCGCTGCCGCCGAAAGACCGGTACGGCCACCAGAAGGCACCAGGGCCACCCGATGTTCATTGGCCCATCGCACGATGGCCTGCACCTCTTCTATCGTCTTGGGAAAGACAATGGCAGACGGTGCCGGAGCAAAGTGCTTGGTCCAGTCCTTGCCGTAAGACTCCAGCGAGGCCGCATCCGTGAGCACCTTTCCGGGCTCGACCAGGGTTTTCAGCGATTCGATCAAAGCAGCGTCAATCATGTTGAAACTCTCGTGGCATTCATGGTCGTCCTGAGAACCGCTCAGGTCGTATCCGGGCAAGGAAAAGGGAGAACATGCTAGCATATGCCTACCCTTCGGCGACGCCAGCCGGCAGCCGATTCACACTTCCTCGGGACTACGGGTTCAACGCAGATGAGCAAGACCTCACTCGACAAGAGCAAGATCAGATTTCTTCTTCTCGAAGGCGTACACCAATCGGCAGTAGACACGCTGAAAGCGGCTGGCTACTCCAACATCGAGTACATCTCCAAAGCGCTGCCCGAGGCTGAGCTCAAAGAGAAGATCGCCGATGCGCACTTTGTGGGCATTCGCTCCCGTACTCAACTGACCGAAGAAGTGTTCGACTGCGCCAAGAAGCTGATCGCCGTTGGCTGCTTCTGCATCGGCACCAACCAGGTGGACCTGAACGCCGCCCGCGAACGCGGTATCGTCGTGTTCAATGCGCCCTACTCCAATACCCGTTCGGTCGCCGAACTGGTATTGGCCGAGGCCATCCTGCTACTGCGCGGCATACCGGCCAAGAATGCCTCCTGCCACCGTGGCGGCTGGCTCAAGAGTGCCAACAATTCCTTTGAGATTCGCGGCAAGAAGCTGGGCATCATCGGCTACGGTTCCATCGGTACGCAGCTGTCCGTTCTGGCCGAAGGCCTGGGTATGCAGGTCTACTTCTACGATGTAGTTACCAAGCTGCCGCTGGGTAATGCACAACAGGTTGCTTCCATCACCGAGCTGCTCGGCATGGCCGACATCGTAACGCTTCACGTACCGGAAACGCCCTCGACCAAACTGATGATTGGCGAACGTGAAATCCGCGCCATGAAAAAAGGCAGCATCCTGCTCAACGCTGCACGTGGCACTGTCGTTGATCTCGAGGCACTGGCCGCTGCCATCAAGGACGAGCATCTGCTGGGCGCTGCCATCGACGTATTCCCGGTCGAACCGCGCTCCAACAATGACGAGTTCGTCAGTCCGCTACGCGGCCTGGACAATGTCATCCTGACCCCGCATGTAGGCGGCTCCACCATGGAAGCCCAGGCCAACATCGGTCTGGAAGTGGCCGAGAAGCTGGTGAAGTACAGCGACAACGGTACGTCCGTGTCTTCCGTCAACTTCCCGGAAGTGGCGTTGCCCTCCCATCCGGGCAAGCATCGCCTGCTGCACATCCACCAGAACGTGCCGGGCGTACTGTCTGAGATCAACCGTGTGCTGTCTGAAAACGGCATCAACATTTCCGGTCAGTACCTGCAGACCGACGAAAAGGTCGGTTACGTGGTAGTCGACGTAGATGCCGCCTACTCCGACATGGCTCAGGAGAAGCTGCAGAACGTCAAGGGCACCATTCGCTGCCGCGTGTTGTTCTAAGCGTTCATCCAACAAAAAGGAGGCTTTGGCCTCCTTTTTGTTTTGTATACATGAAGACTATTTCGCTTCGAGCGTCTGCAAGTAGGCTACAGCCTCGTCCAGCTCGCTTTCGTTGAAGACCCTTACACCGGCTCGCCGCAGGGCTGCAGCTGTTACGCCCTCACCTGGGACTCGGTGTCCGGAAAAGGTGCCATCGTAATTCTCATGATTGCCGCACGAGGGGCTACGCGCCTTGAGCACTGCCATCTGAATACGATGCTGCCTGACCAGCTCAACAGCCTGACAGGCTCCAGCCAGAAATTCCGCACTGACGTCCTCACCGGTATCGGTCATCACGGGCTGCTGGCCGTCCAGTACGGCAGCGCCTTGTCCGCCAGGGATTTCAGCCGGCGGCCGAGGTGTAGACAGGCCACCGGCAACCTCTGGACACATGGCGACGACACGTCCTTCCGCCAGCCAGGAACTCAACTGATCATAGGGGCCATGAGCGCCCCCGTCATAGCGGACCCGGTGGCCCAGCAGGCAGCGGCTGATCAGTATCTTTTCCATTTACAAAACGTTTTCCAGTACGTTTTCACCCCGCCGGCGAAACCAGCCCGTTAATGACATACGCTCACGCGTCGCAGGCAGGACTTCATGGGGCAAATCGCCAGACATGAAGCAGACCAGGCTGCCACCAGCAGGCAACACATCGCGGGTCTGTCCGTCAGGCAGGTGCATGCGCAGTGCGCCCCCATGCTCAGGCAGCCACGCCTCATTCAGGTACAACACCAGAGACACCATACGCCTGTCGTCGTCCTTGAAGCGATCCAGGTGAGTGGCATAAAAGGCCCCTGGCGGATACATTGCAAAATGGCTTTCATAGTCTTCGAGACCCATAAAGAGGCTCTGATTGAAGGCCAGCCGGAGCGCATCCATAAGCGCCAGATAGCGGGCAATAGCAGGCGAAGACTCATCGCCCTCTAACCAGGCAATCTGATCACCACGGACACCTTCGCGAATGACCTGGCTGTCGCCACGCCCGATAGCGGCTGGAGCCAACAGCCCGTGCTGCGCACGTTTGTGGCACTCTTGCGCCAGCGCACGGGTCAGATCATCGGGTAGAAACACCGTCTGATGGGACCAGCCGACATCGGCCAGATCATCGACGATACGCTGCAACAAGGGATGATCAGGGCGAATGGGCATATCGAATTCCTGCGAGACATCGCAACGAGATAACCAGCATAGACAAGAGCGGCTGGCGGCGTCGGCATTGTAATAAGTCGTCAACGCTTCTGCTCAAATTTATACGCTCCGACGAATCGGCCCTTTCCAACCTCGACAGCAACGTGATACCTACCCAGAATACTGTCTTTTTTCTGGCATGCTGCAGCTCAATGCATGCCCTTGCAGGAGAGTTCATGCGCGTTTTTATTGCTGGTCTGCTACTCGCCATCGGTCTTCCCGCGCTGGCCGATAATTATCAAACCCTTTACCAGACCGCGGGCTGGCCCGAACAGCGCAGCCACTTCCGCGATGCGCTGCAAGCGGCGCAGCAGCGCTACCAGAACAGCCTGCCGCCAGCGTTGTACCAGACGCTGGTGGATAACAGTAACCGCCGCTTCTCGGCCGATGCCATCGACCAGCGTGCCATTGGTCAACTGCGCCAGTCGCTGCCGGAGACCAATCCTGCCTTGCAGTTTTTCCAATCGCCTGTAGGCCAGAAGGTCGTCGCGGCGGAGGTCAGCGCCACCCGTAGCGATCAGATCGCCCGCAACTCGGGTGGCCTGCCCAAGATCCAGGCCAGCGCCGCCCGTCAGACACAGATCAAACGAATCGCCGCCGTGATTCCGGCTCGTGAAGCCGGCGCGGAAGTCAGCATGGCGTTGGCAGGTCTGGCGGCTGACAGCCTGAGCCAGATGCTCCCTGGTCTGATGGGTCAGGCTCAGGGCATGATCGGCCAGCAACGCGAGCGCATCATGCAGCAGATGAACAATGGCGACCTGGAAAACACGTTGCTCTACGTTTATCGCACCCTTTCCGACAACGAGCTGACCCAGTTTGCCGACTTTGCCAGCTCGCCTGAGGGCCATCGCTATTATCAGGCCGCCCTGGCCGCGCTGCGAGCAGGCCTTGGCTCAGGCAGCAACTAAACCTTTCCTCTACGCCAGCCGCTCCCTTAGAAAATCGAAGTAGCGCTGGCGCAACGCTTCGGTTTCGTTGACCAGATGGTGCCGCGCTTCAGGCAGACGCAGCACCTCTGGCTTGTCGAACTTCTGTTCCAGCACCTGCAGATTGTGTCGCCAATCCACGGTGAAGTCCTGCTCACCCTGGATGATGATGGGCCGATGCAGACTGGGCGAAGCCTTTTCAATACGTGGAATCCAGCGGGCTAGCGCTCCTACCCAGCGACTGGGCAGCTCGCGCGGTTGCAGCAGATCATGATGCTGTAGAAAGGTAAGAAACGCTTCGTCACCGGAGTTGGCCGAAAACCGCCTGGGCAATGCCCGGACAAAGGGGCCAACCAGCCGGTAGGTCAGATGAGACATCTTCCAGCTGCAGGGTCGAACCAGCGGCGCCAGCAGAATCGCTTCGCCTATCTCCGCACCGGGCTGCCCGTTCAACAGATGGTCCAGTACGATCGCACCTCCCGTGCTCTGCCCCAGCAGATGCCAGGGTTGCGGCAGGTCAAGGCGTCTGGCCTGATCGAGCAGAGCCTTTAATACCGCTTGATACTCGGCAAAATCATCGATACTTGCGCGCGGACCGCTGGATAACCCGTGCCCCGGCAGGTCGCAAGACAGCACGGCGAAATTCATCGACAGCGCCCAGTCGATCGCATGGCGATACAACCCCATGTGGTCGTAATAGCCATGGAGCACCAGAAGCGTGGCCCGCGGCTGGTCATGCCACCACCCTTGCACGGCGATCTCGTAATCAGCCACGCGCATGCGGCCCAGGCGAGCCTGAACGCCTGGGTGCTGCTGGCTCATGTCGAGTCCATAAAAGGACTGATACGCCAGGATGGCCGGGCCAGACTCGCCAGGATCGAGGGACAGTTCCGCCAATAGCGGTCGCAGTTGTTCTGGATGAAACGGCGTGGTCATGGTCGTCACACTAAAAAGAGAGGCCTGCCCATGTAAAGCTTGGACACTTAATCATGTTCTGCTTCACGCCCTGGCGTGGCAAGCTATGTCTTCTTTTGCATTAACAGTCACGCCATGCCCTCTCGTCGATTCACTATTCTGCTCTGCCTGTTCACCATCCTTGTCATTGCTGGTTCGGGTGCTGCCTACTGGTGGTTCGAGCTGCGCTATCTACGGTCGTTTGCCGAGCAGACCGCCTTTTTTGATGGCAGTCATCTACAACTCCCGCCCGAGCTTGCGGGCCCGGGGCCGATCCGGCTGGTGCACTTCTGGGACCCGGACTGCCCATGCAACGAAGGCAACCAGGCGCACCTGCGTAACCTGACGGCGCGCTTTGGTGATCGGGGCGTCGAGTTCTACAGCGTGCAGAAACCAGGGAGCGAAGGAAAGCTGCCGTCCATGCTGGATGGACGTCTGAAGGCCCTATCGACGATTCCTGGAGCCGATACGCTGCCCGCCAGCCCAGCCGTGGCCATCTGGGATAATGCTGGCAAGCTGGCTTATGTCGGCCCCTATAGCGAGGGCATGATCTGTACGGCTGGTAACAGCTTTATCGAGCCTATTCTCGAAGCGCTCGTGTCAGGGCGCAGCGTACGGTCGACCAATACCTTGTCGGTAGGCTGCTACTGCAACTGGCAGGGCTGACCCTTTTCTAGTAACGCCAAAGGCCGGGCATCGCATCGACTGCCCGGCCTTTTCGTTTTCACTGCTCTTCCTCTCAGGCACTTCTAATCATTGTTGCGCTCTTAGCAACAGAGACTTTTGCAAAATGTTGCTAAACAGATAGCTGCCTAGGCAGTATTCTACTCAGACTTAGCTGCCTGGGCAGATACTGCCATGACACGTTTCAAACCAGATAATTTTTCGCTGCGTTACTCGCTCGGCCATCTGATCCACTTGGTCAATTCGCTCAAGGATCGCCTGCTGGACAAGCACCTTGTCACTTATGACATCACGGCTGCCCAGTTCAAGGTATTGCTGATGCTGGCACGCAATACGGCGGATACGCCTGCAGAGCTGTGCCGTTGCCTGTCCCTCGACAGTGGCGCCATGACCCGCATGATCGACCGGCTGGAAAGCAAGGACCTGATTGCTCGCGTGCGCAGCACCACCGATAGACGACAGGTTCGCCTCGAGCTCACCGAGCAGGGCCACAGCTTGAGCAAACAGATCCCGCAGATTGCAGCTGACGCCATGAACGACCTGACCGGCGAGCTGACCCATTCCGAGATCGATGAGCTGGAGCGCCTGCTCAAGAAGATATTGGTTCCGGCCGGCCTGGTCCCGGCCAATGAAGGAGAACAATAACGCCATGTGCCTTAAATACCCTCTCTCAGCCCTGGCCATTGCCCTGGTGCTGTCGGGTTGCGCGTCACCCACAGGCCTGCATACAGAAGGCCGGGCGCTTGACGCAGCGAGCCTGCACAGCGAGCGGACCGTTGCGGGTTCTGCCCTGTCACCGGCTGCTTGGCCGAAAAGCGACTGGTGGAACACCTTGGGAGATCGCCAACTCGACAGCCTCATCCGTGAAGCGCTGCAATCGAGCCCGGACCTCCAGGTGGCCGATGCCCGCTCCCGTCAGGCCAATGCAGCGGTGATTGCTGCAAACGCCGATCGCCAGCCGACGCTCGATGGCAACGCTTCGATAACCCGCTCCCGGCTGTCACGTCGCGATGATCCGACCGGCCAGGGCGGGCGCTATAGCACGCTGCGCGAGCTATCCGTTAATGGCAGTTATACCTTCGACCTCTGGGGTGGCCAACGTGCCGCCTGGGAAGCCGCTTTGGGCCGCGCCCGCGCCAGCGAGGTAGACCGCAAGGCCGCTGAGCTGACCGTGGCCGCCAACGTTACACGCGCCTACAACCAACTGGGTCAGGCTTACGTCATGCTCGACCTGGCCGAGCAAGACCTCAAGCGTACCCGCGGCATGCTCGATCTTGCCCAGCGGCGTGTCTCGGCGGGCCTGGACAGTGAGTTCCAGCTGCAACAGACCCAGAGCCTGGAAGCCGCCTCGGAGGCGCAGCTCACTGCTGCCAAGCAGTCTGTAGAAAGTGCGCAGATCCGTCTGGCCGTCCTGTTGGGTAAAGGCCCTGACCGGGGTGCCAGCATTGGTCGTCCACAGCTGATTGCTCCGAAGACAATCGCCCTGCCCAGTCAGCTGCCCGCCGAGCTGATCGGCCGTCGCCCCGATCTGGTGGCCGCACGCTGGCGTGTTGAGGCCGCTTCGCAGGACATTGACTCGAGCCGGACCAATTTCTATCCAAACCTCAACCTGGTCGCCGCGGCCGGTACCGATGCCCTGCTGGGCGACGCCCTGTTTGGAGCACCCAGCCGCTTCTTCAATATCGGTCCGGCCCTGTCGCTGCCGATCTTTGACGGTGGTCGCCGCCGAGCTGACCTGGCCAGCCGCAACGCCGATTACGATCTGGCCGTCGCCCAGTACAACCAGACGCTGGTCAATGCCCTTGGTGATATCGGCGACAGTATTTCCCGGCTGCGCTCGCTGAATCAGCAGATTCAGGAACAGCAGCGTGCCCGCGACATTGCTCAGGCGTCCTTCGACATTGCAATGCAGCGTTACGGCGCCGGTATCGGCAGTTATCTCGATGCGCTGAGCGTCGAGCAACAACTGCTTCAGGCAGACCGCCAGCTGGCCAGCCTCGCGACGGAGCGTATCGATACCTCCGTTTTGCTGATGCAGGCCTTGGGCGGTGGCTTTGAACCCTCTTCTGACACACCGGCTCTGCAACCGGGCCCACGTGTAACTTCGGATCGCTGAGACGTAAGACATGGCTGAATCAAACGCACAAACCGCCACTAACGAGAACGGCAAGCCCAAATCCGGCAAGCGCAAGTTCTTCCTTTTGCTCCTGCTTCTGCTCGTCATCCTGGGGGCAGTGGGCGCTTACTTCTATCACACGCTCTATGGCCGCTTTCATGAGGGCACCGATGACGCCTATGTGAGCGGCAACGTTGTCCAGATCATGCCGCAGGTGACCGGTACGGTTGTCAGCATTACCGCTGACGATGGTGACTTGGTGCATGAAGGTCAGGTTCTGGTGAAGTTTGACCCGAGCGACACCGAAGTCGCGTTGCAGAGCGCTGAGGCCAATCTGGCCAAGACGGTTCGTCAGGTCCGCGGCCTGTACAGCAACGTGGACAGCTACAAGGCTCAGGTAGCTTCACGCAAGGTCGAACTGGAACGTGCACGATCTGACTACAAGCGTCGTCAGGACCTGGCACGCGGCGGTGCGATCTCGCAGGAAGAACTGTCCCACGCCCGTGATACGCTGAACGCAGCCGAAAATGCACTGACCAGCGCCGAGCAACAACTCAGTACCAGCCGTGCACTGGTAGACGATACGGTGATCGCGTCCCATCCCGATGTGAAAGCCGCCGCCGCCCAGCTGCGTCAGGCCTATCTGAACAATGCCCGTAGCACCATCATCGCACCGGTGACAGGCTATGTAGCCCAGCGCTCGGTACAGGTTGGCAGCCGCGTACAGCCGGGTACAGCGCTGATGGCCGTGGTGCCGCTGGATCAGATCTGGATCGACGCCAACTTCAAGGAAACCCAGCTCAGCGACATGCGCATCGGTCAGCCGGTTGAAATTCATTCCGACCTGTACGGTGAAGATGTGAAGTACCACGGTACGGTAGAGAGCCTGGGGGTCGGCACCGGCAGCGCGTTTTCCCTGCTGCCCGCCCAGAATGCCAGCGGCAACTGGATCAAGATCGTGCAGCGCCTACCCGTGCGGATTCGCCTGGATCAGGATGCGCTGGAAAAGCACCCGCTGCGCATTGGCCTGTCGATGAACGTCGACGTCGACCTGCATGATCTGGACGGCCCGGTCCTGGCACAGAAGCCGCTGGCCCAGCCCCGTTATGCTACCGACGTCTATACCCGCCAGCTGGAGGATGCCGATCGCCTGATCGAGCGTCTGATCCACGAGAACGGCCCGGCCTCCCGTGATGTAGCCAAGCGCTAATCGGAGATCACATGAGCGATTCTGCATTCCGCCCGGCGAGCCTAGTGCTCGCCACGGTCGGCCTGTCGCTGGCCACCTTCATGCAGGTGCTGGATACCACCATTGCCAACGTGGCCCTGACCACGATTTCAGGCAATCTAGGCGTAAGCTCCGAGCAGGGTACATGGGTAATCACATCGTTTGCTGTCAGCAACGCGATTGCCCTGCCCCTGACCGGCTGGATGGCACGTCGCTTCGGTGAGGTAAAGTTGTTCCTTGCTGCGGTGGTGCTATTCGTCATCACTTCGTTCCTGTGTGGCATCGCGCAATCGATGCCACAACTGGTATTTTTCCGGGCGCTGCAAGGGTTCGTGGCCGGGCCGCTATATCCCATGGCCCAGACGCTGCTGCTATCAATCTTTCCGGCCGCCAAGCGAGGGATGGCCCTGGCGCTCCTGGCCATGGTCACGGTGGTGGCTCCCATCATTGGCCCGATTGCCGGTGGATGGATCACGGATAACTACACCTGGCCCTGGATTTTCTTTATCAACGTTCCCATCGGTATCTTTGCCACCCTGGTGGTTTGGGCACAGCTGGGCAAAAAGCCGGAGCAGATCATTCGGCAGCCGATCGACTATGTGGGCCTGACGCTTCTGGTAATCGGTGTCGGTGCGCTGCAGGTTGTACTGGATAAAGGCAATGACCTGGACTGGTTCGAATCAAACTTCATTGTCATTGGCAGCTTGATTGCCGTCATCGCGTTGATAGCCTGTGTAATCTGGGAGCTGACCGACAAGCATCCCATCGTGAACCTGCGGCTGTTCAAATACCGTAACTTCACATTCGGAACGCTGGCCCTGGTACTGGGCTATTCAGGCTTCTTTGGCATCAACCTGCTTCTACCTCAGTGGCTCCAGACCCAGCTGGGTTATACGCCGGTCTGGGCGGGTCTTGCCGCTGCGCCGATGGGATTTTTGCCTGTGTTCCTGTCGCCGCTGGTTGGCCGGTTCGCCCATAAGACAGACCTGCGCCTGCTTGCCGGGGGCTCCTTCCTGGTGATCGGTGCCTCGTGCTTCATGCGTGCCACGTTCAATACCGAGGTTGATTATCGCCATATCGCCGAAGTGCAGATGTTCATGGGGCTGGGAATTGCGCTGTTTTTCATGCCTACGACTAGCATTCTGTTGTCCAGCCTGCCGCCTAAAGACATTGCGGACGGCTCCGGGCTTGCGACATTTTTACGGGTACTGGGCGGTAGTTTCGCGTCGTCACTGACGACCTGGATCTGGGCACGCCGCGCCACGTTCCACCATGCTCAGCTGACCGAGCAGGTAACGGTATACGACCCAGCGACACGGGACTACATTTCGATGCTGGGGGGCCCTTCTCACGCCACGTACGCCCAGCTCGATCGCGTGGTCGAAAGTCAGGCCTATATGCTGTCCACCATTGACTATTTCACGTTGCTCGGCTGGATGTTCATGGGCCTGTTCCTGATCATCTGGCTGGCCAAGCCACCTTTCGGCGCCAAGGGCCCCGCTCCTGCAGGCGGCGATCACTGACAAAAAGGCCGGCATGAGAACATGCCGGCCTTTTGTTTTGGCGATTGATCAGTCGACGCAAATCAGACCGCAGCGAAGAAAAGAAAAACAATACACAGCATGCCGAGGGCCCATACCTTGGAGCGCTGGGATGCACGGTCCTTGATATACAGCCAGGTATAAATGATACGGCTGACCACGAACAGGAGCGCCAGGAAATTGATCGTTCCCTGAGCCGCACCTCCGGTGACATGCGCCACGATCACGGCAGCGGCAAACAGTGGTGTAATTTCAAACGCATTCTGCTGCGCTGCGTTGGCACGCGCCCGGGGCCCTTCCAGCTTGGCAAGGAAATCACGTGGATGCCGGTTATTGTCCGGCGTAAAGCCACTGCCGGTAAATTTTGCGTACGCCGCGGCGCCATAGGGAATGAGGTAGGCGAATAGGATGCACCAGTAGCCGAACGTCATGGGAATTCCTTGAATTGGCAGACCTGATAGTGACCTGTTTATAAGCCAAAGGTTAGGGGCTTTTCCAGACCCTGCACGCTTGATGCCCGCCTTCCAGCGAGACGGACATATCAACAAGATGATCCAGGCACCCTCATGGCCTTGGCTACCGTTGTGACTTCTGTCCGCAGCCGTTGCCCTAAAAAACAGTAACTTTCCGCGTCTATAGGTGTTCTTAATGAGAACTACCTAATGCCATCGTGGCCTCAACTTTCTATCCGCTGTATTGAAAGGATGTTCAATGCTTGAACTCGCCGCTGCCTTTATCTGTTTTACTGCGCTGCTCACTTATGTGAACTACCGGTTCGTCGGTCTGCCGCCCACGATCGGCGTCATGGTGATTGCACTGGTGTCCAGTGTGCTGCTGCAAATTGCATCGGCGCTGGGGTTTCCCATGCTGGAGGAAACCATTGAAAGGCTGATCCAGCGAATCGATTTCAACGAATTGTTGATGAACTGGATGTTGTCATTCCTGTTGTTTGCCGGTGCCTTGCACGTCAACGTTCAGGATCTTCGCAGCTACCGCTGGCCGATCGGCCTTCTGGCCACCCTGGGCGTTCTCGTTTCTACTGCACTGCTCGGCGGAACGGCCTATTACGTCTTTCCCTTGCTGGGCTGGCATGTAGATCTGGTGTATTGCCTGCTGTTTGGCGCGCTGATTTCTCCAACCGACCCGATTGCCGTTCTTGGAATACTGCGTTCAGCCAAGGCGCCAAAATCACTGGAAATCACCATCGTGGGTGAGTCCCTGTTCAATGACGGCGTTGCCGTTGTGGTATTTACCGTGCTGCTCGGCATTCTCGCCTCCGGCGAGACACCCTCCGCCGGGCACGCTGTCATGCTGTTTGTCGAGGAAGCCTTGGGCGGCATCCTGTTCGGCTCGGTGATCGGCTATGTCACCTACCGGATGCTCAAAAGCATCGATCAGTACCAGATCGAGGTGCTCCTGACGCTTGCGCTGGTTATTGGCGGCGCTGCCGTGGCTCCCCACCTGCATGTATCCGGTCCGATTGCGATGGTCGTGGCCGGCCTGTTCATCGGCAATCGTGGCCGTGAAAAAGCGATGTCCGATACCACACGCCGCTATGTGGACGGCTTCTGGGAGCTGATCGACGAGATCCTCAACGCCATGCTGTTCGTGCTTATCGGCATGGAGCTTTTGCTACTGCCTGTGACAGGACTGCACCTGGCCGCCGCTGTGGCCTTTACCCTGGCCATCCTGCTTATCCGCTGGATCAGCGTGACACCGGTCGTGATGCTGACGCCGCACTGGCGACACATGGCCAAAGGCACCATGGGCATTCTGACCTGGGGCGCACTGCGGGGTGGGATTTCAGTGGCGCTGGCCCTATCGCTACCAGCAGGGCCGGAACGGGACCTGATCCTGACCATCACCTATATACTGGTGTTGTTCTCCATCCTCATGCAGGGCCTGACCATCGGTCGCGTCGTACATCGCGTGACAGGTAACGCTCCCTCGGAGCCTGATCAGCACGGGCACTAAGCGTCACCGGTGCTACGGCCGTCCTGACCGTAGCACCGCCCAGGTGGCCTTTCGTCGGTCACCCAGCCATTCCTCCCGCCTATTGAGCCAGGTCAGTATGCACTGACGGCTGCCTGTCTATCCTTGCGCTAATCAAGGCGTACTCCGCGCCCGCACTGACTGTCAGGGAGGTGTTATGACAGACCTCAGCGCCCGCGTGACCATCAACGGCCACAGTATTGAGACTTCAACCAGCCGCTCGCTTCTAGAGGCGGTGATCGACTCTGGACAGCCGCTCACCGATGGTGTCGGCTGCATGGGACAAGGTGTATGCGGCTCCTGCCGCGTGCTGCTGCGCCGCAAGGATTCGCGTGAAGTCACGACGGCCCTGGCTTGTGAAACCGCCGTGGGGGACGGCATGCAGGTCAGCTTTCTGGATCATCTGCCGATGAACCGCCATCACACCTACACCACCAATGACTGGGACGATACCTGGAACCTGCTGGACCGCATCAACAGCGCCTTTCCCGAAGCCAGCCACTGTCGGCACTGCGGTGGATGCGACCGTGCCTGTCCCAAACATCTTGAAGTCCAGAAAGGCGTAAACCTGGCCGCGTCGGGCGATTTGAGCGCAGCCAAGGTGTTCGATGAATGCATCATGTGCAACCTCTGCACCATTGCCTGCCCGGAACACATCTCGCCCAACCACCTGGGGCTGTACATTCGCCGGATGACGGCATCCGTGATGTTGCGTCCTTCCGACCTGCTGCTGCGACTACGTCAGATCGACCTGGGCGTCATGCCGGTCGATCCAAACGTCGAGCTCACCTGAGGATTTGGCCATGAGCGGAATTGCCTACGAACTTGCCCTGGCGAACCTGAGCCGGTGCGACGGCATGGCGCCCCCGGCAGTGGACAAAACACCATTGTTGCAACGCTATCACCCGGACTACCAGGAGGGCACTCGTACTCGCCTGAGCATCGGGGCCAACCGCGGTGATGAATGCCCCTCCCGGCTGGCCGCTCTACTGCAGAGCAATGCGCAGATCAGTGATGCCGATCTGGCAGGTGCACCGGTCATCAATACCGAAGTACTGGTCATCGGAGGCGGCGGTGCGGGCTGTGCGGCCGCGCTGACAGCCGCCGAACAGGGGCGACGCGTCATCCTGGCGACCAAGCTACGCCTGGGTGACAGCAATACCGTCATGGCGGAAGGCGGGATCCAGGCCGCTGTCGGTGAAGAGGACAGCCTGCAGCGTCACTTCGAGGATACCCTACGCGCCGGCCACCTGTGTGCAGACCGTACGCTGGTGGCTCGCCTGGCAGAGTCGGGACCTGATTGCATTCGTTGGCTGATTAGCCGCGGCATGCTGTTCGACCTGGCCGAAGGCAGCCCGGTAGGTGGCAAACTCTTGCGCAAGAAACCCGGCGGTGCAACATGCGCCCGCATCCTTTCCTACCGTGACTATACCGGCCTTGAGCTGATGCGCGTCCTGCGTGAGGCCGTGGAGCTGGATGACCGTATCTCGCTGTGGAATCGCTGCCCGCTGGTAGAGCTGCTCTCCAACGAGAGCGGCCAATGCGTAGGAGCCGTGCTGTACAACCTCGACTGGCATGGGTTCATTCTGGTACGCGCCAGCCGGGTAATCCTGGCGACAGGCGGCGCGGGACGGCTGCACCTGAACGACTTCCCAACATCCAACCACTACGGTGCAACCGCAGACGGACTGGTGCTCGCCTATCGGATGGGCGCTCGACTGCGGGAGCTGGATTCGTTCCAGTACCACCCGACCGGCCTAGCCTGGCCTTCGCACTTGGTTGGCGGCTTGATTTCCGAGGCGGCGCGCTCTGCAGGCGCCTGGCTGATCAATGGTGAAGGCAGGCGCTTTGTTGATGAGCTGCAACCACGCGATGTAGTGGCCGCTGCCATTCTCAAGGAGTGCGCAGAGGGCCGTGGGGTGGAGCGTGACGGTAATCTGGGCGTCTTCCTGGATACCCCCGGTCTTGAGCGCAGGCATCCAGGCATCCTGGAAGAGCGACTGGTCAGTCTGGGGCATCTGGCCCATCGCTGCGGAATAGATCCCAAGGTCGAGCCCATGATGGTACGGCCTACCCTGCACTACCAGAACGGCGGTGTGGAAATCGACGAACACGGCGCGACAGCCATACCCGGCCTGTATTGCGCAGGCGAAATCAGCGGTGGCATCCACGGCCGTAACCGCATGATGGGCAATGCCTTGCTGGAAATCATCGCGTTCGGCCGCCGGGCGGGGCAGCATGCAGGCGCGACAGCCAGTCCGAAACCCGCCCCCAAGGTAGGTCTTTATCACCTATACGACTGGCAGCGGCAAATCACATTGGCAGGGCTGCCCACCCATGTCTGCGGCCCCTGTCTGTTTCCTGATTACGGCAATTTTGATCTGCGCCGCGATGTGGCCCTGCGTGCCAGCGCACCCGGTGCCGTTCAGGCCATGCTGGCCGGCATGACACCGTCCTGAGGAGTACCGTCATGAGTTTCACACCTGTTCTGCTCTCACCGTCAGCCCAGGTCGGAGCCAATCTGCAAGCCTGGTTCGCTCAGGGCGGCGGCCAGGGATTACGTCAGGCACTGGCCGCGCCACACGCCATCATCCCCCTTCTGGAGGAAGCCGGCCTAAGGGGTATGGGAGGTGCCGGCTTTCCTACCCATCGCAAATGGGCACCTGCGGCTGCGCAACCGTCATACCTGGATAAATACGTCGTCTGCAACGGCAATGAAGATGAGCCCGGCACCTTCAAGGATCGCGTACTGCTGGAAAAATCTCCACATCAAGTCATCGAAGGTGCACTGATTGCCGCCACGGCCATTGGGGCCAACCATGTACTGCTCTATGTGAACCCCCATCAGCACGCGTCCGTCGTGTCATTGAGACAGGCCGTACAGCAATGGCAGACAGAGCCGCTCTTTCAGGAGCTGGCAGCTCTGCAGGGTCGACCAATTGACCTGCGCGTAGTGGAAAGCTCGGGGCTGTACATTGGGGGCGAAGAAACAGCCGTTATTGCCACCCTCGACGGAGGCTTTCCCTTCCCCCATCGCAAGCCGCCTTACCCGGCCGAGTGCGGGGTGGATAACAAGCCCACCCTTATCAACAACACCGAGACACTGGCCAACGTCTCGCATATCCTGCGGCACGGTGCAGACTGGTATCGCCATCTGGGTATGGGCAGCGCTGCAGGTACCAAGCTCTACTCGCTTTCCGGCGATGTGCTCAAGCCGGGGCTGTACGAACTGCCGATGGGTACATCGCTGCGCGCGCTCATTTTCGAGCACGGCGGCGGCATGCTGCAGGGCCGCGCCTTCAAGGCCGTCTTTACCGGCGGCCCATCTAATACACTGTTAACCGAACAGCACCTTGATGTAGCGCTGGATTTCGATTCTGTGAAGGCACGCGGATCCAGCCTGGGGACCGGGGCCATGATTGTGATCTCCGAAGGCACCAGCATCGTACGCAAGGTGGCCGAGTATGTGGACTTCTTTGCTGCAGGTTCCTGCGGGCAATGTCCACCTTGTAAAACAGGCACTTATCAGCTGTCTCGCCTGCTACGACGGATCGATACCGGTGGCGGTCTGCACAGTGATCTGCGTGCCCTGGAAAGCTTGTGCGAGTTACTGCCCGGCAGCGGGCGCTGCGGCTTGATCGACGGCGCAGTAACAGCCGTGCGTAGCTCACTGATGCAGTTCAGGGAAGATTATCAGCGGCAACTGATCGACTAATCTGCGACAATTGGCCGCTCTAGCGCGCTTATCAATGGGGCAGAATACGACCTATTGATTAGGGCGCTAACGTTAGTTTTGGTCTACGGTGCCCGCAGCTCCGCCCCGTCATGACAATGATAAGACTGGAAAGCGGGCATGCTTCTATTCTTGCTGTGAGGTTCCACTGATGAGTGATCGCATCCGCCACCCCGCGTTCGCTGCCCTACGCATGTCTGCCGAGCAGGCAGCTCGCCATATTCGCCATGGCATGACCGTTGGCATGAGCGGTTTTACCGGCGCAGGTTACCCCAAGGCCGTTCCTGGTGCCCTGGCCCAGCACATCACCGAAGCCCATGGCCGAGGCGAGCCGTTTCGTATTCGTGTCCTGACGGGCGCATCCACTGCGCCTGAACTGGACGGTGCGCTGGCCCGCGTCGACGGTATCGAGTTGCGTGTACCGTTCCAGTCCGACCCCGAGCTGCGCAGCCGCATCAATGCCGGCCAGCTGGATTACATGGATATCCATCTGGGGCAACTGGCCGAAAAGGTTCGCTACGGTTTTTTCGGCAAGGTTGACATTGCCGTGGTGGAAGTAACCGCCATTCGTGAAGACGGCAGCCTGGTGCCCTCCTCCTCGGTCGGCAACAACAAGACCTGGCTGGACATGGCCGATGCCGTGATTCTGGAGGTGAACCGCTGGCAACCGGATGCGCTCGACGGTATGCACGACATCTTCTATGACACCGCCTTGCCGCCCAACCGTACCCCTATCCCACTGACCCATCCGGGTGAGCGTGTAGGTGAGCCTTATTTGCAGGTGCCGTTGGAGAAAGTAGTGGCCGTGGTCGAGACCGACGCGCCAGACCGCAACAGCCCGTTCAAAGCACCGGATGCTGCCTCCAAGGCCATTGCCGAGCATATGATCGATTTTCTGCGCTTCGAAGTGCGTCAGGGGCGTATTCCAGCAAATCTGCTGCCGATTCAATCCGGGGTGGGCAATATTGCCAATGCCTTTATGCAGGGGCTGGGTGAAAGCGAATTTTCCGGCCTGACTGCCTTCACGGAAGTGATTCAGGACGGCATGCTGGAACTCCTGATCAGTGGCAAGATGGATCTGGCGGCCGCTACCTCGTTCTCCCTGAGCCCCGCCGGTATCGACCGCTTCCTCGAACACTCGGAGATGCTGCGCAAGAAAATCATCCTGCGCCAGCAAGGCGTGAGCAACCACCCCGAGCTGGTGCGTCGCCTGGGCTGTATCGCACTCAACGGAATGATCGAGGCCGACATTTACGGCAACGTGAACTCCACGCACCTCATGGGCACCCAGATGATGAACGGCATCGGTGGCTCGGGCGACTTTGCCCGTAATGCCTACCTGTCAGTCTTTATGGCGCCGAGCACGGCAAAGAATGGCCTGATCTCCACGATTGTGCCGATGGTGAGTCACGTCGATCACACCGAGCACGATGTCAGTGTCATCGTGACCGATCAGGGTCTGGCTGATCTGCGCATGCTCAGTCCTAAGCAGCGTGCCAAGGTCATCCTGGAAAAATGCGTTCACCCCAGCTACCGCGACATGCTGGCGGACTACATCGATCGGGCCAACAGTGGCAGCTACGGCAAACATACGCCTCACCTGTTGCCGGAAGCCCTCTCCTGGCATGAACGCTATCTGGTGACGGGCAGCATGTTCCGTCCGGAAGCCAATCAGGCACAGGATTGATCCTGCCCTGACGAAAAAGCCCCAGCGCCTGATAGACGCTGGGGCTTTTTTATACGCTCTCAAGGTGGGGCAGGGTCACCTAATGCGCCAGCTGCTCCCGCACAGACCACATACCCACGGTATGCAGAAGAGGTCTGTGTAACTCGAAATCGGGTTGGTCAGCTCAGGGCCTTGATCAACTCGTCTTTCTTCATGCGCGAGCGACCAGTAACACCTTGCTCTGCGGCTTTCTTCATTAGCTCATCACGTGTCATGTCACTCAGCGATGTACTGCCGCGACGTCCGCGCGTGGACGCGCTACGACTGGGTGAGCGTCCTGAATTCGGCGAATGCCCATGCTTGGTTGCGACCGCACGGCGAGCAGAATCCTTACGATCAGCGCGCTTGGCCGTCTCGCTTTTCTGTGTGCCGGAGCCACTCTTGTTGCCGCCACCAGACTGCTTGTTGACGGTAGCCCAGGCACGCGCCTCCGCCTGGTCTTCCGACATGCCCTTGGCTTCGTAGCTTTCCTCGATGTGCTCGGCCTTGCGCTTTTGTTTATCGCTGTAGGTTGACTTGTCGCCGCGTGGCATAGGTGCCTCCTGTTCAGACGGATCAGTCTTCGGCTTTGATCGTTGCTACGTCATCAGCCCGGACGCGAATCTGGCGGCCGGAAACGTCTTTGAATTCATAGAAACCATCAGCAGTTTTAGTGTTGGGTTTGTCCTGGGTGATGTACTCGGTACCATCCTGCAGGGTCACAACCGTGGCAGTAGAACAACCGCTCAAAACAACAGCGCTCAGCAGCAGTAATACACCCGCAAAACTCTGTGTCAGGTTTTCCCTGAATGCGCGAATCATTGCGCTACTCCATCATCCAATCGGTGAATCGAAACATCACTGATGCCCACGATAGGCAAGCCCGGTTCGAGATCGAACAGCAGGTACTGTGCATCGTTGACGGCAATCAGATGCTTGACGGCCAGCTCACGAACCACATCGGTGACCGGTACATTCAGGTCGGCAATGCGGTCGGTGTGGGGTTCGCCCAGCAGTTTGTAGTGAATTTCGTACTCCTGGCCCATATCGCTCATGGCTTCGGTCTCCCTGAGTGAGATACACCTGTTTTGAGAGGTATAACCCTTCACTTGTTCTGTCACGCCCGCTGAACGGTCGCTTCGTTGCGGCCTGACAGATAAACGGTAAAGCCTGATTAGTTCCCTCTTCTCATCTGCTGAAGCAGAGCTTTGCACTGGTTGTCCTGACTGTTATTGCTCGGGGCCACAAGTGCCAGCAGGCCCGCAGCCGGGGCGGCAAATGTGGCAAGCAGTGCGGCAGCGGCGCCCCGTGCAGCCAAGGGCAAGGGTTTGACGCCTGGCGAAGGATTCTTCAATGTTCCCCGCACATACAAAGGCGAGCGGAGCGAGAAGATGCGATAGCCCTTGCTGTGCGGCTCAATGGACAGGTCAATCTGCTCGTTAGCAAAGTTCACGGTGCCGTCGATGTTGATCAAAGCGTTTTCCGTATCGAATACGAAGACACGCGTCTTCATCAATCCATTCGTGACCTGCAGATCCGACGCAGCGCAATTGATCGCTACCTCATCGTCACCAAACAGGCGGCTGACCAGATAGTTGCCCACATTGAGGCCAGCGATTTCCATCAGACTACGACTGATGGAGCCATCATTCATCAGCACCTTGAGTTCACCATTGCTGCTGCCCAGCAGTGCTGCGACCGAGTTACCCGTTCCCGTCAGGGTGGCATCACCGTTGAGTTCGCCAAAGCTGTCACGCATAGCTTCAACCGTAGGGAACAGCTGCTTGAGTTTGACGCCCCGTATGTGCAGATCCATCCGGGCGGGCATAGGGCTCTTGTCTCCCTCCAGGCGAACCGTGCTATTCAGCGCACCGCCTGCGGCGCCAAAGCGCAGTGGATCGATGAGCAGGACGCCATCGGTCAGCTTCAGATGCAGATACAGATCAGACAGCGGCAATGAGGCATTCTGAACGATGCGCTGGCCGGTAAACTTCACGTCGGCATCCATGGCGCGCCACCGTTCGGTACGAAACTCGGAGACAGGTAGCGCCTTGTTTGCAGGCTGTTTGTTCTCTTCACCGCGGGCCTGCTTCTGCTCGGCAGAGTCGGCGCCGATAAGAGGCGCCAGATCAGCAAAAAGCAGCTGATTTGAGGTCAGTTCGCCGGTCAGTTTTGGCCGTGGCTTGCCCCCTGTATATTGCAGATCCCCATGAAGATCGCTCTGCCCTACCTTTCCAGAAAAGTCCTCGTATTGGAAACGTGGCCCGGCCGGGTCGTTGAGGGCAACGGTAAGGTGTCCATCAGTCGAGTACGGCGCCGTTTCCGGGAGCGTTACGCCCGTCAGGCGATAGAGCTGCCCCAGGCTCTGTCCGGACAGTTTGAGCCGCAGATCCAGAGCCCCCAGCTTGAGCGGTTCGGTCAGTGTTCCGAAGACATTCAGGTGCGTGGCACCCGCGCGGACATCGGCCTGAATGGGAAAGGGTGCCTCCGGATCATGCAGTGCCAGTAGCCCACCGATCTTGCCGCTGCCCTCCACGGGTTGTTCTTTGTACCGGCCCTTCACGGTCCAGCCAAATTGCAGTGCCTGGGTCTGTTTGACATTGGCCCGCTGCCGCTGAGTCCCAGCCTGCCCAACGATGTCGGCATAGGCAATCGGCGCATCCAGTGAGGTGATGGTGGTTTTAACATGGGCCTGAACGATGTCATCGTCATAGGCAACGCGGCCGGCGTCAAAGCCAATGGTGCCGATGTCCACGGTCCAGGCTGAGGATGCTTCGCTTGGGTCCTTTTCCTGTTTGTCGCCCTGGTCAAAGGTCCAGGTATTACGGCCATCGGCCAGGCGTTGCAGGTTGGCTTCCGGCCTGGTCACGTCGATACGTGGGATATAGACCTGCTTGCTCAAAAGCGCCAGAGGCGAGATCCGCAACTGTACCCGGTCCAGGTGCACAAAGCGTGGATTGCTTGCCCAGGAGGGATTGCCGATCTCGATGTTTTCCGCCGAGATGTGCGGCCACGGGACCCAGGCCCGCCAGCCGCCTTGATCTGTTTCGCGGCGCCAGTCCACACCCAGATTGCCGTTGATGGCGAACGAACGGTTGAGTGCGGCTGACGCCTTGTCATTGAGGGTAGGCTTGAGCCGGTTCCAGTCGAACGTCGAGACGCAGACGATCATCACGACGATTAACGCCACCAGGATGCCTAGCGTCCAGACGATGATTTTCCGGGTCCGTGTCACGCCTTTTCTCCGTTTCGCCAGCCATCAGAAGGTCACGGCGTTATGCCATGTACCTACTACGTCAACGACGAACGGCAGTGGTTCAACCGCTTGCTCAGCGACCTCCAGAAATGTCGAGTATCGCACCGCTGGCATAAGAGGCCTCATCCGACAGCAACCAGATGATTCCAGCTGCAATCTCTTCAGGCTCACCTGCCCGGCCCATGGGCGTCGTGACACCAAGCCGCAAACCGCGGTCAGGATCGCCGCCACTGGCATGAATCTCGGTCAGGGTCAAACCAGGACGTACCGCGTTGACGCGCACGCCCTGCGGTCCCAGCTCTTTGGAAAGCCCTAGCGTCATGGTGTCGATTGCGCCTTTGGACGCGGCATAGTCAATGTATTCATTGGGCGAACCCAGCCGCGAGGCAACCGAAGACACATTTACGATCACCCCGCCCCGGCCGCCTCGCTCGGTAGACATGCGCCGTGCAGCCTCACGCGCACACAAGAAAGCGCCCAGGATGTTCACCTCGAACATGCGCCGCATACGGTCGATGGGCATATCGGCGAGCTGCAGGGACTGCCCCGTAATACCGGCGTTGTTGACCAACCCGTCCAGCCCGCCGAACTTGTGCTGAATGGTATCGAACATGGCCAGAACGTCCGCCTCGACGGACACATCGCCACGAATGGCAATCGCCTCGCCACCAGCCTGCTCTACCAGCGCCACACATTCATTAGCCGCCGTCTCGTCAGCCGTGTAGTTCACACCCACACGCCAGCCGCGTGCACCGGCCAGTCGCGCTGCTTCACGACCGATACCCCGGCTGGCGCCGGTAATCAGAATAATCTTGCTCATGGAGGCCTCTCTTATTCGGAAAGTCCGCTCAGCTTAGGCAGGAATTGGTGAGGGTGCGAGCGACAAGGCGAATAGGACAGGTGCTGTTACATATCGCGAATGACCTTGAGCCCCTCGTGATCGGTGTGCGGGGAGCCAAACAGGTCGGCATAGCGCATCGTCGCATTAGCATGTTCGCGCATTAGAGCTTCTGCACGTGCGCCCTGTCTGTTTACCAGGGCATCGACGATGGCATGGTGCTGCATGTGCGCAAAATTGAAGCGCCGATATTCTCGGGCCATGTCGTTGCGATCCACTGCCAGCGAGCTGACCGAGGCAAACGGCAAGTGATCGTTACGTGCCAAGGCATGACTGATCGCAGGATTACCGCTGGCCTCAATGATGACCTGATGAAAGCGCCGGTTGAAATCATGGTAAACCTCCATGTCTTCCTCGGTGACATAACCTTTGGCAAACAGGACATCTCCCGTGGCAAGGCACTGCTGCAAGGCTTCCTGAGTCGTTGGATCCAAACCGCGTTCTGCCGCCTGTCGCGCCGCCAGCCCCTCCAATACACCCCGGACTTCCACCGCACCTGCAATCTCTTCGCCAGTCACCGTCCGCACGGTATAACCACGGCCTTCGTTCTTGGACAGCAATCCTTCCTGCTCCAGCGTCCGAAAGGCCATACGCACCGGCATGCGCGAAACCCCCAACCGCTCGGCGGTAGGTATTTCCACCAGCCGCTCACCGGCCGGTAATTCACCGGACACGATCATTTTCCGTAATGTGACCAACACCCGTTGTCCTGGCTTGCTCATGAAGTCCTCTCGGCGCCGTAATCAATTCATCTTAGCGCAGGCAGCTTCCGGCTGGGCACGGCACCTGCGGCAGCTATCGTCAGGGAGCAACCCAGCGTTCGTCGAACCCAATGGCCGTTAATCGCACCAAAAATGGATCCAATAGTGACTTATAGATTGACTCAAGATCTGTATAGCGCGAAGTATTGGATCCAATAAAAACAAAACAGCCCTGCGAGGAGCCCACCATGTTCCCGAAAAATACGTGGTATGTAGCCTGTACGCCTGACGAGATCGCCGATAAACCGCTCGGTCGTCAGATTTGTGGTGAAAAGATCGTTTTCTACCGTGGTCCGGAAGGCAAGGTCGCGGCCCTGGAGGATTTCTGTCCTCACCGTGGCGCCCCGCTCTCGCTGGGCTTTGTACGTGACGGTGCCCTTGTGTGCGGCTATCACGGCCTGGAGATGGGCTGCGATGGCAAGACCGTTGCCATGCCAGGCCAGCGCGTTCGTGGTTTCCCCTGTATCCGTCAGTATCCGGTCGAAGAGCGCTACGGCTTCATCTGGGTCTGGACCGGCGAGGCCGAAAAAGCCGATCCTGCCCTGATTCATCATCTGGAATGGGCCGACAACCCCGAGTGGGCATATGGCGGCGGCCTGTATCACATCAACTGTGACTATCGCTTGATGATCGACAACCTCATGGACCTGACCCATGAGACCTATGTCCATGCCAGCAGCATCGGGCAGAAGGAGATCGACGAAGCTGCACCCATCACGAAAGTGGAAGGCGATACCGTCATCACCAGCCGCCATATGGAAAACATCATGGCCCCGCCCTTCTGGCGCATGGCCTTGCGCGGCAACAACCTGGCGGATGACGTCCCCGTGGATCGCTGGCAGATCTGCCGCTTCACGCCACCAAGCCATGTTCTGATTGAAGTGGGTGTGGCCCATGCCGGGCATGGCGGTTACGAGGCCGATCCCAAATACAAGGCCTCCAGCATTGTGGTCGACTTCATTACACCGGAGACCGAGACCTCTATCTGGTACTTCTGGGGCATGGCGCGCAATTTCAGACCTGAAGACGAGGCGCTGACGGCGACCATCCGTGAAGGCCAGGGCAAGATCTTCTCCGAAGACCTGGAAATGCTGGAACGTCAGCAACAGAACCTGCTGGCCTATCCCGAACGGCAACTGCTGAAGCTGAACATCGACGCGGGCGGCGTACAGTCGCGCCGGATTCTGGATCGCCTCATCGAAAGCGAGCGTAGCGCAGCTGCCCCGCTGGGCATGATTGCTACCGCCTGATGCCCCTGGCGCCTCCTTCGTACAGAGGCGCCTGCTATTGAGGTGGCTTGCATGGCAGGCCACTCAGCCGAGGATTTTATCGTGATCGACGTTCTGATCGTTTCGAAGAAAACCGAAGCCACGGACATCTGCAGCCTCGAGCTGGCCAGTGTCGATGGCTCACCCTTGCCGGAATTCAGTGCCGGCTCGCATATCGATGTGCACTTGCCGGACGGCATCGTTCGGCAATATTCGCTCTGCAACCCGCCAAGCGAGCGCCATCGCTATCAGATTGCTGTTCTCAAGGACCCCGCCTCCCGTGGCGGCTCGCTCGGCGTCCATCAGCTCAAGGAAGGTACACACCTCACTATCAGCGAGCCGCGCAATTTGTTTCCCCTGGCACATGGCGCCAAACGCAGCCTGCTGTTTGCTGGCGGTATCGGCGTGACGCCCATTCTCTGCATGGCCGAGCGTCTGTCGAATATGGCCGCAGACTTCGAGATGCATTACTGCACCCGCTCCGCCGATCGCACGGCATTCGTTGAGCGAATCAGCACTTCACCGTTTGCCGGTCAGGTACATTTTCACCATGACGATGGCCCCACGCAGCAGAAGCTGGATGCCACTCAAGTGCTGGGCCAGCCGGAGCCGGATGTACACGTGTACGTGTGCGGCCCGACAGGCTTCATGGAGTACGTTCTCAGCACAGCCAAAGCCAACGGTTGGCCGGAGCAGCAACTGCATCGTGAATACTTTGCGGCAGCACCCACCGACACCTCCAACGATGGCAGCTTCGACCTCAGGATTGCCAGCACCGGACAGACCCTGCATGTTCCCGCTGAACGTACCGCACTCGACGTTCTGCTGGAGGCAGGGTTCGACATTCCGATGTCCTGTGAGCAAGGCATCTGCGGCACCTGTCTGACCCGCGTGCTGGACGGTACGCCAGAACACCGGGACATGTTCATGACAGAGGATGAACAGGCTGCGAACGATCAATTCACGCCCTGTTGCTCACGCGCCAAGAGCGCTGTGCTGGTCCTGGATATCTGACAGGCCTGATGGACGCCCGTCAGGTCATCAGATCGCCATCAAAAGCTGTTCGTTAAGCGGCCACTCTTCTACGTCGGGAGGGCCGCGGTGTCGTATAAGTACTGCATCCGGTCTGCCTCGAATATCGCGATCAAGGCTTGAACGCTTCGAGCAGACTTCCAGCACTACAACAATAACAAGAGGCACCCCCATGCTCATGACACCGCTATCTCTGCTCTGTTATGCACGTCACTTGCGCGCCACCACTATTCGGGAGGCTGACCATGCATAACGACCTTCGCCGGGCTGTCGATGAGGGCCGCATGAACGGCTTTCAATGGACCGCCATTATCATTTGTATCGCGTTAAACATGATCGACGGGTTCGACGTGCTGGTCATGGCCTTTACCGCCGCGTCCGTTTCCGCTGAATGGAAGCTCTCTGGCGCTCAGCTGGGCGTACTGCTCAGCGCAGGACTGTTTGGCATGGCTGCGGGCTCGCTATTTATTGCTCCCTGGGCGGATCGCTTTGGCCGTCGCCCGCTCATTCTGGCGTGCGTAACCGTTGCAGGCCTTGGCATGTTGCTGTCTGCATTCAGTCAGTCAGCTACTCAGCTGGCTGTATTGCGGGCCATCACTGGGCTTGGTATCGGTGGCATCCTGGCTAGCAGTAATGTGATTGCCAGCGAGTACTCATCCAAGCGATGGCGTGGGCTTGCAGTGACCCTGCAATCTACCGGCTATGCCCTCGGAGCCACCATTGGCGGGCTTATTGCCGTGGCATTGCTGTCTGCCTGGGGCTGGCGCTCGGTCTTCGTCTTTGGCGGCCTGGTGACGTTCGCTATCATTCCCTTCGTACTGTGGCGTCTGCCCGAATCGTTGGATTTTCTGCTGGCCAAGCGCCCGGACAATGCCCTGGTGCGGGTCAATCGCCTGGCCCAGAAATTGGGCTATGCACCGCTTACCGAGTTGCCTCCGCAGCCCCTGCGCGAAGCGCACAAGGGCAGCAGCTTCAAACAGCTATTTTCACCCGCGCTCCTACGCACCACCGTGTTGATCTGGGGCTCATTCTTCCTGACGATGTTCGGTTTCTACTTCATCATGAGCTGGACGCCCAAGCTGCTGGTGTCGGCCGGTCTTTCCGCACAGCAGGGCGTGACGGGTGGAGTATTGCTGAGCATTGGCGGCATCTTTGGTGCAGCCTTGATCGGTATGCTCGCTGCACGCTTTAAGATCAGCCACCTGCTGGCCGTTTTCATGGCCTGCACAGCCGTGCTGCTCAGCCTGTTCGTTTCCTCCACCTCCTCACTGACCACGGCCTTTGCCCTGGGTCTGCTCATTGGCCTCTTCAGTAACGGCTGCATTGCCGGGTTGTATGCCTTGGCCTCCATGGCATATGACGCCTCGGTACGCGCGACGGGTATGGGCTGGGGTATTGGCATTGGCCGCTTCGGGGCTATTCTCTCGCCACTGGTGGCCGGTGGGCTGATTGACCTGCAGTGGGGTCCGGCTCAGCTGTATCAGGGCTACGCCGTGGTGTTTGTACTGGCGGCGGCTACGGTGCTTCTGCTCAAACTGTCTGCCCCTGTTCGTACCGTGGGCGCACCTTCACAGGCTCATTGAGTGAGTAGACTAGAGGCCGCTCCGGCTGCCTCTAGTCTGATCCGATCACTCCGGTAGCGTGACCTTGACCGGCCCCGGATGCGCCTTGATGGTCTTGTAGGGAATCACCGTATCGCCTGGCTCATCGCAGCTTCTGGCGGCCCGGGCAAAAGTAGGCCCCAGGTAAATTCCACGAGGCTCGAAATACCACACCGAAAACTGCCAGACAGAAGGGTCCTGGTAATTGCATTCGTTCGGGTCGTCGTTCATCAGCTCGGGATACAGACGCTTGAACTGGTCAACCACCCACGGGGCAAACAACTGCTCGCGGTAGTTGGAGTACGCCTCCAGATTATCCATGCCCCGCTCGTAATGGATGGACGGCCCCTTACCCAGCCAGAACACATCTTCCAACTCTAGAATCTTGCCGGTGGCCAACTCCATGTTGAGCGGCGCATCACCAAAGTCTGGATGCGCACCGCCGCAGTCGTAGCTGGTGAACAGACTGACGCTCAGTACGGAATCATTGATGAACACCGGTTTGACCGTCTGATCGAACTCGGTCTCGCGACCGCGTGCCCCGGACAGACATCCAAAATAGCTGTTCACCTCCTGCCACTGCCGATTCTGCAGCGTCCTGTTGGCAGCGCTCAGATCCATCGCTGTAGGGGATGAAACCAACTGGAACAGGCGAATGCGGGAAACGGGCTCCACCCACCACTGCAAACCATACCCCATAAAGGTGTCCTGCCTGTCTTTCTTCAGGCCCAGCCCTTTCAGGCGCAGATACTCATAGGGTGATGTACGCCGCAGCTCGTCCAGAGCGGGTAAATCGTCAGGACGTGCCGGCGGCAGCGCTACAGGGGAAAGACTGATATCGAGCGTCTTGCCTTTGCTGGCCCAGCGGCCGGTCCAGCGACCATTGGCGCCCTGTTTGAGCGTCCACTGCATGGGCACGCTTTTCGTGCTGAAAAAAGGACGATTCTCACTCAGACGCAGGGTACGCTGCTTGTCCAACGCTCCGTCGAGCGCAATATCGGTGTGGTACTTCTGGTAGAAATAGCGCCCGGTCACCTCGTCGGGTTTAGCCAGATCCAGTTCAACCAGCACCTTGGCCTGCCCGACAGTGCCCTGCAGCAGCTCCGGCTCTGCCATGGCCGAACCGGCAGCCAGAAACAGTGCCGCGCCACAGCACTGCAGCACAGAAACGATACCTCTCATGGACTCTTATCCTCGACCCTTTCTTGTACGAACCGACACAGCCTAATCGACCCATGTATCAGCCCATACTCTACGAGGAATAAGCGGCTCAGCACATCCCTACCATAGTTATCTGCAGGGAGTGGATGTCAGCAGGTCCTGATAACCCCGGTTGAAGTAGACCAGCCCATCTACATCGTCCTGGCGCTCGATAGCGACCACTTCGCACAACAGTACGTCGTGAGTGCCTACGGTATTGATCGAAGCGATTCGACAATCAAAGGAGACTACCGCTCCTTCCAGCGCTGGCGAGCCGGTAATCAGGGTATTCCAGCACGCCGCGGCAAACCGCTCCTCCACATCGGTTTTACCGCCAAACAGATTGGAGAGTGCCTTGTGCTCACTGCTCAAGGTATTCACGCACAGAGTGCCGTTGGCCTTGAAAATCGGATAGACCGAGGCCGAACGGTTCAGGCAGACCAGCAAGGTAGGCGGCTCGTCGGTCACGCTGCACACGGCTGTTGCCGTGAAGCCGGCACGGCCTTGGGGACCATCAGTCGTCACGATATTGACCGCCGCGCCCAGCCGGGCCATGGCATCGCGATAGTCCTGCTTGGGTACACGCAGAGGTTGTACGGGCGAAACGATATTCAGGTTGGCAAGTGACATGGCATAGCCTCACTGCAGGAGCGACGCTCCTGTCATCGGATTCAGGTCAGGTAGTCGAGCATCAAGGCATTGAAGGTATCGGGGTCCGTCACGCTGGAGGCATGCCCGCCGTAGCTGAGCAGCTCGAACTGCGCATCGGGCAGGTGTTTGGCCAGATGCTCGGAACACACCCACGGCACTAGCAGATCGTCCTGGTTGGCGACGATCAGGGTGGGTGTTCTGATCTGCGCCAGCTGGGTATCCACATCGAATGCCTGCAATGCAGCGATACGTCGGCGCACATTCTCGCTATCGGGAAAATGCGCCAGGGCATGGGCTTCGTCGGCCTCGAGGCGTTTGGTGTTTTGCAGCATCCAGTCGGCGGGATACAAAAACAGGGGCTGGGCCTGTACGTAGGCGGCCGGGCCTGTATCGTTCAACAGAGCGAGTCGTACAGCAAAACAGCGGGCGCTGTGCGGATTAGGCTTGCTCCAGCCGTTGACCAGAATCTGGCTGATCAAGAGTTCAGGCCGCATCAAGCCGATCTGAAGCCCTACAAGACCGCCCAGGGCGTGCCCCATGAAATGGCAACGCGCGATACCCAGCGCATCGACCATGTCCAGTACATCCTGGGCCATGGCCTTGATGGTATAGCCCTCAGGGATAACCGCCGGGCTCTTGCCTGTGCCGGTCTGGTCGTAAGTCACCACGCGGAAGTACTCGCCCAGCGCCGCGAGCTGCGGCGTCCAGAATGCTCCGGCACCGCCAAGACCGGATGACAGTACGATGGTATCGGCCTCGGCATCCTGCCGGCCATGGATCTCGTAGTGCATGCAAGGCTCCCCTGTATACCGTTGGATAAAGCGCATGGGTTGTTTCATGAGGTGCGTGACGGGGAGTCCCCTGGTAGCAGGTATCGCCTGACGGCTCGACCCAACCTACAGACTCATAAGATGGGTTGAGTGAAGCGATACCCATCACTTCACTTGCTTACTTACGTTCCCACATGGGCGATACTGGCGATCTCGATCAACGCATCCGGCTTTACCAGGCCGCACTGGATGCAATAACGCGCGGGCTTCTCGCCTGGGAAATACTCGGCGTATACCGCGTTGATCGCCCCGTAGTTCGCCCAGTCGGTGATCATGATCATGTTAAAGGTCACGTCATCCATCGTTCCGCCGGCCTCCTCCACGACCCTCTTGATGGTTTCCAGCACATGCCGCGCCTGTGCAGCGGCATCGCCTACGTGTACAACGTTGTTGTCCTTGTCAAACGGCAGGGTGCCGGAAACATACAGAACTCCATCAGCCAGTGAGCCTGGAACAAAGGGCGCAAGGGGTTTTCCGCTTCCGGCGGGAATCACGCTGTGCTTGGGCATGGTCAGTCCTTTTTGAAGGTGGCGTGGAAATCGGCAACGGTTGAAACCCAGCCAAAAAACGTCTCGATATTGAATAGCGCCGCCTCGTGCGCCGAGCGCGGCCCGGCCTGATGGCAGGCATCGCCCAGGCAGACGCCAAAGTATTCGAGAAAGAACCCGTCTCGCAGCGTGGACTCCACGCAGACATTGGTGGCGATCCCTACGAACACGAGGTTACGAATGCCGCGGGCACGCAGGAGGCTATCGAGAGGCGTATTGTAGAAACCGCTGTAGCGGGTTTTGGGTACGACCAGATCCCCCTCCCGCGGCTGAAGCTGATCCACCAGCGCATAATCCCAGCCGCCCCGTGCCAGGAGTCGGCCCTGCAGTTCAGGCTGGCGGCGCATGGTCTTGAGCGCATTGGACTTATGCCAGTTGGGCGATCCGGGGCCACCGGCTTCCTGATAGGCCGGGTCCCAGCCATTCTGAAACCAGACAACCTGGATACCGGTCGCACGCGCGGTTTCCACCACCCCGGCAATGTTTTCGATTACCGGGCCGGTTGCGTTTACATCAAAGCCGGCAAGGTCCAGATAGCCACCCTTGCTTGCATAGGCGTTCTGCATATCGACGACTATGACTGCCGTCTCGCTGGCCTTCAGCCGCAGGGGCTCAGGGCGTGCAGGTAGCGTGACCGCGTCCTGGCTGCCTGTCGGCACGGCATATCCTGCCACGGATTCAAGCGCGTTCATTAGGCACTCTCCTGCAGCCGAGTGACATGACGGCGGCTCTGCATCAAGGGCTGGATCTTTTCACCAAATTCGGTAACGCCCTGCATGAAGTCGTCAAAGGTCAGCAACACGCCACTAGCCCCGGGTACCTCGGCGATCTCATCCAGCATGCGGGCCACATTGGCATAGGAGCCCACCAGCGTACCCATGTTGATGTTGACCGCGGACGTCGGGTCCGACATCTGTCGTACATTCGTATCGCCGCCTGACTTGGTATCAGCTGCCGCCTGGGCCCCTAGCCATTTGATGGCCTCTTCGTCGGCACCGGCCTTGTAGTGTTCCCACTTGGCACGTGCCGCTTCATCGGTTTCGCCGGCAATCACCATGAACAGCACGATGGAGCTTACGTCGCGGCCTGTCTTGGCGGTGGCAGCCATAAGACGCTCGGAGGTCGGCGCAAAAGCCTTGGGCGTGTTCACACCTTTGCCAAAGACAAAATTGTAATCGGCGTACCGTGCCGAGAACGCCATGCCGGCGTCGCTGGAGCCAGCACACACGATCTGCATATCAGCCTGCGGTTGCGGGCTGACGCGGCAGTCTTCCATCTGGAAATGTTCGCCCTTGAAGTCGGAGCGACCGGTTCCCCACAAGTCGCGCAGGATCTGAGCGTACTCACCCAGGTAGTTGTAGCGGGTAGCAAAGAACTCATCGCCCGGCCAGAGGCCCATCTGGCTGTATTCAGGCTTTTGCCAACCGGTCACAAGGTTCACGCCGAAGCGGCCACCGGAAATAGAGTCAATGGTAGAGGCCATCCGCGCCACGATGGCAGGCGGCAGGGTCAATGTAGCGGCAGTAGCAAACAGCTTGATGCGGGAGGTAACGGCGGCAAGGCCTGCCATCAGGGTGAAGGATTCCAGGTTGTGATCCCAGAACTCGGTCTTGCCACCAAAACCACGCAACTTGATCATCGACAGGGCAAAGTCGAAGCCATAGTGCTCGGCGCGCTGCACAATGTTCTTATTCAGCTCGAAGGTAGGTTTGTACTGCGGTGCGTTCTCGGAGAGGAGCCAGCCGTTGTTGCCGATCGGGATGAATACGCCAATGTCTAGAGTCATGCTCAGCCTCGGATTCGCTCGTGGGTCGAAGTGATTTCCCGCCCGTACCGCAAGCCAGGAATACCAAGGACAGAGCACAAACTCTGCCAGCTTTAGGTTTCTGCTGGGCAAACAAGGAGTTAGGTCAAAACCCGCTTCTTAGCGTGGACCATTTGGTCCAAACAAGAGCACCTGGTTTGTGCAGCCCGCACGATGATGGGGCGAAAACCGCAGGTGGCCTGCTACTCCGGCAAGCATGAAATTCGACTGACGGTACTCACTCAAGGCCGCTCGCGGTAAAGTGCAGTTCGTGCTGTAGAGGCAGGAGTCGTTGTGAGCCAGGACCGTTCATCCACACCCAGCAAGCCCGCTCGCAAGCCCAGTGCTGCGACACTGGAGCGCCGCCGACGGCAGATCGAGGAAAAGCGCGGCATCATCCTTGAGGCAGCGCTGGACTTGTTTTCCCGGTACGGCCTGCATGGCACCAGTCTTGACCAGATAGCCGCCCAGGCAGAGGTTTCCAAGACCAATCTGCTGTATTACTTTGGCAGCAAGGAAGACCTCTACCTCAACGTGCTACGCCAGCTGTTGGTGATCTGGCTGGCCCCCTTGAAGACCTTTAGCACAGAGCAGGACCCGATCGACGCCATCAAGGGCTACATCAGGCACAAGCTGGAAATCTCTCGTGACTACCCAGCCGAATCCCGCCTGTTCTGCATAGAAATCCTGCAAGGCGCGCCGCTGCTCCTGAGCGAGCTGGAAGTGCCCCTGCGGGAGACGGTCGAGGCCAAAGCTGCAGTAATCCGCGCCTGGATCAACGCCGGTCAACTGGCTCCGGTCGACCCGCATCACCTGATCTTTACGCTCTGGGCAACCACCCAGCACTACGCCGATTTTCGTGTCCAGGTTCAGGCCATCCTGGGCAAGACCCTCGATGACCCTGTGTTTTTCGAAGAGGTGCTGAGCAGTGTACAGGCACTGATTCTGGACGGTTTGAAGCCCCGTTAGTCTGAAATGCAAAAGCCCGGTCAATGCCGGGCTTTCTATCGGTCTTTCGACATTCAGTCGTCGATCGTGAGCGTGCCCTTCATGATGGCCGCATGACCGGGGAAGGAGCAGAAATATTCATAGTCCTCTCCCTTCTTCAATTTGGAGGTATCAAACGTCACGGACGTCTTTTCGCCGCCCCCAATCACCTTGGTATGGGCGATCACGCGGGAATCGTTTTCCTTGAGGTAATCCTTGTCCATACCAGCCGCGATACCGTCAGTGGCAACACCCTGGACATCACCCTTTGTGGTCAAGACCCAATTATGCCCCATGACATTCTTGGGAAGCGTGCCGGGATGGATCAGGTTGACCGTGAATTGCTTGCAGTCCTCATTGACCTTGATCTTGTCCGTGCTGAAGGTCATCTGATCAGTTCCCTGAATATCGACCGAGCACTGGTCGGCTGCCCATACGGATGAGCTGGCCAGAGCAAGCAGAGAGACAGCGAAAAGCGAACGTTTCATGAAATCTCCTAACGCATGTATTCACTTAGTGAAGACTGGCATGTTTGAAAGCGAGTTCCAATCGCTAAAACGTCTGGAACATGGTTTGCAACGAAACGGCTATGGCTGCCATCGAAACTTTTGAGCGGCAAGGCCAGCCTGATATTGAGAGGATGCCCCTGTCACTTGCCGTCTTGAGGAGTACCCACCATGAAATTCCCAGACTACATCAACCAGCTTTTCATCGCCTACGCTCTGGGTGCCAGCGGCACCTGTCCTGAACAGGTCTCTGCCTGATGCTCCCTCCAGCCTGAAGTAATCGGCACGCGCGCACCTGCTATCAGCCGATTGCTTCATGGCCACCTCTCCCGCATGCACTACGGCACTGATTATGACAAGACTTGGTTAACCTGGGCGTGAGGATTACGCTTACGCTTCCTACCAGCCAAGGATCAGCAATGTCGTTGAAAGCCGTTTGTGTATTTTGTGGCGCCAAGACAGGCGCCGACCCAATCTACCGTGAAGCTGCCGAAGCCTTGGGTCGCGCCCTGGCCAAGCGCGGTCTGACGCTCGTCTATGGTGGCGGTGCCGTGGGCCTGATGGGCATCGTAGCCGACGCGACCCTCGCAGCCGGAGGCGAGGTGATAGGCATCATCCCCAAAAGCCTCCAGGATGCTGAAGTCGGCCACAAGGGACTGACCCGTCTTGAAGTAGTCGATGGCATGCATGCCCGTAAGGCACGGATGTCAGAACTGGCCGATGCGTTTGTAGCCCTGCCGGGGGGATTGGGCACACTGGAAGAGCTATTTGAAGTCTGGACCTGGGGTCAGCTCGGCTATCACGCAAAGCCGCTGGGCCTTCTGGAAGTAAATAACTTCTACGCGCCCCTTGCACAGTTCCTGGATCATGCAGTGAGTCAGGGCTTCGTGGCCGGCCCTCATCGCGAGATGCTTCAGGTGAGCCAGTCGCCGGATGAACTGCTCAATGCGCTTGAACAATGGACGCCCACCGTAGCGCCTCGCTGGCACGCCAACGCGCCCAAGTAGATCGCTTCAGTCGATAAAGCGAGGCGTATGGCCTCGTTTTATCGTTTCAGCACCATTCATCTCTTTTGGTGAACCCGCTCAACGTATGGCATGTCGCATTTTTACATCGCCTTAACACGTTTGGAGGAATTCATCATGACCGATTACCCACGCCCACCTTTCCCCGAACAACCCCAAGAGCCGCCAGCACTTCAATCCAAAATGACACCCGTTCCGGACTGTGGCGAGCAGAGCTACAAGGGTTCCGGTCGTCTGGCTGGTAAGGTTGCGCTCATCACCGGGGGAGACAGTGGCATCGGTCGTGCAGTGGCTATTGCCTTCGCTCGGGAAGGTGCCGATGTTGCTATCTCCTACCTGAACGAACATGAAGATGCCGAGGATACTGCGCGCTACGTGAAAGAAGCCGGGCGCAAGGTTCTGCTACTGCCAGGCGATATCAGCAAGCGCCAGCAATGCCTGGATATCGTTCAGAAGACCGTGTCCGAGTTCGGCCGCATCGATGTACTCGTCAATAACGCCGCATTCCAGATGTCCCATGACTCCCTGGAAGAGATTCCGGACGAGGAATGGGTATACACGTTCGATACCAACATCACGGCCATGTTTCGTATCACCCAAGCAGCCGTCAAACACATGGGCAAAGGTGGCTCGATCATCAACACCACCTCTGTAAATTCGGACATGCCCAAGGCCACTCTGCTGCCCTATGCCACCACGAAGGGGGCGATTGCCAACTTCACGGCAGGTCTGGCTCAGCTCCTGGCCGAAAAAGGCATCCGTGCGAACAGCGTAGCTCCAGGCCCGATCTGGACACCGCTGATTCCGTCCACCATGCCGCCTGAACAGGCCTCGCAATTCGGTAGCCAGGTTCCGCTGGGGCGAGCAGGTCAACCGGCCGAGCTTGCACCTGTATACGTCATGCTGGCCTCTGATGAAGCCAGTTATGTGTCTGGCGCTCGCGTTGCGGTCACTGGCGGCAAGCCGATTCTGTAAGACCCACTGCGCCATGGTCGGCTACAAACCGGCCGACCGTGGCCAGACCAAACATCTACATGCTCTTAATGACTCATGCGCCCTTATGAGCGTACGGGATTGTTTTGCCTGCCTGTTCCTCATCTGTATTAAGGAGCACACATGGACTGGTACCCTCTTCGGTTATCTACCCCTATCCGTAGCCACATGTTTGGCGGTCACGCCATTGCTGAAATACTGGGTCGCCGCGGGCTACCTGCTGGCCGTATCGCCGAGACATGGGAAGTCAGCGATGTCGAAGGCAGCATTGCAAATGTCACCGAGGGCTCGCTTGCCGGTCAATCGCTTCGTGATCTGGTGAAGCGTTATCCCACCGAGCTGGTGGGCCCGGGGTTTGATGGTCCCTATTTCCCCCTGCTCAGCAAGTTTATCGATGGCTGCGGCATGTTGCCGGTGCATTTGCATGCTGATGACGAAACCGCTCGCCGTCTCGAATGCCAGCCCAACGGCAAGACCGAAGCCTGGCATATCCTTTGGGCCGAGCCCGGTGCCACCGCACTGGTCGGAATCAAACCGGGGATTGATCGCGATACCTTGCGCAGCGCCCTGATTGCTCAGGATTACGACGCCGTCATGCGGCGTCTGCCGGTCCGTGCAGGCGAAACCATCTATGTGCCTGGAGGCACGCTGCACAGCTTTGGCCCCGGTACGCTGATCTATGAGATCGAGCAGACTTCGGATATCCAGCAACAGGCAATGCCCTGGCAGATGTCCGACGGCTCGCCACTCAGCCATCAGGAATGGATTGACGGTATCGATCAGCTGCTCGAAGAGTGCTATCTCGAACCCCAACCCGAATTCACACCCGGCTTCCGGCTGCCCCAAGGCGATGACATTGATCGCTTAATCTGTACTGCTAGCCCTTACTTTGCCTTGGAGCGCTGGCGTGTAGCCGGTGCGGGCGCCAGGCCCCTTACCTACCGTTTCAACAAGGCCACGCTGCTCAGCAACGTCGGCACACCCATCCGCATTCAGGCCGGTAACTGGTCTGGCGTCCTGGGCGCTGCCGAAACCCTTCTGCTGCCTGCCGCGCTAGGAGAAATTCAGTTAGCCGGACCGGCTGACGTCCTGTTCGGCTACGTACCTGACCTTGAGCAAGACATTCGGACGCCCTTGCGCGCTGCAGGCTACGGTGATCAAGCCTTTGCAGTGCTGGGCGCCACGCATTAACCCGTTTTTCTAACCACTTGAAAGGAGGTCTTTATGTCCGACTATCCAACGCCACCCATGCCAGCCGAAACCCAACCCTATCCGGGCTATGAAAGCCAGATGAATCCGCGTCCGGACTTTGGCGAACAGAGCTACAAAGGCTCCGGCCGCCTGAAAGGCAAGGCCGCACTCATTACCGGCGGTGACAGTGGTATCGGCCGCGCGGTGGCCCTGGCCTTTGCTCGCGAAGGTGCGGACGTTGCCATCTCCTACCTGAGCGAAGACGAAGACGCCCGTGAAACGGCACGGCTCGTTACCGAAGCAGGCCGCAAGGCAATCCTGATTCCAGGTGACTTGAGCCAGCGCGAAAACTGCCTGACCGTCGTGCAGAAAACCGTTGAAGCGTTTGGCCGTATCGACGTATTGGTCAACAACGCCGCGTTTCAGATGACCCGCCAATCACTGGAAGAAATTCCGGATGAAGAGTGGGTGCACACGTTCGATGTGAACATCACCGCCATGTTCCGCATTACCCAGGCGGCTGTGAAGCACATGCCCAAGGGCGGCTCCATCATCAATACCTCGTCGATCAATGCGGACATCGCGCCTCCTTCACTACTGGCTTACTCCGCCACCAAAGGAGCAATCGCCAACTTCACGGCAGGTCTGGCGCAACTTCTGGCCGAAAAAGGTATTCGCGCAAACAGCGTGGCACCCGGACCGATCTGGACGCCGCTGATCCCCTGCACCATGCCAGCCGAACAGGTGGAAAGCTTCGGCAAGATGGCGCCGCTGGGTCGTCCTGGCCAGCCTGTCGAACTGGCGCCAGTCTATGTAATGCTGGCCTCGGATGAATCCAGCTACGTCTCCGGTGCCATGGTGCCTGTCACTGGCGGCTCGCCCGTGCTCTGATCGATCACGGCTGGGCTGTCTAACGGCCCAGCCGGCCTCTTACGCGGTTCTGTCATCTCTCCGCTTCATACTGCGCCTACCGTTTCGTTGAAAGCATGCTATTGCTTAAAGGATGAAGCGATCCGCTTGGTATGCCTCTCTGGCATGCATATCCCTCTGCACCTGGAAGCGCTAGATGATGCCTGTTCGCTCTTATGCTGCCCTGGGCCCTGTGGCCTTGTCCCTCCTGCTGACTGCCTGCTCTTCGGCCCCGACCCAACCGTTAGAGATCAACCTGGCCGTATTCAATGACTTTCACGGCTACCTGCAACCCGCCAGACTGACCTACCCTGACTCCACCGCACCCGACGGCAAACGCACAATCGAAGCGGGTGGTATCGAGGTGCTGGGTGGCGTTATCAACTATCTGCGTCAACAGGATCCAGAGCTACTGGTCATTGCCAGCGGTGATCTCATCGGTGGCAGCCCACCCATCTCATCGCTCTGGGCGGACGAGCCCACCATCGAAGCCATGAACCTGCTGGGGCTGCAACTCTCGGCGGTCGGTAATCATGAGCTGGACAATGGAAAGGATGAACTGCTGCGTATCATCAATGGCGGCTGCGCTTCCAACCGACCCCAGAAAGCCTGCCAGCTGCATAAAAAATACCAGGGGGCGCACTTTACTTACCTGGCTGCAAACCTGATCGACAACCAGACGGGTAAACCCGTGTTTCCGGCCTACCAGATCCTGGAAGCCCACGGACAAAAAATCGCATTCGTGGGTGCCGTGCTGAAAGACGTAGCCCGGATCGTCTCGCCGGCTGGCATGAACGGACTGAGCGTTCAGGACGAAGCCGATGCCATCAACGCCCAGATCCCTGCCCTCAAGGCCCAAGGTGTAGAGGCCATCGTCGCAGTCATTCACCAGGGCGGAGGCACGAATGAATCCTACGACGCGCCAGACTGCACCCGCCTGCGCGGCCCTATCGTCGAGATTACCAAGCGCCTTGATCCGGCAGTCGATGTCGTTGCCAGTGCCCACACGCATCAGTCCTATACCTGTCACGTGGACAATCGCCTTGTCTTTCAGGGCGGCTCCTACGGGCAGTTCGTCAGCCATGTACGGCTCGGCATTAACCCCAAGACCCACGATATCATCTCGGCCAGCAGCGAAAACCTGACCGTGGACGCCCATCGCTACACCCCCGATCCTGCGCTCGCCGCGCTGCGTCAGGAAGTTGAAAACCGTAGCCAGCATGTGCTGCAGCGGCCTATCGCACGTATTGCTGTCCCCCAGATCACCCGCATGACCGATGCGAATGGCGAATCGACGCTAGGCGATCTCATTGCCGACGCCCAACTTCAGGCGACACGCAAGCTGGGCGCCCAAATTGCCTTCATGAACGCAGGCGGCATCCGCAGCAATCTGACTCTGGAGCCTGGCCAATCCAGGTTGACCTACGCCCAACTGGCCGCCAATCAGCCATTCGGCAATACCCTGACCTTGCTGACCTTGAGCGGTGCCCAGCTCTATCAACTCATGGAGGAGCAATGGAGCAGTGACGACAGCGCCAGTCTGATGCAGGTTTCGGAAGGCTTCAGCTACCGCTGGAATCCGGCAGGCAAACCGGGCCAGAAAGTGGTTTCCGGAAGCATGAAGCTGAACGGACAGCCGATCCGGCTCGACCGGGATTACCGCATTACGGTGAACAACTTCATGGCCCAGGGAGGGGATGGACTCGAGACCCTCAAGCACGCCCGCCACGTACAGGAGACCGGCATTCTTGATGTCGATGCGCTTGAACACTATCTCGTTGAACGGGACACGTCCGATAAGCCGGCCGGCCAACTTAAACCTGCCGGACGTATTCAACGCTTGTAAGCGTGGCTGATATGACCCTTCTTAGCGCCATGCTATGTAACATGGCGCTTCATCTACGGACTGCAGCGGTAGTCCGCCTGCCCTTACTGGCTCGCATGCTCTCAGTGATAAAACTGATCAGCCAGCGCCTGCAAAAAAGTTAGCTAGGCATACAAATAACTGAAGAATGTATCGCTCGAAAATCTGAAATATTTTGTTACTACTGTAGAGGCCAGCTCCGTTACTGAGGTTTCCTCCGATGAAAGATGAAGACCGTAATAAGCCCGATTCCACCCTTGAGAAATCAAGACGCCGCTTTCTGATCGGAGCAGGTGTCGTCGGGTTAGGGCTAGGTTTGCCCGGTCTTGACCGCATGGGAATGGCTGAAGCTGCCGAGCGCAAGGCATTCGACCATTCACTGAAACGGCAAATCAAAAATGTCGTTGTGATCTACGCGGAAAACCGCAGCTTCAATAACCTGTTTGGCAATTTTCCTGGCGTCTCGAAGCCACTGTCTGCGGTCAACGCCAAGCATTTCCAGCAGAAGGACCGTAACGGACAGCCGCTACCGCACTTACCCAAGATCTGGGGTGGCCTGGTGCCTACGGCTCAGACCATTGACGGTCAGCAATACCTGATTACTGAAGATCAGATCAGTGGGCTTTCCAATGCACCCTTCCCTTTGAAGAACGCTCAAGGCAAGCCGCTTAACCCGGGCTTGATCACACGCGATCTCGTACATGCGTTCTACCAGAACCAGATGCAGATCAACGGCGGACGCAATGACGGCTTTGTCGCCTGGGGCGACTCCGGTGCATTGGTCATGGGTTACTACAGCCAGCCCGAGAAATTGCGCTTGTGGAAACTGGCCCAGGAATTCACCCTCTGCGACAACTTCTTCATGGCTGCTTTTGGTGGCTCTTTCCTGAACCATCAGTTCCTGATCTCGGGTCGCGCGCCGTTCTACCCCAACCACACCACCAGCCCGGCAAAGGACAAGGTGGCGGTGCTTAAAGGGAAGAATCCGCTGGGCTATGAGTTGGCTCTGGCGGACAACTCTCCTGCCTCGGCCCTGGACGGACGCCCGATGTTCGTCAATCCGGGCGCGCTTAGCCCTGACGGCTATGCCATCAACACCATGCTGCCGCCCTATCAGCCCAGCCAGATTCCGCCGCCGGCAGGAGGCGACCCAGCCCTGTCTGATCCGACCAACCCGAGCGTACTGCCACCACAGACCCATGCCACCATTGGCGACCTGCTGTCAGCCAAGGGCGTGGACTGGGCTTGGTACTCGGGTGGCTGGCAGGCAGCGCTGGAGGGCAATGGCGCCGATACCCGGTTCCAGGCGCACCACCAGCCATTCAACTACTTCAAGCGCTTCGCTCCGGGCACAGCAGCACGCGAGCAGCACATCCGCGACGGCGGGATTGGCGATGATCCGAGTACCAACCGCTTTCTGGCAGACATTGATGCCGGTCGCCTGCCGCCTGTAACCTTCTATAAGCCCCAGGGCAGCCTCAACCTGCATGCCGGTTATGCCGATGTCGCTTCAGGCGATCAGCACATTGCCAAGGTTATCGAACATCTGCAGAAAGGCCCGCAATGGGAAAACACCGTAGTCGTCATTACGTTCGATGAGAACGGCGGCTGGTGGGATCACGTAGCACCGCCCAAGGGTGATCGCTGGGGTCCAGGCACACGTATTCCGGCCCTTGTCGTGTCACCCTTCGCACGCAAAGGACATGTCGATCACGACCTGTACGACACCACCTCAATCCTGCGCCTGATCACCCGGCTCCACGGCTTGCCGCCGCTCAAGGGTCTGGTGGAGCGCGACATCGCACGTGTCACCCACGGTCTCGCCCCCTTGGGCGATCTTACCGGCGCGTTGACGATCCGCTGATAGCAAAACGGCGAGCCCGAGGCTCGCCGTTTCATCACCGCGGAATATTGGGTTCTCGCCGGGGCTTTTTCTTGCCCTTGGCAAACGCCACCGCCTGACCTTCCTGCTTCTTGTCCCATCCCTTGCTGCCATCCGCCGCACGCGGCGGTAAGCCGGTATGCTGAGTCAGCAACGGCTTGCCTGCTTTTTTGCTACCCAGCGGCGTCGAATTCTTACGACGTGCACTCTGGTAAGTACCATCCACAGCGGGCTGGAACGTGGGAATCAGGTGATGCTTGCCGTTACCGATCAAGTCGGCACGCCCCATATCCTTGAGCGCTTCACGCAGCATCGGCCAGTTGTTTGGGTCGTGATAGCGCAGGAATGCCTTGTGCAGGCGGCGCTGACGCTCCCCCTTCACGATCGGTACACCATCGCTCTTGTAAGTTACCTTGCGCAGCGGATTCTTGCCCGAATGGTACATCGCAGTCGCGGTTGCCATTGGCGACGGATAGAACGCCTGTACCTGATCCGCCCGGAAGCCGTTACGCTTGAGCCAGAGCGCCAGGTTCATCATGTCTTCGTCAGTCGTACCCGGATGCGCAGCGATGAAGTAAGGAATCAGGTACTGTTCCTTACCGGCTTCCTTCGTATACTTCTCGAACATCTGCTTGAAGCGATCGTAACTGCCGATGCCCGGTTTCATCATCTTGGAAAGCGGACCTTCCTCGGTGTGCTCTGGCGCAATCTTCAGGTAACCCCCCACGTGATGGGTTACCAGCTCTTTTACGTACTCCGGCGACTCTACCGCCAGGTCATACCGCAAGCCCGACGCAATCAGGATCTTCTTCACACCCGGCAGGGCACGCGCAGAGCGATACAACTGGATCAGCGCCGAGTGGTCGGTGTTCAGGTTTTCGCAGATACCCGGCCACACGCAGGACGGCTTGCGGCAATGCTTCTCGATTTCCGGGTCCTTGCACGCAATCCGGTACATGTTGGCCGTCGGGCCACCCAAGTCGGAAATAACCCCGGTAAACCCTGGCACTTTGTCGCGAATTTCCTCGATCTCTCGAATAATGGACTCTTCCGAACGGTTCTGGATAATGCGGCCTTCATGCTCGGTAATGGAGCAGAAAGTGCAGCCGCCAAAACAGCCGCGCATGATGTTGACCGAGAACCGGATCATCTCGTACGCAGGAATCCGCTCGCCTTTATAAGCAGGATGCGGAACACGGGCATAGGTCAGCCCGAAGACGTAGTCCATCTCTTCAGTGGTCAGCGGAATCGGCGGCGCATTGAGCCATACGTCCTGATCGCCATGACGCTGAACCAGCGCACGGGCATTGCCCGGGTTGGTCTCCAGGTGCAGCACGCGGTTGGCGTGGGCATACAGGACCGGGTCGCCCTTTACTTTCTCGAACGACGGGAGCCGAATGACTGTCTTGTCACGGGTGAGCTTCGGGCTGGGCAGCAGCTGAACAACCTTGGCTTCCTCAGGATCTTCCTGCGGCCCCTTGGACTGCTCAATGGCACACGCCTGCAAATCCTGTGTATTGACGTAGGGGTTGATGATCTTGTCGACCTTCCCCGGACGGTCAATACGCGTCGAGTCCAGCTCGAACCAGCCTTCCGGCGTGTCCTTGCGGATAAACGCAGTGCCGCGAATATCGGTAATCGCCTGGATGGGTTCACCCGCAGCCAAGCGGTGAGCAATCTCCACGACTGCACGTTCGGCATTGCCGTACAGCAGAATATCCGCCTTTGCATCCATCAGGATGGAATGGCGTACCTTGTCCTGCCAGTAGTCGTAGTGAGCAATCCGGCGCAGTGATGCCTCGATACCGCCCAAGACAATCGGTACCCCCTTATAGGCTTCACGGCAACGCTGGCTGTAGACCATGCTGGCACGATCGGGACGCTTGCCGGCCAAACCGCCTGGTGTATAAGCGTCGTCGGAGCGAATCTTGCGATCGGCTGTATAGCGATTGATCATCGAATCCATGTTGCCTGCCGCCACGCCAAAAAACAGGTTCGGCTTGCCAAGCTTCATGAAGTCGTCTTTGGATTGCCAGTCTGGCTGGGAGATAATCCCTACCCGAAAGCCTTGCGCTTCCAGAAGACGTCCAATGATGGCCATGCCAAAGGATGGATGATCCACATAGGCATCTCCTGTCACGACAATGATGTCGCAACTGTCCCAGCCGAGCAGGTCCATCTCCTCCCTGCTCATCGGCAGGAAAGGCGCAGGTCCAAAACACTCAGCCCAATATTTGGGATAGTCGAACAACGGCTTGGCAGCGAGCATGAAGGCTTCCGGGGATTAAAAGTAGTGCGGGAGGAGGTGCAAGAATAGCACAAAAAATAGCCAGTTAAGAGAGGCGAACCGCTATCCGTCGCCTGACAGCCGCATGGTTACTGGACTGCTGAGCTTGCCGAACGCGCGCATCCACGCCTGGATTACCACATGCAAGGCCAAGGCGCTTATAAAAAAGCCGCACAGGTGTGCGGCTTTTTTGCGCCCCCGACAACTTAGTCGTCGTCGAAGTTATAACTGCCAGGTGCCAAGTTCTCGAAACGGGTGTACTTGCCGATAAAGGCGAGTCGCACCGTACCGATAGGACCATTACGCTGTTTACCGATAATGATTTCGGCTACACCCTTGTACTCAGTTTCAGGGTGATATACTTCATCCCGGTACACAAACATAATTACGTCGGCGTCCTGCTCGATCGCTCCGGATTCACGCAAGTCGGAGTTCACCGGACGCTTGTTCGGCCGCTGCTCCAGCGAGCGGTTAAGCTGGGACAACGCGACCACTGGACAGTTGAACTCCTTGGCCAGCGCTTTAAGCGAGCGCGAAATTTCGGAAATCTCATTGGTCCGGTTTTCGCTGGCTGCCCCGCCAATCCGCATCAATTGCAGGTAGTCGACCATGATCAGCGCCAAGTCACCGTGTTCACGCACCAGACGCCGCGTACGCGCACGCATTTCCGACGGGCTGATACCTGCCGTGTCGTCGATAAACAGCTTGCGGTCATTCAGGAGGTTGACCGCTGAGGTCAGCCTTGGCCAGTCATCGTCCTCCAGCTTACCCGAGCGGACCTTGGTCTGATCGATTCGCCCAAGGGACGACAACATACGCATCACGATCGAATCAGCTGGCATTTCCAGTGAAAATACAAGCACGGCCTTGTCAGTACGCAGTACCGCATTTTCGACCAGGTTCATGGCAAAGGTCGTCTTACCCATCGAGGGACGTCCCGCCACGATAACCAGGTCCGACGGTTGAAGGCCGCTGGTTTTATCATCCAGATCCACGAATCCTGTGGAAACACCCGTAATGGCATTATCCGAGTTGAACAGGGTATCGATTCGATCAATGGCCTTGGTCAGGATGTCATTAACGCCAATCGGACCTCCTGTCTTGGGGCGGGCCTCGGCGATTTCGAAAATCTTGCGCTCCGCCTCATCAAGAAGCTCATTGGCGCCCCGACCTTCAGGGTTATAGGCACTGTCGGCAATGTCATTGCTGATGCCGATCAGCTGGCGCAGCGTGGCGCGCTCGCGCACGATCTGGCCATAGGCCTTGATGTTTGCAACAGAGGGGGTGTTTTTTGCCAGCTCACCCAGGTAAGCCAGCCCCCCGACCTGGGGTAGTTGTCCTTCCTTGTCGAGCTGCTCGGATAACGTAACCACATCGAAAGGCTGGTTGCTTTCAGCCAGACGAGCAATGGCACGAAAGATCAGGCGATGGTCATGGCGATAGAAGTCGCCGTCCGATACCTGGTCCGAGACGCGTTCCCACGCATTGTTATCCAGCATCAAGCCACCCAGCACGGCCTGCTCGGCCTCGATGGAGTGCGGTGGCACCTTCAGCGCGGCAGTTTGCAAATCGTATTGTTCAGCGATGGCGATCTCATTCATGGCGTAGCGATTGGCACCGAAAGTTCGATCAGAGAAGACAGGCCTTCATGGCCTGAAAAAAAACGGGCACGTCATTACGAGAATGACGTGCCCGATTGTCGGCAGGCTTGCATGTTCGTGCAAGCCCGCCAGTCAGTTGTCATGACCGCTTATTCAGCAACCACGACCACCTTGACGGTAGTTTCAACGTCGGTGTGCAGCTGCACATCTACGTCGAACTCGCCAACGTTACGCAGAGCGCCGTTGGGCAGACGAACTTCGCTCTTGTCCAGCTCAACGCCAGCAGCAGAAACAGCCTCGGCGATGTCGCGAGTACCGATAGAGCCGAACAGCTTGCCTTCGTCGCCAGAGTTGGCAGCGATAGTAACGGTCAGTTCGTTCAGCTTGGCAGCACGAGCTTCAGCAGAAGCCTTCTTATCGGCAGCCTGCTTCTCGAGCTCTGCACGACGTGCTTCGAACGCAGCAACGTTATCAGCAGTAGCGGCAGTTGCCTTGCCCTGCGGCAGCAGGAAGTTACGAGCGTAACCGCCCTTGACGTTCACTTTATCGCCCAGGTTGCCCAGGTTGGCGATCTTTTCCAGCAGGATGACTTCCATTTGAGTCTTACCTCTTAACTTTTAACCTTCACCGTTCGTAGAGTCCTTGGGCGTATTGCCCAGGCGCCCACGAAAATCAAACAGACTGTCGACCACGGCTACGATCACCAACAACGGATAGATCAACTGCCCAAAGATCAGCAGTGTCACGTACAACCCCACCAGCCAGAACGTGGCCATGTGCTTCTGTCTTACCAGTCCGTGAATCAGGGCAACGCCAGCTATCGCCAGGGGTACACTGCACAGCGGTGTCAACATCCCAAGTCCCAGGTTGATGTTGGGTGCCAGTAGCATGACCAACAGCATTCCCAGTGCCAGGGCGGGCGACAATCTCAGCGCATGAAACTCACGCGCGAAACCGCCTGGGTTATACAGCGCAGCTTGCCAATAACGTCCCAACATCAGGCACAGCAGACAGACAATCTGGAAAAGACTCGCCATCAGACCGGTCAATACAGGTACCAGCATGTCATGCAGCTGGGCCTGCTTGGCTTCCGGCAAAGCATCCGGTGACTGACCCGCCATCTGAGGCAGAAGCTTTTGAATTTCCTCTGCCAAGAGGTTGATGGGTTCTGCGTAGACATGACCAATGGTCACAGCAAACGCCAGACCGACCAGGATGCTGGCGAGCAGGACACGCGGCCAGGAAACACTGCTGCGTAAAACCAACGCCAGCGCCAGGGTACCGATGAATACGAGCGCAATGCTCGGATCTCCCAGACACCACCAGAACGCGGCCGGCAGCAATGCCCAGACCACTACACCTGCAGCGTCACTTGCGCCACGGCGCAGGACGACCAGACTCCCTGCTGCAGCGCTGAGCCAGTACAGAAATGGCACAACCGCTGCAATCACCACCGTAAGAGTGGCTTGCATGCGACCGCGCATGATGAAATCAGCAAGGGCTCGCATGCGAATTATCCGTTAGTTCGTGTCGATGCCCGGTCTCAACGGCCGTGGCTGTCGGTGTAAGGCAACAGGGCCAGATAACGAGCACGCTTGATGGCAGTACCCAGCTGACGCTGGTACTTGGCCTTGGTGCCAGTGATACGGCTCGGAACGATCTTGCCGGTTTCGGAGACGTAGGCTTTCAGGGTGTTCAGATCTTTGTAATCGATCTCTTTCACGCCTTCAGCGGTGAAACGGCAGAATTTACGACGACGGAAGAAACGTGCCATAACAATGATTCCTCAATAATCCAGGCTTACTCGGCGCTATCGTCGCCATCGACGTCAGCATTGTCGCTGCCATCGGCGGACTCGGACTCGGCAGGACGCTCGCGACGCTCACGGCGCTCGCTACGGTTCTCTTCGGCCTTGAGCATTTCAGACTGGCCGGTAACGGCTTCATCGCGACGGAGGATCATGTTACGGATCACGGCGTCGTTGTAACGGAAGTTATCTTCCAGTTCAGCCAGTGCTTTGGCGCTGCACTCAATGTTCATCAGAACATAGTGAGCCTTGTGCACGTTGTCGATAGCGTAAGCCAGCTGACGACGGCCCCAGTCTTCCAGACGATGAACCTTGCCACCGTCTTCTTCAATCGCTTTGGTGTAGCGCTCAACCATGCCGCCCACCTGTTCGCTCTGGTCAGGATGAACCAGAAACACAACTTCGTAATGACGCATAAATGCTCCTTACGGGTTATAGCCTGCCACATGATGCGGTCAGACAAGGAGTGAATGTTTCGTTTTGACTTGCCTGCAAGCGGAGGCCCGCTACAGGCAAGGGGCGGTATTCTAGAGAAGGGCACCGGGTGGCGCAAGAAAGATCACGAGCCAACCGGCTCGCCGGTACAACTATCTGACGGACAGGTCATCGAGCAGCTGCCGGATCTTGAAAAGATCGTATGGCTTGAGCAGCGCCTTTACGTGTTTGAGTTCGTCGTCCTTGTCAAAGGCATAACCGGAAGCCACTACGACATGCAATCCAGGATAACGCTTGAGCGCCTGACGGCTCAGGTCCAGCCCTGACATGCCTCCAAGCCCAATATCTGTGAAAAGGACATCAAAGGTACTGCTCTGCAGCGCGTCCAGTGCCTCTTCGGCAGAAGCCACGGCCGTAACCTGATAGCCCAGCTCTTCCATCACCTCGCCAGTCAGGCTACGTAGCGTCAGGTCATCCTCGACCAGCAGAATATTCAATACCTTGTTACTTGCGGTTTCCTCCAACGCCATGTCCTCTTCTGTTACAGCTGTAGTAGGGGTGTGCTGTCTGTGCATACCGAGCATCATACGCACCTTTTGGGCTAACTCATCCCGACGATAGGGCTTACTGAGCAGGTTGCCTCCTGCCTCGAGCCGTCCGCCCTGTATTACAGCGTCCTGTGTATAGCCCGAGGTAAACAGTACCTTCAAGGAAGGCCTGAGCGCCCCTGCTCTGCGTGCCAGCTCGGTGCTGCGTACCGGGCCCGGCATCACAATGTCTGTAAACAATAAATCTACAGACGCCCCCTGCTCAAGCATCGTCAGGGCAGCCTGCCCATCACCGGCTTCCAGCACGTCATAGCCTAGCTCACTCAGCATATCCACCACGATGTGACGAACATCGGGGTCGTCTTCCACTACAAGGATACATTCGCTTCCACCTTCCTCAACCGACGGCAAGGCCATGGAACTATCGGCTGTATCGGTATTCGGTAGCGAGCGTGGCAGATAAAGAATGATCGATGTTCCCTTGCCCAAGGTACTGTTGATCAAGATATGTCCGCCACTCTGCTTCACGAAACCATAGACCATGGACAGGCCAAGCCCGGTGCCATGCTCTTCACGCTTGGTCGAGAAAAAGGGCTCGAAGGCTTGCGCCTTGACCTCTTCGGACATTCCGCGCCCGGTATCCGTGATGATCAGCTGCACGTACTCGCCTGGAATCAACTCGTCAGCGGCCTGCCACTGGTCCTGGGAAAGCAACACGTTATGTAGCTCAACAGTGACATGCCCTTCATTAGCCATTGCCTCACGGGCATTGAGTAACAGACTGACTAGCACGTTTTCCAGCTGACCTGCATCGACAAATATCGACCAGACATCAGGGTCAGCAAGCACAGTCAGCGTGATGGACTCGCCCAACGCCTGATGCAGCAAATCACTCATGCCATCCAGGAGACTCTTCGTATCGACTGACATTGGTTGCAGGGGTTGCCGCCGCGCAAAGGACAAAAGCTGAGAAGCAAGGCTTGCACCCCGCTCTACGGCTGTATTGGCCGCCTGTAGCCGACGCTGGCCAACCTCATCGCCTGCCAGTCGGGTTTTCAGCAACTGCAGGTTGCCTCCGATGATCTGCAGGACGTTATTGAAATCATGGGCAACGCCCCCCGTCAGCTTGGCAACGGCTTCCAGCTTTTGCGCCTGAACCATAGCGGCTTGCCGCTCATCTTCACTGCGTTTGAGCTCGCGCGTCCGCTCCTGTACCAGATCTTCAAGGTGCAGCCGGTAATTGGCCAGCTCGGTTTCTGCCCGCTTCTGCTGGGTGACATCATTACCCTGGATAAAAAGCCCTACCACCTGCCCGTTATCAATAATCGGCTGCAGGATGAAATCTACATAGATTTCGTTGGAAGGCCCCAAGGCGGTACGTTGAATATCCAGGCGAACGCCGCGTCCGGAAAACGTTTTGAGAGAGACCAGAGCCTCATCAAATAACCTGAGAGCACCTTGCTCCACCAATTCGGGAAAGACAGTACGAATAGGATGACCGACAACGTCTCCTCGCGCTACAAGGTGCAGAAACGCATCGTTAGCCAGCTCAAACACATGGTCAGGCCCGCTCAAGACACAGATGAAACCCGGCGCCTGCTGAAACAGCCGTCTCAGCTGGGCCCCTTCATCCTGTAAGGCTTTCGCTCGATTGATCAGTCGCTGCCCCAGTTGAATGTTCGTCGATGTCAGGCTGGGAGAACGAACTACATCGGCACGCATGGCCTGGAGTTCACTGATATCCGTAGCATGCTGGAGGATATGCTCCAATCGACCTTCAGCATCGAAAAGTGGCGTATGCGTAACACTCCAGACATGGTCTTCAAACACTACCCCCCTGGCACTGCTACGCGGTATCGCGTAGCGAATGACAGGGAGGGCATCTTCCTGCCTGAGCGTAACAGCTCGCTCGATGGAAGCTTTCAGGGCCTGCTGCGATGGCACGTTGCCCTGCAACGGATCGACAGGAAAGGCCTCGAACAAATGGACCCCAAGCAACTCCTGACGCTGCCGCCCCACGGCCCTCAGGTACGCCTCGTTGGCGTCCACGACGGTCAAGGCGCTGTTCAGCAGAACATACGAATTCGGCGAAGCCCTGAAAATGCTTTCAAAATCGAGCATGTAACCTAACTACTTCAGCGGGCGAGCCGATCCCTCTAGCGAGAACGACGTTGACGAACGGCTTCGAACAGGCAAACCCCTGTCGCTACGGAGACGTTCAAACTGCTGACACTACCGGACATAGGCAAACGCACCAGAAAATCGCACAGCTCACGTGTCAATCGGCGCATTCCCTTGCCCTCTGCACCCATGACGAGAACGGTCGGCCCGGTCATGTCTACATCATAGACATCCTGCTCTGCTTCTCCTGCCGTACCCACAACCCACAGCCCTCGCTTCTTGAGCTTTTCCAGCGTACGCGCCAGATTGGTAACCGCTACCAATGGAATAACCTCAGCGGCACCACACGCTACCTTACGAACCGTAGCATTCAGACTGGCTGACTTGTCCTTGGGTATGATAACCGCCTGAACACCTGCCGCGTCGGCTGTACGCAGGCAGGCCCCCAGGTTATGCGGATCCGTCACCCCATCCAGCATCAGAAGCAGTGGCGGGCCTTCGGCTCTATCCAAAAGTTCTTCAAGCATCGCCTCGCCCCAGATCTGGCTTGGACTTACATGCGCCACGATCCCCTGATGCACACCGTCCACCTGCTCGTCGAGCGATTGACGGCTATGGGTCTGCACCGGCACACGTGCAGCATCGGCCAATGTGACCACTGCCTGTATGCGCGGTTCCTGACGACCTTCGGCTATCCATAGTTGCTTCACCCGCTTTGGATGATGACGCAACAACGCTTCTACGGCATGGATGCCATAGACCATTTCCCACTGACTCATGACTTGACCTTACGTTTACGGACTTCACCAGAAGCCGCCTGTGCCTTGGCCTTGGAAGGCCCCTTGCGATGTTTGCTCGGCTTCGTTGCCTTGGCCGATTTAGCTGGCTTGCCGGGTTTAGCGCTGTCTGCCTTTTTACCTTTCTTTGCTGGCGTGCGCGCCGGGGCGGCCTCCTGTCTGGCAGGTTGCGCCCTTGCGGGCTTTTCTCCACCGGTCTTGGCCTCATCCAACAGGGCGCGCTTGACTGCACGACTGCGCTTGACGTCCGTATTGCCCAGCAACACTTCTGCCTGCTTGAGCAATTCAGGCGAGACCTCGATCCCTACTGCTGAATTCTGGGCAGGTACCTGGGTTTTCTCGCGCTTTCGAGACTTGTCTCTTGAGGACTTGGCATCGCCTCGCTGGCGACGACCTGCCGGAGCCGATTGTGCCGTCTCGGACAGCTCGAAGTCGATCTTGCGCTCATCCAGATCCACACGCGCCACCACGATTTCGACCAAGTCACCCAGCCGATAACTACGCCCGCTACGCTCACCTGAAAGCCGATGGTGTACGGCATCGAAATGATAATAGTCGCTTGGCAGCGCCGTGACGTGAACAAGCCCCTCGACGTAGATATCGCTCAGCTCGACAAACAGGCCAAATCCCGTCACAGCGGTGATGACACCCGGGTACGTCTCGCCGACCCGATCACGCATGTACTCGCACTTGAGCCAGTTCGCAACGTCTCGCGTGGCTTCGTCGGCACGGCGTTCGGTCATGGAGCATTGTTCACCCAGCTGATCCAGCTGCGCCTCATCATACGGATAGATACGCGACTTGGGCATGGCAGCGGCGCCGGCACGCTTCACATGCCGTGTTTCAAGCTTGGAACGAATGACGCTGCGAATTGCGCGGTGAACCAATAGGTCCGGATAACGCCGAATAGGCGATGTGAAGTGTGTATAGGCTTCGTAATTGAGACCAAAATGGCCCTCATTGTCCGGACTGTAAACCGCCTGGCTCAGTGAGCGCAGCATTACCGTCTGGATCAGACGGTAATCGGGACGGTCATGAACGGCTTTGAGTAGCGCCTGGTAGTCCTTGGGCGTCGGTGTAGCCTTGCCCTTCGTCAAAGTCAGGCCGATCTCACCCAGGAACTGCCGCAACTTGGTCTGTTTCTCAAGCGGCGGTGCATCGTGAACCCGGTACAGGGCTGGAATGCTGTGCTTCTCGAGAAACTTGGCTGTCGCTACGTTCGCGCACAGCATGCATTCTTCGATCAGCTTGTGGGCGTCGTTACGCTGAGTAGGCCGGATTTCCGAAATCTTCTTGTCGGCACCAAAGACGATTCGCGTCTCCTGTGTCTCGAAATCGATAGCACCCCGCTCCTGCCGGGTAATCACGAGCACCTTATATAAGGCATACAGTTCTTGGATATGCGGCACCAGCTGCGGCAGCTGCTCACGGAACTGCTGCGCCTCAGTGCTTTCCGGCGTTTCCAGTAACTGACTGACCCGGGTATAGGTCAGGCGCGCATGGGAATGGATCACCGCCTCGTAGAACTGATAGCCCGTAAGCTTGCCCGTCGCAGAGATGGTCATCTCGCATACCATGGCCAGGCGATCCACCAAGGGGTTTAGGGAACACAGCCCATTGGACAGGATTTCAGGCAGCATGGGCACTACGCGCCCTGGGAAATATACCGAGTTGCCCCGGCGTGCGGCCTCGGTGTCTAGCGCAGAGCCAACCTTCACATAATGAGACACGTCTGCAATCGCGACGAAGAGCCGCCAGCCTCCGGACTTCTTCTTCTCGGCATAGACCGCGTCATCAAAGTCACGCGCATCTTCACCGTCAATTGTCACGAACGGTACGTTGCGCAGATCAACCCGCTTTTCCTTATCTTTCTCAGAGACTTCAGGCTTGAGCTTGGCAGCCTCTTTCTCTACATCGGCCGGCCACTCATGGGGAATATCGTAGCTGCGCAATGCCACTTCGATTTCCATCCCTGGCGCGAGGTAATCACCCAGCACCTCAACTACCTCGCCCTGGGCCTGGCGATGAACAGTAGGCCAGTCGGTGATATGAACCTGAACAAACTGCCCATGCTGCGCTCCGCCATGCTTGCCGGCGGGGACCAGCACCTGCTGTTGGATCCGAGGGCTGTCCGCCACTACATACGCGATGCCGCTCTCTTCAAAGAACCGGCCGACCACGCTCTCATGGGCACGGTGTACGACTTCGACCAGAGCGCCTTCACGGCGGCCTCGACGATCCAGACCGGACACACGCGCCAGCGCCTTGTCACCATCGAACACGAGCCGCATTTGCGCAGGGCTCAGGAAAAGGTCATCACTGCCGTCGTCCGGGATAAGAAAGCCAAAGCCGTCACGGTGACCGCTGACTCGCCCACAGACAAGATCGAGCTTATCAACGGGGGCGTAAGCTCCGCGACGCGTATAAAGAAGCTGCCCATCCCGCTCCATGGCACGAAGGCGACGGCGCAATGCTTCAAACTGATCCTCTTCCGTCAAACCGAACTCTTCTATCAGCTGCGTGCGCGAGGCAGGGCCGCCCCGCTGCGCCAGATGCGCCAGAATAAGCTCGCGACTTGGAACAGGGTTTTCATATTTTTCCGCTTCTCTAGCGGCCTCGGGATCGAGGGATTGCCAATCGGCCATCAGTTTAGAGTTACCTTTTGTCTGGTTAAGAGCTCTCTATATATTGAAGCTCGAAAATGCCTTAAAGGTTAGTCTTCGAAAAATAATAAAAATTTTCCACTTCAAGGGTTTACAGGTTTAAAAAAGCCTCGTATAGTTCGCGCCACAGCAACGGCAACAACGTTGCTAACGCGAAATACGATGAGATCATCGCATATCGCAGAGTGCCCAGGTGGCGGAATTGGTAGACGCACTAGGTTCAGGTCCTAGCGGTGGCAACACCGTGGAAGTTCGAGTCTTCTCCTGGGCACCACTTTACAGACAACCGAGCTAAATAGCTCGGTTTTGTCGTTTCTGGGGTTATGCTTTTTAATTCCCTCCCCTTCTCAGTTGCTTTTACTGGCGCCCATAAAAAAGGGCCGCCTAAGCGACCCTCCCTTCTATCTACCCGATCAGATCAGGCAAACGGATGACGAAGCGTAATCGTTTCGTTGCGGTCAGGGCCTGTCGAGATAATATCGATAGGCGCGCCAACCAGCTCTTGAATACGCGCAATATAAGCACGCGCATTTGCAGGCAGCTCATCCATGCTGCGAGCACCTACGGTAGACTCGGACCAGCCTGGCATTTCCTCATAGATAGGCTCCAAACCGATATAGCTGTCAGCATCGGTCGGCGCCTCGGTCAGCTCACCTTCGGCATTGCGATAACCTACACAGATACGCACGGTTTCCAGACCATCGAGAACATCCAGCTTGGTCAGGCATAAACCAGAAATGCTGTTTACCTCGATAGAGCGACGCAGGATGACCGCATCGAACCAACCACAACGACGCGGACGACCTGTTACCGAACCAAACTCATGACCTTTCTTGGCTAGATAAGCGCCCGTCTCGTCAAACAGCTCCGTTGGGAACGGACCGGAACCTACACGCGTGGTATAGGCCTTGGTGATTCCAAGGATGTAATCCAGATACAAAGGCCCTACGCCAGAACCCGTCGCTACACCGCCTGCTGTGGTGTTAGAACTGGTAACAAATGGATAAGTACCGTGATCGATATCCAGCAGCGTACCCTGAGCCCCTTCGAACATGATGTTCTCGCCGGCTCTACGCAGCTCGTGCAAACGCGACACTACATCCAGCATCAGCGGCTTGAGTACCTTGGCGTGCTCCATTGCATCATCATAGGTCTTCTGGAAATCAACAGGCTGCTCGTTGAAGAAGTTCTGCAGCACAAAGTTATGATATTCCAGCACTTCACGCAGCTTTTGAGCGAAGCGCTCAGGATGGAACAGATCACCTACGCGCAAGCCACGACGGGCAATCTTGTCTTCATAAGCCGGGCCGATTCCACGACCGGTCGTTCCGATCTTGGCATCACCTCGGGCCTTTTCGCGCGCCTGATCAAGCGCCACGTGATAAGGCAGAATCAATTGGCAGGCCGAACTGATACGCAGTCGCTCACGAACCGGAACGCCTCTCGCCTCAAGCTCGGCAACTTCCTTGAACAAGGCGTCCGGCGCCAGCACCACGCCGTTACCGATCAGGCACTGCGTGTCGGCACGCAAAATACCGGACGGAATCAATCGCAGAATGGTTTTTTCACCATCGATAACCAATGTATGCCCAGCATTGTGGCCACCTTGGTAACGAACAACCGCTGCCGCCTGATCAGTCAACAGATCGACAATTTTGCCTTTGCCCTCATCACCCCACTGGGTGCCCAGGACGACGACATTCTTACCCATAACCTTTCCCCTATAGGAATCTCTGGAGCCGGCTAACCCGGCGAACTCTCACGACGCCAGGGGCGCCACCTGCCAACTTCCATCCTGCCACGTCAGCTGTCGGTCACAGCCCGACTCGCGCGCATCCGAATCCGCCTGGCCAGGCAACGCCTGCACCACGCGCTCACCGCCTGAACGTAACTGGCGAATCGCATTCCATAGCTGAGCATCCTCGCCATGAGGCGCCCAGATACCTGTTAGCGGCTCGGTCATTTCCGCCTGACCCAGCATAACCAATGTTTTCAGATCGGTAGAAAAGCCTGTTGCCGGGCGTGCCCGGCCAAAATTCGCGCCAATATTGTCGTAGCGCCCCCCTTGAGCAATAGCCTGACCGCTACCTGGGACAAACGCCGCGAAAACAACGCCGGTGTGATAGTGATATCCACGCAGCTCGCCCAAATCAAAATACAGCGGAACATCTGGAAACCGTTGAGCTAACGTATCAGCCAGGGAGCACAGCGCCTCCAGGGCAGAGATAACGGCAGGCGGCGCTTCCGCCAGGCGCTGACGCGCAGCCTCCAGGGCCTGACGCCCACCGCACAGCTCAACCAGGCTACGCAACATGTCGCCATAAGGCGCAGGAAGCTCTTGGGTCAGGGTAATAACTTCATCCACCGCCTTGCGCTGCAGCGCATCGAAAAGCGCCTCTTCTGCTGCGCCGGATAGGCCCGCCGCTTCGCACAAACCACGATAGATTCCGACATGTCCAAGGTCCATGTGCACATCCGGGATCTGAGCCAGTTCAAGCACACCCAGCATCAGGCTGATGATTTCAAGATCACCGGCCGTGTCCTTGGCACCATATAACTCAGCCCCGATCTGAATCGGACTGCGCGACGTAGACAGCGCGCGCGGACGGGAATGCAGGACGCTGCCGGCATAGCACAGGCGACTCGGGCCTTCCCTATGCAACGCATGGGCATCCATTCGAGCGACCTGGGGTGTGATATCGGCGCGGAATCCCATCAGGCGCCCCGACAGCGGATCGGTTACCTTGAAGGTGCGCAGCTCCAGATCCTGGCCCGCCGCCGTCAGCAACGACTCCAGAAACTCGACATGGGGCGTTACGACAAATTCGTATCCCCACTGTTGAAACAACTCCAACACCCGTCGACGCGCGATCTCGATGCTGGCAGCCTCGGGAGGCAGGATTTCTTCAATTCCGTCAGGCAGCAGCCAGCGGTCTACCGTTGCCATTTAGCCTTTCTCCATCATGCGAGCGGCAGCCTGTCATGAAGACCTTATGCACGCGCAGGCAAAACCTGCCGCACAGAGCACGGTACAGTAGCGAGCAAAGCGCGCAGCGACGGTAGATCGCCTAAGCCATCCCCGTGATACAACCTCGCCGCCATGCAATGGTTCATGCAGACGCAAAAAAGCCGGGATATTCCCGGCTGACTCATGATACCACGAAATACAGAAAGGTCAGCGGCGGGCGACGAGCGCCCGCCAACCTTTTTACGGGGTTGGATCACCCAAGTATTTGAAGAACTCGTTCTTCGGATCCATGACCAGAATATCGCTTTTGCTTGAGAAGCTGTTGCGATAGGCCTGAAGGCTACGCGTAAAAGAGTAAAACTCCGGATTCCGCGTGTACGCCTGTGCATAGATGGACGCAGCACGGGCATCACCATCGCCCCGTGTCTCCTCCGCTTCGCGATAGGCTTCCGCCAGGATGACACGACGCTGACGATCCGCATCGGCACGAATACCTTCAGCCAGCTCACGTCCCTTGGCACGGTGCTCACGCGCTTCACGCTCACGCTCGGTGCTCATACGCTCGTAAACACTACGACTGACTTCCTTGGGCAGATCAATAGCCTTGACACGCACATCGATGACTTCAATGCCTAGCTCTGCATTAGCCATCTTGTTGAGCGAGCCGGTCAACGCCGCCACCATGGCATCACGCTCACCCGAAACCACTTCATGCAGGGTGCGCTTACCAAACTGGTCACGAAGACCCGCCTCCAGACGACGCAGCAAACGCTCATCAGCAATCTGCTTCATGCCAGAGGTAGCAGTGTAGAAACGCTCAGCATTGAAGACGCGCCATTTAGCATAGGCATCTACCATGACTGCCTTTTTCTCCAACGTCAGAAAGCGCTGCGTTGGAGAGTCCAGCGTCATTAAGCGAGCATCAAACTTACGCACCTTGTTAATAAAGGGCATCTTGAAATGCAGGCCCGGTTTAAGGTCGGCATCCACGACGCGACCGAAACGCAGCATGACAGCACGCTCGGTCTGCTGGACCACAAACAGGCTGCTCCAGGCCAACAGACCCAGAACAACGACCACAACTAGAGCAGCGATAGATTTGTTACTCATCAGCGGCTCTCCCTTGTCCGCGCTTCAGGCAGCTGCGGCAGATTTCTTACAGCTGGAGAAGTATCGTTCGAACCATTACCTGCAGAGGACGAATCGTTAGCACTTGCCGGGCGATTCTGGACCATTCTGTCCAAGGGCAGATAGAGCATGTTGTTCTGCCCACCCTGCGCGGTTATCAATACCTTGCTGGACTGGCTCAGGACTTCCTGCATGGAGTCCAGGTACAAACGCTCACGGGTTACCTGTGGCGACTTCTCATATTCGGCCACCAGCTTGTTAAAGCGATCCGCTTCACCCTGGGCCCGTGCAATCACTTCATCCCGATAACCATTGGCATCTTCGATGACCCGCTGAGCCTGACCACGCGCTTCAGGAATAACACCGTTAGCATAGGCTTCAGCCTGATTGCGCTCGCGCTGCTCATCTTCACGTGCACGGATCACGTCATCGAAGGCTTCCTGAACCTCACGAGGTGCCGCGGCGCTCTGGATGTTCACCTGAGTCACGGTGATGCCTGTTTTATAGGTGTCCAGGAAGCGCTGAAGACGCTCGCGCACCTCGCCAGCCACCTGCTCACGCCCTGAGGTCAGCAACTGATCCATAGTCGTGGAGCCTGCTACATGGCGCAGCGCACTGTCGGTAGCCTGCTGTAGGCTGATTTCCGGCTGGTCCACATTCAGCACAAAGGCTTCCAGATCGGTAATCTTGTATTGCACGGTCAGCGGCACTTCGACGATGTTCTCGTCTTGAGTCAGCATTTGTCCCTGCTTGCTGTACGCACGCTCACGCGTCACGTTCTCCTGGTACTTGCGATCCATAGGCGGGAAGTAGAAGTTCAGGCCCGGCCCTACGGTCTCGTAATATTTCCCGAAACGCAGCACGACAGCCTGTTCCTGCTCATCAACGACATAGATAGCGTTGTAGATCCACAGCCCCAGCAACAAAGCCAAGCCGATGAGAATCAGCCCTGCACTGCTACCACCCTGACGGTTACCCCCGCTGGAATCCGGGCGCTTTTTACCGCCAAACAAGCGATTCAGCTTGTTCTGTAGCTTACGAAGCGCTTCATCCAAGTCCGGTGGACCTTGACGGCCGCCACCATTACCATTACCACCGCCACGGCGATCGCCCCAGGGGTCTTGATTATTTGAGTTGCCACCCGGCTCGTTCCAAGCCATAGCGCTCTCCCTACTGACTAAAGCGAAAACGCGCCGGTTGGCGCGCCGACCAATGCTACCGGATGCCGGGCACCCGGACCAAAAACGTCGATAAAGGCTTTATTGCAAAGTATGTTGCGCCACGAAGTCATCCGGCTTGAAACCTTCACGACTGACGAGACGATTAAGTTCTGCACGAGGCAAACGTACTGACAACACCGTATACCCTTCTTCGTCATGCGATTCTTCCTGCACAGCCCCTTGACTGAACAATAGCGCACGCAGACGTCCCATAGCCTGAGTCAGCCGCAATTTACCTACGAACAGGTCGTCGCCCAACAATTCGGCCACAGCTTGACGAATCAGTTCCAAGCCCCGGTTTTCCCGAGCAGAAGCCCAAACTCTGATCGGACGACCAGTTTCCTCGTCGCGCTGGATGTGCGGCTCGACATTCTCAAGCAGGTCGATCTTGTTATAGACCTCCAGCATGGGAATCTCGTTAGCACCGATCTCTTCCAGCACGACGTTCACCTGCTCGATTTGCAGCATGCGATCCTCTTCGTGAGAGTCGATCACATGCAGTAGCAGATCCGCGTTGCTTGATTCTTCCAGCGTGGCGCGAAACGCCTCGACCAGCTTGTGTGGCAGATGTCGGATGAAACCCACGGTATCAGCCAGTACCACCGGTCCCAGGTCAGCCAGCTCTAGACGACGCAATGTAGGATCCAGCGTCGCGAACAATTGATTCGCTGCATAGACCTCGGAAGAGGTCAGGGTGTTGAATAATGTGGACTTGCCAGCGTTGGTATAGCCAACAAGCGATACCGCTGGAACTTCGGCACGCCGCCGCCCTCTTCGGGCCTGCTCACGCTGACTGCGCACCTTCTCGAGGCGCTGCTTGATCTGACGGATACGAACACGCAAGAGACGACGGTCCGTCTCGAGCTGAGTTTCGCCCGGCCCCCGAAGACCGATACCACCTTTTTGTCGCTCAAGGTGGGTCCAGCCACGCACCAGACGAGTACTCATGTGCTCAAGCTGTGCCAGCTCGACCTGAAGCTTACCTTCATGGGTTCGAGCACGCTGGGCAAAGATATCGAGAATCAACCCAGTACGATCAAGCACACGGCATTCCAGGGCACGCTCAAGGTTGCGCTCCTGACTGGGCGTAAGGGTATGATTGAAGATGACCAGTTCGGCTTCATCGGCCTTCACCAAGTCATGGAGTTCATCGACCTTGCCGGTACCGATGAGAAAACGTGCAGAAGGCTGATGTCGCGACACGGTAACCATCGCCACCGTGTCAGCGCCAGCAGAGCGCGCAAGTTCTTGGAACTCCTGAGGATCCTCGCGGGATTCAGGATCTTGGCCTTCGAGATGGACCAGAATGGCCCGTTCACCACCACCCGGGCGTTCAAAGAACAAAGGCGACTCCTATTTACATGTTACCGGGTTCAGCCGGCTGATCACTGCTAGGCAGACGAACAGGACGACTAGGAACTACCGTTGAGATTGCGTGCTTGTAAACCATCTGGCTGACAGTGTTTTTCAGCAGGATGACGAACTGATCAAAGGACTCGATCTGACCTTGCAACTTGATGCCATTGACCAAGTAAATGGAAACTGGAACGCGTTCCTTACGCAAAGTATTCAGGTAAGGGTCTTGTAGCGAATGCCCTTTTGACATTGTGCCGCTCTCCTCAAAGGTAAAAGATTCGTTTGTTGCAAGGTCAGAAGGTTCGCCATCACCGGCGTGGTTCTTCTTGAGACTCAACTGCATATGGAGACCGCCTTAAGGCTTTTCAAGACACGCGACACATTGTCACGGGCCATACTGTCCAACCACTGTAGCTGGCCCCAGCTGCGTAGCCAGGTAAGCTGCCGTTTAGCCAGCTGACGCGTAGCGATAATGCCGCGCTCTGTCATTTCGTCGTAACTCATTCCGCCGTCCAGATACTCCCATACTTGACGGTAGCCTACGGCACGCATGGAGGGTAGTTCAGGCTGCAAATCACCTCTCGCCCGTAGACGTGAGACCTCATCGACAAAGCCCTGTTCCAGCATGTGGCGGAAACGCTGGGCTATTCGCGCATGCAATAGCGCACGCTCTTGAGGAGCAATAGCCAGATGAACGGCAGTATACGGGAAATGTGCGACAAACGGCGCGTCAGAATCTGCATTTCCTTGTCTTTGACGCTCCCGATGCTCGGTCATCGTCATTCCGCTGACGCGATGCACTTCCAGTGCACGGGTCAGGCGCTGGGGGTCATTGGGATGGATGCGCGCCGCTGACTCAGGATCGACCTCTGCCAGTTGCCGATGAACCTCACCCCACCCCTGCTCTGCCGCAACGGCTTCGATTTCGGCACGAATGGTTGGATCGGCGCTGGGCATGTCCGCTAACCCCTCAAGGAGCGCCTTGAAATACAGCATGGTGCCGCCTACCAGCAGAGGAATACGCCCTGCCGCCGTGATGTCTGCCATTGCCTGACGGGCATCGGCACAGAAATCAGCTGCCGAATAGGTCTCGCTGGGCTCGCGGATGTCGATCAGACGATGGGGAAAAGCCTCCAGAAGTGCTTTCGAGGGCTTGGCCGTACCGATATCCATCTCGCGATACACCAGCGCCGAGTCGACACTGATCAAGTCGCATGGCAGAACCTTGGCAAGCTCAAGGGCTAGATCGGTCTTGCCGGAGGCTGTAGGTCCCATCAGAAAAATGGCAGGTGGAAAAGACATGGAAACTCTCATGAAAGTCGACGCCGCGTCATGCGACGTCGATTACCTGCCACGCAGGAATAATTTATCGAGATCATCAAGGCCCATCTGCGTCCATGTGGGTCGACCATGATTGCATTGGCCGCTTCGCTCGGTGATCTCCATATCCCGTAGCAAAGCGTTCATTTCAGGCACTGTCAAACGCCGGTTGGCTCTGACGGAGCCGTGACAGGCCATGGTGCCCAGCAGTTCGTTGATATGCGCCTGGATACGATCACTCGTACCGTACTCTAAGAGATCTGTTAGAACATCTCGAACCAGATCACCTGCTTCGGCTTGTTTCAGCAGCGCAGGTATCTGCCGGATGGCAAGGGTTTCCGGTCCTAGCCGCTGCAGCTCAAAGCCCAGCCTGGAAAACCATTGGGCATGTTCTTCTGCACAATCGGCCTCTCGCTCGCTGACCGCCAATGACTCAGGCACCAGAAGTGGCTGCCCACGCAGGCCTTCGCTGGCCATGGCAACCTTTAGACGCTCATAGGTAATACGCTCATGGGCGGCGTGCATGTCGACCAGCACCAGACCGTGAGCATTTTCCGCCAGGATATAAATGCCCTTGAGTTGAGCCAGTGCATAGCCCAATGGAGGAATATCACCCTGGCTTTCCGGCAAGGCAGCTGGCGCAGCTCCTGTGCTACTGACTGTAGAAGGCAACGGAGCAAAAAAGGTCTGGTAGGCTCCCTGCAGCTCGGCCACACTCTGGGTAGGGTATGCCGGCTTGGGCGAATAGCTGCCGGAGCCGCCGTAGTTTCCACCAGAACCACCGCCAGCAACTGGCCGTGGCGATGCTTCCGGCATGGCCGGTTCGATGCGATACGATGCAGGCGCAGGCTGGCTACTTTCCAGTGCATGTGCCGCCAGGCTCATCTCACCTTGGGGACCAAATTCCCCTGCAGCGGAGCCTGTGGCGCGAGGCGGCACGGTAACAGCCGATGCCGGTGCCGTCACCTGATCGTCCGGACGCACATCGGCCAGCGCACGGTGCAAGGTGCCGTAAAGAAAATCATGCACCATCCGCGTATCCCGGAACCGAACTTCATGCTTGGTGGGATGTACGTTCACATCCACCACGCCTGGGTCGAGTTCGAGAAACAACACGAATGCAGGGTGCCGCCCGTTATAGAGGACATCGCGGTAGGCCTGACGGATAGCATGCGCAACCAGCTTGTCGCGCACCATGCGACCGTTCACATAGAAGTACTGCAGGTCCGCCTGGCTGCGAGAGAAGGTCGGCATACCAACCCATCCCCACAGGCGCAGCTCGCCGCGCTCATTCTGAATAGGCAGGGCCTGCTCCAGAAAATTCGGTCCACAGACCGCCGCGACACGGCGGGCCTGAGTAAGATCATCCGTAGCCTCACGCAGGGCTAGAATGCTCTTGCCGTTGTGGCGAAGATTGAACCCCACGTCAAAGCGGGCCAGGGCCAGGCGCTTGATAACTTCCTGCAGATGATCGAATTCAGTTTTTTCCGAACGCAGGAATTTACGACGCGCCGGTGTATTGAAGAAAAGGTCGCGAACTTCGACCGTGGTGCCTTGCGGATGCGCGGCCGGTTTGACTGATGAGTGCATTTCTCGCCCTTCGGTCTCGACCTGCCACGCCTGATCGGCATCCTGGTGGCGTGATGTAAGGGTCAGGCGCGAGACCGAGCTGATCGAGGCAAGCGCTTCTCCTCGAAAGCCCAGGCTGATGACATGCTCAAGTTCATCCAGGTTATAGATCTTGCTGGTCGCATGGCGCTCCAGCGCCAGAGGCAGGTCGTCAGAGGGAATACCGCTACCATCGTCCCTGATTCGCAGCAGCTTGACACCGCCCTGCTCGACATCAATGTCGATACGGCGTGCCCCGGCATCCAGACTGTTTTCCAACAGTTCCTTGGCTACCGAGGCCGGGCGCTCAACCACCTCGCCGGCGGCAATCTGGTTAGCCAGACGTGGGCTGAGCAGTTGAATACGACGAAGTTCAGTCATGGAATTAGCCAGGCTGGTCTGAGAGTCGAATGGAAAGCAGTGCCAAAACGAAACCAGCCGCGCTGCCCGAGGCAGTGGCAGCCGGCCGATTCGAACCGCTATGGCGTAGGCATCTCGCTATTTTAGCGCGAGCCGGTTGCCACTTGCTGTGCTTTTTGGTCACGCAGCCAGGCCAGGTATGTACCTGGCGGCGGACTCTTCTGGAAGTACGTGGAAATACCGCTGCGGATCTGCCGTGCCAGCAATTCCTGATGTGAGGCCGTTGCAAGCTTGACGGACTCGGTCGGGTTCGAGATGAACCCGGTTTCAACCAGGATCGAAGGAATATCCGGCGATTTCAACACTACGAAGGCAGCCTGCTCCACGCGATTATGCAGGAGCTTGGTCTGTTGCCCGATGTTGGCCAGAACCTTCTGCCCGACATCCAGACTTGCGGACATGGTAGAGGTCATGGACAGATCCAGCAAAACACCGGCAAGCATCTGATCCTTGTTGTCCAGAGCACTGCCCACCCCGCCTACAAGGTCCGAGCTGTTTTCAGTATCTGCCAGCCAGCGCGCTGTTTCAGACGTGGCGCCCCGCTGAGAAAGCGCAAATACCGATACACCCGAGGCGGTTCGGTTGGGCGCTGCGTCGGCATGAATGGACACAAACAGATCAGCCCCTTTCTTACGCGCTATCTCGGTACGCTTGCGCAAGGGGATGTAATAGTCACCCGTACGGGTCAGCTCGGCCTTGAAGCCCTTCATGCTGTTAATCTGGGCTTGCAGTTTTCGCCCGATGGCCAACGTGATGTTCTTTTCATAAAGGCCGCCACCCTTGGCAATTGCACCAGGGTCTTCACCGCCATGACCAGGGTCGATCACTACAATGATGTCGCGCTTGCCAGAGGGACCAGCTGGCACGGTGACCTTGGGCTGCGCAGGGGTTACCGGCGCAGATGGCTCACCCGGCGTAGGCGTCGCGGGAATATCGGATGACAGGTCCGCGCCCTGATCGAACAGATCGACTACCAGACGATTTCCGTACTGCTGATTAGGCGCAAGCGTAAAGCTCTTGGGCGTAACCTGCTGGGATACATCGAGCACCATGCGCAGCTCGTCGACTGAGCGTTGGGCCGAGCGCAGTCCGGTAATCGGTGTACCCTTCAGGCGAGCCTCGTTGAGCTTGGTCGCCAGTTTGGCTCCGCTGACATCAATGACGATCCGGTTGGGCGACGTCAGAGTAAAGACATTGGCTTTGACCGGCCCTGACAGATCGAATACCAGGCGCGTATTGTCCGGCGCACGCCAGACACGCATATCCTTGATATCTGACGCCGCCAACACCTGGCTGGCCAGACAACACAAAATGACTCCCAACGTTGCCCATCCCAGGCGTACACGCTTCCCCCACCCCATTTGCATCAAACTCCTGTGGATAGGGCGGCACGCCAGGCATCACCATGTGAGCCTTGAAAAACCAACTGCACGTTACGGCCGCCCGCATGCGGCGTAATGGTAATGTCCAGGTCCGGCTTTGGCAAAAGCCCCATGCCCCGTTCAGGCCATTCGATCAGACAAAGGGCATCACCGGTGAAGTAATCCCGGATTCCCATGAACTCGAGTTCTTCCGGATCAGCCAGACGATACAGATCGAAATGGTAGACCCGGATCTCACCGATCTCGTACGGCTCGACCAGCGTAAAGGTAGGGCTCTTGACCGCACCTGTATGGCCTAGACCCCGCACGATGCCGCGTGACAAGGTCGTCTTGCCGGCTCCGAGGTCTCCGTGAAGATAAAGCGTTCCACGGCCGCCGCTGGCCAGGGCTATCGTGTTGCCCAGGGCTGTCATGGCGTCCTCGTCAGGCGCGAACAGGGTTATCGTCTCGCACGAAGGCGTTACTGCAGACATGGATTGTAACTCTCTAAAAGCTGACGAACGGTATCAGGTAAATCACTGGCAGCCAGCCCTCGGCCATGCTGCCCCAGCAGCTCTCCTGCACGGCCATGTAGCCAGGCGCCCAGGCAGGCAGCATCGAACGCCGAGAGGTGTTGTGCCAGTAAGGCAGCAATAATGCCTGTGAGCACATCACCTGCGCCACCGGTAGACATCGCCGGGTGACCACGCCCACAAAGCGCCATGCGGCCATCCGGTGCAGCAATGAGGGTCCCGAGCCCTTTGAGCAGCACCACTGCGCCATAGTGCTCCGCCAGCTTTCGGGCTGCGGCCGGGCGTCGACTCTGAATCGTGGCAATATCGCTGCGCAACAAGCGCGCAGCCTCACCTGGGTGAGGGGTCATGATCCACTCGCCCCTGGGCTTGGTGACCGCCTGGCTGGCCAGCAGGTTGAGCGCATCGGCATCCCATACCTGAGGTACTTCTCGGGACGCCGCCACGCTGATCACACTGCGGCTCCAGGCGCCCTGCCCCAGACCAGGCCCGACGGCCAGGACATCGGCTTTTTCTGCCAGGGCAATGACTTTACCCGCGGACTCGACACCTGCCACCATCACTTCAGGTCGACGTGCCAGCACAGGCGCCACATTCGAAGGTCGCGTAGCCAGGGAAATCATGCCGGCGCCGCAGCGGAGCGCTGCCTCGGAGGTCATGAGCGCAGCGCCGCCAGTGCCTTCGTCCCCTCCGATGACCAACACATGGCCGAAGTTGCCCTTGTGCGAGCTGCGCTTACGCGGCTTAAGCTTGGGCAGATTACGGGGCGCCAGGCGTTGCGCCATGGCATCGGCAGGATTCTGGGGTTCCTCAACCAGGGCGGCAAACTCGATACTGCCGCAGTAGTCAGGCCCATTGCCTGTCAACAGCCCGAGCTTGAGACCGATAAAGGTAATGGTAAGGTTGGCTTTGACGGCTTGATCCCTGACAAAGCCTGTATCAGCGTTGAGCCCCGAGGGAATATCGACAGCCACGACCGGAAGGTCGCAGCTATTGATCTGCTCGATGGCCTTGGCATACGGTTCACGTACCTCGCCGGAAAAGCCGGTACCCAGCATGGCGTCCACTACAACGCCTGTCAGCTTTACGCCCGCTCGCCAAGGCTCCGGGTTGATACCGGTACCCTTGGCCTCCATATATGCCTTGGCCGCATCGCCTTCGAGCTTTTCAGGGTCGCTCAGGTAATACACGTTTACCGGCCAGCCACTCCGCTGAGCAAGCGAGGCGATTAGATAACCGTCTGCGCCATTGTTACCGCCCCCGGCAAAAACAGTCAGTGCGCCCGCATCGGGCCAGCGTTGACGCAGGGACCGCCAGGCGGCTCGCGCGGCACGGTGCATAAGTTCGAAACCGGAAGTACCCGATTCGATCAGACGCGCGTCGAGCGCTCGTACCTGCGCAGCGCTATAGAGGGAAAGCGGCAGTTCGTCGTGCATGCGATACCAAGCTCCAAGGTCTGGCAAAATAGGTTCTCGTCAGTAACTTAAACACGTCATGTCTTCTTACGCACTCGATCTCGATACGCTAGCAGCCTCCATCAAGGAATGGGGTCGCGAGCTGGGTTTTCAGCAGACCGGCATTACCGGTGTAGCGCTGGGCGACCACGAAGCGTACCTCGAGCGCTGGCTGGCCGCGGGCTATCACGGCGAGATGGACTATATGGCCGCACACGGGCAAAAACGTTCGCGCCCGGACGAACTGGTGCCGGGTACGCTACGGATCGTTTCGCTTCGCATGGATTATCTGCCGGGCGATACCGACATGGCGAAGCGACTGGCGGACCCTGCACACGCCTATATCTCTCGCTACGCCCTGGGCCGCGATTATCACAAACTGATCCGCAAACGGCTGCAACAGCTGGCCGAACGTATTCAAGCCACGATTGGCCCGTTCGGCTACCGTGCATTCGTCGACAGCGCCCCTGTGCTTGAGAAGGCGCTGGCGGAAAAGGCCGGCCTGGGCTGGATCGGCAAGAACACGCTGGTACTCAACCGCAAGGCAGGCAGTTATTTCTTTCTGGGAGAACTCTTTACAGACCTACCCCTGCCTGTCGATGAGCCTCATCCCAGCAATCACTGTGGCCGGTGCAGCGCCTGCATGGATATCTGTCCGACACAGGCGTTTGTTGCCCCCTATGTACTGGATGCGCGGCGCTGCATTTCCTACCTGACGATCGAGTTCAAGGGCTCGATTCCCGAGGAACTGCGCCCGTTGATCGGCAACCGGGTCTTTGGCTGCGATGACTGCCAGATTGTCTGCCCCTGGAACCGATTCGCCAAGCCCACCGCGCAACCGGACTTCCAGCCACGGCATAACCTGGACAACAGTGATCTGGTGACGCTATTTCGTTGGACGGAAGACGAATTTCTAAGCCGTACGGAGGGTTCGCCCTTGCGCCGGGCAGGCTACGAGCGCTGGCTGCGCAACCTGGCGGTGGCGCTGGGCAACGCGCCTACCAGCATTCCGGTGGTCGAAGCATTGAAGGTGCACCAGCAACACCCATCCCCACTTGTACGTGAACATGTGGAGTGGGCGCTGGGTCGTCACGGCTATGCCTAGACCTTGATGAAATGCTTGCGGTAGTAGCGCAGCTCCTCAATGGAGTCACGGATATCGTCCAACGCCAGATGACTGCCGGTCTTCTTTACGCCATCACGGACATGAGGAGCCCATCGCGCCGCCAGTTCCTTGAGGGTTGAAACATCCAGGTTGCGATAGTGGAAATAGGCTTCCAGCTGCGGCATGTGCCGATAAAGAAAGCGGCGGTCCTGGCAAATGCTGTTTCCGCAAATGGGCGACTTGCGCGCCGGCACCCACTGCTCGAGGAAGGCCAGGGTCTGGCGCTCGGCCTCCGCCATGCTGATGGTGCTTTCGCGGACCCGCTGGGTCAGGCCTGACTGGCCGTGCTGACGTGTGTTCCACTCGTCCATGCCGTTCAGAATCTCGTCCGGCTGATGAATCGCGATGACCGGACCTTCGGCCAAGGTGTTCAGCTCACTGTCCGTCACGATGGTGGCCATTTCTATGATCACATCGTTATCCGGATCCAGGCCGGTCATTTCGAGGTCGATCCAGATCAGGTTCTGGTCATTCTGCATGGCAATACTCCTTAAGCAATGCAGGCAGTTTAGCGGAATAAATACAGCTCGGCTGGCCTTGCGCCACGCCGTCAGCGTTGCCAGATGAGAATTTTTGACTGGCGCCAGTCATTCAGCTCGATGACCTGCCGGGGAGGCACACCCGGAATCTCGAACGTGTTGCTGATAAACAGCGCACCCGGACGCATTTCGGCCTGCGCTTTTTCCCATAGATTAGGCATCGGGGCGGGCGAGAGAAAACAGTAGACGACATCGTATTCAGCCAGATCGACTTTCCAGAGGCTCTGATAACGAATCCGACAGTTACGCCGCGGTAGGCAGCGCAGCCAGGAGAGCAGAAAACTCATCGGCGCGGTCTCGACACCCGTAAAATGGCTCTTAGGGTGTAAACGCGACAGATAGACGAGCGTTCCGGCCAGACCGCTTCCCAGGTCGATGAAAGATACCTTGTCTGATCGTTCAGCTATCAGCTCACTGAGCTTTCGCTGTGTCTCATGCCCGGTCAGATAGAGCGGAACCCGTTCGGTCAGGCTGTTCCAGTTCAAGAGCAGAATAACGAAAAATCCTGCGAGAAAGACCCAACCGGGAATGGCATAACCGGCGAAGGCAACCAGGGCTGGTACGAAAGCCAGATTGATGAAGAGCCACCAGCGGTGCAGGCCCATCCACTGCCCAAGCGCTGCGGCCAGGACCCCTTGCAGGCACGCCGCACCGATCAAGGGTGCGCGGTAATGGAGCGTAACCAGACCAACCTGTAGAACAATCCAGGTAATAAGCAGTGCAAGCACCTGCACCAGTAATGCAAGGATAGCGGGATATCGGCGGCGTAAGGTGTCGAGCATATGGCCAAGTCATAACAGCGGATAATGCTGTGCAGTCTAGCTAAGATCCGACCGCTGGACGATCTCTGCCCCGGCAGGCGAACCGCCTGTTAGACTTTATCTTTACTTCAGGTTTATCGAGCTACTTAATGGCCAAACGCCACCTCACTCGCCGGCAAAGCTGGCGTATTGAAAAGATTCAGACCGAACGTGCGGCTCGCGCCGAGCGCCGGGAGTCCCGGTTGATCGAAGAGCTTGAGGGTGGTGACCTAGGCCCGGAGTTGACGGGTCGGATCATTGCCCACTTTGGTGTACAGGTAGAGGTGGAGGGCGAAGACGGCCAGCTCCAGCGCTGCCACTTGCGCGCCAACTTGCCAGCTCTGGTGACGGGAGACCGGGTAGTCTGGCGGGCGGGTAATCAGGGCATTGGCGTTATCGTCGCCCAACTGCCTCGAATTTCGGAGCTGTGCCGTCCCGACATGCGGGGTGTCCTGAAGCCGGTTGCGGCCAACGTCGATCGATTGATCATTGTATTTGCGCCGATTCCCGAGCCCCACAGCAACCTGATCGACCGCTATCTGGTCGCAGCCGAGCATGCCAGCATTCAGCCTATTCTACTGTTGAACAAGGCTGATCTGATCGATGAAAGTAATGCCGAGCGGATGGATAACCTGCTGGGCATCTACAACAACCTGGGCTACCCCTTGCTCGAAGTATCGGCGTTGAACGGCCTAAGCCTGGACAAGCTGAAAGAGACGCTCGATGGACACATCAGTGTTTTCGTAGGGCAGTCCGGTGTAGGCAAATCATCGCTGGTGAACGCCTTGTTGCCGGGCGTGGACACGCGTGTCGGGGCGTTGTCCGAGGTAACCGGCAAAGGAACGCATACGACCACCACGGCCCGCCTGTTCCACTTCCCGGGCGGCGGCGATCTGATCGACTCACCCGGTATCCGCGAGTTCGGCCTGGGTCATGTAAGCCGTCAGGATGTGGAAGCCGGCTTTATCGAGTTCGCCGACCTTATCGGGCATTGCCGCTTCCGTGACTGTAAGCACGACCGGGAGCCAGGCTGTGCTTTTCTGGCGGCGCAGGAAGAGGGTCGAATTCACCCTCAACGCATGGCCAGTTACCGTCACATTATCGCCAGCCTGCCCGAACCTGAGTACTAGGTCCGGGCAGACCCTCTTTACCGCTAGGGCTTAGGCGGCGGGCTCATTTGCAGAGCACCGTCGTCGAAGGCGTTGATTTCCTTCTTCAGGTCGATGCCCTTGAGCGGGTTGGCCAGATTACTCGTAGCCTTCACGCTGCCGGGGCTACCGGTCGAGGCACCCGTGTCGCTGCCTGCCGGAGCCTGGTCCGGAGTCGCGGCCGGCGGGGTATCGGCTTGGCCGCCATTATCACCCTCGATGGCTTTCTGAGCCTTCTTGGTCAGAACAACAATGTCGATACGACGGTTGACCGGATCGAGCGGGTCCTTGCGGTCGAACAGCGCTGATGAGGCATAACCCACCACACGTGCTACCTGATCCTCAGGATAACTACCTGCTATCAGAGCCCGACGTGCTGCGTTAGCACGAGCAGCCGACAACTCCCAGTTACCGTAATAACCTTTTCCTACGAACGGCTTGGCATCGGTATGGCCGCTCACACTGATCTTGTTTGGTACTTCCTTGATCGTATCCGCCATGGCCAGCAGGATATTCTCGAAGTACATCTTCAGCTCAGCACTGCCCGAGTCGAACATTGGCCGATTTTCCGCATCGACAATCTGGATACGCAGGCCGTCCTGAGTGATCTCGAGCAGGATCTGGTCCTTGAAACGCTGCAGATCCGGGTTCTCGTTGATCTTGTTCTGCAATTCCTGCAGGAGCAGTTGCAAGCGCTCCTTGTCGATCTTCTCCGCGATGTTCTCGGCCTGCTGAGCATCAATGCCGCCCGCATCGGCTGGGCTCGGCTTGGTAGTCTGGTCGATCTGCTCCTCATCAGTGCTATCAGGTGAATCCGGCGTCTTGGGGTCATTTTCCATCGTCGGGTTCAGCGTCTGATTGGGAGACGGTGTTGGCGTACCGCCAAGGTCGATCACATAAGGACTTCCGCTTTCCGTAAACCCGATCGGGTCCTGAAAGTAGCCTGAAATGGCGATCCGCTGCTCGGGAGTGGTCGAAATCAACAGCCACATCACCAGGAAGAACGCCATTAGGGCTGTCATGAAGTCGGCGAAGGCAATCTTCCAGGCGCCGCCATGGTGCCCGCCTTCAACTTTCTTGACGCGCTTTATGATAATGGGCTGGTTGTTATCCATGACGGCTTAACCTCACGCGCCGCGCATTGCTTGCTCAAGCTCGATGAAGCTTGGGCGATGGGCGGGATACAGGACTTTACGACCGAACTCGACAGCCACGGTTGGCGGCATGCCCGATGCGGAAGCAACCAGGGTGGCCTTGATGGACTCGAGAACGTTCAGTTCTTCCTTGGCGTCATGCTCGAGCGAGGCCGCCAAGGGTGCAAAGAAGCCGTAGGACGCCAGAATACCCAGGAACGTACCTACCAGGGCGGTACCTACGCTCGCACCAATCTTGATGGTGTCCCCTTCGGCCAACAGGCCCATGGTAATTACGATACCCAGTACCGCTGCCACAATACCCATAGCTGGCATACCATCGGCGATCTTGGCTACGGCATGGGAAGGGTGCTCAAGGTCAGCCTTGGTGCTGTTCAGCTCCATGTCGAATAACCCTTCCAACTCGTGCGGAGCCATATTGCCAGACGACATCAGACGCAGATAATCAGTGATGAAGGCTGTCATCCGCGCATCTTTGAGGATGGCTGGGTATTTGCTGAAGATCGGGCTTTCGTTAGGCTCTTCAATATCGCCTTCGATGGACATCATGCCCTCCCGACGGCTCTTGTTAAGGATTTCATAGAGCAACTTGAGCACGTCCAGGTAGTACGCATGAGTGAAGCGATGACCAAACATGGACAAAGACTTCTTAAACACGGTTTTGAAGGTGCTGCCCGAGTTGGCCTGCAAAAAGGCACCCAACGAAGCGCCACCAATCGTCAGCACTTCGTAAGGATGCACGAGAGCCATGATACTGCCGCCCGACAGCACAAAGCCTGCGAGTATGCTACCGATGACAACGATAATGCCGATGATCTTGACCATGATTTTCAAACACTTCTAGTTAAACAAGGGCCCACAAAGAGGCTGCTGATTTAGTTATCGGATAATCTGCGCCAGACTGTAGGTATTTCTGTAAGCCATTCATGCGAGCTCTCTATGTCCATTACTACCGCTCGTCCAAATACGCTCGACGCCTGGCTGAAAAGGCTGGAAAGCGTACGTTTATCCGTACCCCAAGAAGTCAAGGAAGATGTCCGCAGGGCTCTGGCCAATGGCAACAAGACCGTTCCTGAAATTGCCGAGGTGGCGCTTCAGTCACCGATCCTGTCGCTAGTGCTGCTAAGGGAGTCCAACCGAAGCCAGCTTGGCCGGGAAAATCCTGCGGTTTCGCTGGAAGTAGCCTTGAGCCGGCTCGGGCTGGGTCCCGCTGAGTACCTGTTATCGGCACTTCCGTCGGAAGCTAAAGAGAAATACTCGCCGGCCCTTTCGCAGCTCCTGTTGATCAGCGAACACGCCATGGCGCAGGCCAATGGTCTCTTCGGCAATACCCTGGCTCGCCTGCGCCAGGAGGTTCGTCTCTCTACGCTTCTGTTCCTGGCGCCCGTGTGGCCACTGGCTCAGGCTTATCCAGAACTCTGGGAAGAATGGGAGCAGCGGGTACTCGGCAACAACGAACCGGCCATCACGGTCGAGCAGGAGCTGCTTGGCGTACCCCTTCTGGACCTGTGCCTGACCCTAGCCGAGCGCTGGAGCCTGCCCGCCTGGGTTGTAGACGGATATCGTCTGCTGGTGAAAGATCGTCGCCGCCTGGTCAAGGCGCTGCACATTGCCCACAACGATGCCCATCCTCTTCAGCAGCAACAGCGCCTGGATGAGGACTTGCCGCTACGTCGGTGGCTCACCCAGCCCGGCAACACAATTCTGTTGGCGAATGGCCTGGCCGTGGCCGCCCACCAGAGCTGGAGCAACCCGCACATCCTCCGCTGGCAACGGCTGGTCGGCCTCTATATGCATGAGTCACTGGATCATATTCAGCAGGTCACCCATCAGGCCGCCGCGCAGCATGCTCGCCAACAGTTCATTCCAGGCCTTTGGCATCCGGCCGAAGCCCTGATCTGGCCCTGGGATGCAAGACGCCTGCAGTCAAACAGGAAGGCCGCGCCTGACACCCAATCAGCCGCAGCCAATAACCAAACGACAGGCGATGGACTAGACGCGTGGCGCCGATATTGTGCCGAACTGGTAAAGACGCCCAGCCCCTTTACCAATGGTATTCAACTGACAGCCTGCGCCAGGGATGCCTTGGCGGCAGCCAGCCTGCCACGCTTGATCCTGCTGACACCCGATGCGGACCAGACAGTGCTCATGGCTCAAGGTATTCATGGCTTGCCCGAAGCAGCCAAGGGGCTTCAGCTACCTATCAACAATCATCCCCTGCTGCGCAAGCTGATGAGCGATCCCGCCCAACTTCGTATTACCCCGGAGAACAGCGCGCAGTTTCGCCCTCACCTGCCTGGTAATCTGCAAGCCCTGTTTCCACACTCACACATGGTGCTGCGCTCGATGGGCAGCAAGGGCCGTGTCACGATGCTGGCTATTATTGACAACGGGGGCGAGCCGTTTTCCGAGCGTGACCAGCAGGCTATCAACAAAACCGTTACCTGCATTGAGCGTGGCGTGATGAATTACGTCCAACGGCTTACATGATCGCTACAATCGAACCCATGATTTCAGACCGGATGACCTGATATGTCCTTTACAGACCTGCCGCTCGTGATCGAGCCTGCCGACCTTGCCGCCCGCCTCGACACGCCGGAGCTGATTCTGGTCGATCTATCCAGCGCTGCGCATTATGCCGAGGGGCATGTGTCCGGCGCCTACTTCGTTGCGCCCCAGCGTATACAACTGGGCAAACCTCCAGCGCCAGGGCTTCTCCCTGAAAAAGCCGACTTGGAAATGTTGTTCAGCGAACTGGGCCACAGCCCTGAGGCCGTTTATGTCGTGTATGACGACGAAGGCGGTGGCTGGGCAGGACGGTTCATCTGGTTGCTGGATGTGATCGGTCATCACCGCTACCATTACCTTAACGGCGGCCGTCATGCCTGGGTCGAAGCGGGCCTGCCACTGACGCAGGATGCGCCACCGCCGGTGGATACGCCGGTTAACCTCACACTGCATGATGAGCCCACTGCAACGCGCGAGTATCTGCAGAGCCGCCTGGGTGCGGAAGATCTGGCCATTTGGGATGCACGCGGGCCACAGGAATATCGAGGCGAAAAAGTCCTGGCAGCCAAGGGCGGGCATATCCCGGGCGCCATCAATTTCGAGTGGACGGCCGGCATGGACCCGGCACGTAGCCTGCGTATCCGCAGCGATATGGCCGAAACACTTAATGCCTTGGGGATCACGCCCGACAAGGAAGTGATTACCCATTGCCAGACGCACCACCGCTCGGGATTTACCTATCTGGTCGCCAAGGCGCTGGGCTACCCCCGAATCAAGGGTTATGCCGGCTCCTGGGGAGAATGGGGAAATCATCCGGATACTCCGGTCGAACGCTGATAGCGGGTTTCCAGCGGCGAGCCGAATGGCTGTACAATAAAACGAGAACTGGGTCACGGCAATCTGACCCGGCCTTTTCTGTTTTGCCTTGTCTGGCCTCGCCCGCGGGTTCACGCTTCATATATTGCCGCTCAAGGACACACCATGAATTTGAAAGACCGCCTGTTCATTCTTAGCCAGCACGTACTGCCTCATCACTTCCTGTCACGGTTGATTGGCGGCTTCGCCGAGTGCCGGATGCCCTGGTTCAAGAATGCCCTGACGGCATGGTTTGCCCGTCGCTACGACGTGGATATGCGCCAGGCTCAGGTCGAAGACCTGACGGCATACGAAAACTTCAATGCATTCTTTACCCGCAGCTTAAAGCCAGATGCACGTCCGCTACCGGAAGATCCGACAGCCATTGTCAGCCCGAGCGACGGCGAAGTCAGCCAGATCGGTCAGGTCGAGCATGGCCGTATTTTCCAGGCTAAGGGGCATAGCTACAGTCTGCTGGAGCTTGTAGGTGGTGATGCCCAACGGGCTGCACCGTTCATGGGTGGATCGTTCGCGACGATCTACTTATCGCCCAAGGACTATCACCGCGTACACATGCCCATTGCCGGCACGCTGAAAGAGATGGTGTATGTACCCGGGCGAATCTTTTCGGTCAATCACCTGACCGCCGAGAACGTTCCGGAATTGTTTGCCCGCAATGAGCGTGTCGTGTGCATCTTCGATACCGAACGCGGTCCGATGGCCATGATTCTAGTCGGTGCCATGATCGTGGCCAGTATCGAGACCGTTTGGGCCGGTATGGTGACACCACCCAAGCGCATGTTGAAAACAACACGTTACGACGAAGCGGCACGTGCGCCCATTCATCTGGAAAAAGGTGAAGAAATGGGCCGTTTCAAGCTGGGCTCCACGGTTATCGTCCTGTTTGGCCCTGATCAAGTGAACTGGGCTCAGGAGCTAGGCGCCTTCAGCACGGTCAATATGGGACAGCAGATTGGCTCGCCCAAGGTCGCCGAGGTTATCGAGCCTCTGTTGGGAGACGTCTGACACCTGCGACACAGGGACGCTAGCCCGATACCGCTGGCGTCCAGTAGTTGAATATTGGGGATAATGACTGTTATCGCCGCTCAGTCTGGAGAACCGACAGTCAATGGATAGTAAAGGCCCTCAGCAGTTGCTGCGGGTACCGACGCCCACGCAGCGGAGCCTTACGTTCTGCGAAGCCAGCCCCGCCGGATTGAAACGCTGGCTGGACCAATTGCCGCGAGCAAAGCTCGGGGAAGTGGCGCGTCTGTTGTACCAGGGGATGCTGGAAATCAACCAGCTGATCCAGCCGAACGATCAACGTCTGCGCATGCTTGAGTTGTTGCGACCGGAAGTGAACCGGACGTGTGTCATGCTCGAACGCCATGTTCTTGACCAGCCCATTGTGCTGGACGAGCGCTCACGCAAGGTAGCCAACCTGTGTCAGGCGCTACAGAACCATATGGCGGCAGGCTACAAGTTGGTGGTGGTCGACGAACTCAATACGCCCTCGCGTGATCGGGCCAGCCTGTTGCCATTGGCCCTACAGCGCGCCATGAAAGGCCTTTACGGCCCGCTGATTCGCGCAGCCCAATTGTATACCCCAGCAGCCGATCATCTCTGGCTGGAGCTGCATCAGCTTTTCCAGATCGCCCTGCGTCTCAATCTGCAGGGCCAGCGTGTACGGGACGACCTACTGACGCGCCCTGATGGCCAGAGTTTGCAGGAGGCCTATGCTGTCCCGCTGCTATTTGGGGCAGCGCGGTGTAACCAGATGCGCCAGCGTCAGATTGCCCAGCTGGTCGATTACCTCGATCAATGGGCAAATCTCGTGCAGATAAAACCCGCTGACCAGCCAGGCGTACTGTTTGTAGTCGCACCTCAGATCGATGCGCCGCCACGTTACCGAACCCTCCTCAAGGAGGCCAGCCTGAGCGGCCTACTAGGCCTGTCAACACAGGTATTGGTCAGCCAGATTTCTGATTATCTGGCATTGCCGCCGGAGGAGCGCAGCCGTGCACGCCTGCCAGTGCAGCCGGATATCAGCACGGACCTGCTGCAACACCTGCGCGCGGCATGGGGCCAGGAATCCGACCGGGCCTTTCAGCGCACCCCGGGTCAAGGACGCCTGGAGATCTGCATTGGCATGAGTGCGCTGCACTATCACCTTTCGGGTCGCGTAGCCTTTGCCCAGACGCTCAACCTGCCGGAACCGCCCAAATCCAAGCCGGACTTTGCTCCGACTGAAAAGACGTCGGATGTATGGTCACTGGCCTTCGATGCCGAGCACAATACAAGTCTGGACGCGCATGAGGAAATCCACTACGACACGCCTGTGGATGTGAAAAGCGAACAGATTGAGCTAGATAAAACCTACCCCCTCTTCTCGCTGCCCATCGTCAATCACAGCCCGGGCGGCTATTGCGTCAGTTGGCCTGGGGAAGTGCCGGACCAACTGCAAGCGGGCGAAGTGCTGGGGCTGCGCGGCCTGAACGAACACAGTTGGGGTATTGCAGTCATTCGCTGGATACGCCAGGTCCCTGGCAGCGGGACCCAGATGGGCGTCGAGCTGCTGGCGCCTACGGCTCGCCCCTGTGGATTGCAGCTGCTTCGCAAGACCGAGCAACACAGCCAATATCTGAGAGGTCTGCTGCTTCCAGAAATCAAGGCCATAGACCAGTCTCCTTCTCTCGTTGCCCCGCGTCTGCCCTTCCAGGAAGGCAGCAAGATTCAGATCAATCAGAAGGGAGTCGAGCAACAAGGCATGCTGACAAGGCGTCAAAATGCTACCGTTAGCTTCAGCGTCTTCGAATACCGTCTGCTGGAGCAGGCGCGACCGACGCCAGAAACACCCAGGCCGGGAAGCCAGGGACCGTCTTCCAACACGGAGGACGATTTTGACTCCTTATGGAAGTCTCTGTAGATTCCAGCCTCTTCGATTATTAACCGCTTTAACTGTCCGGGTTCATACGTAGACCTATGGCTATCGAAAAGAAGACCATCCGCCTGCTCATTGTTGAGGAGTCACAGAATGAAGCCGAGCGACTGGTAAGTCTGTTTCGAAATGCGGGCTGCGCAACCCGGGCACAGTGCGTCACAGAGCCGGACGAGCTGGCCGCTGCACTTCAGCAGAGTTGGGACCTGCTCATTGCAGCGCCCAACTGTGAAGAGCTTTCTCCTCACGAGGCGCTCAAGACCATCAAGCGCCAGGCCAAGGATATTCCGGTTATCCAGCTGGTCGACCCTGAAGAGCCCGACGCGATTACCCAGGCGTTACTGAATGGGGCTCAGGATGCCGTTCCGCTGGGTGAAGACGAACGACTCGTGCTCGTATCCCGGCGCGAGATTGGCAATCTGGAGGTTCGGCGTGCCTATCGCACCGCCGAACTAGCCCTGCATGAGGCAGAAAAACGGTGCCAATTGCTTTTGCAAAGCTCCGAAGATGCCATCGCCTATGTCCATGACGGGATGCATGTTCATGCCAATCCCATTTACCTGCAGCTCTTCGGGTATACGGATGTGGAAGAACTGGAAGGGATGCCGGTCATTGATCTGGTGGCAAGCGATGATCAGCAGGCGTTTCGCGATTTTCTCAAGCAATACTCCAACGATCCCGAAGCCAACGGCACAGCCCGCTTCCTCTGCCAGGGCTTGCGCGCCGATGGCTCTACCTTCACGGCGGACATGAGCTTCTCTCCAGCCACCTACGAAGATGAGCCCTGCATTCAGGTTGTCATCCGTGACGGCAACCAGAACGATGCCGAGCTGGAAGAAAAGCTGCGAGAAGCTACCAGCGTAGACCCTGTCACCGGTCTGCTGAATCGCACCCGGCTTGTGGAGGCGCTGGAAGCGGAAATGGAGAAAGTGGTCCAGCACGGTCAGACAGCCAGCTTCGCCTACCTGCAGCTGGACCGGTACGCGGCCATCCTCGCTGAAATCGGCATTTCCGACATTGATGCGCTGCTGGCCGCCCTGGCCAACCAGCTGAAAGAGCACTTCGTACCGCCAGCGCTGCTTGCACGGTTCAGCGATGATGCATTTGCCGTCCTGGTTCAGGGCGGCACTGCTGAGCAGCTTGAAAGCCGCCTGAAACCACTGCTCCGTCAAGCGGTGTCACAGCCCATTGAAATCAACAAGCGGGCCTTGCAACCCTCCTATTCCATTGGCTTGACGGCACTTGATGAGCAGACCGTCAATGCGCACGAAATCATGGACCGCGCTCACCGCTGCGCCCTGGCGATTGCCAAACAGGGCGGTAATGCCATCAAACGATACGACCCGGCAGAAGAACTGGCAGCAGCAGCCAGCCGAGGCAGCCTGATTGCCATTGTGCAACAGGCGCTGGAACAGAGCCGTTTCCGCCTGCTCTTCCAGCCACTCATCAGCCTGCGTGGTGACAGCCGCGAGCACTATGAAGTGCTGCTCCGCCTGAACAATACTCAGAACGAAGAAGTACCGCCGGCCGAGTTCTTCCGGGTAGCGGAAGAAAGCGGACTAAGTGCAAAGATAGACCGATGGGTAATCCATAACGCCATCAAGGTATTGGTCGATCACCGCGCCCGTGGGCACGATACCTGCCTGTTCATTCACCTGTCCGCCGCTTCGCTACAGGACGCAAGACTCCTGCTCTGGCTGCAGGCTGCCTTGCAGGCCGCTCGCTTACCAGCTGAATCCCTGATCTTCCAAATCAGCGAGGCCAATGCCCTGGCTCACCTCAACCAGACCAAGATCATGGCCAACGGCCTGAAAAAGCTGGGGCATCGCGTCACTCTGGGTCAATTCGGCTGTGCATTGGCGCCGTTCAATATTCTCAAGCAGGTTCCAATCGATTTCCTCAAGGTAGACGGCTCGTTTGTCCGCGACCTGGGCAATCCGGAAAACCAGGAAACGCTGAAAAACCTCATTAGCGGCATTCAAGAGCATAAAAAGCTGTGCATCGTGCCGTTCGTTGAAAACGCCACGATCCTCGCAACGCTCTGGCAGTCCGGTGTGAATTACATCCAGGGTTACTACCTGCAGGAACCCAGCCAGGCAATGAACTATGAATTCGTCGCGGACGAATAAGCGACAGACATGAAAAAGCCGGCAATAGCCGGCTTTTCTTTCAGCGCCTGATCAAAGCACGTGGTCTCGGTCTCTGACACCCAGCAGATACAGCACGCCATCCAGACCCAGTGTTGTAATTGACTGGCGCGCCGACTGACGCACAAGCGGCTTGGCGCGAAAGGCAACGCCCAACCCGGCCAGACCCAGCATAGGCAAGTCGTTTGCCCCATCCCCTACGGCAATGGTCTGTTCAAGGCTCAGCCCTTCCTTCATGGCCAGTTCACGCAGCAGATCAGCCTTGCGCTGCGCGTCCACAATGGGCTCTACCGCCACACCGGTCACCTTGCCGTCCACTGTTTCCAACTCGTTGGCATAGACATAATCGATGCCCAGCCGAGCCTGGATCTGGCGGGCAAAGTAAGTAAAACCGCCGGACAGGATGGCGGTCTTGTATCCCAATCGCTTGAGCTCGGAAAACAGTCGCTCGGCGCCTTCGGTCAGGCGCAGCCCTGCACCGATGTCTTCGAGTACCGTTTCAGGCAGGCCGTTGAGCAGGGCGAGTCGCTCCTTGAAGCTGGCCCTGAAATCGAGCTCACCGCGCATGGCTCGCTCGGTGATGGCGGCAACCCGCTCTCCGATACCAGCGGCCTTGGCCAGCTCATCAATGACTTCCGCCTGGATCAATGTTGAATCCATATCGAATACGGCCAGTCGCCGATGGCGGCGGAACAGCGTGTCAGCCTGAAATCCGATATCCATCTCAAAGTTCTGGGTCGCAGTGAAAAAGGCAGCCTTGAGCCCCTCCAGATCCTGCGGTTCACCCGCCAGCGTAAATTCCAGCACAGCACGCTCCCTGGCGTCAGGTGCCGACAGCCGCTCGATACGCTCAATGGTCATACCGTGGGACTCGACAAGTTCGCTCACATGTTGAACCTGGTGGGCGTCCAGCTGGCGTCCCATGAGCGTCAGGATATGGCGAGGAGCCAACTCGTTGGCCTGCCACGCGGCATAAGCCTCTGCATCCAGAGCAGCCAGGTGCACTCTGGCCCCCACGGCCGCAGCGCGTAGTTCGAGCGCTTCACCCAAGGCAGCGGCATCAGCGCCTTCGGGCAACTTGATGAGCAACGCAAGTGTTACGGCCCCCTGCACACGACTCTGACGAATATCCAGCAACGCTGCGCCTGACTCGGCCACTACGCTCGTCAATGCAGCACTCAAGCCGGGGCCGGCATACCCGGTGCTGGTAATGAGAAGAATGTCTCGCAAGGCGCAGCCTCCACCAAGGGGTCAAAAACCCGATTCTACCTGTTTCCGAAAACGGTGCAGAACCACCCATACGCAGACGAGTGGTTGACGGACTCGGTTAGTACGCTTTAACGACCTCTGGTCGCTGGTTATACTTCGCCCCACATTTTTGCCCAAAGAATTCACCAGTGACCCGGCACGCGACCGTCAAGCCCGACAATTTCTTCGTTCTGCTGTTTCGTGCAATGCGCCAGCGCCGTGTTCCTATCGCGCTCCGCATTGTTTCCCATAGCCTTATTCTCGTCATCGCCGCCCTGGTGATCTATGCCGTTGTCGTGGGCTTGCAGTTCCGGCATGCCATGCAGCAGCAGGCCGATGCCGTAGGTCAGACGCTGGTTACCCAGACGGCCGCCTCAGCGACGGAGCTGCTGGTATCCAACGATACGCTGAGCCTCAACGTGCTCTTGGGTAATCTGGCGCGTAATCCGCTGGTTGCCCACGCGGCAGTGTTCAGTCCGGATAATCGTGTACTGGCCGAAGCAGGCACCCGCCCGACGCGCAATCTTCTGGGCGAGGCGGAAGGCATCTACTCCACGTCGATCAAGTTTCAAGACGTGACCACTGGCCAGCTGCGTATCAGTCTGGACATGAATCAGTTCCAGCAACCCATGGTGATCAGCCTGCAAAACATGGGATTGTTGGCGCTTATCCTGTTGATGCTGACTCTGATTCTCAGCCTGCGCCTGGGCCGCAACATTTCCACGCCCCTGCTGGAGCTGCGTGTCTGGCTGCGTGACCCGGATGATCCGGCTCCCAGCGTTGGTCGTCAGGATGAAATTGGTGACTTGGCGCGTCAGCTCCAGGCGCGGTTGGTCCCTGAAAAACCCAAACCGGCGCCGGTTAAACCGTCCAAAAAAGCCAAGGCAGCAGCTCCGGTAGAAGGCGACGAGGACAACCCGTTCCTCGATGAAAGCGCCGGTATCAAGGTTCGCTCCACCTCACCACGCAAGGCTGCCGCAGCCGCCAAGAAACCGGCCAAAGCACCGGTGACTACCGAAGACGGTGACGACGAGTTCGACGAAGACGCCTTTGCCGATGTCATGCCGGACGAGGCAGAAAACGAAGTTGTAGAGACAGCGGCAGCCGCCGAGCCCGTTACACCGACCATGGCGTCAGAACCCGACATCGTTTCCAGCGCGGTACTGGCGATCCAGCTCGGGTCTCAAGAGCAGTTACGCAAGCTGCCCCGTGCGCGCCTGGTCAGTCTTCTGGAGCGTTACAGGGATTGCCTGGAGCAGGCCACCTCGCTGTACAAGGGTGAACTGCATAGCCTCATCGATGGCGGCAGCCTGATCCTTTTCCACGAAACCCAGGGCGAAGATGATTATCTGACTCATGCCTTGTGCTGCGGTGAAATCATGCGAGCGCTAGGCCATGCCCTTCAGGTCGAAGTAGCCGACAGCGGGATCACGCTGCAGCTGCAGCTGGGTCTGACGCAGGGCGAACGTCTGGTGAACCTGAAGCTGCCAGAGCTGCTCAATAACGATACGGTCCGGAACGCTATCGCACTCAGTCGGCACAGTCGCAACCTGCTCCTGGTCGAGCGCAGCATCGCCGATGATGAACTGCTGCGCCAGCGTGCCCGAATCCGCTCTATTGCGAGTCCAGAAGGTGCCAGCTGTGTCGAACGCCTGCTTGAACCCTATTCGTCTACCCTTGAACGCCATCTGGTTCGTCTCGAATCCCGTTAAAGCCGGCACACGCCGGCTGGCGGCCCGCATCCATCAGGGCCGTTCCCTCTGGATGGTAAGGCCGCCCTATCGGGCGACCCGAGCGCTTCTTCCCCTGGGGCTCGCCATGAGCCTCGTAATTCTTCCCGCCCCTTTCGCCCAGGCAGCCGAGATCCGTCTACCGGATGGCTCGGTCTACCACGGCGATGTGGAGCGCGGACGCCTACAAGGTGAGGGGCGCCTCGATTGGGCCAATGGCAACTGGCTGCGTGCCTCGTTCAGAGACGGCCTGGCCGAAGGCCTGGGCGAGCAGTTTTTTGTGGATGGCACTCGCTATCGAGGCCGTTTTCATCATGGCCTCTATGAGGGTCAAGGGCAGCTGACCTCCCCTAGCGGACGTTACGAAGGCTCCTTCCACCGGGGGATGTACCATGGCAAAGGGGTCTTGGAGTCCAATGACGGCTGGCGTTACGAAGGTGATTTCTTCGAGGGCCGCATGCAGGGCCGCGGCGCGCGGACTGAAAGCGACGGCAGTCAATATAACGGCATTTTCACGGATGGCCGCCTGAACGGCAGAGGTCAATGGGTCGATCAGGAAGGCAATCTGTACGAAGGCAACTTTGTTGATAGTGCTTTCTCCGGCCAGGGTCGCTATCAAAGCGTAGATGGTAATGTCTGGGAAGGATCCTTCCAGAAAGGAGAAATGACCGGCCAAGGCAAGTACCACGGCAGCGATGGCAGCCGTTACAGCGGCAGCTTCAAAAGCTGGCAGTACCATGGGCTGGGGCAATACACCGAGGCAGACGGCAGCGTGTATATCGGTGACTTCCTGAACGGCCAGTTCGATGGCAATGGCACCTACACCCATGCCGATGGGCGCCGCGAAAGCGGGCTCTGGAGCGAAGGCCAGTTCATCCGCAGCGATGACGGTGTTTACCAACCTGACCCCATGGAAGTTGCGCTACTGGAACAAGGCGAGCGCCTGGGTCAGGAACTCAATAACGTCCGTCCCTCTACGGCCAGTACCGAGCTTTACGGTATTACTCTAGCAGGCGATGGCGATCAGCGAGTGTTTCAACGTGAAGCCGATTATGTCGCCAAGCTGATGGTCAATCGTTTTAATGCCCGTAGCGTGGTTCGCCTGATCAATCAGCGTGATCTTAAAAGCGTAACCCCACTGGCAACGCGGGAAAATCTTCATCGCGCCATTGCCACCCTGGCCGAGCGCTCAGGGCCTGAGGATTTGATCTTTGTCTACCTCACCAGCCATGGCTCCTCCGACCATCGTTTATCCTTGAGCGAGCCGGGTCTGCAACTGGCCAGCTTGCCGGCCATTGAATTTGCGTCCCTGCTTGAGCCGCTGAAGAACCGCGACAAGATCGTTGTCGTTTCAGCCTGCTACAGCGGCGGCTTCCTTCCCCCGTTGCAAGATGACCATACCATGGTCATTACCGCCTCACGTGCGGACCGGACGTCTTTTGGCTGCACGGACGAAGCGGACTTCACTTATTTTGGGAAGGCCTTGTTTGCAGAAGCCTTCCAGGCAACAGACGATCCCGAGCAGGCATTTTCGATCGCCAGCAAGCGTGTCGCCGAGCGCGAGGCGGCACAAGGGTTCGAGCCATCGGAGCCGCAGATCTGGGCGCCGCCTGCTGTTCTGAAAAAATGGCAGGCCTATCGCGCTGGATCAACCAGCCACGTTGCAGAGCAATGAGCCTTTCGCCCTTAAATGTTGTCCGATGGGATAAGGGCGGGCATTACAACGAAGCGGACCGGGCAGAAGCGCGGGCCGCCTACCTGCTCCGCCAGTCATGCTCATCGAAAGGAGCTTTGCGATGCACCTGACTCCGCAACATGTCCTGATTACAGGCGCCACGGGGCTTACCGGCGAACACTTACTGGATCGCCTGCTGAATGAGCCAACCATTCAACGTGTCCTGGCGCCTACCCGCCGACCACTTCCTGCTCATCCACGCCTGGAAAACCCGGTCGGCGAATTGCTGGATATGCTGCCTCAGCTCACCGGCCCGCTGGATACGGCCTTTTGCTGCCTGGGCACCACGATCAAGAAAGCCGGCTCACAGGAAGCCTTTCGCGCCATTGATTATGACCTGCCCATCGCTGTCGGACGTCGCGCACGCGAACTGGGTGCCAGACACTTCGTGGTTATCAGTGCCATTGGTGCCGATGCTTCCTCTTCGATCTTTTACAACCGGGTAAAAGGTGAGCTTGAAGAGGCACTACAAGATCAAGGCTGGCCGCAGATCACCTTTGCACGCCCCTCGCTGTTGCTCGGCCCCCGTAACGAGCAGCGATTGGGCGAACAGATTGCCGCCCCGCTCTCCCAGCTGCTGCCTGGCAAGTGGCATGGCATTGAGGTCTGCGTGTTGGCACGAGCACTCTGGCGACTCGCGTTGGAGGAAGGCGACGGTGTTCGTTTTGTCGAGTCGGACGAGTTACGCCGGCTGGGGCGTTGACGCACTGGCCAGGGCCTCCTCAACCAGCCAGTCATGCAGTGAACGTACACGTGGATCAGCGAGAGCACCTTGCGCATAAAGCAGGACATAACGCTTGCGCGCCGGTACGGATACCCCGAAGGGAATAACCAACGCACCCCGCTCCAGCTCGTTAGTGATCAAATGGCGCCGCGCGATGGCAACCCCCATGCCGGCAATAGCCGCCTCGATAGTCAGGTGATTGCGATTGAACGTATGACCTCGCCTGACATCCAGTGCAGGGGCGCCAATGGACGCCAGGTAAAACTCCCACTCGGCATACTCATAACTGCCGCGCCAGGCAGTGATGTCATGCAGCAATGGGTAATGATCCAGCGCCTCGGGACGATCAAGTGGCGGGCGCCCCTCCAATAGCGAAGGAGCACACACCGGAAATATCTGCTCGTCCAGCAACGACGTGGATGCAAGACCAGGATAACTACCGTCATTAAGATCAATGGCAAGGTCAAACTCGCCCTCGCGCAGTGACCATGAACTGTCTTCAGCAACGACCCGAAGCTGGATATCCGGAAAGCGAGCCTGCAGCTTGGGTAGCCGCGGCATGACCCATTTGCCGAGAAAGGAAGGAATCGAGCGTAGCCGGAGCACGCCGCCAAACTGACCGGCATTCAGCCGTCGCAGCTCTGCGTCCACAAGTCCTGAGGCCTGATTGACCGTTGAGGCCAGCCGTTGCCCCTCCGCCGTCAGCTCCAGCCCACGGGCTATTCGGTGAAACAGCTTGAACCCCAACCGCTCTTCCAGCTGTCGCATCTGCTGGCTAATGGCGCCTGGCGTTACGTGCAACTCCTCGGCACAGCGGGTAAAGGACAGGTGGCGTGCCGCACAGGCAAATACTTGAAGCCAGGCTTGCGTTTGCGCGTTCAGGATCCGGCTCATGGGTTTAGCTCTACTAAAGGGTCGCTTAGAACGTATCGATTGTGCAGGGAGGCCGCTTTTCCCATGATGATCCTCAGACTGTTACGTACGTTACGGTCACCATTGAACCTCATATTCAGGACTTCAGCATGGCCATCAGCGTATTCGACCTGTTTAAAATCGGCGTGGGTCCTTCCAGCTCTCACACGGTAGGCCCCATGCGAGCCGGTGTATTATTCGTCTCCACCTTACGTGAGCAACAATGCCTGGAGCAGACTCGCCGGGTAGAAGTACGCCTGTATGGCTCCCTGTCCGCAACAGGTGTCGGGCACGGGACTGACCGTGCAACGTTGATGGGGTTGATGGGAGAGTGGCCAGACCGGGTTGATCCCGACCGGATCGAGCCCTGCATCCAGACGCTCAAGCTTGAAAACACGCTTATGCTCGGGGGTAGCCATCCTATCGAATTCGTCTGGACCCGGGACCTGCATCTGCTTGATGAGAACCTGCCTTACCATCCCAATGCAATGACCATCACCGCATTTGGCGAGACTGGAGAGCTGTTCGAGGAAACTTACTATTCCGTGGGCGGCGGTTTTGTTATCGACAGCCAACAGGCGGCCAGCGGTCAGCGTGATCAGGATACCACTACCCTGCCCTATGACTTCTCCAGCGCAGCAGAACTGCTACGCCTGTGCCGTGAGCATGGGTTGTCCATTTCCGCCCTCATGCTCGCCAATGAAAAAGCCTGGCGCAGCGAGGCTGATATTCGCGCAAACCTTTTACATATCTGGCAGACCATGCGCGAATGTATCCGGAATGGGCTGGCTCACGAAGGTGTACTGCCGGGCGGCCTTAAAGTCCCACGTCGCGCTGCTCGCCTACACCGTAGCCTGCGGGCGATGACCAACCCGAGCGTTATCAGCTCGACGCTTTCAGCCATGGAGTGGGTCAACCTGTTCGCCTTGGCGGTCAATGAGGAAAATGCCGCGGGAGGTCGCATGGTAACGGCGCCTACCAACGGCGCAGCAGGCATCATTCCTGCGGTACTGATGTACTACATGAAATTCAACCCGGATGCTAACGATGAAGATGTTGTGCGCTATCTGCTGGCCGCAGCCGCAGTAGGTATTCTGTGTAAAAAGAATGCCTCGATCTCAGGCGCCGAGGTGGGGTGTCAGGGCGAAGTGGGTTCGGCCTGTGCCATGGCCGCCGCCGGACTAGCCGAGCTGCTGGGCGCGACGCCAGAACAGGTGGAAAATGCTGCGGAAATCGGCCTTGAGCATAACCTGGGCCTGACATGCGACCCGGTGGGAGGACTGGTTCAGGTGCCCTGTATCGAGCGCAATGCCATTGCCGCCGTGAAAGCCATCAATGCCGCCCAGATGGCGCTACGCGGTGACGGAGAACATTTCATCTCGCTGGATCGAGTCATTCGTACCATGCGTGATACCGGTGCCGACATGCAGGACAAATACAAGGAAACCTCTCGAGGCGGGCTCGCTGTCAGCATGGTTGAATGCTGATCAAGGGTTGACGCACGCGCCCGGCTTTTCAAGAATCCAGGCTCTACCGAATGGGAGCCCCTCATGAGCCTGGATTCAGTCCGCGACTTTTTCACGACCCACGCCCCGGATATTCACATCATTGAGCTTGAAACCAGCACCGCAACCGTTGCCCTGGCGGCCGAAGCACATGGCGTCGAACCGGGGCGAATTGCCAAAACGCTTGGACTGAAGATTGGTGAGCGTGAGGTGCTGCTCGTGGCACGAGGCGATGCACGATTGGACAATAAAAAGCTCAAGTCTGCGTTTGGCGGCAAAGCCAAGATGCTGGATGGCGAGCGCGTGCAGCTGCTGACCAGCCATCCGGTAGGCGGCGTTTGCCCATTCGGACTGGCAACGCCCATGCCGGTGTATTGCGATTGCTCGCTCAAGGCTTTTGATGAGGTCCTGCCGGCAGCTGGCGCAATCCACAGCGCCGTGCGCATTACCCCGCAACGGCTGGCCGAACTGGTCGAGGCCCAATGGGTGGATGTCTGCCAGGAACCGACCGAGTAGCTGGCAGACATTGGGGCTACATCAGACGACGCTGACCGACTGGGATGCCAATAGTGCTTCCTCCTCACGGTAACGCACGATCTCCTCAATGGTCAGCACCGGTATCCCGTGCTGCTGCGCATAGTGCTCAACGTCGGCGCCACGCGCCATGCTGCCATCGGGGTTCATCAGCTCGCACAATACAGCCGCCGGACGTAGCCCTGCCAGCATGGCCAGCTCCACCGAGCCCTCGGTATGACCGCGCCGAGTCAGCACCCCACCTTCACGCGCGCGCAAGGGAAAGATATGCCCCGGGCTGACGATTCGGCTCCGACCTTCGCAGGAGTCCAGCGCGGCCCGAATAGTGATCATCCGATCAGCAGCCGAAACACCGGTAGTCACACCTTCCGCCGCCTCGATGGAAACTGTAAACCCTGTTCCATGACGTGCCTGGTTATTTTTGACCATGGGTGGCAGGTCCAGGCACCGCACACTGGCATCATCCAGACACAGGCAGACAATACCGCTGCCATCCCGGATCATCTTTACCATCGTGCTCAAAGTGAGGTTTTCGGCAGCGGCTACCAGATCAGCTTCGTTTTCGCGGTCGGCATCATCCAGCAGAAGCACTGGACGCCCCTCACGGTAGGCTGCTACAGCAGCATGCAGGCGGGAATGGCGTTGCGGGTCGAGCATAGGCATGAAACGTCCTCGTTGGGTGAGTGAACGTTTCAGGGCAAAAAGCGCAGACGCTACTTATGCCAAGCGGCATAGGCAGACAAACGCATCTTCTTTCATCCGGACTATGACCGTCGGCCCTGGAATCACACCAGGTCTGCTGACCTCCGACGTATCGGAGCGCTCGCGGGCTTGCCACCACGTGGTTTACCGCCGGTGGGGAATCTCACCCCGCCCTGAAGACCCGACCGACTATAACGAAGTGAAGCCGCCTTCGCCAATGCCTGGGATAGCTCAACTGCCTCCGCGAACGTTCAGCCCGATACCCAACACCTTTGCCAGGGCAAGGGGGAATAACACCGTGTCCACTAGCAGACTGCCCGGCAGATCGAACCCTGGATAGGCGGGAGCCTCTACGCCAAAGCGCTCCGTTGGACAGCAGCCCCCTTGAATGGCATACCAGTCCAGCCGGGTTCCCGAGTAAACGATCGGAGCGCCCGGCTTGCTGGCGTTGAGCGTACTGACGCTGGCGCAGCCACTCAGCACAAGCACCAGGCACGCACAGAGCAACTTACTCATCGCTCACCAGATGATGCTCGCCCCACCGGGGCAGCATGTCTTGGGGAATACTCAATGTATTAAGAATCCGGGCCACGACAAAGTCGATCAGATCATCCACCGTTTGCGGCTGGTGATAGAACCCTGGCGCAGCCGGAAGAATCGTCGCGCCCAGGTTGGACAGCTTGAGCATATTTTCCAGATGAATACTGGAGAACGGTGATTCCCTAGGCACTAGAACCAAGGTGCGCCGCTCCTTGATGGCCACATCGGCAGCGCGCTCGATCAGGTTATTGCAGGCACCTGTTGCAATGGCGGACAGCGTACCGGTCGAACACGGGCAAACCACCATGGCTGCCGGCGCACTGGAACCTGACGCCGGAGGCGCCATCCAGTCGCTCTGGCCAAAGACTCGAATCTGCCCGGGCGCAGCGCCGGTGTATTCCGTCAAAAACGCCTGCATGGCCTGAGGTTTAGCCGGTAGCGCCACATCGGTCTCAGTGGCCATGACCAGCTGTGCAGCCTTGGAGATCAGGAAGTGAACCTCACGCTCCTCCTGCACCAGACAGTCAAGCAGCCGTAATCCGTATTGAGCACCAGAGGCGCCGGTCATTGCCAGGGTGATACGTTCCGGTCCGCTCATGCAGGGCCTCCTTCACGCAACGCAGCAGCCAGCTTGCCGTGCAAACCACCAAACCCGCCGTTACTCATGATGACTACATGGGTCCTGCCTTTCGCCGCCTCTTTGACGCGCTCAATAATGGCCTCCAGCGAGTCGCAAACAACCGCCGGGACAGGGCAATTCGCTGCTGTCTCGGCCAGATCCCACCCTAGGTTCGGCGGCGCATACCAGATAACAGAGTCGGCCTGTCGAACACTGTCCGGCAGGCCGTCACGGTGGGCGCCCAACTTCATCGAGTTGGAGCGTGGCTCGATGACTGCAATGATGGATTCCTCTTCTACACGTGCCCGCAATCCCTGAAGCGTAGTGGCAATGGCTGTGGGATGATGGGCGAAGTCATCATAGATCGTGACGCCGTTGATTTTGGCAACCGTTTCCATTCGGCGCTTGACGCTCTTGAATGCATTCAACGCCTCGATCCCTTGAGGCGGCACGACGCCTACATGCCGCGCAGCGGCCAAGGTGGCCAGGGCATTGGCCACGTTATGCTGGCCGGTCAGACTCCACTCAACCGTTCCCTGTGTCTTCCCATCGAAGATTACCTCAAACCGCGAGCCGTCCTCATGGAGCAAGCGGGCCTGCCACTGCCCGCCCTCTCCTGTCGTCTGAACCGGTGTCCAGCACCCCATCGTCAGGACATGAGACAGCGCTTTTTCAGCGGTTGGATGAATGATGAGCCCTTGACCTGGAATCGTACGCACCAGATGATGAAACTGCCGCTCGATCGCTGCTAGATCGGGAAAAATATCGGCATGATCGAACTCGAGGTTATTTAGGATAGCGGTGCGCGGTCGATAATGGACGAACTTGGAGCGCTTATCGAAAAAGGCACTATCGTATTCGTCAGCCTCTACGACAAAGAAAGGCGTTCCGCCCAGCCGGGCGGATATCCCAAAATTTTGGGGTACACCGCCAATCAAGAAGCCCGGGCTCATGCCTGCATGCTCTAGCACCCAGGCCAGCATGCTCGTGGTGGTGGTCTTGCCGTGGGTACCCGCTACAGCCAGAACCCAGCGTCCCTGCAATACATGATCTGACAGCCATTGCGGTCCGGATACATAGGGCAACCCCTTGTTCAGGACATGCTCCACAGCCGGATTACCCCGGGAGAGTGCGTTGCCGATCACGACCAGATCCGGCGCCGGTTCAAGGTGGGCAGGCTCGTATCCCTGCATCAGCTCGATACCCTGTGCCTCCAGCTGCGTACTCATGGGCGGATAGACATTGGCATCGGAACCGGTCACTCGATGACCCAACTCCTTGGCCAGCACGGCCAGAGAGCCCATGAACGTCCCGCAGATGCCGAGAATGTGGATATGCATGAATAACCCCTGACAAGCGAGGCCCTGGCAGCCCCATTGAAAACGAGCCGAAGGTTAGCACAGCGCCGTCAGGACTCTATGTGTTCATCCGCCTCGTGAATCACGAAATTCCATCTGATCCCAGTCGAGCTCCAGCCTTGAAAGAGAGGAAAGCAGATATCCGTGCGGTAGATCGCAAATCCCACCCTACCGTTTACCCTAATGGCTACTCGCGACCTAGAGCCTTCGCCCTATAATGGAGCTTCGACCCGCTGCCATAGATAGGCTGTACATGGACTTTAACCCGATCGATCTGATCCTCCACCTCGACGTTTACCTGGAAATGCTGGTCAGCAACTACGGGTCATGGATCTATTTCATCCTGTTCCTGGTCATTTTTTGCGAAACAGGTTTGGTAGTCACCCCCTTCCTGCCCGGTGACTCGCTGCTGTTCATTGCTGGTGCCATTTGCGCCACAGGCGGCATGGACCCCTGGCTTCTGGGTAGCCTTCTTGCCTTCGCGGCCGTTGCCGGTGACAGCACCAACTATGTCATTGGCCGAACCCTGGGTGAAAAGCTTTTCTCGCGACCAAACTCCAAGATATTCCGTCGCGACTATCTGGAGCGTACCCAGGCGTTCTATGCCCTGCATGGCGGCAAGACCATTACCCTAGCGCGATTCCTGCCCATCATCCGAACGTTCGCGCCATTCGTGGCGGGCATCGGTCGCATGCACTATTTCCGTTTTCTGGGCTTCAGCGTCCTGGGCACGTTCCTCTGGGTAGGCGGTCTGGTTACCCTGGGTTACTTCTTTGGCAATGTGCCGTTCATCAAGCAGCACTTGTCCATGCTGGTTATCGCCATCATTGCCATCTCGCTGCTGCCCATGATCATCAGCATGGTCAGCCGTCGTCTGCGTCCGAGCCCCAGCCGTAGCGAAATCGGCTAACGCATGTGGTCCCTGCGCGCCTGGCGGGATCGACGCGTCCTTAAACGGACCGTTATCCCGCCAGCGCTCTGGGATGAAATTCATTCCCGCCTGCCTATTCTCGACGGACTCCCGCCTGAATCTGATCATCGGCTCCAACAGCGCAGCATCCTTTTCCTGGCACATAAACGCCTGACGCTACTGGGTGACATTGCGCTTGCTGACATTGACCGCCTGGCCCTGGCTACCCAGGCCCAATTGCCCTTGCTATACCTGCCCGAGGAAGACTGGTATGGCAACTTCCACGAGCTGATCCTCTACCCCTCGGATTTTGTCAGCCCACAACGCTACCGTGACGATAGCGGAATCGAACATGAGGAAAGCGAAAGCCATAGCGGTGAGGCTTGGCTACAAGGTCCAGTGATTCTGGCGTGGTCGGGTGTTCAGGAGAGCGGCGACTGGACGGGTTACAACTTGGTCATTCATGAATTGGCGCATAAGCTCGACATGCTCAACGGCGATGCCAATGGCCTGCCCCCACTGCACCGGGACATGTCGCTTCCTCGCTGGGCTGAGGTCATGCAGGCTGCTTACGATGACCTCAACCGACAGATTGATACCCATAAGGAAACACTGATCGATCCCTATGCCAGCGAGCATCCTGCTGAGTTCTTTGCCGTCTGCTGTGAATACTTCTTTACCGCACCCGATGTACTCGATCAGGCATACCCGGATGTTTATATGCAGCTACGTCAGTTTTTCCGTCAGGATCCACTGACGCGGCTACAGGCATTGGCTCAGCGGATTTCAATTCCCGCAGCCGAGTCACCTCCACGAGGAGCGTCCGGCGAACCCTGATAGGCCAAGGGAACCTCCTCCAGAAACTCCAGTGACCGAACAGGCATACCGAACTTGATGCCACGCTGGTCCAGCTCCTTGAGCAGTGCCAGATTGATGTTCTGTTGAATATCCATGTACTGGTTGTAGTCCGCGCTCAACACGTAATACACCACCTCGAATTTCAAGGCGCTACTTTCCAGTGCCAGCAGATGCGCACGATCGAAACGGGTGTTATCCAATGACGTGACAATCTGCTTTACGAGTGGAGCAATTTCACCCACTTGATCGGCAGGTGTGCGGTAACTGATATCGAACTGGAACAGCACCCGCCGCTCGGACATCCGCTTATAGTTATGGATCGTCTGCTGCAGCAGCTTCGTGTTGGAGCAAACCACCTGTTCACCGCTAAGGCTGCGAATCCGCGTGGTCTTGAGACCGATGTATTCAATGGAGCCGGCAATATCGCCAAATACGACGAAATCACCCTGCTCGAAAGGCTTGTCGATACCAATGGACAGCGAGGCAAACAGGTCACTCAGCACATTCTGAACGGCCAGCGCGACGGCAATACCACCAATTCCCAGGCTGGCGACGAACGCCGTGATATCGACACCCAGGTTGGAGAGTACTGCAAGCAGAACCACCGTCCACAAGGCTACCCGGACCATCAGCGAAATCATGGTCATGGTGAGCTGGCTGCGCTGATGGCCATTCCTGTTCTGCAGTGCCGAACGTGCCCACAGCAGAATTGCGCCATCGACCCACAGCCCGAACTGTAGAGCCAGGACCAGGAACCAGATATGGCTGACGCGTGCCTCCCAGCTTGGGCTCAGATCAATGACATACAGTCCGATCTGAATAGCCATGAGCAGAATCAGCAAGCGACTGGTTCGACCAATGATCTCGCCTACGTAATGTGCCCAACCGCTGTTTGCCCGGGAGGACCAATTTACAACGCGACTGGTAACGGCTGTAACGAGCCGGCGAATGACGCCATAGCTGATGATAGTAATGACAAGTGCAAGCGCCAGGTTGATGGCTGTCGCCTCATTGATCCATTGGAACATGCCGATGTTGTCTCCGATTCAGAAGAAAGCTGCCCCGCCCTCTAACAGGCAGGCCTCTTTTTTCGGGTCCGTTACCGTTACAAAGTTCCTGCTTTGAACCTTATCCCACCCCAAGGCTCGAATCGCGGGTCAAATATGCCTATACTCCAAACCACATCAATTTGGCCTACCAACAAAGGTGAGTCGCTCTATGAGCTATAGCAAGATTCCGGCCGGCAAAGACGTGCCGAACGACATCTACGTCGCGATTGAAATCCCGGCTAACCATGCACCCATCAAATACGAAATCGACAAGGACAGCGATACTCTGTTTGTCGACCGGTTCATGGCGACCCCGATGTTCTATCCGGCCAACTATGGCTATATCCCCAACACGCTGGCTGATGATGGCGATCCCCTCGACGTGCTCGTCGTAACGCCTTACCCGGTTACACCAGGCGCCGTCATTCGCGCACGTCCGGTTGGCGTACTGCACATGACCGACGAAGCCGGTGGCGATGCAAAATTAGTTGCCGTTCCGCATGACAAACTGTCTGTGCTGTACCATGATGTAAAGGAATATACCGACTTGCCGGCTCTGCTGTTGGAGCAGATCAAGCACTTCTTCGAGAACTACAAGGATCTTGAAAAAGGCAAGTGGGTAAAAGTTGAACGCTGGGGCAATGCTGAAGAAGCCCGTGCGGAGATCTTAAAGGCAGTCGCGGCTTACCAAAAATAAGTCGCTACTACCTCACGAAGCCGGCCACAAGCCGGCTTTTTTATTGTCCGAAATAAACCTATTCAGTCCGAAATATAACCTGATAGCCTGGCTATTCAGAGGGCTTCAGGCATTTCGACGTCCGATGGCGTTCAATGCCATTTGACTTCATCCGATGATGAAGTGGGGGGACATGTGGGGGGACAGGGGAAATCCAATGGGTAAGCTAAATCCAAAACAAGTCGAAAACCTGACCGAACCTGGTACCTATGAAGATGGTGACGGGCTTCGCTTGGTTGTCAAACCTACCGGGCGTAAATCTTGGCTTCTTCGCTTCCAACTGGCGGGTCGTCGTAGAGAGATGGGTTTGGGTTCCTTCCCTGAAGTGAGTCTCAAGAAAGCCAGACAAGACGCCAGCGCTAAACGTAGCCAACTCAGCGACGGCATCGATCCCCTGGCAGCCAGAGACATAGCGCGCGCCGCTCACCGGGAGGCCCAGCGTGCAAGCGAAGCCAAGCAATTGAAGTTTGAGACGCTCGCAGCGGAATATTGTGATGCTCACGGCGCGGCATGGTCGGAGAAATGGCGTAAAGGCTGGCTACGAAAGCTGGAGCTGTATGCTTTTGACCACATAGGCAAGCTGTCAGCCGAAGACATCAAGACATCCGAGGTGCTTAAGGTGTTGCAACCCATCTGGATCACCAAGACCAGAACCGCTGACGAGGTACGTGGGCAAATAGAGCAGATCCTGGATGCCGCCAAGGCACGTAACCTGCGAGAGGGGGAAAATCCCGCTCGCTGGCGCGGGCACCTGGACAACTTGCTGAGTCGTGCTGAAAAGAAGAAAGCTCGGAAGCGCGAGCATTTCAAAGCGTTGCGGTGGCAGGACGTTCCATTCCTAATGGCCAAGCTAAATACAAAAACAACGCTGGCGTCCTTGGCCACACAGTTGTTGATTATGACTAGCGCCCGCGCCCATATGGTGAGATTTGCTCGCTGGGATGAGTTTGATCTGAAAGCTGGCACCTGGGCTCTGCCAGATGAACGTATGAAAATGAGAGTAGCTTTTGTAGTCCCGCTTGCCGAAGAGGTCGTAAGGCTCGTGCAGAGCATTCCACGAGATGAAAAAAGCCCCTTCCTATTTCCAGGCCGGGGTAAGTCAGGGGTCATGCATGCAAACGCTGTACGAACACTCCTTCACGACATGGAATATGAATACATCACACGACACGGCTTTCGCTCCTCATTTCGTGACTGGGCAGGGGAATGTACTCATTACCCCCGTGAGGTGTGCGAGATGGCACTCGCGCATGATGAGCGAAACCAAACTGAAGGAGCATACTCTCGCTCCGACTTCCTCAATAAGCGGCGCGCCTTGATGAGCGACTGGAGTAAATTTATTACTTCCATGACAACAGCACCTCAACGTTGAGCTTGAGAATATTTCTGCCTTACCGGACAGAAGTAGATATTTCATCCTCCTCAGCCCCAACAGCATGACATATCTCCCAATGAAGAAAATGAAGCTTCCACTACTTTCGCCAGCCCAATTCGCAACACATATGAACGAACATATTGGCAATATCACAATTGGCGCAGCCATCGCCCGAAATCAGTTGATTCTCCGAGAGCACTTCTTCGAGCCGCTACTTGAACTTGAAGAGTATCTTAAATTATTAGAGGACATCCGATCTGTCACAAGTGACCCTGCACTGCAGGCTCAGCTAGTAGAAAAATGGGAAAATGAAGTCTACGAGCTTAATGAGGGAATCAATGGGCTCGATGAAGAAATCGCTATACTGTTCAGGCATGTGAGATATGCGTGTCTATATCTTGAATTAGCTAAAGCAGCTGAAAATAATAAAGACTGCGAGCGGGCGTGGGCCTTTAATAACGAGGCTAGCCTAATCACTGGTGGAATCATAGAAGAATCAGCAGTCATCCAGAAAGAGGTAGAAGCTAACAGGCGTGCCAAACAAAACAGCGAGAATGGTAAAGGACGAATTAGAAATTTCCTCCCAGCCAAACAAGAGGCGGCAAGACTGCTAGATAAATTAAAACCAGAGGGTGGCTGGCCAACACTAGCGAGCGCAGTTTCAGCCTTAGATGAGCCATTAGGGAACTTCATTGACACCAATCGAATTGGCGGCATAAAAAGCTCAAACATCCGAGTCCTTTTAGAAAAAAACTGGATACCTAAGGATGCGCTCGTTAATAATGCTTGGCTCAACAGCAAACGATCCTAAACCAACATAATTAGGTGTAAAATACTAATTCAATCTGGCATCTATAACCAAAACCCTATAAGTATTAGAGAAAGTTAGAACTTATCGCATAATGACTATCCAGTAGAGAGCACAGCTCTTGATCTCCCTCGCGAATCTTTCGGGCGCGGTCGATTCATTTTTCCCATACCACGTCCTTCATTTTGAAGCTTCATGTAAAGGTCTGTCTTAGTAAGGTAAAACACCGCGTTCCGCAAGCCCTCGCGTAGCTGGGTATCTGCATGATCGACCATGCCAATTCCACAGCTCTTATAGACAAACTTGACCGCATTGCAATTGTAATACAGGCCTCGGCCTTTCGTTATCACATCAATCCAATACCGGCCTATCAGAGTAGCTCTCGTTATATCCTCTCGAACCTTAGAACCATCAAAAAAAACATCATATGGTAGTGGAATCCTTTCTCTGGACCGTGCTCGAGCTTCCAGATCCATCCCACCATATCGGCAAACAATTTATTCGACCTGGCATTCTCGAAAAGATGCTCTCGATCCCGTGCAGCTTCAGCCTGCGTAGTTTTGGAGTTTTCCTTCGAATAAGAGAGATCAATCCTTAGCACCAAAAGTTTTGAATATCGTTCAAACAACGCATCTATGTATTTTGTTAGTTCCTTATGATTTTTATTGCTCGATCGCCGATAGCTGTTGAGCTTGGACTGAAACTGCTTTGACTTGCTTTCTTGGCGAATTTTATCGACACACTTATTCAAGTGACTCATAAGCTCTCGAGCATTACTTACGGGGACTTCTAATCGCTGCGGCAGATGGAGCCGATATAGACCAAACTCCAAAATTTGTTCCAGCGCCATTTCAATATACGGTTCAAATTTATAAAGCGAGTTGAATTGGCTGTCAGTAGGAATTTTGGCCTTGAGTAACTTAAGCAGTATCTTGCCTGGAGCATTAATCTCCAGGCATGCATTACCAAATTCATCTACAACACAAATCTTAAAAGCATCCCCTTCCGACTTGATAAGCTTTTCCACTAATAATGACATACTCTTCAGCATACATATCAACCCAAGATCCAGAGCACCTACTTCACCTACTCCTTTTACATGCATATTTATCTTACTCACGAGCGCTAGATAGCGCTTACCTTCATTACACCTCACAAACACCTCATCATATTTCCAGGCTTTCGGTCATCAATGATGAACCACTTATTAACTTGATAATCAGTAAGCCCATCCAATTTTATATTTATCCCCACTCTTACCAAATGGTTTTATTAATTTAATTTTACTAATAGAATATAAACCATAATTATTCAGGCACACCGATCCCTTTCAAAGAACTACTAGCAATAGACTTCACAATGAGAAGACGCATTAAAAAGATATACGGAGTTAATGTATGAACTCAGCACAAAACAGCAAGGATATTTTCAGCCTTCCCAGATGTGGATACACCTCAACTACCGCACGTCCTTGGCAGAGATGCGCTGTTCAATCCAAGCAGTAATCTCGGACTCAATCCATCCAATGGCCGCGGCTCCCAGCTTAATCGGTTTTGGAAACGTAGCGTCGTACCTTGGCGACTGGACGTCCATGCGATCGTAGATCGTTGACCGGCCCAGGCCGATACGTTCGGTTAATTGTTTGATGCGTAAAATCCTCGGGTGGGGAACAGGTTGTGTACTCATCACTTGCCTTCTAGTTATGTTTCCAGCGGAGGCTAGACTTTAGGTCTCGCTCGCCATAACAAAAAGGCTTATAGCGACAAGTATTTTTCTACGACTCCATGGCCTGATCTAGCCTGAAATCAGCGAACAAAATATTAGAGTAATGGGAGCCGCACGATTTCCTAACAATTACCAGAACCAATCCATCAACTTTGTCGTCGAGCTCGCCTTCCATCTCTATGCGGGAAAGGACAGGGAGTCAGCTTGGCTTTTTTGAAAAAGCTGCTGGTTGGCTTTAACAGGACTCTACAACCATCTCCTGTCTTGACTGATCAAGCAGGAGGCGCGCATTGATGGAGCTGGTCACTGGGCATGCCATAAGGTGTTTAAGTAATCTCCATCAGCGAAGCTGATTCGTGCCGAATTCTTACTCAAGGACCTTCAATGAGATGAAAAGTACCAACTCTGCACCATAGGAACTAATCCCGTATTCGATAAGAACTAACTCCATCTTATTTTGGCTAGCGAGCACTACATCACGAGTGCCTTATCTCGCTCCACACGCCACATTGAAAAGCATTTCACGCCTATATCACTACACTGAACATCCACCATGGAATCCAAAAACCATGTCATTTCAGTGCCCTTGCTGTAACGCTAGAAAAATCGCTGCCCTCAGAACAGCCCGAACGGTCGGTGCCATTATTGGCTCAATCGGCGGCGCTGCACGAGGAGCGAGCTCCGCGCTCGCCGGCAGCCAAATAGGTGCCACAATTAGCACTCTTACCAGGCCGCCTGGCTTCGCTACTGGAACAGTCTCTGCCGCAATCCTCGGTGGACTGGCCGGCTGTGTAGGCGGCTGCGCTATTGGCGCCCAACTTGGCGAAAAGCTGGATCGCCACGTGTTAGCAAATAATCTCTGTCTTATCTGTGGGCACCGCTTCAACCTGCCTAGTTAATTAGCTTCCCCTCCCCTAATCATCCCTGGCTAGTGCTGCGCTCTGCGCGGCATTTATGCCGATTTACACCCAAAGGAATCTCAACCATGGCTCATCTCGTCGAAAAAATGGCCTATGTCGGCACTACCCCGTGGCACGGTCTGGGCAACAACCTACCCAAGAAACAGCCTATTGAAATTTGGCAACGTGAAGCGGGCATGGAATGGCAGATTCAGGAAAGTCCGGTGCACTTCAAGTCGGATGCCGTTGGTCATCTTGGGTCGATCCACACTTTCCCCGCGCAAAAAGTATTGTATCGCTCAGACACAAAGGCCCCGCTGTCGGTGGTCTCGCAGCGTTATCACACAGTGCAACCGCGAGAGGTGCTGGAATTCTACCGTGATCTCACCGAGGTTTCCGGCTACGAGCTGGAGACAGCTGGCGTACTTAAAGGTGGACGGAAGTTCTGGGCACTGGCACGCACCGGACTAGGTACGTCGATCAAGGGGAATGACCAAGTTAACGGGTATTTATTACTAGCCACATCCTGTGATGGCACCCTAGCCACCACGGCAACTCCGACTACCGTTCGCGTGGTGTGCAATAACACCCTGACTATATCCTTGGACGGCAACAGCCGCGCCATAAAGGTGCCACACAACACACGGTTCAACTCCCAGGCCGTGAAGGAGCAGCTGCATATCGCCGTCTCGCCATGGGATGACTTCATGTACCGCATGCGCCACCTAGCTGATCGGAAGGTGCATTGGCATGAGGCGATGGGGTACCTCATGAACGTCATGTGTGAAGCCGGCCCTAACAGTCAGTTACCCGAACAGCTTCCCAACGAGCGCGCCCTGCGCAAAGTACAGGAGCTGTATGAGGGGCGTGGTCGAGGTAGCCAGCTGGAGTCGGCAAGCGGTACCGCCTGGGGCCTGCTCAATGCCGTGACAGAGTATGTTGATCACGAACGTCGTGCGCGTAGCACTGAGTACCGGCTGGACTCGGCCTGGTTCGGCCAGGGCGCGCAGATCAAGCAACGTGCTTTGGATGCGGCTCTACAGCTTGCCGCCTAAGCCCTTATCTCTCAATTTTATCGCCCGGTCAGCTTCGCGCTGATCAGGCTTTTTATGTCCTCACGGTGACATCATGAAAACCACATCATTGAAGCGCAACACCCGCAAACCACGCTCAGCCCTGCGCCTTATCAGCACCACGGAACGGCCCTACGAAGAGTGGCTTGAGGTACACAAACGGGGCATCGGTTCCAATATCCCTTATTCCGGTAGCGAGCCACCTGAAGGTTCGCTGCCCATGGAAGCTCGCTTTATGACACCACAAATTCCAGGCCGCCTAGTGCACCTGTCTGAACGGAGCCGACTATAAAGAGAACGCTTCATGAATCTGTTGCGCTTCGTGATCTTATTGTTTGTATTCATCGGCGTGCTGGCCAGTAGTGCGGTTGCTGTAGCGCTATTGCTACTCATGCTGCGTTTCTGGCCGGTACTACTTGTCGTCCTACTCGGATGTGGAGTGTTCGGATGACTACTAAGCCGAGCCAGGAAATCTAAGGAAAGCTCTTAATTTAGAGCTCTGCACTAAGTCGACCTCGGCATATCGAGCCGAGCTTCAAGATGAATCAATGTATAATGCAGAATAACTCGATAAGGGGTCTGGCAAGCGCCCAGAACCCCCAGCAACAAGCCTATGCCGCCAGGCATTAAGTTCTACCAAGTTGTACCGGAAAGCAAAACAATGAGCTTTTGAGTTATTTTACGTGGCCCATTGAGCAGCACCAAAGCGAACTAAGTGCTAGCTGAAATACCCAACTGACGCCCGATAGCGCTCAACGTAGATGGTGTAAGCACTTCGCTTACACCATCTTTTTTTGCCCTGCTAGTTTTAGTAGAGCCTGCTCGTAAAGCGATCATCACGAGCTCTTAACCGCGACCCTAGTTGCTCCGCCATGCTCAGTCACTCGTGGCCGACATCTGAGCTTTACGGCACCCTTTGAGAAAGACTCGTCAGTGGCCTTGCTTGACCAGATGTAAGCCTCGCCGGCCTTGAGCAGAGCCATACGTTCGGGCGTCAGATTAGCCAATGCGGCGTTGGCTTTCTGAATATGCTTCAGCCAAGCGGGCGAATTGAACTTGTGCATGATGATCTGGCTGGATAGCTCGATCAGACTGACCGGAACAGATGGTGGGTCCTGACTCGCCACCATAATGCTGACGCCCTTGTGGCGCATTTCGCGGACAACTTCGATAAGCCCCGCAACAAGGTCTGGGCTTTCGATGTACTTGTGGGCCTCATCGAACACCACCAACTTGTTGAAGCTGCGCCCCTCGATTCGCGCGTCTGCAAACAGCTGCAAAAGCACAACGAAGAGCCCAAGAGCCTGGTCCTTCTCGATGTACTCATCTCGAAGGTCCACGATGATTAAGCGACCAGGCTTGACCACTTCGGAGAGCGAAGCCGAATCGTTGATGTACTCGGCAGCCAACTCCAAACGCATCCTGGCCAGTTCCTTCAGATGCTCCGGGATCGACGACGCTTCGACACCGGCTCGCAGCCCATCCAAAGAGATGTCATCGCGCATGGACTTCATGATGCGCATGATCTGACGGATGTAGGTGGCCTGATTGCCCACGGCCCCCATCAGGAACTTCCAGTGCGAGGCCTTCAATTCCGATGCAGAGAACTGTAGCGGCAACACCTCGATATCCGGATACTCCGCACGCCGCTCTTCAATCTTGTCTGCGGGCACAAGCAGCAAGACGTCAGCCAGGGCCTTCGGCTCTGCACCGTACAGCTCCTTCAGCGCTCGGACCTGATCCTCAACGCTATTGGCACCGACCATAGACGTGAATTCGGGCTTGTAGTCCATAGTCGGGCTGTAATGGAAGATCACCGTTGACAGCGGCTCCAGTAGGCAGTTGATACCAGGGATTGGCAAGGAGGCCATCTCCGCCACACTGCCCAAGGTGTAGCTCTTCCCACCCCCTTGCACACCGAACAGGCTGATGGTGTGAGTCTGATTCAGGTCTAGTGCAACCTTTCGCCCAGATACATCTCCAAGCAAACCGTATTGAGGCGTTGATCCGGTCGCGCCAAGCATGATGTCGTAGGCGACCCGGCCATTGAGACACTGAGCCACTTCAGACGATGCAACTGAGGTAGCGGGGACTATCAGCGTCGCCACCTTCTCTTCGTCTGACACAGGAGCAGGCGCGGGCTTGGGGTCAGCGATCGCGGGTTGCTTTGGCTCTGGCATGGTAATCGGCAGCTGAGGCGGTTCAATCGCCTCTGGGGCCAACATCACGGCAGGCTCTGGTTCGCGCCCCTGCGCTTCAGGCGTGAGGCTTGATGGGTTGTACGAAATTCGCGGCCTGTCGTCCCAAGCCAGAGTTCGATCACGAGGCGGGCTCAAGAAAGCAGCGGTCCCAAAGGTCGGGACAGCTGGTGCCAAAGTCCTGCGACGTAGCAGTTCCTGGGTCACCTCGCACGCCGTATCGGTGGATCGAATACTCTGCAAGCTCGCGATGGTCTCGGTGTCGGTCACTGCTGCTTCGACCAGTTGGCGAATCAGATCACTGCCAATGCGGTAGAACTCGATACCGTTCTCATGCTCAGCCGGTTCCGTGCCCGGTTTACTGAAGTCGAATACCACGGCGCTTCGCGTGAACTGCAGTGTGTAGGGCCGCTCATCCAAGCGGCGTAAAAAGAAGTGCGCCTCTTCCGCAGCTTCAGGCAAGACAACACCATAACGTTCCGAGCGGTCCAAATAGAATCCCAGCAGAGCTACAAGATCACGATTCTTGATAGGACGATCCGGACGATCCACTTCTGCCAACTTAGGGTCGAAGTGGTAAGCGAGAACGTACTCCGTCTGTGCGATCTGCTCAGCAATGGATGCCTTTAACTGCGCATATGCGGCCACATCCCCAACCTGGCTGTAGCACTTCACCTCGACCAGCCTGCAGGTCACGACACGGCCCAATGGATCAAGGTCGAACAATGCAAGATCAGTTCGCCGGAAATTGACCTCGTCGCCCATTTCCTCGGCGTTCTGACGAATAGCCTTGTACAGTTCCAGGTGCGCATCCAGGGGCACAACGACCTGGTTCTGAAACACACCTTGATGTTCAAGAAACAACCGTGAAAGCGCGAGCCCCATCGCCTCTGCTCTTTGCGAAGACGACGACAACAACTTCAGGGCCAGCCGGCCGGATAGCGAGCGAAGCTGATCTAGCATCACCAAGGCATGACTGCCTGAATTTGGGAGGCCGTATTCGCCCAAGATCGGCACCAACAATGACTCCAACTCTGCCACTGAGCGAGAGGTGATTGCCAGCCGATGGCCCATCGCATTTGCCATGTCAGGCGAGTGATCAATCAGATAGTCAGGGCGAGTTGAGTGGCGTCGATGGTCAAAAAACTCGATGCCCAGGTTCCGATCAATGGTGAGCACCCAATCGCTAACCTCGTGCACCTGATGGAGCATCGCGCGCTCGCCGGCAGACAAGCTCAACGCCACCACCGGCCGCGCATGTGGCAAATACTGGCTGCGCGAAACGGTCGCCACGGCAACCGAAACTGCACGTGAGATGCCTCCCATCAGATCGGACAAGGCCTCAGCCCCCTCAATCGGCTGCGCCACCCCATGCAGTGGGCGACGAAGCCAAGTGATTGATTGCTCGTCTTCCAGGTAATCCACCTCGAAGGGCTGGACAAGGCCATGGACGAAGGAAGAGTCATCCGAGTCCCGAACGTCTACAGCGCGAATTTCCTCAGCCGGAAACAAGTCAAACAAGAACGACAAATGCGCGGCATGCAAATCAGGCTCGTCGCGGAACTCCTTGATGGCGCGGATCGCCAATCGCAACTTGGGGTGCAGGTGGCTATCAGTCGGCGTAGAGAATGCGTCCGCCTCCTTCGCGCTGGTTCCCGAGTCAGGGACCAGCAGCTCCAACAGCGCCTCCCCGGTTGAAGGAGCCGCCGGATCGGGAACGAACAGCTTGATGTCGTACCGAAGATCAGCAAACTCGGAATGACGCTGCAGTGCAAGCAGCACTTCAGCCAAGGCCGCTGCCCGTCCCGCATTGAACGCGTTGATCGTCAGCGTTTCAACATACGGGTGCTGGATCAAATAACGCTGCACCCGAGCCGCCAAGTAGGCGCTATCGATGGTCGCACCGCCAATTGCTGGCTCGGGCAGACCCAGTGCGGCGCACACCTCCCCAACCAAACCACGCGGGTCTTCTTCGTCGGTCGCCGCGTACAGCGACCAGAATGGGTTGATGTTATCCACAGCCAGCGCCGTGCGGCCAAGTTCCTCACCGAAAGGCAATACAGGTGGAAACGCTGCAGGCGCAAGCTGCTTGATCACCGCGTCCCGGGTCGGCACGACAAACTCACGGCCACTCGCCTGGCTGCGCTCCATCCAGGTCTGCCCCAGCTGGCTCCAGGCGACGTGCCAGTTGGCGCGAAGAGGATGAGTTGGGCCCAAAAGAACGGCGTCACGTCGTCTACCCTGATAGTCCTCCAGGACCAAAGCAACCGAATCGATAGTTAGTGCGCAACGCAACTCTTCAAAAGCCTGACGTGCAATGGTGGCATCTGTTGAGCCGCAGCGAATAAACACAGCATCAATCCAAGCCAGGTAGGCTGCCGCATAGTTCTGAGCGGGCTCCTGCAGGCTCAGAAGGTCACTGGCCTGCATGATCAAGCGCTGATCGCCTTGCAAAACTGCGTCAAAGAGGGTTGCCCGAGACTCCCGAAACCTCGCTGCTTCATCCGAGGTCGGCCATTTGAAGGAGATCGTTGATCGCGTGGCAACGCCGGAAGCGTTGATCGACAACCTCAATCGATTGAGGCCATCCGGGTCGCCAAGAAAGGCGCGTTCCAGGCCAGCCAAGACGGCAGACACCAAGACATTCGCTTTCCCTTCTTTTCCCAGCCGGACCTCCAGGGTCTCACCACTGGCTGCAGCTTTGCTGCTTCGCTCCACCCAAGCACATCCCGTAATCGAGACAGAACTGGGGTCTCGATCCTGAGCCACGGCAGCAAAGCGCGCACGCAGCAGCGCATGCATCAAGCTTGGCTCGCGCGGCACCGCTCGCTGTGGGGGCTCAACCTCTACCTCGTCGTCGGTGACCACATAAAAGAGATCGCTCTCATTGGCATGGGCAAGGTTCTCGGAGGCATCGCTGTTGAAGCGAATAGGATTGCCCTCGCCGTCAGCAAGCGGAATACGGTCGCCGTCTTCGGTCTCCCCGTATACGCGAACAAAGTGCCAGCCCTCCTCCCAGTCGACCTTGCCAATCGACGAAAATGCGATCACCCCAGAATCCGTGCCCTTGGTCCACGCGGCCTTGCGGCGGCGCAAGCCTGTGGGGCCGTTGTCGCGCGACACCACTTCAGCCACGAATCGAGACAAGCCCTCCACCCTGGACGGAACAGGATCGACCCTGAAGGACACACTGAACTTTTTCAGCCCCGTCTTAGAGATAGGCAACACCCGGTGACCGATCAGCTCTGCCAGACGGGGGTCTTCATTGTCGTCCTTAACCACCGGCAAATCTGGCAGCTCAACGTCGCCGATAAAGATGGCATCCGGATTGACGCCCCCGTCCTCAAACAGCCACTTGTTAAACGCGAGGGGCCAATTGACCCGATCGCGGACGATCAGTTGAGTCCACTCCTTCGGATTGGCAACACCAACCCTCGAAAAGAACTCACCAAGCTGCTTGCAGAAAACTGGATCGAGCAGGCCCAGCTCAAGGGCACGCACGCGCTCCGTTTTAGTTGACCATGTGACTTGCTCGACGCATTCGCGGTTGCGAGCCACCCGCGCAGGGGCACGTTCTGCCTGCTGGAACAACTCGAAATCTGGCACGAGGGCCAGCTCGAACAGCGCTGCGCCCATCGCATCCAGGTCGAAGCCGTTGACTTGGCATGTGAGCAGGTAGCGCACCACAGCGGCATCGTCGGCATATCGCCAGCGCGAGTCGCTCCGGCGCAGTTCATCCAAACAGGCTTCGACAGCAACCCGAAGGTTGGCCGGGATCTGTGTGATCAGCTGCTCATTCAGCTGAGCGTAGGCACCCTCAATCGACACTTCTTCAAACGTCGCGACACCGAACGAATCCTCGGCAGATGCGCGTAGATCGTTCGGCACAAAGACCAGCAGCGGGGGCCTTAGCTCGTCGTTGGGCAACGGATTACGCAGCTCAACAAGCTTGGTGCTCGTCACGGCCAATTCCGGTGCTTGGGCACGCAGGGCGTCGTCTGCGAGTAGAACCACATTGGCAGAAGGAACGGCCGCACGCAGCCCCCCGGCCAATCGAATCATCAGCTCACGATCCAAGTCCGTAACACGCATGCAATGCCCAAGATCGCGGGCAGCCAAGACCTTGCAAAGCCTCGGTAGCAAGACGGACTCAAGCGCCGCGCTCAGCTCTTGACTGGTGAGTTCACGCAGGCCCCGACTCATGTGCGCGCCCCTTCTGTTCGTTCTGCAATCGTGTAGCGCGGTACAACCGTCTGTGTCACATAGGCATCGGACAAATCGCGGTAGAAGCCAATCTCGCGCAGGCGTCCAGTAAATGCCTGAACATTGCTTCGTAGGGCTTTACGCTCATCGATGGTGGGCGTTGCGAACCCCTCGCCGGGTGGCAACTGATCGATATAAAGACCGTAGCGTTCACGCAGAAAGGACAGCAGATCATCTATCCGCATCTCGCCGGTGAAGTAGCCCTGGTCACCCCCTGGGCGCAGCACTGCGATCTGCAAAAGCACCTCTAACAGGCGGCTCTCCAGCGCAAACCGGCGCGGAGCGCTCCGTGCACGTGTTTGGGCCAGAAGCGCTCCCGACTTATTCTTCAACATCGTCGCGTCAAGCGACTCGATAATGTATTTCCTGTGGAAGGCGCCGCGGAGGGTGACAAGAATCTCGATGTAGGTCTCAAAATCAGATAGCCCCATCTTGGTGATGGCCTCAACCTCGGCATCCAGGCCGGCATCCCCCTCTGACAGAGACTCCAAGAGCCCCGCCAAACGTTCGCCGAAAAACTTGTCCCGCTCTTCTGCGAAGGGTGCACCTTGAAGACCATACAGCTCGCCAACAGAGAACACTGAGTTCAAGGGGCGGATCAACTTACCGCGCCGGACCAGATGCTCAGAAAACTCGTCTAGCTTCTTCGCAACGAAGTACGCACGGATGAAACTCGGGATGCGCCGGTAAAAGCCATCGGCACTACGCTCAGCGAGCGTAGTGGTTGTTGAGTTGGCGCTGCCAGAGAGGTCAACAAACAACCCCAGCTTGTAAGGACAGTCACCCTGTGGTTCGCGCTGTTCACGGGGTTTCATCGGGCACGCTGACTCTGCGCACAGCGAATTCGCACCCTCCAGCTTTTGCCAGGCAGGCAAGAGCTTCAGCAGCCGCAAGTGGTAGAGGGCTAGGTGGAACGAGAGCAATACCTTCAGGTACTCCACCATCACCGAGCGTGGCATGAAGGGCTTATAGAACAGCAGGCGCTGAATGTCTTCGGCCATCAAGTCTGCCGACCCAATACACACCGGCGCGAAGCGGTCTCCACCGGCACGGGTATCCGCCGTGTCTTTGCGCTGCGACAGGAAGTGCAGCAGCGTGGCCGTTTCAATGTCTGTCAGCGCCTTGTCGTTCAGCTCTCGAGTGAGCTTGTCGAAGCCGTCAAAGAAGAAACCCTTCAGGTGCTCGATGGCCTTGTGCCCCGAAAGATGCCGGGCGTGGTGCAGCATCTGGTACAGGTGCTGGGCAGCGCCATAGTCACGTGAATACTTGGGATTGCGAAAGCGGTAGGTATAACCATGCAGGGGACGGGGGCCAGCCACCGCGGCATTCTTCTTGCCGCGATTGACGATGTCCATGAGGTGGGTTTCAACCCAGCGCTGCACCATGTCTCGGTGCTGAGCGAACCCCAAGAAACGCTCGCCGGCTTCGAGGATGTCGTCCACGAACTTGTCCACTGTCAGCTCGCGTTTGTCGCGAAACACGCTCGGATAGCCGCCATGTTCCAAGCGCTCAAACAAGCCCGTGAGCACGCGATCCATCTCGATGGTCTTGAAATCGAGGTAGCTGACTTTCGGGAGGCGGAACTCCCTGTCCTTCTTTTGCAACGCCATCAGTTCCCCCTGAAGCCTTGTGCTATGGCCTCTGCTTTGTGCCCACCGCTCGCCGCCCCTTGCAACAAGCGCATCTCCACCCGGCCGTCGTCATGACGAGCCAAACGGTAGAAGTCATGCCCTGTCGTGGTCAGCAAAATCTCCCGATAGGGCTGCGCATTGAGGCTGTTCTTGAAGACACCCAGACACAGGTAAAAGCCCTGCATCTCTTCGACGCTGGGCCGGTAGCCTTCATTCAGTCGGACCAACATCTCGAAAACATCGAGGTTGATGATCAACTCACTGGAGATGGCACCGAAACCCTGGCCCTGAAACTTCAGCAGTAGGCCCGTCGGCAGGTGCTCGACGAAGCGCGCGTTGGCGGCAAAGTCTTGCACCTGCAGACCAAAACCCTCCGCGGGGAAAAGCCGATAGCTGCGAACCGTACCGTGCTCAACCTGACGTAACTGCAATGCCAAGCTCGCCCCCAGGCGCTCTGGTCGTTGCAGCCCCTCGCCTCGGTTGATGGCATGCAGAATTTCGCTAGTCAGTGCATCAATCGAAGTTTCGCCACGAACGATTTCAACCATGCGCTTGGCCGAGCGGTACGGCAGCATTTTTTCCCAGCTCGCGTCGCGGCGTTCGAAAAAGTGCTTGCGCCGGGCCATCGCCACATACTCACGGTGCTTGCGTGCGCGCTGCCGAACGGACACGTCGCCCGCCCCACGAGGCAGATCAGCGAACAGACGCTTCAGCACTTCGAAATCGAATTGCCCCCGCCGCTCAAAACGGAACAGTGCCCGGTCATCCGGCTGCACAAAGTCCAGCCCTCTGTCAAAGCGTGGGTCTTCCTGTTTGCCCACATCGAGTTCGCCCAGCAAGGTGAGCAATCGATCCGAAGTAGGCTGCCCACCGCCCATCCAGCTGTTGAAGTAATAGCTGCGCGCCACTTCGTCATGCTTTCCGGCCATATACAGCGCATGAATCTCGCCGCAATCACGGTTGCCGATCAGCATGAAGGACAGCGCCGAACGCAGGTCACGCATCGTGATATGCAAACGACCACGCAAGTGCGCCATGGTGTAAAGGGTCTTGAGCCGTTCCAGCAAACGCGGGCCAGCAATCTCATCCTGGAAACTGCGTGCGTTATGCAAGGCATAGCAGCTGTTCTTCAGGTCGCAGCTTTCGCAGGCTGACCAGTTTTTGGGCTGCACGATGCTCTGCAGCGTGCGCTCCAGAATCGAGCCCCCTTCGGCTTCAGCCACCACGCTGCGCAGGTTCAAGTTCACCACTGCGACTCCAAACTCAGTTTCGCCCGTCGAGAACGCCCGCCGAACCAGCGCCGTCAACGCAGAAAAGTCGTGCTCATGCATCGCCAGGAAGTCCACCAAGCGGCCTTCATTGATTGCAATAAGGCGAGTTTCCTTCGGCGTCCAGGTTCTTGCATCGCTCCCCTTGAAGGGTGACAAGAAATCCAACAACACTTGGTTGTTGTCCTTGTTGCCTTCGTCCTGGCTCCCGTCGTAGTTGATAAGATAACGCTTGCCGCCCAATGCCAGCTCGCTGCCATTGGGCAACCCACGATTGGCTGATCCGCCACGGACTTCAACTTCCTTCTCCAGGCGCTGCAAGAAGGCCGTTTTGCCATCGCCCGCGTTGCCAGAGATCAACACCAAGCGGAACTCGCCTGACAGGACCGCAGGCAACAGCGCCCGATCCAAGCCGGTATCCACATAGGCTGAAAAGCCCAGTGCATCCATGCCGCGCGTACCGGCATTGCTGCGGTGGCTTTGGCTGTAGAGCGTCAGCAAGTGCGAAACGAAGGCATTGGTATTAGGCGCGGGGTCAGCCGACACAGAATGGCCGCTGCTGGCGGCTGCCATCGTAGCCAAGCTCACGGTTTGGATGCGCCGCGCGTGGCGCACCTCGGCCAGGGCATCACGGAAATCTGTGGCTGAAGCAAAACGCTCTGCACGACGCGGGGCGATGGCTTTCAGCACTACGCTCACAAGCTCTGGCGCAAAGTCAGAGAACCCCGACAACTCACGCGGGTCTGGCGCAGGCTTGTTGATGGGTGGCTCTGTCGTATCCCAGGGATACCGCGAGGTCAGCGCCTCATACAGCGTCAGCCCCATGGCATAAAGGTCGCGGTCTGCGCGCTCCCCGTTATACGGGATGACCTCTGGGTCGAAGTCAGGTGGCAGATAACGACGCGAACCGCCTCCTCGCGACTCCTTATCATCAGCCCGCACCGACACATTGAAGTCGATGATCTTCGCGCCCTTCTGCGTCCACAGCAGATTCCGCGGTTTGATGTCGCAATGATGGAAGCCATGCGCATGCAAATGCACCAAGCCTTCTATCACCTGTTTGCCCAGCTCCAAGACGTCTTCGGACGACAGCAGGCGCTCCTGAATCATGTCACCAACGTCGGAGCCTTCAACGTACTCGAACACCAAGAAGGGAATGTCACGACCTGGGATAACATCCGCGTCCAGCACGCGTACTACGTGTGGATGCTCAGGGATGTGCACCAGGTGACGGTACTCTTGCTTCAGGCGATCCAGAGTCGAGTGTCGGTCGCTGACGATTAGTTTTACCGTACGCGCCACATCGCCCAGCGTGTCGATCACCTTGTAGACCACGCCGAAACTGCCACGCCCCAGCTTCTTCTCGATGATGAACTTGCGGGTCAACCTGTAGCCCGCAGGCAGGTTCAGGTAGTCGGCTTGATCAGCAGACACCTCATTGGGCTCAAAAGCAGACACCTCAACGGGGACCGCCGCTTGTAGTGCCACAGGCTGCAGCAAGGCATTCAATGCCGCCAGCGCATTGGGGGCTGGTGGCCGCTTATGCTCGTCAAACGCGCACAGGCTTTGCAGCCATACATCGAAAGCGTCATTCAACTCCGGCCGCAGCACAGATGGCTTGTTCAGGAACTCACCTACACGATCCCACACCGTGGTCGGCTCACCCGCAAACGGGCGCTCTCCAGTGAACAGTTCATAAATGATGACGCCAGCCGAGAAGATGTCCGACGCGCTAGACGCTGCACCTGGCTCGCGGAATGCCTCTGGTGCGACATAAGCCTTCTCGACCAAATCGACAATATCCGCAGCAATGCTCAGGCTGCGGTTCTCGCCGGGCTTCGCGAAGTCGAAGTCAGTGATGCGGGTGGTGCCGTCTTGGCCGATCAGGATCGCGCCAGGTGTAAGGTTGCGATGCACCACGCCATGTTGATGGGCATGAGCCAGAGCCGCCAGCAAGTCTTTGGCAACACGCCATTTCTGGTCTAGGGTCAGCGCCAACTGAGGCCGCGCCATGTGCACGGTCAGCCCCTGGCCGGGCGCGTCATCCAGGATCAGGATGAAGGATTTGTCGTCGTCGGCGGGGAAGAAGTCCCGCGCGGCGACGATGTTGGGATGCAGCGGCAGCTTGGACAGTGCCCGGTAGGCATTGGCAATGCGGTTGACCTGGGCCTTGCGCACCGCTTCAGGCTGGTAGGGGTCCGCTTGATACACCCGCAGACGGGCCGTGCCACCCGCAAAGGCGTTCTCTGCACGGAACTCGCTGTAGGCCTGCGCCGCACCGAGCTTTTCCTTCACCTCCCAGTGGCCGAAGCGTTGCACGGCAGAGGCCGGTTTCACCACCTTCAAAGCATGCAGGATTAGCCCTTGCTGCTGCAGGATGTTCTTCGAAAAGCGCGCGGGAATGCGTGTGGCATCTTTGAAATAGCGCTCGGCGTCCTTCAATTTCACCACACGGTCTGAATCCAGCTGCTCGCGGTCAATCAGGTGCGCATCCGGCGCAGTGAGCAAGATGGCCGCATCCACATAGATGTCGCTCAGCTCATTCCGCCCTGGATGAGCCTGTGTTACCAGACCCTTGACCGTACGTGCATGCCCGCGCAGCTTGCCCAGCGGGGTCGGGTATGGTGCACGCCCCTCGGGATACCACTTATTGCCGTACACATCGATGGTGCCGCGTGTGCCCTTCACATCGATCAAGTACAGCGCGTGCGGCGTCAGCAGAGCGATGTCGATCTCGAAGCGCTCGCCCTGGCGCTCGATTTCGAAGTTGTGCAACAGGATATAGCTGTCTGGCAAGCGATCCCGCAGGTAAGCGATAGCGCTGCGTTCTGCATCGTTGACCGGCTGGCCTACTGGGATCACTTTTGCCATCAGCTTTCCTTCCTGATTTTTTCTTCTAGCAGCGCAACCGCTGCTGCTTCCAGTTCGTTGCCTTTGTTTTGCGCTGCAACCGCCATTTCAGCAAGTGCGCCGATCTTTTGACGATCACGCTCGGACAGCCACGGAACGGTTAGGTCGCTGATCAAAGAAGAATCGAGGCTGGGAATCGACGATCCAAACGCCGTACCGACCAGTGCCCAGTACCCAGGCTCGGATGCCAGAACGGCCCACAGGTAAGCCGCATCTGATGGTGAATGACACCGCACGCGAACCAGGTGCTCGCTGCCAGCCTGGCCGACGTTCATTGGCAAGGGCAATACCGCACGGCCGATGATCCCGCCGAGCTGCCCACTTCGGGGAATCAAAACATCGCAATCCGAGAGCAATAGCCCTTCCAGATTCGGAGTCAGTGATCGCGAGACCAAATATTCTGCGCGGGGGGTCAGCTCGAAGACGGAAGAAGATGACAGGAAGGGCACACCATAGGCAGGGTCGGTGACCTTCAATCGTGAACCTCGGTTCGGCTCAAAAACTCGTTCCACTTGATCGCCCAGGCGAACACCACAGTGGGCGGCCAGCGAGGCTCGACCAGCCTCAACTCGCGGTGAGTAGTGGAATGCGTCCATTCGCCCGAGCAGTGACGACGCCATGGGGGCATGAGAAACGGGGCTAGAGTGATCGTTCCATTCAATCTTGGCCTGGAGCAATTCAAGCGCCGCGCGACGATGCCTAGATGCCGCAACGCGCTCGGCTGCAGCGGCATCAATGGCCTGAGCCATCTCTTGTTCGAAGACAGGTCCGAACCTTGGCACCGGCAGGTCTGCAATGTGAACAGGCTCAATGTGTTGAATGATGGCGCCGTAAGTGCCAGAGACGACCAGGGGTACGCCGTAGCGGCAGGATAGGAAAGCGTACAGGTAGCCTGGTGGAATACGCTCCAAGTCAGGGACAACTCGCAAGACGTCTTCTGAGCAAGCGAGGCCAGCCATGTCCGGCCGCACATAGGCCATGCGACCGATAGTCCCTGAACGAGTAATCAGGGACCAGCCCTCCTCAATGAGGAGCTTGGGGTTTCGCGCCACTTGCTTGTTCGAGATAAGAGGTAAGTTGGCAAAGTCAGCGAGGTTAATCGCCGAGCTACCCATGTAGCGCACGCCGAACCTTTCATCATCTACCCAGTTCCGGCTCTCGCGACCAGAGTCGAACATCCCGAGTGTCACATCTCGCAACTTGTCCTTATGGCACGCAAGTCGCTTCAGGGCATCCCTCGCTTCCAACGCGCCCGACATATAAGGGTTGCAATCGAGTCTCCGACCGCCCTCTTCAAGCCAAGCAGCCCGAACGATCTTTAGTCTGACGGCGGTCATGCTGGAATCTCCACCGGGAACCACGCCAAAAACGCCGCATGCATCTCGGCAAATGCTGCGTCCGTACATCCCTTGATCGAGATGTACTCCGCCAGCTCTTGATAGATCGCCGAAGAACGCGGCCGGCGGGTCTGCCTCAACACCCACTCTGCAGCCTCTTTTGGCCGAGGCGGTTTGGCCACATCGGCAGGCCACCAACCGTTATCGGCCAGGTACTGGCGCAGGGGTTTATCACCCTTGTAGCGAAGCGCGTCCGCTACTTGCGGCTTGTCTTGCCATAGCCAGTTCTCCAACTCCGGCTCAATGGCGATCACCTTAACCGCATCTTCAGCCCAGCCACTTGCCACCAAACGGGCCGTGATGTGTTCAACGATGGCAGCCTTGTCCGGCGCCCCCTCCCACTTGCAATCCAATACCACCAACGCACGATGATGGCTGCTTTGGTAGGGACGTAGCAGCTCATGACCCTTGGTATACACACCAGGATCGTTGCCACCCTCATCGACTAGCAGGTCAGCACCGACATCGGTGTTCATCTCAAAAGGCGCACAGCCAAGGCTCAGGTGCCAACCGTCGCGCTTGAAGTAGCCACGGAAAGTGGCTGCCATGTTGCTATCGGCCACCAAGATGACACAGGGGCGTTTGTTGATCATCCCAGCACCCCCGCTGCAAACAGACTGCCGAGATCGATGCCGCCTTGCCACTCCTGCAGGCGCGAGTGATCGGTGCCCGGAACCATCTCCACGCCACCTTCGCTGGAGAGCCTGGCGCACAACAATTGATCCAGCTTGGCGCGCGCCAGCACCACGGGCGAATGCGAAGACACCCACACTTGGCTGTCGTACATAGACGAAAGCGATTGCAGAACAGCCTCGATGGCGCGCGGATGAATGCCGTTTTCGGGCTCCTCCGTCACCAGGATGGCCGGGTGCTTGCTAAGGTAAGGCAGCAGCGTCAGCGTGAGGATGCGCAACGTGCCATCCGACAAACCGGGTGAAGGCACCTTGAAATCGCCCTTGTAGCTGACCACGAAGTAGGCGTGGTGGTCGTCTTCGCGCTCACGCACATCGATATCGGTCACCTGCGGCAGTGCGGTTTGTACGTGGGCAATCCAGTCGGCATAACGTTCGCTGCGGAAGCCAGCCGGGGCACTCTCCGGTGCGCCTTCCCGCTTCAGTTCCAGCGCAAGCCAGGGAATGTTGCGGCCATTGGCCGTGATGACCTTGGGCTGCCCCGGCGGGCTAGCTTGGCGCATGGTCGACCAATTCGGCTCCAGAAACACGACATCGGTGGTCAGCAGGCCGTGTAACCAACGGGCTGCGGGGTAGCCCGCCTCGGATTCGAACAGCACACGCGGCATGGCGAGCAATGTTTCGGGCAAACCTACTTTTGCCGCGTTGGCCTGTGGCGTTTCGGGTGTGAACTCGGACTCGTAGCCAATCTCGCGCTTTAGCGTCAGGTGCCAGTGCCTCTTACTTTCAGCAACGACGCCATGAAAACCCGCCTGGCGGCGGTCAGGCCCGTCCGACTCAGGGAACATGAACAGGTACTCGTAAGCCACCTGCAGAGCTTGATCGGCACCAAGCCGCAAGCCAACCTCGTAGCGAATGTGGGTCGGCCAATGACGGCGATCTTCCTGCAATGCCTGTCGCGACCGCTCGGTGCGCTTTCTAGCAAACATGCCTTCAAGTACCTTGGATTGCACAACGTCGGGCAGGCACGCCTCAACAGCCAGCGAAAAGTCGCTGCCACGTCCCGCAAAAACCAATTCGTTCAGATTACCCGCGCGAGGCGGCAGCTCAGGGCGGCGCTCCATAAAGGGAGCGGAAACGTTAGTGGCACGTAACAGGTCACCGAAAAGTACCGGCAGATCGAGCAGCGTGGTCTTGCCCGAGCCGTTGGCGCCGACCAGCACCCGAAAGTCGCCGACATCAACGCCCAAGTGTTCAAAGCAGCGATAGCGCGTGGCTTCCAGTCGCGTGATCATTTGCCGGGCTCCGGGTATTTGACGCGGAACTCGGCATAGGCCTTGGCGATCTCGGGCAGGTCGTCGTCGAGAATGCGCTCTTTGCGATGAAGCGTGCGCACCTGTAGGCCACCACCAATGCGTACCTTCTCTTCATGGCTAACATCCACGAGGATTTCTTCGCCATCAGGGTGACGCTTGTAAAGCGTGTTGCCACGGCGATCGAAGCCCACCTTCTCTGCCACAGCCATGAACACGGGGTAGTCCTCCTTCTGGCCAAGGTCTTCTGCCTGAATGACTTCCGCAGGCTTACGCTTGAGGAACAGCAGGCTAGTGAGAATGTTGACGTTGGCCTCGACAATGAATGACTCCACTGGCAAGTCGATGCTGGCCAGCACCCAGCAATGGCGAAGAATCCAGTAGCGGATGAACTCGTCACCAGGGTTGCCCAAGATGCCATCAGGCAGGACGATGCCAGCCCGGCCGCCCGGCTTGAGCCACTTCACACAGCGCTCGATGAACAGAACCTCGGGCGACACCGCTGGCTTGATGGCATTGGTCATCACAAAACCATCACCTTGCCGCTCCCAGCGGCGAGCCAGTTCGTATTGCTCCAAGATGGTCTTCTCGGTGACGGGGATGTCCGAGCCGAACGGCGGGTTGGTCATCAAGACATCAATCGTGCCGAGCGGGATGGCCTCTTTCGCAGCCTGAACGCCGGGCAGATGTCCCACCGGGAACTCCAGCGAGTTCATGTGATAGAGGTGGCCCAGCGAGTTGCCTGCCATCATCACGTTCATCTGAGCAGCCCGCACCAGGAAGGGGTCGAAGTCAGCACCGAACAGGTTCTTGGCAGCGTAGTTGGCCAGCCGATCACGGATGGACACGAACTCTTCAGTGTTCTCGTCGCCTGCCTTGATGCGCTTCTCTTCGTGGAAGACCTTGTTCAGGTAGTTCAGGGTCTCAACCAGGAAGCCCCCCGTGCCGCAGGACGAATCCAGCACACGCTCGTGCTCCTTGGGTGCGAGCATCTTGACCACGAGACTGATGGCTCCACGCGGTGTGAAGTATTGGCCGCGATCTCCGCGCAGGTTGGTGCCCACGATCTCCTGGTAGGCCGCACCTTTGGCATCGACATCGGTACGACCGAAGTCGTAACGGGCCAGCTCCGAGACGATGAAAGCCAAAGCCCGGTCGGACAGTGTGATTTCTTCGTTGCCCTTGAAGAGACCGTCGTACTTTTTCTTCACTCGCTCAAAGAGTGGTTTGATCCGAAGGCGGATGGATTTCTGGCCTTCCGGGTCAAAAGGTTCGAATGGGCCTACGTAAAACCCACGGGCTTCATTGGGCTGCTGCTCGTCATACATCTTGCAGAAGATGAGGTACAGGAACTGCCAAAAGGCAGCGTCCTTGGGCATGCCCTCGTTGCCGTGGATGTAGTTGTGGCAACGGCGGAAAGCGGTGCGCAGCATCACTGGGTCCGCACGACGCATGCGGCCCATGGAGCGGCCTTCAACGCTGAAGGTGTCGTCACCCAATGGCCAATCACCGATGGGTTTGAACTTGGTATCGAAGCGGGTGACTTCCTTCTTGAAAAAGAAGAACTCCAGTCCATTGGTCCACAGGCCGTAGTCGCAGCTATCGACCTCGGCCATCACGGCCTCCAGAACCTCGAACTCTTTGCGCGCCTCTTCGGGGTCGCGCATGCGATAGGCGCCCTTAGTACCGATCTTGGGCTCTTTCTCAACCACTACAGCGCGGTAAAGGTTGTCCAGTATGTGCGCCTGGCCAGGCTTAAAGATCGCGATGTCGAGCTTGCGATTCTTGCCCAAGACTTTGACCTTGAAGTCAGGTTCCATGTCTTCGGCAGCGATGCCATACTCATGAATGATGGCGCGAGCAATGCGTTGACGAACTTTCTCTTTGTCGCTGTCTTTCACCGGATTGCCGGTGATGTAGTCAAAGACCTTGCCCTCTTCGAGCGCGCGCTCTGACGCGTGGAGTTCTTGATCAAGGTCGCTCATGTCATTGCTGTCCTGTGTGGAGCGCTGCTTAGGCATTGCGCGCCCCCTTGTCGTCAAAGTCGTCACTACTGGCAGCAGCACCGCTCTCTCTAACCCAGGCGTCCACGTCTTCCTTCTTGAATTTCCAGAAGCGCCCGACCTTGTGCCCTGGCATGCCCTTGGAGGTCACCCAGGTGTAGATAGTATCCTTAGCCACACCGAGGTAATCGGCGATTTCGTCGACGGAGAGCCAGCGGTCATCCATAGCGAAGTCCTGCTTGCTTGTTGTGTAAGAATCAGAGATGAGCTTACAGAATTTGAGATCTGCTTGCATGGGTTAAATCAGGTTAGCTTGGGTAAAGGCCTATTAGACCCATTCTTGACCCACCGCACGCCCCACTGGGAAAGAGTTGGCCGTCAGTTCACAACATCACGCACTGCATTGCTGGGGGGACAAATGGGGGTATAAAAGTAGTTGGTAAAATAAAAAATATAAAAATCAATGACATATAGAATAAAAAAACCGGCCACAAGCCGGCTTTTTAACGCCTATCGTTTTACCCGGTTTCGGTCAAACCTGAACAAAGCCAGACCTTTAGCTCTGCATCGACTCGTTGAGCGCTATCCAAGGCGGTCATCTAGCGAATAGTGCGGGAGGGTATAACGCTCAGCGAAAGGTGCCCTTTTAGTTTTTTGTCATCGCTGGACTGTGCACAACCCAGCGAAGCGTCAAGCTCTCGAAGAGCGCACCACGGGGCTTTATCCTTTAAAGCCCTTTGCCACCAGATAGACCTCCCTTGAGCGCGGCCGAGATGCCTCTGGCTTACGTATCATCACCTTCTCGAATGAGGTGCGAACGTCTTTCAGAAACTCGTCGGAGCCCTCTCCCTGGAATACCTTGGCTACAAGATTGCCGTTGGGCTTGAGGACCTGACGCGCCATATCAAGGACGAGTTCGACCAGATACATCGAGGACGCCTGGTCGGCAGCAGCGATGCCACTGATATTGGGAGCGATGTCAGAAATGATCAGATCAGGTTGATTGCCATCGAGCTTGTCGAGAATCTGTTGGAACACCGCGTCGTCGGTGAAATCGCCCTGGATGAAGTCGACGTTCTCCAGCGGGTCCATCGGTAGAATGTCACTAGCCAGCACCCGTCCCTTCTCGCCTACGAGACCGCCAGCCACCTGTGACCAACCGCCCGGTGCGGAGCCAAGGTCCATGACCAGCATGCCGGGACGTATCAGCTTGTCCTTCTCGTTCAGCTCGATCAACTTGTAACTGGCACGAGAACGCAAGCCATCCTTCTGAGCCCGCTTAACATAAGGATCGTTGACGTGTTCATCCAGCCAACGGCGGCTGCTTTTGGATCGTTTCATGAGGGAGCCAAGCACGGAAAATTCAATGGGAGAAGCAGACCAACGCCTGGGAAAAACAGAAAGCGGTTGGACGCACAATGGCAATGATTATAAACCGATAATATAAGACTGGTGGGCAGGGATCGTGTAGCACCCGTTAGGCAGGACTGTCAGGGAGGGATAGAGAGAGGTATAATTCGCCTCTTACCCCATCCTTTCTAAAGCTTCCTTTGTCGGAGTCACCGGCCAGGATTACCGCCATGATTCGCATCAACGAACTGTCCCTGCCTCTTGATCATTCTTCAGATGAGTTGCGCAAGGCCATTGTCAAACGCCTGGGCATCAGCGACGCCGACTTGCTGAACTTCACTGTATTCAAGCGCAGCTACGATGCTCGCAAGAAAAACAGCGTCATTCTGTTCATCTATATCATCGATCTAGAGGCACGCAACGAGGCGGCAATCCTGGCGCGCTTTGCCGATGACAATCATGTACGTCCAGCACCGGATACCCACTACTACCCAGTAGCTCAGGCGCCCGCCCACTTGCGGGAGCGCCCGATAATCGTAGGCTTTGGTCCTTGTGGATTGTTCGCAGCGCTGCTGCTCGCACAGATGGGGTTCAAGCCCATCGTGCTGGAGCGCGGCAAGGATGTACGTAAACGCACCAAGGATACCTGGGCGCTGTGGCGTAAAAAGATCCTGACGCCGGAATCCAACGTACAGTTTGGTGAGGGAGGAGCCGGCCTGTTCTCGGACGGTAAACTCTATAGCCAGATCAAGGACCCCAAGTTCTACGCCCGCAAAGTGATGCACGAGTTCGTCCGCGCTGGCGCGCCGGAAGAGATCATGTATGTGAGCAAGCCGCATATCGGCACCTTCCGTCTCACCGGCGTGGTCGCAGCGATGCGTGAGGAGATCATCGCCTTGGGTGGCGAGGTACGCTTCGAGAGTAAAGTGACCGATCTGCTGATCGACAACGGCCAGCTTGAAGGTGTGGTGTTAGCCAATGGCGAGACAATTCGCAGCCGCCATGTGGTGCTCGCGCTGGGCCACAGCTCTCGCGATACCTTCCGCATGCTGCACCGCCAGGGCGTATATATCGAAGCCAAACCTTTTGCGGTGGGTTTCCGCATCGAGCATCCGCAAGGCATGATCGATCAGGCTCGCCTGGGCAAATACGCCGGCCATCCGGAGCTGGGCGCCGCCGATTACAAATTAGTGCATCACGCCAAAAACGGTCGTGCCGTCTACAGTTTCTGCATGTGTCCCGGCGGGACCGTAGTGGCCGCCACCTCCGAGCCGGGGCGCGTCGTGACCAACGGCATGAGCCAGTACTCGCGCAACGAGCGCAATGCAAACTCAGGCATTGTTGTGGGTATCAACCCGGAGCAGGATTTCCCAGGCGACCCGCTGGCTGGCCTGGATCTGCAAGAACGCCTTGAGTCGCGGGCCTACGAGCTGGGCGGCAGCGATTACTGCGCACCAGCACAATTGGTGGGCGACTTCATCCGTGGAGTGCCGTCGACCGAACTTGGCGAGGTAGAGCCCTCCTACAAACCCGGCGTACGCCTGGGTGATCTTGCGCCCTCGCTGCCAGACTATGCCATCGAGGCCATCCGCGAAGCGCTGCCGGCATTCGGCAAGCAGATTCGTGGCTTTGATCGTGATGATGCCATTCTCACAGGTATCGAAACCCGCACGTCCTCTCCTGTCCGCATTACTCGCGACAACGAGACCCTGCAAAGCCTCAACCTGCGCGGCCTGTATCCGGCTGGTGAAGGTGCCGGTTATGCGGGGGGCATTTTGTCGGCGGGCGTAGATGGAATTAAAGTTGCCGAGGCTTTGGCCAAATCGCTTCTATCGGACGTTGAGATGGCGAACATGCAGCCCAGCCGAGCGGCGTCTTGATGAAATTCGATGACGTCAAAAAACTTCACCAGAAAAAATACCGGGCCGAGTTCGGTTATTTTCTGGTGGAGGGCGAACATCTGCTACTGGAGTTACAAAAGGCGGCGCTACAGAATCCGCTGCTACAGAGCAGTCAACTCTATGTAACCGAGGCTTATGAACACTGGGCAAGCTCGTTTGAAACCCATTTGATCAGTGACCGCCAAATGGCGCAGATATCCGATACCAAAACACCGCAAGGCGTTATTGCGCTAGTACCAATGCCGGCCACTAACGCACCGGGTTGCGCGCCTGCTGATAACGAGCGCGCCATTTACCTGCATGAAATTCAGGATCCGGGCAATCTCGGCACCATCCTGCGCACGCTGGTATGGTTCGGTAACTTTCGCTGCTTGCTTAGCCCTGGCAGTGTTGATCCGTACAACCCTAAAGTTGTTCGCTCCAGCATGGGCGCCATTTTTCATGCATCCATTGAGCTGGACGTGAAAATAGATTCGCTGCGCACACGGTTTGACCGCATTGCCTGTCTGGACATGAGTGGTGATCACGTTCAATCGGCAGCGTTTAAGACATTCGATTGCTATCTGTTCGGCAATGAAGCACGCGGCGTACCCCATGAGCAATTGACCGTACTTAATGCGCAGCCTTTTACCATTCCCGGCTGCGGCGCTATCGAATCGCTGAACCTGGCATCAACAGTCAACATGTGTGCGTATGAGCTGAGTCGATAGCCGATATCAGGACGTCACCTCGCTTAGTAAAAATCGGATCGCGTGCTCGACGCTCACATAACGATGTAGCGAGGAGATAGTTTCAACTGCGCCATGAAATACTCAGACAGCGGTTTTTGCTCCACAAAAGCGCATCTGTTTTCTATTTTTTCCAGGCAGAAAGCCCCTGAAATCAAATTGTCATGCCCTGGCGCGATAGTTGCTATGTGTGTTGGCCAGCGAGCAAACAGTTTCGCTTGGTAACACCTTATAGAGTGCACTTCCTCCCGGACCGATGCCTTGGCGTCTGTCCAGCCGTATACGGCCTTGTCCTGGCGCTTACCCCATCGGCTCCTGGACAGGGCCGTTCTTATTTCCGCTGCAAGTATTTACTCGGCTTCCACGCCTCTGCTAGTGTCCCGCGATTGTGTATCACCCCCGAGATTGCCAATGGCCCGCAAGAAAGCTCCCGATTTCGAACACTCCCTGGCAGAACTGCAAACCCTGGTCGAGCGCCTGGAAAGCGGTGAGCTTTCCCTTGAAGAATCACTTGGCGCCTTCGAACAGGGTATTCGCCTGACCCGTGAATGCCAGAGTGCACTGAGTCAGGCTGAGCAGAAAGTCCAGATTCTGCTCGAGCGCGACGGAGTCATGACCGAAGCCCCCTTCGACGTACAGGGCGAGGACACATGATCAAGGATTATCAGGCTCGCAGTCAGGCACGTGTCGACGCCATGCTGGACACCCTGTTCGTTTCGCCACGTCCGGAGCTCGATCGCCTGTATGAGGCAATGCGTTATAGCGTCATGGGTGGTGGCAAGCGTGTACGCCCCCTGTTGGTGTATGCCGCCTGCGAAGCCCTTGGGGGAGAGCCCTCTCAGGCCGACAATGCTGCGTGCGCCGTCGAGCTGATCCACGCATACTCACTTGTGCATGACGACTTGCCGGCTATGGATGACGACGACCTGCGTCGTGGCCGTCCGACTACGCACAAGGCTTACGACGAAGCGTGTGCCATTCTGGCAGGCGATGCACTGCAAACATTTGCAGTTGAAATACTGACCAACGCACCGCAAACGGCCGAGACACGTTTGGAAATGCTTAATGTCCTGGCTCAGGCTTCTGGCCCTGCCGGCATGGTAGGCGGTCAGGCCATTGACCTTGAGTCCGTTGGTAGACAGATAGACCAGACGGCGCTGGAAATCATGCATCGTCATAAGACTGGCGCATTGATCGAGGCCAGTGTCCGCCTGGGTGCATTGGCTAGCGGCAAGGCCACGCTCGAGCAGCTGGATGCACTGAGCCGCTATGCCCGCGCAGTAGGATTGGCCTTTCAGGTACAGGACGATGTGCTGGATGTAGAAAGCGACACCGCCACCCTGGGCAAGCGCCAGGGCGCAGATGTTGCGCGGGACAAGCCCACCTACCCGGCCCTGCTGGGCCTGGATGAGGCCAAGCATTATGCGCAGCTATTGTGTGAACAAGCCCAGCAGGCCTTGCAGCACTTTGGCGAGTCTGCCGAACCCTTGCGGGCATTGGCACTCTACATCGTCCAACGCCGCCACTAGTCACACACAGAACAGCTCGAAGCTCTATATGACGGTTCACTGTTGGGTGACTGGAGGGCTTCGGGTAAACTTCGATCTTTCATACCTTATAACGATGACCTGATGCCCAAGACGCTGCACGAGATTCCACGCGAGCGGCCCGCCACGCCATTGCTCGACCGCATCGACACCCCGGCTGCGCTGCGCCACCTGAGCGAGCACGAGCTGGAAACGCTCGCCGATGAGTTGCGCCACTATCTGCTCTATACCGTCGGGCAGACCGGCGGGCATTTTGGTGCCGGCCTCGGGGTCATCGAACTGACCGTTGCGCTGCATTATGTGTTCGATACACCCGACGACCGCCTTGTCTGGGATGTCGGCCATCAGGCTTACCCGCACAAAATCCTGACCGGACGCCGTGACCAGATGGGTACACTGCGCCAGAAAGGCGGGGTCGCTGCCTTTCCGCGTCGCTCTGAAAGTGAGTACGACACCTTTGGGGTTGGCCACTCCAGCACCTCGATCAGCGCGGCGCTGGGCATGGCCATTGCTGCCCGCATGCAAGGCAGCAAGCGCAAGTCCGTTGCGGTGATCGGTGATGGCGCCCTGACCGCAGGCATGGCATTCGAAGCGCTCAATCACGCCTCCGACGTAGAAGCCGACATGCTCGTCGTTCTCAATGACAACGACATGTCGATCTCCCATAACGTGGGAGGTCTGTCGAATTACCTTGCCAAGCTCCTGTCCAGTCGCACGTATCAGAACATGCGCGAGGGTGGGAAAAAGGTACTGGCCAAGCTGCCTGGTGCGTGGGAAATCGCCCGCCGCACCGAAGAGGCTGCCAAGGGAATGCTGGTTCCGGGTACCCTGTTTGAAGAGCTGGGCTGGAACTACATTGGCCCTGTCGATGGGCATGATCTGCCGACGCTGATCACTACCCTGCGTAACCTGCGTGATGCCAAAGGTCCGCAGTTCCTGCATATCGTGACCAAGAAAGGCAAGGGTTTCAGCGCTGCCGAAGCAGCACCTATCGAATATCACGCCATCACCAAGCTTGAGCCCTTGAATGCGGCACCCAAGAAGCCTGGTAGTCCCAAATATTCGAACATCTTCGGCGACTGGCTATGTGACATGGCGGCAGCTGACCCAAAACTGGTGGGTATAACCCCTGCCATGAAGGAAGGCTCCGACCTCATCCGCTTCAGCGAGCAGTATCCAGACCGCTATTTCGATGTTGCGATCGCCGAACAGCACGCCGTGACACTGGCAGCTGGTCTGGCCTGTGATGGTGCCAAGCCGGTAGTGGCGATCTACTCCACCTTCCTGCAGCGCGCCTACGACCAGCTGATCCATGACGTAGCCGTACAGAACCTCGATGTGCTGTTTGCCATCGATCGCGCCGGTCTGGTGGGTGAAGACGGCCCTACACATGCCGGCAGTTTCGATCTGTCGTTCCTGCGCTGTATTCCCGGTATGGTGATCATGGCGCCCAGCGATGAGAACGAAATGCGCCGTATGCTGACGACGGGTTACCAGTTCAAGGGGCCTGCGGCTGTTCGCTATCCACGGGGCAGCGGCCCTAACGCAGCCATTGAGCCAGGGCTTGAGCCACTGGAAATCGGTAAAGGCGTTCTTCGCCGTCAAGGTCGCAGGGTTGCCTTCCTGGTATTTGGCGTACAGCTGAAAGAGGCCTTGCAGGTAGCAGAAGGCCTTGATGCAAGCGTGGCCGACATGCGCTTCGTTAAGCCATTGGACGAAGCCCTGATCCGGACGCTCGCAGACAGCCACGATCTGCTGGTTACGATCGAGGAAAACAGCATCATGGGCGGTGCAGGCAGCGCCGTGAATGAGTTCCTCGCCCGAGAAAACCTGCTCAAGCCGATCTTGAATCTGGGCCTGCCTGATTACTATGTCGAGCATGCCAAGCCCAGTGAGATGCTGGCTGAATGCGGACTGGATGCACTTGGCATCGAAAAGGCCGTTAAGCAACGCCTGGCACAGCTTGAAGCCAATACAGCCTCCGAGCCCGCGCCGCTTGTACTCGCTTCACGCAATCCCTGACGGGACGCGTTGGGACAGGTCCGCTTAGCGGGCCTTGTCTATCAGCTCACACAGCCTAACGACTGCGTCCAGCATGCCACAGCTGGGCCGCTCAAGCCGCCTGTCACCTACAGCCCAGAGTTGGTGGTGCGCCACTGCCTTTAATGTTGGCCACTGCCGCCACGGTTCGAGCTGAGCCTGCTCCACGGCCAGTATCACCTCGGGGTTTCTTGTCAGCACAGCTTCCACACCCACTTGCGGCGCCGGTTGTGAGAGATCAGCAAATATATTTTCGCCTCCACATACCTGCATGGCATCGCTGATAATTTGCGTGCCCCCTACGGTATATAGCGGTTTGTCCCAGACTTGATAGAACACGCGCACTGTCGGTAATTGCCTGTAGCGCTCGCGCATATCGGCGATTCGCTCACGAAACTGGATCGCCAAGTGCTGCCCTTTATCAGGAACACCTACCACCTGAGCGATTCGAGCGAGCCCGTCTGCCAGGTCATCCAACCGATGAACATCCAGGGTTTCAATGGTATAGCCCAACTGCCTAAGCTGCTCGCGCTGGGCAAGCGGAACTGCACCAGGCCAGAGCAGAATAAGGTCAGGGTGCAATGAAACAATCTTTTCGATATTGACCTGACCATAACGCCCTACGGAAGGCAGCCCGGCCAAAGAAGCAGGACGCTCGCCTGCATCCAGTACGCCTACCAAGCGGCTCTCTACGCCCAGCTCCAGCATGATATCGGTCATCGAAGGCGCCAGACTGATGACGCGTTCGGCGGCCTGGGAGAGAACGCAGCAGAACAGCAAGCAGACGCCGGTCAGAACCGAACAGCGCCTGCCTGCCTTCATCAGGAAGGAAGGACTTCGCCTTGATGGATATTGCCGAGCATGTGGCCCAGCTTGCCAGCCTTGGTGGCTAGGTAACGCTTGTTATGAGGGTTGAGGCCCGTCTGCAGCGGTACACGCTGTGCTACGGTAATTCCCAGGTCCTCCAAGGCTTTAACCTTGCGAGGATTATTGGTCATCAGCTTCAATGCATTGACGCCCAGATGCTTGAGCATTGGCTTGCACAGGCTGTAGTTACGCTGGTCTGCATTAAATCCCAAACGTTCATTGGCCTCAACCGTATCAGCTCCAGCATCCTGCAACTCATATGCGCGAATCTTGTTCAAGAGGCCAATACCACGCCCCTCTTGGCGCAAGTACAGGATAACGCCACGGCCTTCTTCAGCAATGGCCCGCATTGCCGCCTCCAGCTGAAAGCCGCAGTCGCAGCGTAGGCTGAACAGGGCATCACCCGTCAGACACTCGGAATGTAGACGCCCCAGCACCGGCTCACCGTTGGCAATATCGCCAAGAGTCAGCGCCACGTGCTCCTTACCATCGGACTCATCGAGAAAGCCATGCATGGTAAAAATGCCAAAGGGCGTAGGTAATTGGGATGCGGCGACGAAAACGACAGACACCGTCAGGCTCCTATCGGAAAGAGGGTTATAGTATACCATTCATGAACAGAGACGGCTCAGTCATAAAGGCTATGAGGCTATTGCGCTTGAAGCTATCACGTCAGTTCTTGGCCTCGACATACAGGACGCCCTGATCCTCGCGCCAGCCAACCCGGTTGAGAAAACTCATGCCCAGTAGCGTTTCTGTCGGATGACCGCCTGCCAACACCATGGCCTCGACACCCAGCACCTCAATGGTGCCAACCTTGACGCGATCCAGGCGTACAAGCCAGGCCCTTCGGGTTCCGCCTGCCGTGTTGACCTGTACCGCCCGCCCCTCCTGGTAATCAAGCCCAAGACGGTTCGCCTGCTCTTCGTTCATGGCAACAGTCGAGGCGCCGGTGTCGATCAGAAACTCGATAGGCTGGCCATTTATAGAGCCCGACGTCCAATAATGGCCATCATTTCGGCGAGCAATGCTAAGTTGGCGCTTATGCGGCGCAGCAAAGCCTTCACTGTATTCACGTGAAAGCATGAACGTTTGGTTGGTTTCTCCAATCCGCAGCACCGCTTCCCGGCTCGTCGCGCTGACCAGCTCGACCTCGCCCTGTCGCTGACCGACTTTGAGCATTTTGCGCTGACCATCAATATTGATTACGGCTGCGCCGTTGAACAGACCTACCACTTGAACCTGAGGCGCGGCAGTTACCAGCGCAGGCAGCAGACTCAATACACCGATACCGATCCATTTGCGCACCACACCGCCTCCTTGTAGCGCCTGCGATCAGGACAGCGTCCCGATATGCGCCCAGCTCCAGCCCAATCCCTGCATAACTGCCCAGGCAAACACACCGGCCAGCACATCATCAATCATGATACCGACGCCGCCTTGAACATGACGATCAAGCCAGCTGATCGGCCAGGGCTTCAGAATATCCATGAACCGAAACACGGCAAACCCCACCAGCCACCAGGCCCAGCCGGCCGGAGCCATCCAGAAAGTGATCCAGATGCCTACCATTTCGTCCCAGACGATACCTTCGTGATCGTGCACACCCATGTCATCCGCAACACGGCCACACAACCAGAACCCGAATATCATCAGCGCAACCAGCAGCAGCCAATAGCCCCAGTCCGGCAATAGATGCCAAAGCGGGACAAAGGGCAACGCCACCAGGGAACCCCAGGTACCAGGAGCCTTAGGTAACGTACCTGAGCCAAAGCCAAAGGCTAGAAAATGCCAGGGATTACGCCACACCGCCGGTGTAGCCGGCCCTGACCTAACAGGTCTACTCACGAAATGGCTCCCAGGACAGATAAATCACCAGCACGATACGTCATGGCTTCATCGCAAAATGTTGATAACCGCCCCGCAAGGGTGTGACATCCCGGCCAATGGCGTCCTGTACCTGAACCCCCTGCCCAGAGGCAACGCGCCCAATGACACCTATTTGGGGAAAGTCTGCCTGCAATGACTTGAGATACTGTGCAGGCAATGTAAAGGCAAGCAGGTAATCGTCGCCGGCGGACATTGCCAGTGAGCGAATCTGCTCAGGCTCGAACAGTGCCGCCAACGCAGGGCTGACCGGCAACCTTTCATTCTCAATGATCAGCTTGACGTTCGAAGCGGCCGCGATATGGCCGCAGTCAGCTAGGAGCCCATCGGATATATCCAGCGCTGCGGTAGCCCGACCTCTTAGCGCAAGCCCCAACTCGAACTGAGGCGCCGGCGACCAGTAGCGCGCCACGAGCGTATCAACGTAGGCGCCCCGCTCCTGGCGTTGTCCCAAGACAAAGGGCAAGGCTCCGCCAGCCTCTCCAGGCGCACCGCCGACACAGAGTAAATTGCCCGGCTGGGCACCCGACCGCGTCAACGCCTGCATGTGGGGTACGGAGCCAAAGACAGTCAGGGTCAGAGAGAGCGGCCCACGGGTTGTATCACCGCCGATCAAGGCCAGGCCACAGGCCGCAGCCATGTGATCGAGTCCTTGAGCAAACCGCTCCAGCCAGCCTGGATCAACATCCGGCAGCGTCAACGCCAGGGTGAAACCAAGGGGTGCGGCCCCCATGGCGGCCAGATCGCTGGCGCTGACAGCCAGGGCACGTTGCCCCAGCAGAAAGCCATCGCAGACTTCAGGAAAATGCACCCCGGCTGTCAGCGTATCGGTAGAAATCGCTAGTTGCTCGCCCGGGCGAGGCATCAGCAAGGCACAATCGTCGCCCAGACCGAGCGCGATATCCTTACGTGGCTGTGCGCAGCGCGCGGCAGCAAAATAACGGCGGATCAACTCGAACTCGGTCATGGCTACAGTCAACGCTTGGCGCGTAATTCAGCAGCGCGCAGCTTGGGCGCCAACTTATCCAGTACACCGTTGACGAACTTGTGCCCGTCGGTTGCACCAAACACCTTCGCCAGCTCGATACCCTCGTTGATAACGACCTTATAGGGAACATCGATACGGTTGCGCAGTTCGTAGCAGGACATGCGCAGGATCGCGAGTTCAACCGGATCAACGTCTTCCAGCGGGCGGTCCAGGCAAGGGGTGATCAGATCATCGATCTCGGTTTTCAGGCCGGGAATGCCATGCAGGATCTCATGGAAATAAGCGCCATCAACATTAGCGAAATCGTTGTCCACACGGAACTGGGCTTCGATCTCGTTGATCGCCTGCCCCGCCATATGCCACTGATACAACGCCTGAACCGAGAGGCTGCGGGCTTCACGACGCGCAGCAATCTTGCCGCGCGGAGCTTTGGGCTTTTGGCCGTCTACAGCGCTCACTTGGCCTCCAGCTGCGACAGCAGGCTCACCATTTCAAGAGCAGACAGCGCCGCTTCGGCACCCTTGTTACCCGCCTTGGTGCCCGAACGCTCGATGGCCTGCTCGATGGAGTCGACCGTGAGTACGCCAAAGGAGACCGGCACACCGAACTCCATGGAAACCTGGGCCAGGCCCTTGGTGCACTCGCCAGCAACGTAGTCGAAGTGCGGAGTGCTACCACGAATCACAGCGCCCAGCGCGATGATGGCGGAGTATTCGTCACGCTGGGCAGCCTTTAGGGTAGCCAGCGGAATTTCAAAGGCGCCAGGAACGCGGATAATGGTGATGTCTTCCTTGCGGATACCATGGCGTACCAGGGCATCTACGGCACCTTCAACCAGGCTTTCAACCACAAAGCTGTTGAAGCGGCCAACCACTAGGGCAAAGCGGCCTTTTGGGGCAATGAAAGTACCTTCAATGGTCTTCACGGTCATGAGCAGGTCTCGTCTGTTAAAGAACCGGAGCGTTTTCGTACGCCCCGCAAATAAATCCGATCGCCGGCGCGACGGTCATCAACCATCGCACCGTTCAGGCCATCCGTAGGCCGGTTTATACGGGAGGCAGGTATTCTACAACTTCAAGGTCAAAGCCGGATATGGCATTGAACTTCATCGGTGCACTGAGCAGACGAAGCTTACGTATGCCCAGGTCACGCAGGATCTGCGAACCAGCGCCTACGGTGCTGTATGTGCTCTGCGGCTTGGGCTTGCTGACCGGCTCGCGCAAGTGAGTGAGCAAGTCGTCGCCTGCCAGGGAATGCCCCAGCAGTAACACCACGCCTGTGCCAGCTTCCGCGACCTTGGTCATGGCATCGCGCAGACTCCAACGGCCTTCCTGATTCACCAGCAGCAGATCGCGCAGCGGGTCCATATTATGCACGCGCACCAGGGTCGGTTCATCACTCTTGATGGTACCCATAGTCAGCGCCAGATGAACGTCACCTTCCACCTCGTCACGGTAGGTGACCAGATTAAAGCGTCCCAGCTCGGTTTCCAGTGGCTGTTCGTCGATCCGCTTGACGGTATGCTCGTGCAGCAGACGATAGTGGATCAAATCGGCAATCGTACCGATCTTCAGCCCATGCTCTTCGGCAAAGGCTTCGAGCTCCGGACGACGGGCCATGGTCCCGTCGTCGTTCATGACCTCACAGATCACCCCGGTCGGCTCAAAGCCTGCCATGCGCGCCAGGTCGCAAGCCGCCTCGGTATGTCCGGCACGGGCCAGCACACCGCCCGGCTGAGCCATGAGCGGGAAGATATGACCTGGGCTGACGATATCGGCGGCCGTTGCTTTTTTAGCCGCGGCCACCTGTACGGTACGTGCGCGGTCTGCAGCGGAAATACCTGTCGTCACCCCTTCGGCCGCCTCGATGGAGACGGTGAACTTGGTGCCGAAACCCGAGCCATTGCGGGCTGCCATCAACGGCAGGTTCAGCGCCTCGCAGCGCTCCTTGCTCATCGGCATGCAGATCAAACCACGAGCATGCTTGGCCATGAAGTTGATGTGCTCAGCCTGCACGCACTCAGACGCCATGATGATATCGCCTTCGTTCTCGCGATCCTCATCATCCATGAGGATGACCATCTTGCCTTCACGGATGTCCTGGATAATTTCTTCGATACTGTTCAATGCCACGGAGGTCTTCCTTTACGCTCAGGAGTTGAGATAGCCGTGTTGGGCCAGGAATTGTTCGGTAATACCGCTGCCCTTCTGCGGTTCGGCAGCCTTGTCACCCATGAGCAGGCGCTCCAAGTAGCGGGCCAGCAGATCCACTTCCAGGTTGACCTTACGGCCGGGGCGATAGTCCGCCATAATGGTCTCGGCCAGGGTATGCGGCACGATGGTCAATTCGAATTCGGCGCCATCCACTGCGTTAACGGTGAGGCTGGTGCCATCGACGGTGATCGACCCCTTCAGGGCGATATAGCGCGCCAGCTCACGAGGAGCACGGATACGGAACTGTACGGCACGGGCATTATCCTGGCGTGAAACCACTTCACCCACGCCATCCACGTGCCCACTGACCAGGTGACCGCCCAGACGGCTGGTAGGCATCAAGGCCTTTTCCAGATTGACCCGACTGCCAATCTTCAGATCGACAAAGGCTGTACGCGCCAGCGTCTCGCGGCTGACATCCGCCCAGAAACCATCACCGGGAAGCTCTACGGCCGTCAGGCATACGCCACTGACGGCAATACTGTCACCCAGCTTTACATCGGCAAGATCCAGCTTGCCGGTCTGTACATACACGCGCATGTCGCCACCTTTAGGCGTCAGCGCGGCGATCGAGCCTATGGCTTCGATGATGCCAGTGAACATGTCTACCTCGAAACGTCAGAAATAAGGGGCGCCGGGGCGCCTGAAACAGGTTTAGCCACAATATGCCAGTCACGACCCACGGGCGTGATCTCGATGATTTCAAGCTCAGGCGCTTCGCTCATGACTTCAAGCGGCCACGTCAGCAACGGACGCGCCGTCGAGCCCAACAGCTTGGGCGCCATGAAGAAATGGAATTCGTCGACCAACCCCTGCCGCGCGAACGCACCGGCCAGCTGGGGACCAGCCTCGACCAGCACCTCGTTCATGCCACGGTCAGCCAGAAGCTGTAATAACGGCAGCAGGGCGATATGCCCCTGATCCTCGGGAAGCGTCAGCAATTCATGCCCTTGGGACTGGTACTGCGCTGCTCGCTCAGTTGAAAGGGCCGCGACCCAGGCAGGTCCTGCTTGAAAGAACGCCGCATCCAGCGGGACGCGATATCGGCTGTCCACCAGTACACGCTGGGGTTGGCGGCCCATGGCAAGCGCAGCCTGCTCCACCGTCTCGCCAAGCTCTTCAGCGCGCACGGTCAGACGGGCCTTGTCCATTATTACCGTGTCGGCGCCGGTCAATACGACGCTGGACTGCGCACGCAACCGCTGCACCTGAGTACGAGCGGCCGGGCCGGTAATCCACTGGCTTTCACCGGTGGCCATCGCTGTTCGACCATCCAGGCTCATGGCCAGCTTGACTCGTACGAACGGAAGCCCCGTGATCATACGCTTGATAAAGCCCTTGTTAAGCGCTTTGGCTTCCTCCTCAAGCACGCCACAGGCCACCCGGATACCTGCCTCTGCAAGCCGTGTGAGGCCACGGCCGGCTACTTGTGGATTTGGGTCCTGCATGGCGGCCACTACACGTCCGACGCGGGCATTAACCAGAGCGTCTGCACAAGGTGGCGTTCGGCCGAAGTGGCTACACGGCTCCAGCGTGACATAGGCGGTCGCGCCCTGTGCACGCGCTCCTGCCTGTCGCAGCGCATGGACTTCAGCATGGGGTTCGCCGGCACGCACATGCCAGCCCTCACCAATGACCTGGCCATCCTTGACGATGACACAGCCCACGCGGGGATTGGGATGAGTGGAGTACAGCCCCTGACGCGCCAACTCGAGCGCACGGGTCATGTATAACTGATCGGCCAGTTCCGAAGCGTTGGGATTGCCTCCGCGGCCGGCAGCGCCAGCATGATCAGAGGAATCGACAGTAGACATGAAACGTCCTCGCTAAACATGAGTGAACGTTTCAGGGCAAATAGGCAAAAGCTGCACGCGTACGCTTTCCGGCACGCGCAGACAGACGCATCTTCTTTCATCCGGACTATGACCGTCGGCCCTGGAATCACACCAGATCTGCTGACCTCCGACGTATCGGAGCGCTCGCGGGCTTGCCACCACGTGGTTTACCGCCGGTGGGGAATCTCGCCCCGCCCTGAAGACCGGAACGACTATAGCGAAGTAGAGCCTCTGCCAGCAATGGGCTAGCGACAAATGACCCACTGCAGCGGTCAGGCTTTACTCGGATCACGGGCCAGCCGATCAATTTCCTCACGAAACTCGGACAGGTCCTGAAACTGACGATAAACGGACGCGAAGCGGATAAAGGCAACCTCATCAAGCTTGCGTAGCTCTTCCATCACCAACTCACCCACGACACGGGACTTGATCTCGCGTTCGCCCGTCGCGCGCAGCTTGTGCTTGATATAGGCAATCGCCTCTTCCAGACGCTCGATACTGACCGGGCGCTTTTCCAGCGCACGCTGCATACCGGCCCTGAGTTTTTCTTCGTCGAAAGGCTGGCGAGTACCGTCCTGCTTGATCAGGCGCGGCATGACCAGCTCAGCGGTCTCGAACGTTGTAAAACGTTCCTGGCAGTTCAGGCACTCACGACGGCGGCGCACCTGCTCGCCTGCTGCAACCAGGCGTGAGTCGATGACCTTGGTGTCGTGGGCACCGCAAAAAGGACAGTGCATGTCAGAAGCAGCCGAAATAAACGGAGGGCCATGGTAGCGCATCCTGCCTGAGAAGGAACCTTGCAAGGCCTCAAGAATCGACAGAACACGTCTGGCGGCTCCGTGACACAATCCTCTTCCCGCCGGTCGTGGGTTGTATAAGAATGCGCCGCCGAATCTGCCTTGGAGCCGTTACCATGTCGTTGCGCCCGCTGTTGCCCGTGTTGTTGATCAGCCTGCTTGCAGCCTGCTCTGAAAAGCCTGTTGCACCGGCAGAACCTGCCAAAGAACCCGAGCCGGTGGCCGGTGCGCCACGCCCTGGAAATCTGCGGGAGGTTTCTGGAACATTACGGACACCAGACGGCGCCATCGCACCAGGCGCACAAGTTGAAGTGGCCATGCTGGTGATCGACAGTCAGGACCGTCCTCAGCGGCTGCTCGCCAGCGAGACATTGACTGGCAATGGCAAGGCCCTGGCGTTCCGCCTGCCCTTTAATCCAGAGGTATTTCCCCAGAACGCCAAGGTCGAACTGCACGCTCGCGTCAGCCAATCCGGTCAGCTGGTCTGCTACCTGTCTCCCGTCAAGATCAGTCAGCCTAATACCCAGGTTCTAGGAGAATTAGTGCTGGATCAGACCCCGTGACCCCACCCGCCACTCTGCAAGCTGCGCTACGGGATCTGCTGGGTGATGCCGAACTAAGTGTTCAATCCCTGCCGGGATGCGACATCGCGCTCTGGTTGATCGATCCCGCCAACATGGAGCGGGCCTTTTCACCCGAAGAAACACAACGACTGCTGGCGTCCCCACCCTACTGGAGTTTTTGCTGGGCCAGCGGTCTGGTGCTGGCCCGTTGGCTGGCCGAGCAGCCGGAGTGGGTACAAGGCAGGCGCGTGCTCGATTTTGGCAGCGGGTCAGGGGTTGCCGCGATTGCTGCTGCCAAGGCGGGGGCCGCTGAAGTAGTGGCCTGTGACTGCGATCCGCTGGCCTTGGCCGCCAGCCGAGCGAATGCGGACCTGAATCAGGTGACGCTGGAATACTCCGACGACTTCTTTGCTGAGGCCGACCGTTTCGATTTGATCATTGTGGCCGATGTGCTGTACGACCGTGCGAACCTGCCCTTGCTGGACGATTTTCTGAGTCGCGGACAAAGCGTGCTGATAGCGGATTCCCGAGTCAAGAATTTTGACCACCCTAGGTATACAGCGCTAGCAAGCCGGGAGGCCTGCACCTGGCCGGACCTTGCCGAGCCGGCTGAATTCAGATGGGTTAATCTCTACCACGCACAACGTACTTGCTGAAGGTTGTTTTCGGCAGGCGCGTCTCCACATATAGTTCATCTTTTCGTTACCCGAGTCTGTCTATGAGCCAGGACACGTCCTACATTTTTGATGCGACGCTTGAGAACTTCGAACAGAAGGTCATGGAGCAGTCGTTCAACACGCCCGTACTGGTCGATTTCTGGGCCGAGTGGTGTGCGCCCTGCAAGGTACTGATGCCTATGCTGGCCAGCATCACCGAGTCCTTTGGCGGTGCACTGCATCTGGCCAAGGTCAACTGCGATATCGAGCAGGAACTGGTAATGCGTTTCGGCATTCGCAGCCTGCCGACGGTCGTCCTGTTCAAGGACGGTCAACCGGTTGACGGCTTTGCGGGTGCACAGCCTGAGTCTGCCGTTCGCGCCATGCTGGAGCCGCATGTGCAGGCGCCTGCACCCGAGGCCGAGAACCCGCTGGACGCCGCACAGTTGCTGTTTGATGAAGGTCGTGCTGGCGAAGCGGAGGCCGTACTCAAGCAGCTCTTAGGTGAAGACAATACCAATGCGCCCGCGCTGATTCTCTATGCGCGCTGCCTTGCCGAGCGCGGCGAACTGGATGAAGCTGAAACGGTACTGGGTGCAGTCACTGGTGACGATCACAAGCAGGCGCTGGCAGGTGCAAAGGCACAGCTGACGTTCCTGCGCCAAGCTGCCAGCCTGCCTGATGCAGCCGATCTAAAGGCGCGTCTGGCTCAGGATCCAGCTGATGACGAAGCCACCTATCAGCTTGCCGTCCAGCAACTGGCGCGCCAGCAATATGAAGCGGCCCTGGATGCCCTGCTCAAGCTATTCATGCGCAACCGCACCTATGGTGAGGACCTTCCTCGCAAGACCATGGTGCAGGTGTTCGATCTACTCGGCAACGAACACCCACTGGTTGCAACCTACCGCCGTCGTCTCTATCAGGCGCTTTACTGATGCCCGTCGGGCGCTGGCTCCTGGCCGGTGCCCGCCCACACAAACACTTGTGCCTCGTCTGTTTTCTCGATCCGGATATTCGGGTTATGCCGCAGCCGTACAATCAGCTGCTTGGCTGACCCCACGTTACCTGCCAGCTTTTCCAGCGCACTCAGCAGATGAGGCCCCTCGATACGCCGCTCCTGCTCGACCAACGCAAGCACCGACTCCCATAGGGGATCGCTACGGGTCTTTGGCACCGGAACAGGTGTATTGGACGGCACGGGCTGAGCATGGTTAAGCCCCTCGGCAAGACGAGTCCAGTCTTCTGCTTCCAATTCGACCGTCAGATCCACCGGCCACTCGCCTATTTTCCCCTGGATACGGATCATCGTTATCGCCTTTTTTGAACCATGTCTTATGATGCCACGTGCCATCGAGTGAGAGCATTTCTATTGCGGTCATCTTTTGTTACGACATAACATACAGTCAAATCCATCAATGGAGCTGACCATGCGTTCGTTGCTGCTTGCCCTGCCGTTTGCCGTATTGCCTCTTACTGCTGCCTTTGCTCACGATGAACATGACCACTCACATGGAAGCCTGGGCGCCCATGAGCATGGTGTCGCACAACTCAACGTCGCGCTGGATGACAACTCGCTGGAACTGGAACTACACAGCCCTGCCATGAATCTGGTGGGCTTCGAACATAAGGCCCAGTCCGCTCAGGACAAGAAGGCCGTCGAAATGGCCAAGCAGCAGTTGGCTAACCCGATTGCCTTGTTTGGCATCCCAGCCGCTGCAGGGTGCAAAGTAAGCAAGACTGATCTGGACAGTCCCCTGTTTGGCTCTGAAGAGCACCATGACCATGACCATGACCATGACCATGATCATGATAGCCATGCCAAGGGCGAACACGAGCACGCTCATAGCGACATCGACGCGGACTACACCCTCGCCTGTGACAATCCAAAAGCGCTGACTGCGCTGGACCTGGCGGGCCTGTTCAAGCAATTCCCGGCCACACACAAGGTCAATGTTCAGGCCATTACCGCTCAAGGCCAGAAAGGTGAGGAACTGACGCCTGCCCAAACTCGCCTCGCGCTATAACCGTTCCCCTTAAAACGGGTAGCCTCCCTACTTTGCTGCCCGTTCTTTTTATGCCAAGGCCACCATGAGCGCATTAATCGAACTCAACGACCTGGGCTTCGCCTGGCCCGGTCAGCCCGAGCTGCTGGATATCCCTTATTTTCAGTTGCAGCGCGGCGAAACCGTCTTTCTCAAAGGCCCCTCAGGTAGTGGCAAGACCACCCTGCTGGGCCTGCTCGGCGGTGTAAATAAGCCAAACCGTGGACACGTCAGGTTATTAGGAGAAGACCTCTCCAGCCTGTCTTCGGCGCGCCGCGATCACTTCCGCGTCGACCATACCGGCTATATCTTTCAGCAGTTCAACCTGCTGCCCTTTCTATCCGTTCAGGAGAATGTCGAACTCCCCTGCCATTTTTCGGCCCTGCGCTCGCAGCGCGCCAAAGAGCGCCATGGCAGCCAAGCAGAAGCGGCGCGTGCCCTGCTTTCCGCTCTGGGGCTGGGTGAGCGTACCTTGGGACAGCGTCGCGCAGGAGCTCTTTCGATTGGGCAACAGCAACGTGTAGCGGCAGCGCGCGCACTGATCGGTCAACCCGAACTGGTTATTGCAGACGAACCCACTTCAGCGCTTGATGCCGATACTCGAGAGGCCTTTTTGAACCTGTTATTCGCCGAATGCCGCGCCGCCGGCTCAAGCCTGCTCTTTGTCAGCCATGACCAGGGATTGGCTCCGCTTTTTGACCGAAGCCTGTCCCTGCTTGAACTCAACCGCGCGGCGCGACCGGCAGAGGTGTGAGATGTACTTGTTTCGCCTGGCACTTGCCAGCCTTTCCAATCGTCGCTTTACTGCCCTCCTGACCGTATTCGCCATCGCGCTATCAGCCTGCCTTTTGCTGGCAGTCGAACGTGTTCGCACCGAGGCCAAGGCCAGCTTCGCCAGTACCATTTCCGGAACTGACCTGGTGGTTGGCGCACGCTCCGGAGCGGTCAACCTGCTCCTGTATTCGGTGTTTCGCATTGGCAACGCTACCAACAACATTCGCTGGGACAGCTATACCCAGCTGGCCGAAAATCCCAAGGTCAAATGGGCCATTCCGCTTTCACTGGGCGACTCCCACCGCGGCTATCGGGTGCTGGGTACCAGCCAGGCCTATTTCGAGCATTACCACTATGGTCGCAACCAGGCGCTCACACTCAGCGAAGGCAAGCCATTTCAAGATATCTACGATGTAGTGCTTGGTGCCGAAGTCGCTCAAGCCCTGCATTACAAACTGGGCGACCATATTGTTCTGGCTCATGGAGTCAGCACAATCAGCCTGGTCGAGCATGGGGACAAACCGTTCACAGTAGTGGGTATCCTCGCGCGGACGGGCACGCCCGTGGATAGAACACTGCATATCTCCCTTGAGGGCATGGAAGCTCTTCATGTGGACTGGCAGAACGGTGCACCGGCGCGTGGCGCAGGCAAGATCAGAGCAGACCAGGCCCGCCAGATGGACCTGACACCCAAGGCCATCACCGCCGTGCTGCTCGGCCTCAATAGTAAAGTCGCCACTTTTGGTCTCCAGCGTGCCATCAATGAATACCAGGGAGAGCCGCTGATGGCCATCTTGCCGGGTGTTGCGCTCCAGGAACTCTGGAGCCTGATGGGCACCGCCGAGCAGGCGCTGTTCATCGTCTCCCTGTTTGTGGTTCTAACCGGCCTGATCGGCATGCTGACGGCTATTCTGACCAGCCTTAATGAGCGGCGGCGAGAGATGGCCATCCTGCGTTCGGTGGGCGCCCGCCCGTGGCATATCTTCAGTCTGCTGGTAGCCGAAGCCTTCGCGCTGGCACTGGCAGGTGTCGTGGCCGGGCTTGCCCTTCTCTATGTGGCGATTGCTATCGCGCAGGCACCCGTACAGGCTTATTATGGCCTGTATCTGCCTCTGGAATGGCCTTCACGTTACGAGTGGACGTTACTGGGCGGTATCCTGATCGCTGCGCTGTTGATGGGCTGTGTTCCTGCCTGGCGCGCTTACCGTCAATCCCTGGCCGACGGCCTGTCCGTTCGCTTATAGCCTCAAAGACCGGAGCGTCCATGTATCGCGTGCTGCTGGTGCTTGCCCTGCTGTTCACCTCTTCCGTCTGGGCAGCGCCTCGCGCGCTTTCCTGGGGGGAGCTGATCCCAGAGGGCGCACCGTCGCCTCTGCCACCTGTACCCTTGCATCAGGGCTCACTGGATGAAAGTGGGCCTGCCGCCTTGCAGCAATCACCCAATGCTCCCGTGGTAAAAGCGCTGGAAGGTCAGGAGGTCAAGCTCCCAGGCTATATCGTGCCAATCATGGTGACTGAGGAAGGGGAAGTCACCGAGTTCCTGCTAGTACCCTATTACGGTGCCTGCATTCATGTACCTCCGCCTCCGTCCAACCAGATCGTCTATGTCAAAGGCGCCAAGGGCGTTGAACTGGCCCAGCTACATCTTCCGTACTGGGTAGAAGGTACGTTGCATGTTGATTCAGCCAGTACGGACATGGCTGAAGTCGGTTATCAGATGCAAGCCACTCAGGTAACTCATTATTCGCTGTAATCAGCGTTTCGTTGAGCCAAGTCAACATATGATGCATCTCTCATCCTTAACATGTCGTTAGCCAACTAAACAACATGCTTTGGAGTGCATCATGCGCAAGCTGCCCCTAACCGCCGCCCTGCTGGCCCTCACCGCTGTTTCTCCGCTCGCCCTTGCCCACCAGGCCGGTGACATCATCATCCGTGCTGGCGCAGCGACTGTGGATCCACATGAAGACAGCGGCAATATCTCGGCCGCAGCAGCGGGCGGCAAGGTTGCAGGGACCAAGGCCACTGTTGACTCCGATACCCAGCTTGGCCTGGCAGCGGCCTACATGGTCACTGACCACGTTGGCATCGAGCTGCTGGCCGCAACGCCATTCAATCATCGGATCGGTGTAAAAGGCCTGGGCGCTCTGGATGGCAAGCTGGCAGATGTCAAACAGCTGCCGCCCACCCTTTCGCTTCAGTACTATCCGCTAAACCCTCAGTCCCGTATTCAGCCGTACGTAGGCGCCGGTATCAATTACACTCTTTTCTTTGACGAGGATCTGACCAGCAGCCGCAAATCGGCAGCCGGTGGCGGCTTCAGCAATCTGAGCCTGGACGATTCCTGGGGTTATGCGTTTCAGGCAGGCGTGGATTATCAGCTAACGGATCATCTGCTGTTCAACGCCGCCGTCTGGTACGCCGATATCGACACCAAGGCGACCGCCGACTCGGCGCTGGGTCGCGTAAAGGTTGATGTCGATATCGATCCCTGGGTCTACATGGTAGGTCTGGGCTACAAGTTTTAATCAGTACCCGGCAAAAAGGCCTTCATATGAAGGCCTTTTATTCTCGGCTAATCCGCCCCGCCTTCCTTCCTGGCCTTTGCCAACTCGGCGCGCCGCTTGCGGGCTTCCTTGGGGTCTGCAATCAACGGTCGATAAAGCTCAACCCGATCACCTGCCTCCAGTACGCGCGCATCTGCATCAGAAATGACCTTTCCAAAGAGCCCGACAGCCAAGGTATCGATCGGCACCTTTGGAAAGCGCTCAGCCATTCCGGACAGCTCCAAGGCTTCACGTACGGTGGTACCTACCGGAACTTCTAGCGTGATCAGGGCCTGCTCGTCTGGCAAGGCCAGCGCGACCTCGACATTTATCCGCTCAGCCATACAGCTGCTTGGCCCTTTGGCAGAAGGCATCAACCATGGTGTTTGCAGCCTGATTGAACAGCGGGCCCAAGGTAGCCCGAATCAAAGCGCCCTGATACTCGAACGACAGGTCCAGCGAGATCTTGCAGGCTTTCTCACCCAGTGCCTTGAACTGCCAGACCCCATGCAGCTGACTAAAAGGCCCCTTTTCCAGATCCATGACGATGCATTGATCCGGCGTCAACGTATTGCGTGTCGTGAACTGCTGGCTAAGCCCACCTTTGGCGACCGTCAATCCTGCACGCATTTCGTTTTCGCCCTGCTCCAGTATCTGGGCAGACGAACACCAAGGCAGAAATTCCGGGTAACGCTCCACGTCATTCACCAGCGCATAGAGCGCCGAGGCGGGGTAAGGCAATAAAGCCGAGCGTTGTATATGCGTAGTCATTGGTACCTCAATTCCAAAGCTGTGCGGCAAACACAATGAGAATGCCTAGAGGGGCAACGTAGCGCATCAGGAAAAGCGCCAGAGCGAATAAGGCCGGGCTGCGCACCGACAACTCATCCCTCACCTGCTCACGCCCCATTACCCACGCTGCGAACACTACAAAGAACAGACCGCCGAGCGGCAACATGATTCGCGACGTCAGAAAGTCGATGACGCCAAAGAAATTCAACCCGCCTTCAGCGCCCCATTGATACAAGTGGAAGTGCCCCGCCTCGCTTACGAAGAACTTGGCCTGCTCCCACAGGTTGAACGATAACACTGTGCCTAGCCCGACCAGCCAGCAGATGAAAGCCAGAATGACAGTCACCCAGACGCGGCTCAGTCGGGTGCGCTCGATCAGGTAGGCCACCATCGGCTCAAGCAGAGAGATTGCCGAGGTCCAGGCGGCAATCGCCACCAGCACAAAGAACACCAGACCCACGATCTGCCCCATAGTCACACTGCCGAATGCCAACGGCAGTGTCACGAACATCAATCCCGGTCCCTCACCAGGATTCAGGCCTGCCGCAAAGACGATTGGAAAAAGCGCCACACCCGCCAGGAGCGAGACGAATGTATCCAGCAGGGCAACCGCGACGACGGTTTTGCCCAAGGAAGAGGACTTCGGCATGTACGCACCGTAGATCATCAACGAACCTACGCCTACGCTCAGCGAAAAGAACGCATGCCCCATCGCAGGAAGCAGGCCATCCATAAGCCGCGAGGTATCGAAGTGGAACATGAAGTGCAGCCCTTCCATGAAATGTCCCGTTGTCATGCTATAGCCCAGCAGAAGCAGCAACAGCACAAACAACAGCGGCATTAGGATACGCAAGGCTTTTTCCAGGCCATTCACCACCCCCTTGGCAATAACCCAGGCGGACAACACCATGAACAGGGTGTGCCACAAGGTCATTCGCCAGGGATCGGAGGTCAACGCACCAAACAGTGCACCGGCTTTAGGTCCATCGACACCTTGAAAATCGCCACGGCCGACACCAAGAATATAGTCAAGCGACCAGCCGCCAACGACGCTGTAAAACGATAGGATGAGCAAGGCATTGACCATGCCGGCCAGCGCTGCCCAAGACCATCTTGGTGATCGGGCAGCGGCTACTGCCAGATCACGCATGGCATTGGCCGGACTTTGCCGGGCACGCCGTCCAATCAGCGTTTCCGCCAACATGACAGGCAAGCCAATCAAGGCGATGCAGACAAGGAACATAATGACAAATGCACCGCCACCATAAATCCCTGTCATATAAGGGAACTTCCAGATGCTCCCCAGGCCTACAGCGGAGCCGGTCGCGGCTAATATAAACACCCAGCGGCTAGCCCACCCGCCATGCACGGAAACCTGATCATTTGCCATTGAAGTTATCGGTACTCAAAAAAGTTGGCTATTGTCCGACTTTCACCGCTCCCTCTCAAGCACATGGCGGTTGCCCCACTGACTCCCCTATAATGCGCGTCTATGGCCAAACAAAAGAAAATCTCTTCCGGAACCATCGTGCAGAACAAGAAAGCGCTGCACGACTACTTCATCGAAACCCGCTTCGAGGCAGGCATTGCCCTGTCCGGCTGGGAAGTCAAAAGCCTGCGCGCAGGCAAGGCACAACTGACAGACAGCTATGTTCTGCTCAAGGATGGCGAGGCCTGGCTGCTTGGTAGCCACATCACCCCCCTGCAGACAGCCAGCACCCACGTCATTGCCGATCCTCAGCGCACTCGCAAGCTGCTTCTACACAAACGAGAGCTAGGCAAGCTGTTTGGTGCAGTGCAACAGAAAGGCTTCGCCTGCGTTGCGTTGTCCATTTACTGGAAAAAGCACCTGATCAAATGCGAAATTGCCCTGGCGAAAGGTAAAAAAGAATTCGACAAGCGTGCGACAGAGAAAGAGCGCGACTCGAATCGAGAGATCCAACGTGCGATGCACAAGGATCAGAAATAATAAAAGGCGCTCCAAGCGCCTTTTTATACCTTCGAAAAGTCTTCCGTCGTCTGCCGGCGCTGTGAGCGTGCAATACGCTGTGCTTCTTCCTGTGCTTCTTCCAGCACTTCCTGCACATAATGAATGTGTCGGCTGGCAATTTCTCGTGCATCGTCAGCACGCCGCTCGATGATGGCCTGATACAGCTCCCGGTGCTGCTGCATCAACATATCCCGTGTCTCGCTACGCTGTGCGTACATACCGCCGATATTGGTCACTACATTGCGCTTGAGCAAATCGAACAGACCGCGAATGGTATGCAGCAGGATAGCGTTGTGGCTGGCTTCGGCAATAGCCAGGTGAAAGCTGGCGTCTGCTGAGCCCTCTTCCGAGCGGGAGATCGTTTCAGGTTGCGCATAGCAGTCCTGCAAAGCCTTGAAGGCCTGCGTCAAACGCTGATGATCGAGTTCGGTCGCACGCAAGGCGGCGTAATAAGCGCAAGAGCCCTCAAGCATGTGACGAAACTCGAGCAGGTCCTGCCGTGTTTCTTCACGACTTTCGAGTAACTGAAGCAAGGGATCGCTAAACGTGGAGCCGAACGAGGCAGCAACGTAAGTACCTCCGCCCTGGCGACTGATCAATACTCCCCGAGCAACTAGCTTCTGAATCGCCTCGCGTAGCGAGGGCCGTGACACACCAAAGCGCTCCGCCAGCACCCGCTCGGCCGGCAACCGCTCACCGGCCTTCAGTGAACCCTCAACAAGCAGCGCTTCAATATGTTCGACGATGTCATCCGACAAACGACGTTGGCGTACCTGATCGAACCCCATCTCCATCCTCTGATGTGCCTGCCAGAGCGGCGACGTTGATTTTGAGCCAAACAGCCTTCGCGCATCCAGACTAAAGTCTTAAAAAGCAAGGTTTGACAGACTTGCCAGGCAACTTTTAACCTCAACTGTCAGCCATTGTAAATTGGTATGACCAATTTAGACATTAAGAAACCGATAAGCCTATCGGAAAGCACCGCCCCCTACACAACAACAATCAAGGGAGCTCTACATGGAAACCTGGCAACAGCTGTATACACCGCTTGGCAGTCTGGGCTTGTCCGCGACGGCGGCACTTGTCCCTATCGTGTTTTTCTTTCTTGCATTGGCTGTCTTTCGCATGAAGGGCCATCTCGCCGGAACCATTACCCTGGCGCTATCCCTTGGTATTGCCATTCTGGTCTACCGGATGCCGGTAGAAAAAGCGCTGGCAGCGGCCGGGTATGGATTCCTTTATGGCCTATGGCCAATCGCCTGGATCATCGTCGCAGCGGTTTTTCTCTACAAACTGACCGTCAAAAGCGGTCAGTTCGATGTCATCCGCAGCTCAGTCCTTTCCATTACGGATGACCAACGTCTGCAGGTGCTGCTTATCGGGTTCTGCTTTGGCGCCTTTCTTGAAGGCGCCGCAGGCTTTGGCGCACCCGTCGCCATTACCGCAGCCCTGTTGGTGGGTCTGGGACATAATCCGCTCAAGGCGGCAGGTCTATGCCTGATTGCCAATACCGCCCCGGTTGCATTCGGCGCTCTAGGTATTCCAACAATCGTAGCGGGCCAGGTAACCGGCATTGATGCTTTCAAACTGGGCGCCATGACCGGTCGCCAGCTTCCACTGCTGTCTCTACTGGTCCCCTTCTGGCTCATGGCCATGATGGATGGCATGCGTGGTCTGCGTGAAACCTGGCAGGCAGCCCTCGTATGCGGTAGCAGCTTTGCCGTTTCCCAGTACTTTACCTCGAACTACATTGGCCCTGAGCTACCCGACATCACCTCGGCCCTGTTCAGCATGGCTTCGCTGACCGCCTACCTGAAGCTGCGTCAAAGCCGTCACGCCGTCGCCCAAGAGGTGGTCGGGGTCAGTGCAGGCGGGGCAGCAACCCTGGGCGGCGGCCCCGGCTTTGGCCGAGCACCAGGCAACCGCACACCTTCGCCCTATACACTGGGACAGATCATCAAAGCCTGGTCGCCCTTCCTGATCCTGACCGCGCTGGTTACCGTCTGGACACTCAAACCCTTCAAAGCAATGTTTGTCGCAGGTGGCTCACTCTACAGTCTGGTCATTAATATTTCGGTGCCGTTCCTGGACAAGCTTGTTCTCAAGACTGCACCGATTGCGACAGACCCTACTCCAATAGCTGCGGTCTTCAAATTCGATCCTGTTTCTGCCACAGGTACAGCGATCCTGATTTCGGCTCTTATCTCCATGGCAATCCTCAAGATCAAGCCTGGCGTAGCACTGTTCACATTCAAAGAAACGCTGGTGGAATTGCGATGGCCAATCCTTTCGATTGGCATGGTGCTGGCCTTTGCGTTCGTAACCAACTATTCCGGCATGTCGACAACACTCGCTTTGGTACTGGCGGGAACAGGAGCGCTCTTCCCATTCTTTTCACCATTTCTCGGTTGGCTGGGGGTTTTTCTAACAGGATCGGATACCTCTTCAAACGCTCTCTTCGGCTCCCTACAGGCCACCACTGCGCATCAAATTGGAGTATCGGACACCCTACTGGTTGCGGCTAACAGCAGCGGTGGCGTAACAGGCAAAATGATCTCACCACAGTCGATTGCCGTTGCCTGTGCTGCTACCGGCATGGTTGGGAAAGAATCTGACCTGTTCCGTTTCACCCTGAAACACAGCCTGATCTTCGCCACTATTGTAGGCCTTATCACGCTGGTCCAAGCCTATGTACTCACCGGCATGATCCTTCACTAACAGATAAAGGCCAATTAAGAAATTGCCGTCAAGACACCGGTGCCGGGCTCGTCCCGGCACTGCCATAACCCCATCCCACAGGATGGATAACCGGGCAAACCCGGAGACGCCTGAATGAGTGAGCTTTTTTATAACGCAGCGCCCAATGCCACCCGCATCGCGCCACCCATTCCAAAGCAGCGGGAATACCCCGCGCAGAAGCCGCAACACGTTTATTTATTCGGTACCTGTGTTGTCGATCTGTTTTATCCAGAAGCAGGCATGGACAGTATCCGTCTGTTGGAGCGTGAAGGTATTACGGTCCATTTTCCCCAAGGTCAAAGTTGCTGCGGGCAGCCTGCCTATACTTCCGGTTATACCGATGAAGCACGCGAAGTCGCACGAGCACAGCTGGGCCTGTTCCGTCAGGACTGGCCGCTGGTTGTTGTTTCGGGATCATGCGCAGGCATGATTCGTCATCACTATTCGGAACTGTTCAAACATGAGCCTGCTACGCTTCGTCAAATCGAAGCACTGGCCGACCGAACCTATGAATTGGCCGAATTCCTGCTCAACGTTTGTAAAATTGACCTCAAGGATCGCGGGGCGCCTACCAAGGTTGCACTTCATACCTCCTGCAGCGCACGCCGCGAGATGAATACACACATCCATGGCAGAGCCTTACTCGCTCAGCTAGAGGCGGTCCAACGGGTGGATCATGACCATGAAAGCGAATGCTGCGGTTTTGGCGGCACTTTCTCGGTCCGTATGCCAGATATCTCTGGTGCCATGGTGGCAGACAAGACACGTGCTCTTCAGGAATCGGGTGCTGCTCAAATCGTGACCGCTGACTGCGGGTGCCTGATGAACATCAATGGTGCCTTGGAAAAGCAGAACGCTACATTGCGTGGGCAGCATCTTGCCAGTTTCATCTGGCAGCGAACCGGAGATAGCGTATGAACCAGATGACCCGAATTCCCGCGCTGGAGATTCCCACCCCCCCCTTCAAGACGCGAGCGCGCCAAGCGCTGAACGATGAGCAGCTACGCCGTAATTTCCGTGTTGCCATGGATTCACTGATGACCAAACGCCTGGCCATCATGAGTGATCCTGATGAGCGTGAGCGGCTACGAGAAATGGGCAATCGCATTCGTGCACGGGCGCTTTCTAAGTTGCCTGACCTCCTTGAAAAGCTGGAAGCCAACCTGGCACGCAACGGTATTCAGGTTCATTGGGCAGAAACGACAGACGAAGCCAACGCTATCGTTCAGTCCATCGCCGAGGCACACAAGGCCACACGCCTGATCAAGGGAAAGTCCATGGTCAGTGAAGAGATGAACATGAACCATGTGCTGGAAAAGCAAGGCATAGAATGCCTTGAGTCAGACATGGGTGAGTACATCATTCAGCTGGCCGGGCAGAAACCTTCGCATATCATCATGCCTGCGATTCACATGAATGCTGCCCAGGTGGCCTCACTATTCAGTAACACCCTTGGCACCGAATACACCACAGATATCGATGAACTGATTCAAACGGGCCGGCGCGTATTACGACAAAAATTTTTCGAAGCAGATATCGGCATATCAGGCGTTAACTTCGCAGTAGCTGAAACAGGCACTCTGCTGCTTGTTGAAAACGAAGGGAACGGCCGCATGTCCACAAGCGTTCCTAACGTACATATCGCTGTCACTGGAATAGAAAAAGTTGTGGAAAACCTGCGTGACGTCGTGCCGTTGCTATCGCTTTTGACACGCTCAGCATTAGGCCAGCCGATAACTACCTATGTGAATATGATCTCAAGCCCACGCAAGTCCAATGAGCGAGATGGCCCGAAGGAGGTACATCTTGTTCTTCTAGACAATGGGCGTAGCCAGGCTTTTGCCGATGGAGAGTTGCGACAGACACTTAACTGCATTCGCTGTGGCGCCTGCATGAATCACTGCCCGGTTTATACCCGTATCGGCGGACACGCCTACGGCACGGTATATCCTGGCCCTATCGGAAAGATCATATCGCCACACTTGCTAGGGTTAGAAAACACACCGGACCATCCCAGTGCTTCATCGCTGTGTGGCGCCTGCGGAGAAGTTTGCCCTGTAAAAATCCCCATTCCTGCGCTATTACGCCGGCTACGAGAAGAAAATGTTAAACCGCCAGAAGCCACCCCTTATCTCATGCGCGGCCAAGGCAGCAAGTTCTCTCCGCGTGAAAGACTGACCTGGAAAGGCTGGAAGACACTCTACACATCCCCAACGCTCTATAAATCTTTTGCCTACCTCGCAACACGCTTTCGAAATCTTACTCCCGGAAATGTTGGGCCATGGAGTGAGCACCATGTTGCGCCCAAGCCTGCCTCGAGATCACTTCACGAGTTGGCTCGTGATCACCTAGGGGAGGACAAAGCATGAGTGCCCGCAGCAATATTTTAGGCAAACTTCGGAAAAGTTTGGCTGGCACAACGCCTGTAAAAGATGACTATGACGTATCACTAGTAACCCAACCCTGGAGCTATGCGCCTGAGGAGCGCATCAGTCGACTACGAGCACTTATGGAGGCGGTTCATACAGAGATACACCTCACCACAAAAGAACGTTGGCCCGCACTGGTCGAACAACTTCTTCACGACAAACAAATTCCTAGCCTGCTTATAGCCCCTCAGACACCCCATGGCGACCAGCTTACGGCCTATTGGAAAGATAAAGCGGGACTTCCTTTTCTCAAGGCCTATGACCGCCCAATTGAGGAATGGAAAGCGGAACTCTTCAACGAGACCCCAGCCAGCTTAACGGGGACGCTCGGAGCCATAGCAGCAACAGGTAGCCTAGTGCTCTGGCCAACCCGTGAAGAACCTCGACTAATGAGTCTGGTTCCACCCGTTCACATTGCTCTCCTGCAGGCCAGCAAGATCGAAGACAACCTTTATACGTTTCACGACAAATACCAGTGGCCGGAAAGTATGCCTACCAATGCATTGCTCATCTCCGGACCATCCAAAACCGCTGACATAGAACAAGTACTAGCGTACGGCGCACATGGTCCCAAGGATTTGGTCGTCCTAATAATTGAAGATGCTTAACTTACATAGCGGTTTGGAGCGCGCTTCTGTAAAGGTATTTGAAGTATTTCTTTAAAAGATAAATGAAACGTAAGCGGCCGATAGCAGTCCACTCGTATGAGGCTGGTTAGTCCTTTAATGGAGCCAGCAAGGTCCTTCTGACTTAGCCTGGAAATTCGCTTACGTCATTCATGTTCAAGGAGATGTCTATGAAACGCACCGCTTTAGTAGCTGCCGTAGCTGCCCTAATGGCTTCACCTGTTTTTGCTGAAGATCTTTGCGCTATTCAGCTGCAAAAAATTGATGACGCCATGAAAACCACACCATCAATGGCAACCGCTACCGCAACAGACTCCAATGTCCAGGTGCAACGTATCAAAGAGCTTCATGAAGAGGCGGTAAAGCATCAACAAGCAGGTGATACCAAGAAGTGCATCGCCTCGGCCAACCAGGCATTATCCCTGATCCGCAAACCAGGCGGAGAGACAGGTGGCAGCAAATAAGCAGCTCTTATAAGCCACGCAGGAAAGCCCATCGCCTTTATTTCCTGCCGCAAAAGCAAAACCCCCGGGCGGTTAGGCCTGGGGGTTTTGGGTATAGGTGCTTGACGATGACCTACTCTCACATGGGGAAACCCCACACTACCATCGGCGATGCATCGTTTCACTTCTGAGTTCGGAAA